>NZ_JBYOLC010000007.1:0-314684 GCF_057798995.1 Shinella sp. 20P9.1.1
TCAGCGGGTTGGCAATGGGCTGCTATCAGACCAGAAGGAAATCGCTGGTGGAGAGCGTCGAGACGTTGTCCAGGGTTGCGAGCAAGACGGATTCCTTGTCGCCGCCTTTGCCGTCGGCGTCGAACCAGAGCCGGTGCGTATCCTTTTCGTAAAGGAAGGTCGGGCCTGATGTCGTGAAGACGGCGTCGTCGGCGAGGACGAGCTTGATTGCCGTTCCGGCCTTGAGACCGAAGGCGGTGTTGTCGATGGCGATCTTGTCCTCGCCGCGCTTGAAGTCGGTGATCTGGTCGCCGCCGTCGGTGACGTAGTTGAACTGGAACGTATCCTTGCCGGACCCGCCCGTGAGGTGATCGCCGCCGGAGCCGCCGATCAGCGTGTCGTTGCCACCGCGGCCCTGCAGGATATCGTCCTTGCTGCCGCCGTACATCCATTCGCTGGCGTTCGAACCCCTGATGTCGTCGTCCTGGCTCGTGCCCCAGAACCGTTCGATGTTCTTGACCGTGAGGCCGCGGGCGAGGCCATCGTTCTTGGTGCTGTCGAGCAGGTCAAGCTTCACCGAGGCGTCGTAGCCGTAATAGTTGAAGTCCAATATGTCGCTGCCGGCGCCGCCGTCGAAGAGGTCCTTTCCGGTGAACTCGTTGCGGGTGAAACTATCGTCTCCCGCGCCGCCCAGGAGAGTGTCGTTGCCGGCGTCGTCATAGAGGAAGTCCTTGCCGTCACCGCCGTTGAGCGTGTCGTTGCCCGCATTGCCGCGCAGCGTGTCGCCGCCGGCGCCGCCGGTCACGACGTCGTTGCCCTTCGTGCCGGTGAAGTCGAGCGCTTCCATGCCGGAATAGGAGGTGGTGGCGTTGACTTTCACCGTGCCGGTGCCGGAGGTGAACTTGACGCCGGTCGTGAGCGCCGAGACGTCGACATAGACCGTATCAATGCCGGTGCCGCCGATTGCGGTGTCGCCGTTGTTGATATGGACATAGTCGTCGCCTGCGCCGGCATCGATCGTGTCGGCCGCCGCGTCGTCGTTCGATCCGGCCGCCCAGATCGTGTCGCGGCCGTCGCCGCCCTTCAGCGTGTCGCGACCATTGCCGCCGTAGATCCAGTCGTCGCCGCCAAGGCCGACAAGCGTGTCGTTGCCGTCGTTGCCGTCGAGCGAATCCGACAGGTTGCCGCCGGTGAACTTGTCGGCGCCGGAGCCGCCGGTGATGTCGATGCGCTCGAAATTCTTCAGCGTGACGTCGCCGTTGACGACGGTCGCATTGGCGCTCAGCGTGAAGGTAAGGGCTTTGGTGGTCTCGTTGCGGTCGATGATCGCGAGGTCCGTGCCGGTGCCGCCGTCGGCGTTGAGCTTGCCGAAGGTGTAGCCGAGGCCGGCATTGAACTCCACGCTGTCGTTGCCCGCGCCGAGATCGAGCGTCGTTGTATCCCCGCCGGCATGGGCCTCGAAGATCGACAGGTGCGCCTCGTCGTCGCCGTCGCCGGCCGACAGGTTGTTGTTGCCGCCGAGATCGTACAACACGTCGTCACCCTTGCCGGCGACGATCTTGTCGTTGCCGAGCCCGCTGTCGAGCAGGTCATCACCGACGCTGCCGTAGAGCTGGTCATTGCCGCTGTAGGACTTGAACCAGACGCTCTGGGCATTGCCGGCCTTGAGGACGTCGTCGCCATAGGCGGAGGTGAAGATGTTGAAAATCTCGGTGTTCTGCGCGTAGGAGCCGTTCGACAGCGTTCCCTTGCCGTTGACGACGTCGAAGGTGTAGTTGATCGTCTGGTAGCTGTAGACGTCGATGTACACCGTGTCGGTGCCCGAACCGCCATCGATCGTGTCCTTGCCCGAACCGGCGAAGATCGTATCGTTGCCCGCTTCGCCATAGAGCTTGTCGTTGCCCGCACCGCCGTCGATGGAATCGTCACCGGCGCCGGCCTTGACGGTGTCGTCGCCATCGTAGGTGACGATGTGGTCCTTGCCGCCCAGCGTGACGATCGTGTTCTTGTCGTTCGTGCCGTAGAGATCGTAGTTCTCGACATTGACGATGGTCGTGCCGTCGGCGAGCGTGTTGACGACCGTGGAGGCCTTGGCGGTGAAGGTGCCCGAGATGTTGCGGATCTCGATCTCGTCGATACCGGCACCACCGTCGACCTTGTCGGCGCCATCCGCCAGGTTGATCAGGATCTCGTCGTCACCATCGCCGGCATTCACCGTGTTTTTGCCGCTGCCGGTGATGATGTAATCCGCGCCTGCGCCGCCGTTCAGCGTGTCGTTGCCTTCGCCGGCCCAGAGATAGTCGTCGCCGTTTCCGCCGTTGAGCACGTCGTTGCCGTCTTCACCGTAGAGCGCGTCGTCGCCATTGCCGCCAGTGAGGGTGTCGTTGCCGCCGCCGCCCTGCAAGTTGTCGTCGCCATAGCTGCCGTCGAGCTTGTCGTCGCCGTCGCGGCCATAGAGATAGTCGTCACCCTGGCCGCCGTTCAGCGTGTCCTTGCCGTCGCCGCCATCGAGCGTGTCGTTGCCGCCGTTGCCGGACAGCGTGTCGTCCCCGTCCTGCCCGTTGAAGCGGTCGTTCCAGTGGCCGCCGGTCAGCGTGTCGGCGAAATTGGTGGCCGTGACCCAGTATTGTTCGATGTTCTTGACGTTGAAGCCGAACAGGTTGACCGACTTGGTCGGATCCTGCACCGTGAATTTGATGCCGGCCGTATTGTATTGCAGGTTGATGTCGAGCGTGTCCGTGCCCAACCCACCATCGACGACGTCACCCTTCCAGTCGCCGATGGAATAATCGGTGAACCGGTCGTCGCCCAGCCCGCCCGACATCGTGTCGGCACCGCCGCCGCCCGACAGGACGTCATCGCCCTGGCCGCCCGATAGCGTATCCGTGCCGAGGTCGCCATAGAGGGTATCATCCTGGAAGCCGCCGCTGAGCGTGTCGTTGCCGTCGCCGCCTGACAGGTTATCACGGGCGAACAGGCCATAGATCTTGTCATGGCCGCCCTGGCCGTAGATGTAATCCTGGTCAAGGCCGCCGTTCAGCGTTTCCGATGCATCCGTTCCGTATTTCGTCGCCATTTTGCTCACCCATGATTCTCTGTTTCGGACAACAGCGACCGCCCGCCATCCGCAGTGCGGATGCTCGAAAGTGCTGCATAAACGTTGGAAGTCAGGCCCCCGCAGTTCGGTGGCGAGTGCAGTCCCGCCGTGACCGCATCTGCTCACAAGCAGGGGGCTCATCGTGTTCCCTGGGGAACAGCTGCCTGCCCATCAGCACGACGTTGAGCGACTTCTATCGGCTAATCAAAGGTTGCGTCAGCGTTTCGAAAATACGCTGAAACAGGAACCTTGGGTGGGTTTGGGCAGTTCTTCTGTGGCAAGTTCACCAAAGGAGAACGACAATGGTCGCTGCAAATGAAATTCGCGAACATATGGAAGTGCGCGCCGCCGATGGCGGTCATGTCGGAACCGTCGATCATATGGAGGGCGAAAGCCGCATCAAGCTGACCCGGAGCGATTCCGAGGATGGCAAGCACCATCTCATCCCGCTCGACTGGGTCGACCACGTCGATGCCCATGTGCATCTCAACAAGGATGCAGACGCGGTGCGCCAGGAATGGTCCACGCTGAACTGAACGGAAAAAGCCGCCTCCGGGCGGCTTTTTCATATCCGCTTTTTGACATCAGTCCTTCTTGTTGACGAAGCTGACATTGCCGAGGCCCGTGCCGATCGTCACGGCGGCCCAGGCCTTGGTATCGGCCATGCGCGGTACTTCCGAGAGCCCCTGGACCACGGCGTCGTTGTGCATGATGACGAAGGTCGGCTGATCGTCGATCTCGGGGATAGCCTTGCGAAGTGCCTCCGGCAGGTTGAAGTGCGTGCTTTCCCAGTTGCCGCCCGGCAGGTTCTGCCCGCCGCGTGCAATCGACCCATCGGAGGCGATGATACCGGGGCAGCCGATGCCGATGACCGGAGCCAGCGCAAGCTTCGCCTTTTTCGCCTTTCCGATCAGCGTTTCGATCATGCGCACGAGATATTCGATGGTCGCGGTGCGTTTCGGCTCGTCGTCGGCATGGCGCCACAGTTCCGATTTCCAGACCTTGGCCTTGCCGAAATCCTTGGCGTCGTCGAGGTTCAGCTTGACGACGCCGGCGCGGATGTTCGTGCCGCCGATATCGACGGCCAGGATCGCGTCATGCCCCTTCAGCATCCAGGAGGGGATGAGATGGACGGCGCCGATAAGGCCCGCTTCATCGGGATGATGGGCGATCGGCATCAACTGGACCTTCACGCCCTCGGCCTTCAGCAGCAGCTGCGCGCGCGCGATCGCCATCATGCCGGTCCTGCTGTCCTTGAACCCGCCACCGACGGCAATCCGCTCCGTGCCCTTCCACGCCTCCTCCTTCAGGTAGCGCATCAGCACATCGGCAAGCTCGGCGGCGAAATCATCGACCGCCGCGCGCACGAGGGTGGCGGCTTCCGTTTCCTCGTCTTTGAGCAGCGCATCGATTTCCTTCTTGGAAAGCGTGTCGGTCGCGACCTCGCCCAGTGGATCATCGCCACCCTTACGAATGCGCATGCGCCAGGCCTCGAGTGCATCCCGGAAAGCGGATTTGTTGGCGCGGTCGCCGATGAAGCCCTGCTTGTCGCGTGTTTCGAGATTGTAGCTGGCGACCGTTACCGTCGGCAGGTCCTCGGCACCGTGGATGACGGGGGCGTCGCTGTCGGCGGTCCGTTGTGCTTTCCGATGACCCATGGCAGTTCCCTTGCTGCAATTGCGTGGCGAAGGGCACAATGCGGCGCGCGAAAACTTGTTCCTGCCGGCCTTGCCGGCGTGGCCTCGCCGATCTACTTGCAAGGCGATGGACGAGCTGGAAAAATTGCGGCCATCGGACGCCGCCACCCGCCATCTGGTGCGCCGCCTGGTCGATGAGCCGGACCGCTGGGCGCTGTTTCTCGATATCGACGGAACGCTCCTGGATCTTGCGGCGACGCCGGATGCCATTCAGGTGCCGTTGTCGCTCGCCAGCGATCTGCAGGCCGTCGCCAATCGCCTCAAGGGGGCGCTTGCGCTGGTGACGGGGCGGAGCCTGCTTTATGCCGACGCGCTCTTTGCGCCCTGCCGCTTCCCGATCGCCGGTTTGCATGGCGCTGAATTCCGAGGTGCCGACGGGCAGACGGCCGTCGTGGCGCCAACGCCGGCCTTCATCTCGCTCAAGCAGCGCCTGGTCGAGCAGACGGCGTGGATGGAGGGCGTGTTGATCGAAGACAAGGGGGCGGCGGTGGCGGCGCATTTTCGGCTGGCGCCCGCTTTCGACACGGCGCTGGAAGGCATCATGAAGGCCTTCGCCGAGGAGGCGGGGCCGGGCTGGGTGTTGCAGCCGGGCAAGATGGTGTTCGAAATCCGCCCCGCACGCGCCGACAAGGGCGACGCGGTGGCGGCCTATCTCGAACAGCCCGCCTTTGCCGATCGCCTGCCGATCACCATTGGCGACGACCTGACGGACGAGACGATGTTTGCCCTTGCCAATGCCCGCGGCGGGCAGTCGATCCGGGTCGGCTCGCTTTCGACGGCCACCTGTGCGCTGGCAAAAGCCTCGTCGCCCTCGGCCATCCGCTCGGCGCTTTCGACTATCGCTGCGGCCGGCGAGGCTTAAACCTCAACCGGGCGCGCTTCCTGCACATCCGTGCCGAAGACGCTGCGGTAGCGTGCGATCTCGTGCGGATCGCCGGTCGCCTTCAGCGGATTGTCCGACAGCTTGACCGCCGGGCGGCCGTTGGCGCTGGTCACCTTGCAGACCAGCGAGATCGGATCGAGGCCGTTGCCGCCGTCCGGGTCGCAGCCGCGGAAATCGTTGGTGAGATTGGTGCCCCAGCCGAAGCTCATGCGCACGCGGCCGTGGAAATGCCGGTAGGTCGCCTCGATTGTGTCGACATCCATGCCGTCGGAGAAGATCAACAGTTTGTCGCGTGGGTCGCGGCCCTTCTCCTGCCACCAGCGGATGATCTGCTCGCCGCCTTCGATCGGCGGCGCGCTATCAGGGCGAAAGCCGGTCCAGTCCGCCAGCCAGTCCGGCGCGTGGGCAAGGAAGGCCGTGGTGCCGAAGGCGTCGGGCAGGGCGATCAGCAGGTTGCCGTTATAGTGCTGGCGCCATTCCTCCAGCACCTGATAGGGTGCGCGGGCAAGGGCTGCGTCATCCTCGGCAAGGGCTGCGGCGACCATCGGCAGTTCGTGGGCATTGGTGCCGATCGCTTCAAGATCGGCATCCATGGCGAGCAGCACGTTGGAGGTGCCGATGAAGCGTTCACCGAGCCCTTCCTTCAGGGCCTCCACGCACCAGCGCTGCCACAAAAAACCGTGCCGGCGGCGCGTGCCGAAATCGGAAATGACGAGGTCGGGCAGGAGCCTCAGGCGCTCGACTTTTTCCCACAAATGCGCCTTGGCGCGGGCATAAAGCACGTCGAGCGCGAAGCGTCCCTTGTCGCGCATGGCGGCACGGGATTTCATTTCGTTGATGATGGTCAGCGCCGGGATTTCCCACATCATCGTGTGGGTCCACGGGCCTTCGAAATGTAGCTCATACTGCCCGTCGGCCTTGCGCAATTCGTAGTCCGGCAGCTGGAAGGCGGCAAGCCAGGCGATGAAATCCGGGCCGAACATGCGCGCCCGGCCGTAAAAGCTGTTGCCGGCGAGCCAGATCAGTTCCTTCTTGGTGAAGCGCAGGCTGCGGGCATGGTCGAGTTGGGCGCGCAGCTCTCCCTCGTCGATGATCTCGCCGAGCCGCACGCTCTTCGTGCGGTTGATCAGGGAAAAGGTCGCCTTCACATCCGGATGGAGCTGCCGGATCATCTGCAACATCAGCAGCTTGTAGAAGTCCGTATCGAGCAGGCTGCGCACGATCGGGTCGAGCCGGAAATTGTGGTCGTAGGTGCGGGTCGCGAAATCGGTGACGGTCACGCGGCTCTCCTTCCGGCCGGGTGCGCCGCGATTGGACTTGCGATAGGCATGCAGATTCTCCCGTTTCGATGGCGCCACCTTAACGCGATATCGCCGGGGTGGGAGGGGTGACGGCGATTTTTACCGTGCCGTGCCCTGCGCCAAATGCACAAAGGCCCGCGTGAGCGGGCCTTTGTTTGACGTGTGTGGATCGGTAATCAGCCGATGGCCATCAGGCTGGCATTGCCGCCGGCGGCGGCCGTGTTGATCGAAGTCGAGACCTCCTCCAGCAGCCAGTTGAGGCAATAGGCTTCCGGGTCGCTCAGCAGTTCCTCGGTCGTCGCGGCCTGTACCAGAACCAGCGGGCCGGGAAGGGCCGCGATCTTGCGGTTGACGGCGCGGACCGCCTCCGCATCGCCTTCCACCAGCGCGCCGGCGAAGGGGCCGTCCTTGGCCCAGTCCGCCGACCAGGTGAGGCGGGCGGCGACGGAGGCGGGCAGGTCGGCAAGCACGGGCTTCAGCGCGGTGGCATTGTCGATGGCAAGCATGTTACCCGTTGCGAGACCGGCGGCGACCTGACGCAGCAGGCCGGCTTCCGTCTGCGGCACGAGCAGCACGTTGCCGCGGGCATGCAGGGCATAAAGATTGCGTTCGCCGACGGGGCCGGCGAGTTCGCGCACCAGGCCGAGCGCCGAGCGGTTGGCGAAGCTGCGGGCGGTCTCGCCTTCCGCAGCCTTGCCCTTGCGGTCGAGCCAGGAGATGAAATCGCGCAACGCCTGATCGGTATGCACCGAATCCTGCTGCGGCGGCACCGGTGCCTTCTGCACGAGGCGGCCGATATAGAGCGGGCCGCCCGCCTTGGGGCCGGTGCCGGAAAGGCCGCGTCCGCCGAAGGGCTGCACGCCGACCACGGCGCCGATGATGTTGCGGTTCACATAGAGATTGCCCGCCTTGATGCGGCTGGTGACATGCGCGATCGTTTCGTCGAGGCGCGTGTGCAGGCCGAAGGTCAGGCCGTAGCCCGAGGCGTTGATGTCGTCGATCAGCCGGTCGAGATCGGCGCGGCGGAAGCGGATGACATGCAGCACGGGGCCGAAGACCTCGCGCTGGAGATCGGCGAGCTTCTTGATCTCGATGATGGTCGGCGCGACGAAGGTGCCGTGCGCGGCGGCGGCCGGCAGCGGCAACTGCTCGACCTTGTTGCCGAGGCCGCGCATGCGCTCGATGTGACCGACGATGTTGTCGCGCGCTTCGCCCGTGATGACGGGGCCGATATCGACATTCAGGCTGTCGGTACGGCCGAGCGTCAGCTCCTGAAGCGCGCCCTTCAGCATGGCGAGCGTGCGGTCGGCGACGTCGTCCTGAAGGCACAGCACGCGCAGCGCCGAGCAGCGCTGGCCGGCGCTGTCGAAGGAGGAGGCGATGACGTCGGCGACGACCTGTTCGGCAAGCGCCGAGGAATCGACGATCATACCGTTCTGGCCGCCGGTTTCGGCGATCAGCGGGATCGGCTTGCCGCCCACCGAAAGACGCTCGGCAAGCTGCGCCTGGATGAGGCGGGCGACTTCCGTCGAGCCGGTGAACATGACACCGGCCGTCTTGTCGGCGCCGACGAGGGCTGCACCGAGGGCGCCGGCACCGGGCGTGAACTGCAGGGCGCCGACGGGAACGCCGGCCTCGTGCAGGATTTTGACGCTCTCATAAGCGACGATGGGCGTCTCCTCGGCGGGCTTGGCGATAACCGGATTGCCGGCAACGAGCGCTGCGGCGACCTGGCCGGTGAAGATGGCGAGCGGGAAGTTCCACGGGCTGATGCAGACGATGGGGCCGAGCGGTAGGTGCGACGGACCGAGCGTGCGGCGGGCCTGTTCGGCATAGTAGCGCAGGAAGTCGATCGCTTCGCGCACTTCGCCGATGGCGTTGGCGGCGGATTTGCCGGCTTCGCGCATGATGATGCCCATCAGCGGCTCGATGCGGGCCTGCATGATATCGGCGGCGCGGTCGAGGCAGGCGGCGCGGTCGGCGGGGGAGACGGCGGACCAGCTTGCGACATTGTCGGCGGCCATGGCGACGATGCGTGCGGCATCCTCGGCCTTTGCCTCGGTGACGCTGCCGATGACGTCGCGGTGATCGGCGGGGTTCAGCACGTCCTGCGTTTCGCCGGCGGCGCTGCCATCCGCGAGAAGCGGGGCGGCGTGCCATTGTTTCGCGGCGGTGCCGGCGAGTTCAGCCGAGAGGCCGACGAGGGTCTCTTCGTTCGAGAGATCGAGGCCGGCGGAGTTCTTGCGCGACGCGCCGAACAGACCGTCGGGCAGGGCGATCTGGTCGTGCTGCGCGCCGACGACGGGCATGGCGGCGACGATCTCGACCGGGTCGGCGATCAGCGATTCCACCGAGACCTTCGGGTCGGAGATGCGGTTGACGAAGGAGGAGTTCGCGCCGTTTTCGAGCAGGCGGCGCACGAGATAGGCCAGCAGCGTCTCGTGGGTGCCCACAGGCGCATAGATGCGGCAGGGCCGGTCGAGCTTGTCCTTGCCGACGACCTCGTCATAGAGCGGCTCGCCCATGCCGTGCAGGCACTGGAACTCGTATTTGCCGACGGCGAAATCCGGGCCGGCGAGCTGGTAGATGGTGGCAAGGCTCTGGGCGTTGTGGGTGGCGAACTGCGGGAAGATCGCATCCGGCGCGGCGAGCAGCTTGCGGGCGCAGGCGACATAGGCGACGTCGGTATAGATCTTGCGGGTGTAGACCGGGAAGCCTTCCAGACCATCGAGTTGGGCGCGCTTGATCTCGGCGTCCCAATAGGCGCCCTTGACGAGGCGCACCATGACGCGGCGGCCGGAGCGGCGGGCGAGATCGATGATGAAATCGAGCACGAAGGGGCAGCGCTTGCCATAGGCCTGCACGACGAAGCCGAGGCCGTTCCAGCCCTTCAGCGCTTCATCGAAGCAGAGGCTTTCGAGCAGATCGAGCGACAGTTCCAGCCGGTCGGCTTCCTCGGCGTCGATGTTGAGGCCGATGTCGTAGCTCTTGGCCAGCGCTGCGAGCTTCACCACCTTCGGCAGCAGCTCGCCCATCACGCGGGCGGTCTGCGTGCGGCTGTAGCGCGGGTGCAGCGCCGAGAGCTTGATGGAGATGCCGGGACCGTTGTAGATGCCGCGGCCGCCAGAAGCCTTGCCGATGGCGTGGATGGCGTTTTCGTAGTCGCGGTAATAGCGCTCGGCGTCGGCCGAGGTCGTGGCGGCTTCGCCGAGCATGTCGTAGGAATAGCGGAAACCGCGGGCTTCCAGCGGCTTGGAGCGCTTCAGCGCCTCCTCGATGGTTTCGCCGGTGACGAACTGCTCGCCCATCATGCGCATGGCCATATCGACGCCGCGGCGGATGACCGGCTCGCCGGCGCGGGCGATGAGGCGCGTCAGGGCCGCGGACAGGCCGCGGTCGTTGACGGTAGAGGTCAGCTTGCCGGTGACGACGAGGCCCCAGGTCGCGGCATTGACGAACAGCGACTTGCCGCCACCGATATGGGAGGTCCAGTCACCCTCGGCGATCTTGTCACGGATCAGCGCGTCGCGCGTGTCGGTGTCCGGGATGCGCAGCAGCGCTTCGGCCAGGCACATCAGCGCCACGCCTTCCTGGCTCGACAGCGAATATTCCTGCACCAGACCCTCGACGCCCGTGCCCTTGTGCTTGGCACGCAGCGCCTCGATCAGCGTGCGGGCGGTGCTGCGGATGTCGTAGCGCTCGCGCTCGGATACGCGGGCAGCGGCGACCAGTGGCGGCAGGCATTCGGTCTCGGGGCGGCGATAGGCGGCCGTGATGGCCTGGCGCAGCGCGCTCTGCGGACGGATCGGCGGGGCGAAATCGGAGAACGGGGCGGTGGATGCGGCGGCGGGATTCTGCATGGAAGGACCTATGAGAAGCGTTCGGTGTCTGAAGGGATCAGCGGATGAAGGCAGGAGCAGGCTCGTCCCGGAAAGGGGCGTCATGGGTTTCGGTCGCGCCGGCAAGCATCACGCCTGCGCGATCGCTTTCGGACCGTTCCGCCCTGACGCTGCAGGCCGCCACGACGGCCCGGATGGCGAGCGGCTTGTAGTGGCGGATGAGGTCCGCCGGCATGCTAGCATCGAAAGTCCTGTCCTGCATCCCATCTCCCCTGTCTTGGCTCGGAATACGGCCGTCGCCGACACGCTCTGCTGGCGGCCGGTTCGGTGCGTTCATTGCTGGAAACTGGGCGCAATTGATATCATGCAGCTGGAAAACGGATGGACTTCATATCCGGATGATTTAGGCTATATGGGTTTACTTTTCGTCCTGTGGAGGTCCGATTGATCGAGAATTTGCAGACCGATGGGTCATTGGATGGTTTTGACCGGAAAATCCTCGAAGAACTCGGGGAAAACGGCCGCATCTCCGTCGCGGAGCTGGCGGAGAAGGTCGGCCTTTCCAAAACGCCGTGCCAGAACCGCTTCAAGCGGCTGATTGCGGAAGGCTTCATCCAGGGCTTCAAGGCGATCCTCAATCCGTCGAAAATGAATCTCGACCACATCGCCTTCGCCGAGGTGAAGCTGACCCATACGCATGAGGCGGCGCTGACGAGTTTCAACGCCGCGGTGAAGAAGATCCGCGAGGTGGAGGAATGCCACATGATCGCCGGCCGTTTCGACTATCTCCTGAAAATCCGCACGCGCGATATCAAGAAATACCGGCTGGTGCTGGGCGAGCGGATTTCAAACCTGCCCTATGTTGCCAATACCTCGACCAATGTGGCGATGGAGACGGTAAAGGAGAGCGGCTAGCGGAAAGCCGCCGGGATCGCGGTGTTACACATGAATTCGATCTTGTTGAACAATAGCATTTCTGTTATTCAACAAAAGTGGATTTCTTCGGGGCATGCAGCACCGTTCGGAGCGCGCCGCCGGGGACGAGAGGGAGGATTTTCATGAAGCCAGATCCGATAACCGCGGCTCCTGCCGATGCGAACACCCGCAAGGCGATCAGGCCGGTTGTCTGCTACCCAGTCGAGACGCTGCCGCGCCCGGATCTGTCGACCTATCGTGCGCTACGGGACGACCTCACGCTGGTCGAAACCGTGGTCGTGCCGCCGCGCGAGGCCGCGACCTGGTCGGTGCCGGCTGGGCACTTCTGCCGCATCGTCTGTTCGGAAGGCCCGCAGGTCGGCGACCTTAACCTCTTCAATGCCAACGATCTCAAGGAACGCCTTTACACCGGCAAGACGCGGGCGCTGAACGGCACCCATGTCGGCCTCGGCGACCAGCTCTTCTCGAACTTCCCCTATCTGCGCCCCATCGCGACCATCACGCATGACACGCTCGACTGGTACGGTTTCGACGAGTTCGGCGGCGCGGTGCATGACGTGATAGGCACGCGCTGCGATCCCTATACGCACAATCTGCTCAGCCACGGCGGCCAGTACCACCATTGCTGCCATTCCAACCTGACGCGCGCCTTCGCAGAGAAGACCGGCATGGCGCCGCGCGAGGCGGAGACCTATGTGCATGACGTGCTGAACGTCTTCATGTGCACGGGCTTTACGCGCGACACCGGCCAGTATTTCATGAAGGCAAGCCCGGTGCGGCCGGGCGATTATCTGGAATTCTTCGCCGAGATCGATCTTCTGGGCTGCATGTCGGCCTGCCCCGGCGGAGACTGCTCGGCCGAACACTCTTCCGACACGGCGGCCTGCCATCCCATGGTCGTCGAGATCTACAAGCCCAAGGGCCTGCCCGCAGGCTGGGCGCCGCCGCCGGTCAACGGCTACGACGGCACCCACGGCCTCTAAGGATCAGACACGTTCAGGACGGCGGACGACGCGGACTTTTCCGCTGCGTCCGCCGCCGCAGAAGAAGCGCTCGCCGCCATCGGATTCGAGGCCCGAAACGGCCGTGCCTTCGGGCATGACGAGCGTTTCCAGCACTGCGCCGGTCTCGGGATCGATCCGGCGAATGTCGCTCTCGTCCCCCTCCCAGGTTCCGTGCCAGAATTCGCCATCCACCCAGGTGACGCCCGTCACCATGCGGTTGCTCTCGATGGTGCGGAGGATCGTGCCGGTCTGCGGGTCGATCTGGTGGATTTTCCGGCTGCGGTGCTCGCCGACCCACAGTGACCCTTCCGCCCAGGTGAGGCCGGAATCGCCGCCCTTGCCGGGGGCGGGAATGGTGGACAGCACGGCGCCGGAGGCGGGGTCGATCTTGTGGATGACATCCTCGGATATCTGGAAGAGATGGCGGCCGTCATAGGCGGTGCCGGCATGGGCCGCGAGCGCGATCGCACCGACCACCTCGCCATTATCAGGATCGAGGGCATTGATCCGGTCGCCGACGGCAAACCACACCTTCTTGCCGTCATAGGTCACGCCGCCCACCTGCTCCACATCGGGAAAGGGGCCATATTCGCGCAGGATCTCAGCTTGCGAGGTCGTCATCGTCATCTCCTCTGGATCGTTGATGATCGCAATCTTAGTCGCCCGGCAGCGGGCCCGGGAGTAACAAGAGTGTCGAGAAGGCGCCCGGTGTCGGCGTGAGCCATCGCCGCGCCCGTCCGCTGCCGATCGCCTGCACCTTTCCCGCTGCCGAAAGCTGTTCCAGGGCGCGCTGCACGGTGCGGGCGCTGGTGCCGAGCGCAATGGCAAGCGCTGAACTCGACCATGCCTCGCCATCGGCAAAGAGCGCGAGAATGTCGGCATGCGGCTCGTCCAGCGGCGGCACCAGCACGGTCACCGCCCGACCACCGCGCGGCGCCAGCACGAAGCCGTATTTGGTGGCCTCGATCCCGGCGAACGGCTCCAGTTCGGCACGCAGCCGGCCCATTTCCACGCGTAGGCGGGCACGGTGCGATTCATCGGCATGCCGTGCGCGAAAGGCATTGAAGAGCAGTTTTTCCCGGCTGGCATCGCCGGGCAGGGCCTCGGCCAGGGTGCGCAGCAGGGAAAAGAGGATGGGGCGCGTGGCAAGCGACAGGATGGCCTCCTCGCAGCGCACGACATGGCGGCAGGCATCGATAATCAGCCTTTTGCCGGCAAAGAGCGCTTCTACGTCGTCGGGCAGCAGAGCCTGTTCCGCGCCGTTGGCGATTGCCCGTGCCGCCGGCTTTTCCAGCACCGTCGCGGCCAGTTCGATTTCGCGCAGCAGGGCGGGGATGCGGGCTTGTCGGGCGGCATCGATCGCGCGCGCGAAGGCGGCCCGCGCCACTTTCGTGCGCAGCCGGCGGATGGCGATGCCGGCGGCGGCAAGCTCGTGGGCGGCGCGCAGGGGTGCAGCGAGGGTGGCGGGGTCGGTTTCGGCAAGCCGGATGCTTGCCTCTTCCAGCCGACCGATGAGCAGCAGGCGGCGGATGGCGAGCGTGCGGGCATGGGCGGCGTTGAGGCTGTCGCCATGGGTGGCGAGTGTTTCGCCGGCAGCCTCAAGCGCCTTGGCCGGCCAGGTGAGGTCGCGGCTGGCGAGCGCGACCTCCGCCTCCGCCACGATACAGCGCGCCCGCGCCACCGTTTCGCGCGGGCCGAAGGCGATGATGGCACTCTTCAGCAGCGTTTTTGCCCGGTCGAGATCGCCAAGCTGCGCCATGGCGATGCCGCGCAGCGCAAGCGCCGGCGCATCGTCGCGCAGGGCCACGCGGTTCAGCGCGCCGAGCGGGTCGCCAGCGGCAAGCGCGCGGGCGGCGGCTGTGATCATCGAATCCATTGCATTCCCGTCACACTTGTCACTCCCGCCCGCGGAAGTCCGCCGCCTACTCTGGACTGGCCGTATCCGGGCAGAGCAAGGCGATCGTCCGAGGCGCATCAATAGATGGCAGCGCGATGGGTTTTGCGAAAGCGTAAAATTTCGCATGGTCGGTGTCGGAAACGGCGAATGACAGCGTCTTCCAGAGAGGCAAGCAGGGAGACTGTGCTGATGTCTTCCTGCTTCAGCCCTCGTCGGGAAGGTGTAGAGTGCGCGCCTGTCCTTGCTTTCTAGACAGGGACGGGGCGGCGCGATCAGTATCAGGTTTGGGGCGGTTCCGGCCGGGCCGGGCGATCGCGAAGGAGATGACAATGATCCATACGCATTATCGCTGGGTGATCGCGGCGGCGGGCGGCCTGCTCGGCTGCATCGCCATCGGCGCGATGTTCTCGCTGCCGGTTTTCCTTTTGCCGATTTCCAAGGATACCGGCTGGTCGGTGACGGGCATTTCCACCGCCATGACCATCGGCTTTCTGTCCATGGCCTTCGCCAGCATGGTCTGGGGCAGCCTGTCCGATCGCTGGGGGCCGCGGCCCGTCGTGCTGACGGGCTCGGTGCTGCTGGCCGCAAGCCTTGCCGCCGCAAGTGTCGCGACCTCGCTCTTGGCGTTCCAGTTCACCTTCGGCCTGGTCGTCGGGGCGGCTGCGGCGGCCGTCTTCGCGCCGATGATGGCCTGCGTCACCGGCTGGTTCGATACGCATCGCAGCCTTGCCGTCTCGCTGGTCTCCGCCGGCATGGGCATGGCGCCGATGACCATGGCGCCCTTCGCCGCCTGGCTGGTCTCCGGCCACGACTGGCGCACGTCGATGCAGATCATCGCGGTCATCGTCGCCGTCGCAATGATCCCTGCCTCACTGCTCATCAAGCGTCCGCCGGCACTGGAAGCGGGCAACGAGGCGCTTGCCGCGGCGGACGAGCCGCAGGGCGGCATGACGACGCGCGACGTGCTGCGCTCGCCGCAGTTCATCATTCTGTGCCTGACCAATTTCTTCTGCTGCGCCACCCATTCGGGGCCGATCTTCCACACGGTAAGTTATGCCATCACCTGCGGCATTCCGATGATCGCGGCCGTCACCATCTATTCCGTGGAAGGGCTTGCCGGCATGGGTGGGCGCGTGGTCTTCGGCCTGCTCGGCGACAGGTTCGGCGCCAAGCATATCCTTGTGCTCGGGCTTCTGGCGCAGTCTATCGGCGCGCTCGCCTATGTCTTCACCGGCGGGCTCGCCTCGTTCTATCTCGTGGCGGGGATTTTCGGCTTCATCTATGCCGGCGTCATGCCACTCTATGCGGTCATTGCGAGGGAAAACTTTCCGTTGCGGCTGATGGGCACGGTCATAGGCGGCACGGCCATGGCAGGCAGCCTCGGCATGGCGCTCGGACCGGTCGCGGGCGGGCTGATCTACGACACCTTTGCCAGCTATACCTGGCTCTATGTCGGCTCCTGTGGCATCGGCCTCGGTGCTTTCCTGATCGCGATGACCTTCAGGCCGATGCCCAAAACCCGCGAGGGGCTGGCGGCGGCCTGAACAGGAGGCGGGCGGTCGTTCAGGCCGCCCCCGCCGGATCGCCGATCGGCATCAGCGCGGGCTTCGTCGCCTGCTCGCGCTTGATCTTCTCGTCTTCCGTTTCCGGTTTCGTGTCGGTCTCGACCTCGCGGTTGTCGGGAGAGGAGGGCTTTGGCGTATTGTGTGCGTCGGTCTTCGTCATGGCCGTTTCCTTAAAAATTCAGGAATTGCTCGGGATCACGGCGCGCACGCATCAGGAGATCGAGCTCCCGTTTCGAGGGGCCGAATTTTTCGAAGAGCCGCTTGGCCTCCTGCGCGGGCAGGTCATAGGCCGCACGGAAGGTATCGATTGTGTAGCGCTCCCCCGAAAGCCTGCGGTGTTCGGGAAAAAGCTTGGACTGTTCCGTCATGTGCGATCACGCCCAATCATCATGGTACGGACCTTGAACCGGCAGGAGCCTCGATTGTTCCTGCCGGCCGATGGAAAAAATCAGGCGGTCTTGCAGAACTCTCTCAGCGCATGGGCGGCGGCCAGCATGTCGAAGGTGCGGTCCTCGCTGACCGGCTCGGCGTCCGTCGAGAGCTTGATCATCGCGAATTCCGCTTCCGGGTCCATGTAGAGATATTGGCCGAAAATGCCGAAGCACATGAAGACCGGGCTATCGGGCGCCTCGATCCAGAACTGGTTGTGATAGGCGCCGTTCGGAAGAGCGCCTTGGCGTTCGTTGCCGAAGACCTCGTGGTCGGCGGACGCATTGAAGCTGTCGATCCAGGCCTTCGGCACGATCTGCCTGCCATGTGCCTTGCCGCCGTTGAGGAGCAGCAGGGCGAAGCGGGCGAAATCGCGCAGCGTGGCATTGAAGCCGCCGTCGGCCAGCGCATAGCCGCCGCGGTCGAGCGTGATATAGGCGTCGTCCTCGGCGCCCATCGGCACCCACAGTTCCTCGCTGATCAGGTCGGCGAGGTGTTTTCCCGTCACGCGCTGCATGATGAAGGCGAGCACGTCCGTTTCGATGGAGCGGTACTGGAACAGCTGGCCGTGCGGGCGCTCCTGCTCGGTGAGCTGAAGGATCAGCTGCCAGACGGTCATCGGCCAGGTCGGCTCGGTCGCGTCGAACCAGCCGCAGGCCTGGCCGAGCTTCTGCATATGCGAGCCCGGCGTGGTGTAGGATTCATCGAACAGTACGCCGCTCGTCATGTCGAGCACATGCTGCACCTTGGCGCCGCGATAGCCGGTCGCCTCTAGCTCCGGCAGATAGTGCGTCACCGGTGCTTCCGGGTCGATGAGGCCGCGCTCCACGAGGATGCCGAAGACCGCCGAGGTGACGGATTTCGAGACCGACATGGCGAGGTGCTGGCGGTACGGCTTCAGGCCGTTCATGTAGCGCTCGTCGATGACAGCGCCGCGCGACAGGACGAGGAAACCGTCCGTCGCGCATTCCTCCAGCCATTGCGGAATGGTTCTGCGGCCGGCGCGGGCCTCGAAGCTGACGCCGTCGATGTCGCGCTTGCGCTCGGGCAGCGGCAGGACGGGGCCGGGTCCGCGCCAGATCTGGGCGGTCGGCACCATCTCACGCACATGCTGGAAGGTCCAGCGGTGATAGGGCGGAAAATCCCATTCGCCGCGCGGAATGATCGGGGCGCCGGGGTTCTTCGGGTCGCGCCGCCACGGCTGGGTCGTGCTGTTCATAAAGGTCTCCAAAAATCACGTGCTGAAAATCAGCCGGCCACGAGGTCCGGCAGGCGATGGATCGAGGCGACGAACTGTTGCGTATAGGCCTCGCGCGGATTGCTCAGCACATCCGCTGCCGGGCCGTGTTCGACGATCTTGCCGGAACGGAAGACATAGACGCGCTGGCAGAAGGAGCTGACCACCGACAGGTCGTGCGAGATGTAGAGCAACGTCAGCTTGCGCTCGCGCTGGAGGCGGGCGAGCAGATCGAGGATCTGCGCCTGCGTCGTCACGTCGAGCGCCGAGGTGATCTCGTCGGCGATCAGGATTTCCGGCTTGAGCGCAAGCGCACGGGCAATGCCGACGCGCTGGCACTGGCCGCCGGAGAGCTGGCCCGGCCGGCGGCTGCCGAATTCACGCTTCATCTCCACCATGTCGAGCAGCTTTTCCGCTTCCTTGAGGGCGGTCGCGCGGTCGGCGAGCAGGTGGCGCCAGATCGGTTCGGCGATCGTTTCCAGCGCGGTCATGCGCGGATTGAGGGAATCATAGGGGTTCTGGAACACCATCTGCACCCGGCGGCGGAAGGCGAGCAGGGCAGCGCCCGCGAGGTCGGCGAGCGGCCGCCCCTCCAGCGTCACGCCGCCCTCCGTCGCCCTGTTCTGCAGGATGATGGTGCGGGCGAGCGTGCTCTTGCCCGAACCGCTTTCGCCGACGATGCCGACGGTCTCGCCGGCCTTGACGGTGAGGTCGATGCCGTCGAGCGCCCTGAACGGTTCCGGCTGGCGGCGTTGCAGCACGTCGATGATGTCGCGCTTGACCGGGAAATGGACCTTCAGGTCCTTCACCTCCAGCAATGGCGCCTCGGCCGCCGCACCGCTCCAGCCGCTGGTCAGCGATTTCCGGCCCGGCTGCGAATTGACGAGCAGGCGCGTATAGGGGTGCTTCGGGTCCGTCACCACTTGCCGCGCTTCGCCTTCCTCGACGATCTCGCCGTGGCGCATGACGACGATGCGCGAGCAGATATCGGCGAGCACGCCGAGATCGTGCGAGACGAAGGCGATGGCGAGGCCGCGCTGCCGGTTGAGGTCCTTCAGCAATTCGAGGATCTTTTGCTGCACCGTCACGTCGAGTGCGGTCGTCGGCTCGTCGGCGATCAGCAGGCGTGGGGCGCAACTGATGGCGGCGGCGATCATCACGCGCTGCTTCATGCCGCCCGAAAGCTCATGCGGATAGGATTTCGCGCGCATCGCCGGTTCGCGGATGCCGACATCCTCCAGGAGAGCTACCGCCTTATCCCAGGCGGCAGAGCGAGAGAGGCCGAGATGGCGGATCATCGGCTGGGCGATCTGGCTTCCGACCGTCTGCAACGGATTGAGATGCGACGACGGGTTCTGGAAGATCATCGAGAGGTCGCGGCCGCGCAATGCGGACCATTCGGCCGGGGCGAGGCCGGTGAGCGGCTTGCCGTCGAGACGGATCTCGCCGCTGACGCTGCCGGTCGGCGGCAGGAGGCCGAGGGCGGCGCGGCAGATGGTGGATTTGCCCGAGCCACTTTCGCCGGCAATGCCGACGATTTCGCCGTGCGCGACGCGGAAGGAGACGTTCTTGACCACCGGCGCCTTGCCGAAGGAAACGCAGACGTTGGAGATATCGAGCAGGGGATGGGTCATGCGGCGGCTCGCTGACGGCTGAGATGGCCGAGGCCATCGCCGAGGAAGATGAGGCCGAGGCCGAGGCTGATGGCGGCAAGGCCGGGGAAGGTACAAATCCACCAGGCCTGGCGCAGGAAACGCGTGCCGTCGGAGATCATCACGCCCCATTCGGAGAGCGGCGGCTGCGCGCCCATGCCGAGGAAGCCGAAGCTCGCACCGGCGAGCATGACGAGCACGGCGTCGCTCACCGCATAGGCGACGACGGGGCCGAAGGCATTGGGCAGCACATGGCGGAACAGCGTGACGCGGTCGGAAAAGCCGAGGCATTTCGCGGCCTGCACATATTCGCTGCCGCGCACGGCCATCACTTCGGCGCGCACCAACCGCGCATAGGTGATCCAGGCGACGAAGGCGAGCGCGATGAAGAAGTTGACGAGACCCGGGCCGAGCACGCCGACAATGGCGAGAACCAGCACGAAGAAGGGGAAGGCGGCGGTCAGGTCGTAGAGGCGCATCAGGACGGTATCGATGAAGCCGCCGTAATAGCCGCTGACCAGGCCGATCGTCGTGCCGATGACGAGTGGCGGCAGGACTCCGGCCAGGCACATCAGGAGATCGATCCGCGCGGCATGGAGCACGCGCGAAAAGACGTCGCGACCGACCTGGTCGGTGCCGAACCAGTGCTCGGCGCTCGGGCCTTGCAGGGCGTGCACGATATCCACGGCATTCGGGTCGTAAGGCGCGATCCATGGCGCGAAGACGGCGATGAGGACCCAGAGGCCGACGAGGCTGCCGGCGACGACGAGGCTGAGTGGCAGCGGCGCACGTTCGGGAGCGGAGGTGGTGGCATCGAGGGACATGATTATTCCTAAAGGCGGGCGCGCGGATCGATCGCCGCGGAGAGGAGGTCGACGAGGAAGGTCACGGTCACGGTGGCGGCGGCGAACATCACCGTCAGGCCCTGGATGACGTGGTAGTCGCGGGCCAGCAGCGCGTTGATCATCAGGGTGCCGAGGCCGGGCACGGCATAGACCGTCTCCACCACGATGGTGCCGCCGATCAGGAAGGCGACGATGACGCCGAAGAGATTGAGCGTCGGCAGGATGGCGTTGGGCAGCACGGTGCGCCAGAAGATCTCGCTTTCGCTCGCCCCTTGCGCGCGGGCGGCGGTGACGAAATCAGCGGCCGATTTCTCGATAAGCGCGGCGCGCAGGGACTGTACCAGCACGGGCACGATCCAGATCGCCGTCGAGAGCGCCGGCAGGAAGAGGTGGTGCAGGTGGCCGGTGAAGGATTTGCCATAGCCGGAGACCGGGAACCAGCCGAGGCTGACGCCGAAGAAGCGCGACATCATGATGCCGAGCCAGAAGACCGGGATCGCCATGCCGGCGACGCCGATCAGCCGGATGATCTGGTCCGTCAGGCTGCCGGGCTTGCGGGCACTGGCGATGGCAAGCGCGATGGACGGTGGCACGGCAAGCACGATGACATAGCCGGTGAGGAACAGTGTCGGCCAGAGATACTGGCCGATGAGTTCGGCGACGGGGCGCTTGTAGCGAAGGGAATCACCGATGTCTCCGCTGAGGAGATTGCCGGCATAGATCAAGAACTGCTGCCATAGCGGCTTGTCGAGGCCGAGGCTCTGGCGGATGGCTTCGAGCGTTTCGGGCTTGGCGCGGTCGCCGGCAATCATCCGCGCCGGATCGCCCGGCACCATGTGCACCAGAAGAAAGGTGACGAGCGTGATGCCGATGAGCACGAAGACGAGCTGCAGGATGCGGCGCAGGATCATGTGCATGAAAAGGTCCCCGGATGCGGAAAAAAGGCGCGACGTCATCAGACGCCGCGCCAGCCTGGGAGGGATTATTCCTCGATGGTCATGTCCTCAAGCGTCCACTGCATGGCAGGGGTGAGCTTGAGGTTCTTGAGGCGGGTCGAATAGGCGACGGCGAAGGGCGCGTCGAAGAGCGGGATCTGGGCGACCTCGTCCGTCGCGATCTTGGCGATCTCGCGGTAGATTTCGGCGCGCTTGGCCTCATCCGTCTCGCGCGAGCCTTCCTCGGTCAGCTTGTTGACGCGGTCGTTGTTGTAGAAGGTGTTGAAGGCGTGCGAATCGCAGGCGCCGCAGATGGCCCAGCGCACGGCGGTGTCGGGGTCCGTCAGCTCGTTCGTCCACCAGGTCGGCGTCGCGTCATAGGCGGCGGTCGCCGTGTCCGACCACCAGGTGGCGACGTCCACATTGACGATGACGGGCTTGAGGCCGATCGCTTCCAGCTGCGCCTGCATAAAGAGCGCGATCTGCTGCGTCGCCTGGCCTGCGGTGACCGGGATCTTCACTTCCTTGCCGGCCATGCCGGATTCGGTGATCAGCTGCTTGGCCTTCTCCATATCGGGCGCGAAAGCGGCATAGTCCTTGTCGTGATAGTCGAGACCTGAGGGCAGCACCGTGTTGGCGGGGTTGGCGAGGCCGGTCGTGACGATCCCCGTGATCGCCTTCTTGTCCAGCGCGTAGGCGGCGGCCTGACGCGCCTTCATGTCGGAGAAGGGCGCGCGGCTGTTGTTGAGCAGGATCGTGTAGATGACATGCGAATCCTCCATGCGCATGTCGAGGCCTTCGGTCGCCGCAAGATCGGCGGCCTGCGACCACTCGATTTCGCGCATCACGTCCACTTCGCCCGATTTCAGCATGGCGGCGGCGGTTTCCGGCTCGGCGACCTCGACGAGTTCCACCGTCGCGTCCGACTTCGGATAGCCCGTGCGCCAATAGTTGGTATTCGGCGCCAGAACCAGCTTTTCGCCCGGCTTCCATTCCTTGACGGCATAGGGGCCTGAGGTGACGGGCACATCGGCGAAGGCCTGCTCGCCGCGCTTTTCGACGTCCGTCTTGGAGACGATGCCGGCATTCCACATCTCGAACTGGCCGAGCTGCGAGACCAGCGGGTTCTTGAGCTTCACGACGACGGTCTTGGGGTCCGTCACGGTAAAGGATTCCACCGCGCCGAAGGTCGAGGGCAGGGCGGATTGCGGGTCGGAGCGCACGCGCTCGAAGGAGAAGACGACGTCGTCGGCGGTGATCGGCGAGCCGTCGGAGAATTTGGCCTCGCGCAGGTGCAGCGTATAGGTCAGGCGATCGTCGGAAAGCTCCCACTTTTCGGCTAGGCCCGGTTCCAGCTCGCCGGTTTCCGTGTTGCGGTGCAGGACGCGGGCATAAAGCTGGCCGAAGGTCTCGATATTGCCGGCGGCCGCCGAGCGCGACGGGTCGAGCGTCGTCGCCGGATAGGGCGATGCGATGCGCACCAGCGCCTCGGCGTGCGCGGCAGCGCTCATGCCCATCGTCGCGATACTAAGGGCGACGGAGGCCGCCAGCACAAGCTTGCTCAGTTTTCTCATGGTTTCTCCCCTTTATGGACGGCGGCACTCCCCGGCCGATGCGTCCTTCGAGGGGATTTTGTGATCTCAGATCACGCTCGTGTCAATGTAGATTTCGTGATTTGTGATCACAAAATTCCGAACAAAACAAAAGGGCACTGCCTACCGAATCGCAAAATTTCTGAAAATTCAGGAGGTTCCGGCCCGATTCCACGAGGCGGGTCCGGCGGGAAAACTGGCGCTGAAAAAAGACCGTTTCAGGCGCGCAGGATATCGCCCGTCAGCTTGGCGCGGCGTGTGAGATAGCCGGCAAGCGGGTCGTCGAAGGCGTTGTCCGCCGAGCAGACGGCATCGAGGAACAGCGAAAACAGCGAGGCCTGCGAGGTGACGTCGAGCTTCGCATAGAGATTGCGGCGATGCAGTTTCACCGTCGCGGGTGCGATGCCGAGCTTGATCGCCGCCTCCTTGACCGAATGACCGCGCAGGATGAGCTGCACCACCTGGCATTCCCGGCCCGTGAGCACGCTGCGCCCGAAATTGCGCACGGCCTGCGCCAGCGCGCTTTGCAAGAGCGGCTCACCCTCCTGGCTGTCGGGACGAAGATCCCGATAGTGCCGCACGATGGCCTTCACGAGCAGCGGCGTTGCGGTGCGCAGGAATTTCAGGTCCTCACCGGTGAAGGCGGGGCGGGTGCTGCGGCGGGCGAGCGAGATGGCGAACTTGGTCTCCGCATCGAGGCTGACGAGCACGTTGATCTCGTCGTGCAGGCCCGAATACTGGTAGAATTCGCGGTAATAATCGCTGTCGCCGAAGCCGGCGTCGATCTGGCTCAACTGGTGCACGCCGTCGATCGTGTCCTCGAGCGTCAGCCGGTAGAAGGGGTCCATCCGGTAGTAACCCTGCAGGTATTGCTGGATGTTGGACATGCCGCGGTCGGTGCGCCAGTCGTTGAACAGGATTTTCGGCGCAAAGCCCTTGCGGTACAGCAGCACGAGACTGGCATCGAAGGCGACGCGTTCTTTCAGGGCGTTCATGATGCGCTCCTGGAAATCCAGCCGGCCTATGCCCTCCAGCAATGCCATGGCGAGATCCGCGATGGCTGCGACCTGCCCGTCCTCACCCTGCAATTCGCTTGTCATCTCTTCCCCGCAGCCGATCCCGGTATTCGTGTTCTTGCCCGCAATTCTATGCGTGAAGCTTGCGTTTGTCTCGCGCCATCAAGAAATCCAGCCAACCCCATTGCGTGATCTGAGATCACAGTATAGCGTCGAAGTGCCTGCGGGGAAGCTGCCTCCCGCAGGCATTCGCATGCCTGTTGCGGGGATGAAGCGTCGATATTCCGGGGGATGTCGGCCCGCTCCGGGGCGGCGAAGGGGTGGTGTCGGAAAACGCCTTGCATGAGGGGCCGGTAGAGCCGGGCGGAATGTCCTGCGGGTCTTTCGAGTTTCGCATGGAAACTTGCTTCGGTGATGCTGGCGGGCATACCGGGCGGGCGAACCGGCTCCACCCTTAGCAGCGGGAGAGAAAGGACAGAGCATGGTCGCCACGAGCGCCTTCGAACAGAGATACGGTTTTGTCCGCGATGCGGTGCGGCTCGGCAACTGGCGGCTGGCGCCGTTCAGCGCCTGGGCCTACCAGAATGTCGGCGAACTCGTGCCGAGCGCCCATGTCTGGGGCGGCTCTGGTGGGGACGAGACCCCGGAGGATGCCTCCGCGCTCGTTGCCGAGACCGTATCGCTGCCTGATGGCGACGAGAAGATGGCGGATTTCCTCGCCCGCTCCCATGCGGATGCCCTGACCGTCATGAAATCGGGAAAGTTCGTCGCCGACTGGTCCGCGCCGACCATGGATTTCGGCAATCGCCACATCGCCTTCTCGATCAGCAAGTCGATCGTCGCGGTCGTCGCCGGTGCCTTGCAGGCGGACGGCCTGCTCGATCCGGAGGCGCCGGTGACGCGCTATGTGTCGGAGGCCGCCGGCTCGGCCTATGGCGATGCGACGGTGCAGCATGTGCTCGACATGGCCGTCGCCATCGATATCGACGAGGCCTATCTCGACCCGAACAGCCCGTTTGCGCGCTATCGCAAGGCCATGCTGTGGAATCCGGGCGGCGGGGACGAGGGGCTGCGCGATTTCCTCTGCACGATCCAGCGGCTGCCGGGCGAGCACGGCGAGATTTTCCGCTACCGCTCGCCGAACACCGACATGCTCGGCATCATCCTGGAGCGCGCCTCCGGCCGCCGCCTGCCCGATCTGCTGCGGGAAAAAGTCTTCGCGCCGCTCGGTGCGCGCGGTGCCGTCGCTATCACCGTCGATCGTGAGGGCAGCTGCCGCGCCTCGGCCGGCATCTCGCTCACCCCGCGCGACCTTGCCCGCTTCGGCGAGATGATGCGCCAGGGCGGCGTGGCAAACGGCAACCGCCTCGTGCCCGAGGCCTGGGTGGCCGATACGATCGGCGGCGGCAGCAAGGATGCCTGGGACAGGAGCGATTTCGTCACCCTCTTCCCGAAGGGCCGCTACCGCAACAAATGGTACCAGACGGGCGAGGGCGCCTATTGCGGCATCGGCATTCACGGCCAGTGGCTCTATGTCGATCCGGCGACGGAGGTCGTCATCGTGCGCATGTCCTCGCAGCCCGACCCGGTGACCGATCCGTTCGACCGCGACAACATCGCCTTCCTCGCGCAATTGTCCCGCATGGTTTGATAACGGCACGCCCGCGCCGGCCACAGGGCTTGCGCGGGCGCCGGCAAATCTCCTACCAAGGGCAATTCCAGCAAGACGCGGCGCGGATTTCGAGGGGCGGACATGGCGAAGAAGGCGACGAGCATCACGGCGATCGAGGCCCCCGTGCCGATGCACGAGCAGGTCTACCAGCAGATCGTGCATGCGCTGATGGCCGGTCATTTCGAGCCGGGGCAGAAGCTGACCTATCGCAAGGTCGCCGAACAGTTCGGCACCAGCCCGATGCCGGTGCGCACCGCCTTCCAGCGATTGCAGGCCGTGCGGGCGCTGAACCTGCTGCCGAATGGCAGCGTGGAGGTGCCGCTCCTGACGGTCGCCGCCTTCAACAGCCTGACGGAAGCGCGCATCGCCATCGAAAGCACGGCGGCGGAACTCGCCACGCCGCGCCTCAACGGCAACAGCCTGCGCACCGTGCGCCACCACTGCAAGGCGCGCACCGAAGCGGCCAAGGCGGGCGATATCGACCGCTATCTCGAAGCCAATTTCGATTTCAAATTCGCGATCTACCAGCACTGCGGCAACGAATATCTGCTGTACATCATCGAAATTCTCTGGCTCCAGGCCGGCCCCTTCCTGCGCAAGCTGGTGGAGGGCACGACATTTACGCCGACCGAGGCGCTCGACGTCGATTTCCATGAGCGCATCATGGATGCACTGGAGGCCAAGGATGCCGCCCGTGCGCGGGACGCCGTGGCGCACGATATTCGCGAAGCCGGGCAGTTCATGCTGAGACACGCAAAGTTCATGGCTGGCTGAGCCGACCTCTCAGTGCAGCGGAAAGCCCAGTGCCGAGACGAATTTCAGCCAGGGCAGCCGCCATCCGCCCTTGGCATCCGCCGTATCAAGCGCATTCATGGTGATCTGCGCGCCGAGCCAGCGGAACGGCTCCGGCGGCACGATGGACGGCAGCTGTGTTGCGAATTCCAGCCTGCTTTCCCGCAGCGTCGAGCCGGCGAGAATGTCGAGCGCGACGCGGGCGCCAAAGCGCGAGGCGGAGACGCCGAAGCCGGAATAGCCGCCGGCATAGACGACCTTGCCGTCGAAATAGCGCTGGAAATGCACGGCCATGCGGGTGGAAAGGTCGATGGCGCCGCTCCAGGCGTGGCTGAAGCGCAGGCCTTCGAGCTGCGGGAAGGTATTGAAGAAGGCGCTAGCGAGCGGCGCATAGGTGTCGTGTGCGCGGTCGACCGCGGGCGACGTGTCGCCGTTGAAGGCATAGGCGAGACGACCGCCGAAGATAATGCGGTTGTCCTTGGTGAGCCGCATATAGTTCATCTGCGTGCGCATGTCGTAGATGCCCTGCCGGTTGCCCCAGCCGATGGCGGCCATCTGGGCATCGGACAAGGGTTCGGTGGCGAGCACCCGGTCGCGGATCGGCACGATGCGGCGCTTGATGTGCTTGTGGCCGGCCATGAAGGCATTGGTGGCGAGCAGCACGCGGCCGGCGGTGACGGAGCCGTGCGGCGTCCTCACACGCATCTTGCCGCCGGTCTCCTCGATGGTTTCGAGCGGCGTGCTTTCGTAGATTTCGACGCCGAGTTCCAGCGCCAGCCGTTTCAGGCCCCAGGCGAGCAGGGCGGGATGCACGGTGCCGGCGACGTCTTTCGTCCAGACGCCGGCCTTGTAGCGCGGCGAGCGGATATGGTCGGCAAGCGCCGACTGGTCGAGGAAGACGGCATTGTGCCCGTATTTCAGATGCAGCGCGTGTTCGTCGCGCAGGCTGTCGATCTGGCTGTCGTCGATGGCGACGTTGAGTTCGCCGCCCCATTCGGCATGGCAGTCGATGCCGTTGTCGGCGATCGTCTGCATGAAGCCGTGCATGTTCTCCTTGCCGAGCACTTCCAGCGCGGCGATATCCTTGGGGAAGATACGGGCGGCATTGGACAGGCCATGCATGACCGAGGTGGAGACGACACCGCCGGGCCGGCCGGACGCGCCGCTGGCGACGCTTGCCTTCTCGATCAGGATGACGGTGCTTTCAGGTTTTGCCTGGCGGGCCTGGATGGCGGCCCACAGGCCGGTAAAGCCGCCGCCGACCACGAGCAGGTCGGCATTGCGCGGGGCGGTGAGGGGAGGCAGCGTTTCCGGCCGGTCGGGTCGATCCAGCCAGAAGGGTTCCATTTTCACGTCGGCGAGCGCTTTCGATGTCATGGTCTGTCCTCCCCGTCTAATGCTTACTTGGCCGTCTGGAGGACGTAGATCTTGCGCATGGTTTCCAGCACCTCGAAGCGCACTTCGGTGGCCGGCGGCAGGATGTAGCTTTCGCCGGGACCGAAGGTCTCGACGGAGCCGTCCGGATTGGTCAGTGCGACCTTGCCCGAGACGATGACGGCATATTCGGTGCCGTTGGGATAGACGAGCATTTCGGCATAGGGCGTGCACTGCCAGGTGCCGATGACGAGCGAGCCGTCGGCGCTTTCGAAATGCACGTCGCCTATCTCTTCGGCAAAGCCGGAGAGAATGGCTTCCGCGGGGACGACGCTGCACTTTTCGAGCGCGTTGAGACCAACGCCGTCGCGGCCGAGCTTGATGACTTTCGACATGAATTCCTACCTTTGTTGAAGCATTTTCCCGCTTTCGCAGGGCATGTCCGTATTTGGCGCGCGGCCAAAAACTGCGGAATACGCCAAATGGGTAGGTGATCGGAGAGCGCCAGGACGGGGCCCAAAACCACGACGGGGCCGGAACATTCGCGTTCCAGCCCCGCCCTCCGGGAGAATTTTCGGGTCTATCCAGCGCGATGGCGGCGTGCTCTTGGGCCATGGACCGCAAGTTTGCCGCGATAGAGCTTCATGGCCTCGTTCACTGCGCTTGTGATCGTAATTGTATACTATAGATTTTTCAATTGTATCTTTTATTCGTCGGTCAATGTGGCGGCACCTTTCCGCACGGCCTCGTAACGGTACCGAAGGCTGAAAGCGGCACCTTTTGATGCAATTCCGTCATGTGATGATGTCGATTGCCCACGATTCTTTGTGCGAAATGACGAAGATTTTATATACGTATCTGTTGCTGTTGGATTTTTAGCATTGTACACAATTCAGGCGATCCGGGAGATCGCAATGTTGGCCGGGGTGCTGCTGGAGGGCGGTGCCATCGGCTCAACCAACACCCAATGGGAGGGGAAGCATGAAACAGGCAATTCTTTCGATCTTTGCTGCCGCACTCGGCTTGGCAGCTGCCGGCTCGGCCTCGGCCGCAACCACGCTCGAAACCGTGAAGGCGCGCGGCAAGCTCGTCTGCGGCGTTTCGCTGGCGACGCCGGGCTTTGCCGCCCCCGACGATAAGGGCCGGATGCAGGGCTTCGACGCCGACATCTGCCGCTCGATCGCGGCTGCCGTCTTCGGCGATGGCGACAAGGTCGAATTCGTCCCGACCAACATCAACACGCGCTTCCAGGCGCTGCAGTCCGGCGAGATCGACGTTCTCTCGCGCCAGACGACGCACACCTTCTCGCGCGACGCCTCGCTCGGTCTCGATTTCGGTCCGACGGTGTTTTATGACGGCCAGGGCCTGATGGTGCCGAAGTCGCTCGGCGTCACCGGCGCCAAAGAGCTGACGGAAGCCGCGATCTGCACCCTGCCGGGCACCACGACGGCGCAGAACATTTCCGACTTCTTCGCCGCCATCAAGGGCAAGTTCGAGCTGGTCGTCTTCGAAAGCCCGGACGAAAACCGCGCCGCGTTCTTCTCCGGCCGCTGCGAAGCGATCACCTCGGATCGTTCCGACCTTGCCTCTATCCGCGCCGTCGCCAACAACCCGGACGACTACGTCGTCCTGCCCGACACGATTTCCAAGGAGCCGCTGGCGCCGGCCTTCCGCCAGAACGATTCCCAGTGGGGCGACATCGTTTCCTGGTCGGTCTGGATGCTGATGGCCGCCGAAGAGAAGGGCATCACCCAGGCGAATGTCGACGAGAAGCTGAAGAGCGAGGATCCGGACGTGCAGCGCATGCTCGGCGCCACCGAAGAACTCGGCAAGATGCTCGGCCTCGACAACAAGTGGGGCTACAATGTCATCAAGAGCGTCGGCAATTACGGCGAAGTCTTCGAGCGCAATGTCGGCCAGGGCACGAAGCTCGGCATGACGCGCGGCCCGAACTCGCTGTGGAACGCCGGTGGCCTGATCTACTCGCCGCCGATCCGTTGATCGCTTTCCTTTTCTAAGCGATCGCCCGGGCGCGCGCATAGCGGTGCGCGCGCCCTCTTCACTTCCTGACATGGCGGCGAGGTTTCATGGCTTTCCTGCATGACATGCGCTTTCGCGCCTATTTTTATCAGATCGTCGCGATCGGTTTCGTGGCGCTCGTCGGCTGGACGATGTTTTCGACGGCGAGCGGCAACCTCGCCAAGCAGAATATCGCGACCGGCTTCGATTTCCTGACGCGGCCGGCCGGCTTCGTCATCACGGAATCGGCCATCGCCTTCGAGCAGACCGATACGGTCGGCCGGGCGATCCTCGTCGGCATCGCCAACACGGTGAAGGTCTCGTTGCTGGCGGCGATCTTCGGCACGGTGCTCGGCCTCGGCGTGGGCATTGCACGGCTCTCGCACAATCCGCTGCTGGCACGGCTCGCGCTCGTCTATGTCGAGCTTTTGCGCAACGTGCCGCTGCTGCTCTATCTGTTTCTGTGGTATTCGCTGATCATCCTGATCCTGCCGCCGGTCAAGCAGGCGCTGAACCTGCTGCCGGGCGTTTATCTTTCCAACAGCGGCCTCGTCGTGCCGGCAGCGCTTGTCGAAAGCGGCGGGCTGGCGCTTCTTGCCTCCCTGCTGGGCGGTGCCGTCGCGGCCCTCGTCATCCGCATCGTCTCGACCCGCCGCCGCGTGACGACCGGGCAATCCAACCATGGCGGGCTCATCGCGCTGGCCGTGATCGTTCTGCCTGCGCTGCTGCTGTGGCTGGCAAATGGCGTTGCCGTGACATGGGATTTTCCGACCGCCGGCAAATTCCGCCTGACGGGCGGGCTGCATGTGCGGCCGGAATTCGTGGCGCTGCTCTTCGGCCTAGCGCTCAGCGTTTCGGCCAATGTCGCGGAAATCGTGCGCGCCGGCATCCAGGCCGTCAACAAGGGGCAGTGGGAAGCGTCTGCCGCGCTTGGGATTTCGCGCGGCAAGGCCATGCGGCTCGTCGTGCTGCCGCAGGCGCTGCGCATCATCATCCCGCCGCTCACCAACACCTATCTTACCGTGTTCAAGAACAGTTCGCTGGCCATTGCCATCGGCTATCCGGATCTCGTCATGGTCTCCAACACCGTGATGAACCAGACCGGCCAGGCCATTGAAACGATTGCGATCTTTATGGGTGTCTATCTCGGCCTGTCGATCACCATCTCGCTTGTGATGAACTGGTACAATGCGCATGTCGCGCTGAGTGAGCGTTGAGATGACCGACGTTCAAACCCTGGTCCTCGCCCCGCCGCAGCCGGCCCCGACCGCCGCGCGTTTGAGCAAACTCTCCGCCTATTTCGGAACGCCCGGCAACACCGTCATCAGCGTCGCCTCGATCGTCGCGATCCTGTTTGTCGCCAAGCTCGCGATCGGCTGGCTGTTCATCGACGCCGTGTTTTCCGGCAGCGGCGAGGCCTGCAAACTGGCGAGCGGCGCCTGCTGGCCCTTCGTGGCGCAAAAAATGCGCTACATGCTGTTCGGCTTCTACCCCTATGAGGAGCAATGGCGGCCGCTCTCGGCATTGCTTCTCCTCTTCGGCGCCTGCCTGTTCTCCATGATGCCGCGCTTCTGGAGCCGGGGGCTGCTCATCGCCTGGATCGTCGTCATCTTGCCGCTGCTCTACATCCTCATGGCCGGCGGTGTGTTCGGCCTGACGCCGGTCGCGACGTCGAACTGGGGCGGCCTGCCGCTGTCTTTCATGCTCTCCTTCGTCGGGCTGACGCTTGCGCTGCCGCTCGGTATCGTACTGGCTCTGGCGCGTGCCTCCAATCTGCCGGCGATCCGGGTGCTGGCCGTCGGCTTTATCGAGATCGTGCGCGGCGTTCCGCTGATCAGCATCCTCTTCATGGCGACGGTCATGCTGCCGCTCTTCATGCCCGATGGCGTGACGATCGACAAACTGCTGCGTGCCCAGGTGGCGATCATCCTCTTCGCCTCGGCCTATATCGCCGAGATCGTGCGCGGCGGCCTGCAGGACGTGCCGGCGGGGCAGGTCGAGGCCGGCAAATCGCTCGGCCTGCATTACTGGCAGGTCATGCGCAAGATCGTGCTGCCGCAAGCGCTGAAGAAGGTCATTCCGCCGATGGTCGGTCTGTTCATCGGCTTCTTCCAGGATACGACGCTCGTCACCATCGTCGGTCTCGTCGATTTCCTTGATACGGTGCGCTCCGCCATCCGCGATCCGGAATGGCAGGGCATCGCGGTGCTCGAAGGTTATCTCGTCGCCGCCGCCGTCTATTTCACCTTCAGTGCCCTGATGGGCGCCTATAGCCGTTTCCTCGAAAAACATTTGAGGACGACCCATGCCTGACATTACCGTCATCCGAAACGCCCACACCGTCGTCGCCTTCAACGCGGCAACCGGCGGCCATGCCTATCTCAACGATGCCGACGTCGCCTTCGACGACAGCGGCTTCCTGCATGTCGGCGGCCGTTACGACGGCCCGTTCAAGCACGAGATTTCCGGCCGCGACCGCATGGTCCTGCCGGGCTTCGTCAATGTGCACTGCCATTCCGGCGAGGAGCCCATTTCGAAAAGCCTGTTCGAGGACCAGGGCACGGCGGCCCTCTGGGGGCAGGCGATGTACGAATATTCGACGCTGATCGAGATCAGCGACGATGCTGTGCAGGCGGCGCTGACCGTGATGCTCGGCGATCTCCTGCGCAGCGGCGTCACCACCTTCGTCGATATTGCCGGTCCGCATGACTGCTGGCTGCCGACCTTGGCGCAGAGCGGTGCGCGCGCCTATGTCGCGCCCGGTTTCCGCGAGGCGGCCTGGCATGTCGAGGGTAGCCATCGTCTCGATTTCCGTTGGGATGCCGCGCGGGGCCGTGAGGCCTTTGCGCGCGCGCTGGAAACGGTCGATGCGGCTGAGGCTCACCCGTCCGGCCGGCTCGGCGGCATCGTCGCCCCCGCGCAGGTCGAGACCTGCTCGCCGGAGCTTTTGCAGGAGGCGGCCCAGGCCGCGCGCGACCGCACGGTGCCGATCACCATCCATGCCGCCCAGACCATGGCCGAGCATGAGGAACTGCTGCGCCGCCACGGCCTGACCGCCGTGCGCTATCTCGAAACGCTCGGCGTTCTCGGCCCGGATCTCATCCTCGGCCACTGCATCTTCATCGACAGTCACGCCTGGACACGCCAGCGCACGGCCGAGGATTTCGAGCGTCTCGCGGCCAGCCGGACCAGCGTCGCCCATTGCCCCGTCACCTTCGCGCGCAGCGGCATGGTGCTGCAATCGGTCGGCCGCTATCGCAAGAGCGGCGTCAACGTGGCGCTGGGCACCGACAGCTACCCGTTCAACATGCTGGAAGAGATGCGCACGGCGCTGATCAATGCGCGCATCGCCGGCGGCACGGTGTTCGACGTTTCGACGGCGGATATTTTCGACGTGGCGACGCTTGCCGGTGCGAGGGCGCTCGGCCGCAGCGATATCGGCCGCATCGCCAAGGGCGCGAAAGCGGATTTCTCGCTGGTCGATCTCAAGCATCCCGGCATGCAGCCGGTCTACGATCCCCTGCGCAATCTGCTGCATTGCGCCGCGGAGCGTGCGGTGGCGGCCGTCTATGTCGATGGTGCCTGCGTGATGGAAAACGACCGGCCGACGCGGGTGGATTACGACGGCGCTCTGAGGGAATTGCAGGCGGTGCAGGATTTTGCGGTGCGCCGTTTGCAGGCGAACGATCCGCGCGGTCGCCCGGCTTGCGAGCTCGCGCCGCTCTCGCTGCCGGTATTGCCGCATCCGTGATGCTGCGGATCGCCAAGGGAGGAGGGACATCCTATGATGGCGTCCCCGATCCCTGAGCCGGCTTCACTTTCGATGCATCGACGCCTGACCTTCCTCCGTTCCCCCGCCGCCCTTGCCGGCGTCTGGCTGCTGCTCGTCGCTGCCTTCGGGCTCATGTCGGCTATAAGCCACCGGCAGGCGCTGGAGCAGGAGGTGTCGGAAAGCGGTCGCGCGCTGCAACGGGCGATCTCTCAGCGCGTTGCCCAGCATGATGCGCATCTGACGAGCCTCAGCGCGCTCGGTCTCGCCCGGGCGCAGCCGTCTGAGGATTTCGGCCCTGTCGCGGGGTCGATCCTGCGCTTTTATCCGCGCATCGTTGCGATCGATCTTATCAGTGTGCGTGCGGCCGAAGAGGCCGGCGTGGTGAGCTCGGCGACATCCGCGGATGGCACGACGGCCGACCCCTTGCAGGTCTTCAAGGCGGTGGAAAAGCTGCCGCCCGGCAAGGCGGTCTATGGCCCGGATGCCAAGCCCGGCCATTATCGCCTGATGAAGCGCATGGACGACGAATTGGCCGTCAGCCTGGATATCGACGGGGCACGGCTCGTCGAGGGCGAGGAACTGCCGCGCTGGGCCTTGCTGAAGCTTTCGACGGCGGCGGGGCCGCTGCTGGAAACAGGCACTACCCCACCCGCCGAAACGTCTTTCCTGGCCCGGACAGTCAGTTTTGACGCGCCGATCGCCAGCGCCACGCAACCTCTAAGGCTGTCCTTGCAGCGGCATGTCACGCTGGCTCAGCTTCTGCCGCCGCTGCCCTTGGCGCTCTTCGCGGCCGTGTCGCTGGCCGGCCTCGTGCTCGTGCGTTCGCTGCTGCGCCATCGTCACGAGGCGGCCGTCGCCCGCGAGGCGGCAGAGGCGGCGTCGCGGCGCGAGGCGCTGCGCCAGCACGAGACGAAGCTGGCCCATGCGCTGCGCATCAACAGCATGGGCGAGATGGCCTCCGGCATCGCCCATGAACTCACCCAGCCGCTGACGGCGCTGCTCAGCCAGAGCCAGGCCGGGCGGCGCATCGCGGCGGCGAACGGCCTTGCGGATACGCCGATCGACACGGTGCTGGCCGCCAATGTGCAGCAGGCCAAGCGCGCCGCCGATATTCTGGTACGGCTGCGCGCCTATGTCGGCAAGAGCGCGCCGGAGGCCGGCGTGCACGATCTGTGCCGGCACCTTGCCGATATCGTCGCGCTGTCGCGCATCGATCTCGACCGGCGCGGTATCACGCTCGATATCGATCTGCCGGATGCGCCGGCCCTGGCGCGTGTCGATCCCGTCGAGATCGAGCAGGTCATCCACAACCTCATCCGCAACGCCGCCGATGCGGTGGAGCAGGCGGGGCGAGGGGACGGGCGGGTACTGGTGTCACTGAAAGCCGCAGGCGGAAACTACGAGATCACCGTCTCGGACAACGGCACCGGCATTCCGCCGGATATTCTGCCACGGCTGTTCGAGCCGTTCTTCTCCAGCAAGGCAGACGGCATGGGTCTTGGCCTCAGCCTGTGCGAAAGCATCGTCGAACGTTTCGACGGCGGCATTTCGGGAGAGAACGACCCGAAGGGCGGCGCGGTCTTCACCGTGCGCCTGCCGGCCGCGCAGGAAACCACAGGACGAGAGGAAGCAGCGGAATGACGATGGCGCCGGTCTATCTGGTCGATGACGACGAGGGCGTGCGCAGCGCCCTTTCGCTGTTGCTCGGCACCTATGGCATCCGCATCGAGACGTTCGGCGATCCGACCGCCTTTCTGGCGCGGGCGCCGAAATTGAAGCCGGGCGTGCTGATGCTCGACCTGCGCATGCCCGCCATCACCGGCCTGCAACTGCATGAGAAGCTTCGCGCCATCGGCTGCGACTGGCCGACGATCATCTGCACCGGCCATGGCGACGTGCATGCCTGCCGCCGGGCCTTCAAGGCCGGCGTGGTGGATTTCCTGACGAAGCCGATCGACGAGCAGGTGCTAATCGAGGCCCTGCAGCAGGCCTCCGGTGCGCTTGATGCGCGGGCGGAGAAGGCGGAAGCCGCACAGCTTGTCGCGCAGCTGACCGATCGCGAGCGCGAGGTGCTCGACATGGTGGGCCGCGGCTGGTCGACCAAGGAGATCGCGGAGGCTCTGCAACTGTCGCCCCGCACGGTCGATACGCATCGCGCCAATATCGCCCAGAAACTCGGCACGACGTCGGTCGCGGAGTTCGCGCGCCTGTCGCTGATCGGCCAGGCTCCGTAGTCCTACGGACCCCGCTCCGTCCGTCCACCGATACCGCAAAAGGCGGAAATCTCCGAAAAGAGGACGTCGCCGCCAACGAGACCTGAGCGGCCCCAGATGGAGATACTCATGAAGACGTTCGTAGCCGCTGCCTTTGCCGCCCTGACGCTTGCTGGCGCCGCCCAGGCCGAAATCCTCACCGAGCGCAACATGCCGCTCGACATCGCCGTCGAAGCTGCCGATGCCGCCGTCAAGGCCTGCGCCGCCAAGAAGTTCAACGTCACGGTTGCCGTCGTCGACCGCGCCGGTCTGACCCGCGTCGTCCTGCGCGCCGACCGCGCCGGCCCGCACACGCTCGACAGCGCCGTCCGCAAGGCCTACACCGCCGCTTCCTTCCGCACGCCGACCCAGAAGATCGCCGAAAACGTCGGCAAGAACCCGGCGGCTGCCCAGCTCGTTTCGATCGACAAGCTGCTGGTTCTCGCCGGCGGTGTTCCGGTCAAGGCCGGTGAAGAAACGATCGGCGCCATCGGCGTCGGCGGCGCTCCGAGCGGTGATATCGACGACGAATGCGCACGCGCCGGCATCGAAGCCGTCAGCGCCAAGCTGAAGTAATCGCGGATTTTAATCGAGAGCCCTGGTTTCCGTTGGAAGCCGGGGCTTTCATGCCGTCCGGAAGAGGGCGTTGAAGTCGACGCGGGTTGGTTGTTCCTCGAGGTCGATCTGTGCCTCGATGTGGCGCAGGTGATGGTCCATCAGGCTTGCTGCGCGTTTGGCGTCTCTGCGCTTCAGCGCATCGATGATTTCGGCATGTTCGCCATGCGAGCAGGGCACGGCGCCGGGGGATTCGTAGAGCGCGATGATCAGCGATGTGCGCGAGACGAGTTCCTGTACGAAATCGCGCATCACCACGTTGCCGGCCATGTTGGCCAGTTCGAGGTGGAAATCGCCTGACAGTTGGACGCGGCGCTTCTTGTCGTTGCGCGCCACGGCGTCGGCTTCGTCTTCCACCATGCCGGCCAGCTGGCGAATGTTGTCTTCCGTGACCGTCAGCGCCAGCTTTTCGATCAGCAGGCATTCGATGCCGCGCCGCGCTTCAAAGACCTGCCGCGCCTCCTCGATGGACGGCCGCGCCACGAAGGCACCCTTGTTGGGAATAAGCTCGACCAGCTTCTCATGGGCAAGCCGTTGCAGCACCTTGCGGATGATGGTGCGCGAAACGCCGAAGGCGCCCGCCAGCGCGTCTTCCTGCAACGGGGTTGCGGGGCGCAGGCGATGGTTGATGATGGCGCCGTAGATCTCGCCATGGATATGCGCGTCGGTCGGGCCTGTCCGCTTTCTGGACTTCGTGGCCGCAGCGTGCACGCCGGCCGTTGTTTTCGACGCCTGGTCCATCATCTCTCCCTCGATCGGCGGTCGCTCCGCCCGACCGTTCCATCGCCGTTTTTTCCGTTCATTCCCCGGGCACAGTCCGACGGGAATGAGTACTTGCGCCGAGCAATACAAGATGGTGGACGTGATCCGCAACACACCGCGCCAGCGCTGTATACCAAATTCCGGAAATTTGCGGGTGTTCTGGTTTGGAATGCGGGATTTTACCGCTGATGTGACGCCGAATCCGGCCCCGTTTCACAATTCGCCAGGAGGCCCATGGGGCGAGCGCTTCCAGCGGAGGTTTCACGCGCCTTCGCCTGGAGATGCGCAGGAATGCCGTTCGTCGGCTGTCGTGCCGGTCACATGCAGGCTATAATGGAATATCGCTTGCATTTTGCCAAGGTCTCGCTGATGATTTTGTGTACAATAATTACTATATTTGTATGAAGAAAGGAACGGGCATGAACCAGCTGGATGTGCTCCTGCGCAATGTGACGGCGCTGACCGTCGACGAGGAACGCCGTGTCATCGAAGGCGCCTGGATCGCTGTTGCGGGTGACCGCATCGTCGGGATCGGCTCAAAGGAGGATGCGCCGCCGGAGGGGGCACAAGAGGTCATCGACGGCACCGGCATGGTTGCGATGCCGGGCCTCATCGATTGCCATTCCCATGCCGGCCACGGCCTCATCCGCGCGGCCGGTTACGGTGACGTCGACCGCTGGACCGAGGTTTGCGAGGGCGTCTATGCCCAGGGCTCGACACCGGATTTCTGGCGGGCGGAAGCGCAGCTCACCATGCTTGAGCGGCTGATGGCCGGCGTGACGACGGGCATGACGCTGCTCGGCGGCGGGGCCGATATCATGCGCACCGACGACCCGGCCTTCGGCGACGCCCATTGCGGCGCGACCGCGCAATCGGGCCTGCGCACCATTCTCGCCGTCGGTCCGCGCCGTCCACCGTTTCCCCGCAGCTTCCGCCGGTTCGACGACGGGCCGGTGCGCGATGTTGCCGTCACGTTCCAGCAGCAGCTAGATGTCAGCGAAGACCTCATCACGCGCTGGAACGATGTGCTCGGCCGCGGCACCGGCGTGTGCCTGATGATGCCGGTCTATAATGCAAAACAGATCGAGGATCCCGCCGACCGCCGGGAGATCGCCGCCATGGGCGCCGCCGTCATGGCACTCCGCGAGCGGCTGGGCGTGCTCTTCACCCAGGACGGCCATCGTGAGGGCTCGATCGCGCTCGCCCGTGATTTCGGTTTGCTCGGTCGTTTCGCGCTGCTCGGCCACAGCGTGGACCTGACGCCCGAGGATTTTGCGGCCTTGAAGGAGACCGGCGCCTCCATCATCCACAATCCGAGCGCCATCATGTCGATCTATGGCCGCTGCCCCGTGCCGGAACTGCTCGATGCCGGCATCAATGTCTGCATTGCCTCGGATGCATCCGCGCCGGACCGCGGCTACGACATGTTCCGTCATATGGCGCAGGCGATGCACTATCATCGCCGCCATTTCCGCGATCCCGCCTATCTGCCGCCTGGCAAGGCGATCGAGCTGGTGACGATCCACGCCGCCCGGGCGCTGGGGCTGGAACATGAGATCGGCTCGCTGGAAGTGGGCAAGAAGGCGGATATCGTGCTGGTCGACATGCGCAAGCCCCATCTCTATCCGCCGGGCATGCCGGTGCTGCGCATCGCGCATTTCGCCAATGCGGCCGACGTGGACACGGTGATGGTCAATGGGCGCGTGCTGATGCGCGGCCGCAAGGTGGCGCATCTTGATACGGACGACATTCTGGAAACAGCTGCCGCCGAGCAGAGGAAGGCGTTCGAGCGGGCGGGGCTGGAAGATTGCCTTTCGGAACCCTCCGGCTACTGGCGCAACACCCGCTACGAGTCCGTCGCGCAGTGAATGGAGAGCGGGGCGGCCGAAACCGCCCCATCCCATCTCATAGAATGTCCTGTCTTACAGGATGAAGTCGCCCTTGACGAAGTCGATGGTCTTGTCGAGACGGACCGAGAAATCGGCGACGCCGTCGCCGTTCACGTCACCATAGAGAAAAGTGTCGCCGTCACTGTTCACATAGCGAAGCTGGCCGGCCGATTTGGTGAAGGCCTTTTCGCCGATGAAGGTGAAGGCGTCGTTCGTGCTCGTCGATGAGCGCGCATCGATGCCTGATAGATCGATCCGGTCGCCCTGGCTCTGCGAGAAGTCGTAGATCATGTCGCGGACGGTCGTGGTGCTGTCCTTGTAGCTCGTGAAGACGAAGCGGTCGGCGCCTGCGCCGCCATAGAGCTTGTCCGCGCCGCCGCCGCCATAGATCTGGTCGTTGCCGGCGCCGCCGTTGATGATGTTGGCAGCACCGTTGCCCTCAAGCCGGTCGGCATAGGCCGAGCCGATCAGGTTTTCGATTGCGGAATAGGTGTCGCCCTTGGCATCACCGGTGTTGGAGGTCGGCTTGGCGAAGCTTGCCACGACGCCCGCCTTGGCATCCGCATAAGAGGCGGCGTCGCTTCCGTTGCCGCCGTAGAGCTTGTCTGCACCGGCACCGCCGATGAGAACGTCGTTTCCGTCCTCGCCGTAGAGCTGGTCGTTGCCGGCGCCGCCGCTGAGGCGGTTTGCAGCACCGTTGCCTTGTAGCTTGTCGCTGAAGGCCGAGCCGATGAGCCACTCGATGGAGGAATAGGCGTCACCCTTTGCCTCGCCGGTGTTCGCCGTGGGTTTGAGGAGGCTCGCAACGACGCCGCTGGTCGCGTTCTGATAGGAGGCCGTATCGGTGCCGCTTCCGCCATAGAGCTTGTCGGCGCCGGCTCCGCCATTCAGCACGTCATTGCCGCCGGCTCCGTTGAGGATGTCGTTGCCTGCGTAGCCGTAAATCGTGGTGTTGTTTTCGCCGCCTTTGATGGAGTCGGCGCCCGCCGTGCCCTTCTGGACGGCCTCGTTGGAGATGGCGGTGAGGATGAAGTCACCCTTGATGGAGGACGAGTAACCGGCGACGTCGAGGAAGACCTTGCCGGAGCTGGTCGCCTTGAATTCGATAAGAGCGGACGCGTCCGCATCCGAGCTGATGACATTGCCGTTTGCGTCGCGCAGGACCAGCTTGAGACCGCTCGCCGCCGCCGTACCCGTGCCGCTTGCCGTGAAGGTGTAGGTGACGCCGGCCTTGGCGGTGAAGCCGTACCAGTCGCTATCGGCTTGCACGTCGATCTTGCCGCCGATCGTCCGGCCGGCGAGAATGCCGTGGGTCGTCTTGACGTTGTTGAAAACGGTATCGAGGCTGGGGTTGGAAACGATGTACCGGCCGATATCGCTGCCGTTGTCCTTGACGTCGATGAAGTAGGTGCCGGAGGAGGTCGGCGTGAAGGTGACGAGACCTGTCGCGGAGGAATAGTTGGTCTCGCCGGCCACCCAGTTGCCGTTGGCATCGCGCAGGAAGATATCGCCGTCTGGCAGGCCGCTGGTGCCGGTGCCCGTCACCGTGAAGGCATAGCTGATGCCGGCCTTGAGGCTGACCTTGAACCAGTCGGAATCGCCGGCTACATCGATGGCGCTCGTGATGCTTTTGCCCGTGGCGAGAACGGAGGTCGTCGTGATGTTGCGCTGGATCGTGTCGGCGCCCACCCAGTTGAGCTTGTAGTTCCCGATGTCGTTGCCATTGTCCTTGACGTCGAGGAAATAGACGCCTGTGCGGCTTGATGCATAGGAGAAGGCGTTGACGCTGCTGCTGTAGTTCGTTTCGCCTGCCACCCAGTTGCCGTCGGCGTCACGCAGGAACAGGTCGGCATCCGGCATCGAGGAGCCGCTGCCATCGCCCGAAACGACGAAGCCGTAGTTCAGGCCTGCCTTGAGGTTGATCTTGTACCAGTCCGAATCGCCGGCGACATCCACGGTACCCTTGACGGTCTGTCCCTGGGACAGGGTCGCCGTCGTGTTGACGTCGCGGCGGATCGTGTCGTTGCCGAGCCAGGTGAGGATGTAGTTGCCAATGTCGCTGCCGTTATCCTTGACGCCGACGAAGTAGGTGCCGCCGGCAAGGGCCGAGAAGCTGATCGTCACCGTGCTGGAGGAATAGTTCGTTTCGCCTTCGAGGTAATTGCCGTTGGCGTCGTAGAGATAGAGATCCGGATCGGGCATGGACGAACCGGAGCCGTCGCCGGAAAGGCGGAAGCCGTAGTCGAGCCCCGCGGAAAAGGCGGCCTTGTACCAGTCGGCGTCGCCTGAGGCGGTCAGGTTGTTCTTGATGACCTGGCCAGTGCTGATCGTTGCGTTCGTCGATGTGTCGCCGGGAATGGTGGACATATGAACTCCTCAAATCAATAGGGGATTCTGCATGGCAGCGGCGGGCTTCGGCGCCCGTCCGTGGCAGCGGAGCGGCGAGGCTCGTCCGACGCAGCCGTGCGCCGCCCATCGCCGATCATCGAATCTCGTTCGCTTCCGCCGCGTCCGGGAAAGAACATGGCGGGCAGCACCGAAGGAGCGAATTTCTGCGAACGGCCCTGCTGCGGCGACGAGCGTCTATCGACAGGCGCGGCAATCGGCGGAATAGTCCTGATTGAACAAGGGCGGTTGCGAGGGATGGAATGGCCAGTTTAGCCGAGGCCGGTTTTGGAGCGGTGGCACGCAAGGAGACCAGGCAAAATCGGGAGGACATGGAGCGGCGCAAGGCCGTCTTCCGTCTCGCCGCTGCCTATTGGGTGGCCGTTTTCCTGTCGACGAGCGTGCTCTGGGCGGTCGCCGGAACGGACCCGATCGAATCCGCGCCAGGCAAACTCGCCTCGATCGCCTTTGCCCTGGTGCTGACGACGGGCATGACGATGCTGCTCAAGCGCACACTGTCCTGGCCGCTTTGGCAGCAGGCGATGGCAGCCTTTGCCCTCTCGCTTGCCGCCACGCCGGTTTCGGCCGTCGCCGACTACCTAATCTATGTCTTCTGCGTCTATCCGGCACCGGCGCCGGTCGATCCCAAGGAATTGGCCTATAGCCTTATCTTCGGCATGTCGCTGTTCTTCGGATGGTGCTGCCTCTATCTCGTGCTCTGCTACAGCATGGCGCTCGCCGAGGGCGAGCGGCGCATGGCGGCGCTGCGCGAAGAGGCACTGTCGGCGCAGATGCGGGCGCTCGCCTATCAGGTCAATCCGCATTTCCTGTTCAACACGCTGAACGCCATGACCGGGCTCATCGAGGAGGGGGCGAATGCGCATGCGCGCGGCATGGTGCTGAAACTCTCCGCCTTCCTGCGCAAGACGCTGACGCTCGACCCGACGCAGGATATCCCGCTCGGCGAGGAGCTGGCGCTTCAGTCGGATTATCTTGCGGTGGAAAGCACGCGTTTCTCAGACCGGATGAAGGTCTCCTTCGCCGTGGATGACGATGTGCGCGAGATCTGCGTGCCGCCGCTGATCCTTCAGCCGCTTTTCGAGAACGCGGTTAAATACGGCGTAGGCGCGACGCGGGGAGCGGTGGAGATCATGCTGCGTGCGGAGCGCCTTGACGATGCCCTGGTCATCACCGTGGAGAACGATACGCCGCCGGCCGATGCGGACGGGATGCCGGCGGGCATGGGCATCGGGCTGCGCAATGTCGCCGACCGCATCGCAGCGCATTTCTCCGGTGCGGCGTCACTCTCCAGCGGCTATATCCGCCCCGGCCGCTTCGGTGTGCGCCTCTCGCTGCCGCTTGCGCGTTCATGACCGGCGAACGCGAGCTGACCGCTGTTGTCGTCGATGACGAGCCGATCGCGCGCCGGCGGCTCGCCCGCCTGCTCGCCGCCATCGGCGGCGTGCGGGTGGTGGCCGAGGCCGGCGACGTCACGGAGGCGGTCGAGGCGGCGCGCCGGCACCGGCCGGACCTTCTGCTGCTGGATATTCGCATGCCGGGCGGCGATGGCTTCGACGTGGTCGATGCCCTGCGGGATGCACCGCCCGCCATCGTCTTCGTCACCGCCTTTGGCCATTATGCGCTTCCTGCCTTCGCCGCCGATGCCGTCGACTATCTGACGAAACCGGTGGAGGAGGAGCGGCTGGCTGCTTCGCTCCTGCGCGTGCGCCAGCGCCTCGAGACCCGCAATGCCGCAGAGCGGCTGGCGGAGATGACGGCGGCGTTCGATGCGTTGCGCAAGGCGATGCGTCAGGAGCAGGCGGGCCTGCCGCCGTTCTGGGTGCGCTCGCGCGGACGGCTGGTGCGGGTTTCGGCAGGGGGCGTCACCCGTATCGATGCCGAGCGGGACTATGCCCGCCTCTATGCCGACGGCGAAACCTATCTGCTCGATGAGACGCTCGCCTCGCTCGAAAGCCGGCTGCCGGCCGAACAGTTCATCCGCGTTCACCGATCCACGATCCTGCGCTTGGAGGCCATCAAGGGCTTTCGGCGCGGCCGCCATGGTTCCTGGTCGGCGGAACTTCTTGATGGCAGCGAGGTCCGCATCGGCCGCAGCTATCTGTCCTGTATGAAGCTCGTCGGCCTTTAGGGCGGATTGCCGGCATGTGGTGGGATCTGGGGATTCCTATTCGGCGCCCGTCGAAATATGAGTGATCCATGGATGATTCGGCAGCGATTCGTTTTTTCGGCCGCGGCGGCGGCGCGTTTCGGATGGGCTCCCTGTTGGCGACGGTCGCCATCGGGTTGCTTGGCGGTTGCGCTGCGCGGCCAGGCGCGGGCGTCGCGACGCTTTCCTCGACGGTCCCGACGGCAAGCGCGCTGGTTCTGCCCGCGCCCGGCACGCTGTCCATCGTCAGCGTGATCCAGCGCCAATACACCAATGCCATCGAGCAGCAGATCGCGCTGTCCACCTCGGCCTCGACATCGGGCCAGAATTTCATCAGCATCCAGGCCTTCGGCCCTGCCGAAACGGTTGCGATGCCGGCCGGCGGGCTCGCCTTCAAGCCGGTGCGCCATTCGGCGATCCAGGCGGAAATCCGCGCCTATGTGCCCGGTGGTCGGCTGACGATCTCCAGCAATTTCGTGCGCAACACCTATGGCCCCTTCGGCTATGCCTATGGTCCCGGCGCCGGCGATGACGGTTGCCTCTATGGCTGGCAGCAAATCCGCTCGGACGAGGCCGACCGCAACCTTCTAAACAGTTTCGGCATGCTCCAGATTCGCCTGCGCGTCTGCCAGGCGGGGGCAAGCGAGAAGGAGCTGGTCGAGCTGATGTATGGCTACACCATCACCGGCGGCTTTTCCGGCACGACATGGAACCCCTACGGCACCCCGGCGGCTGTCGATGCCGAGGTCGGCGGCGGAAAGCCGCTGCGGGTGGCGATCGAGGAGCCGCGGCGCACCGTCGTCAGCGCCGAGACCGTCGAAAAGGCGCTGGTCGTCCGGCGTGTGACCGAGACCAAGCCCGTTGCCCGGCGTGCGGAGCAGGTGGTGGCCAGGGATGCCATTGCCAAAGATGTCGTGGTGGTGCCGTCGCCCTCCGGTGGCGTGAACACCACGGTGACGGCAACGGGCGCGGAGGGTGATGCTATTGTGGTGCCGTCACCCGTATGCGTTACGGGCGCATCGGGTTCGGCAACCTGTAATTGACAAAGCGGCCGCCCAGCCTAATTTTTCCTTAACGTAATGGTGCATAAGGTCCGGGCTGGAACGCTATGATGGCGAAGGGCGGCGCATGAGACATACTGGCACGATCATCCTGTGGGCGTTTGTCTCTGCCCTCGTGATCCTCGTCATCACGCTGCCGATCAATCTGCAGACCCAGCTGATCGCCAGTATCGCGGTCGTCACCCTCATCGCCGTGATCAAGGTGCTCAGGGCGGAAGGCATCTGGCGGCTGATCGCGCTTGCGTTCGGCACCGCCGTGGTGCTGCGCTATGTCTACTGGCGCACGACGAGCACGCTGCCGCCGCTAAACCAGCTGGAAAACTTCATTCCCGGCTTCCTGCTCTATCTCGCCGAGATGTACAGCGTCATGATGCTGGCGCTCAGCCTCTTCGTCGTGGCGATGCCGCTGCCGCCGCGCAAGGGCCGCAGGGCCGAGGAGGAGCGGCTGCCTTCGGTCGATGTTTTCGTGCCGAGCTACAACGAGGATGTCGGCCTGCTCGCCAACACGCTCGCCGCCGCCAAGGCGATGGACTATCCGGCCGACAAGCTGACCATCTGGCTGCTCGACGACGGCGGCACGGAGCAGAAGCGCAATGCCGCTGCCGTGATCGAGGCGCAGACCGCCGAAGCGCGGCACCGCGAATTGCAGGACCTCTGCCGCGATCTCGGCGTCAACTACCTGACTCGCGCCCGCAACGAGCATGCCAAGGCCGGCAATATGAACAACGGCATGCAGCATTCGACGGGCGAACTCATCGCCATCTTCGATGCCGACCATGCGCCGGCCCGCGACTTCTTGCGCGAGACGGTCGGGTTCTTTGCGGATGATCCCAAACTTTTCCTTGTCCAGACACCGCATTTTTTCCTCAATCCCGATCCGCTGGAGCGTAACCTGCGCACCTTCGAAAAGATGCCGAGTGAGAACGAGATGTTCTACGGCATCATCCAGCGCGGCCTCGACAAGTGGAACGCCTCGTTCTTCTGCGGCTCGGCCGCGGTGTTGAGGCGCACCGCGCTCAACGAGGCCGGCGGCTTTTCCGGCCTGTCGATCACCGAGGACTGCGAAACGGCGCTGTCGCTGCATTCGCGAGGCTGGAACAGCGTCTATGTCGACAAGCCGCTGATCGCCGGCCTCCAGCCTGCGACCTTTGCCAGCTTCATCGGCCAGCGCAGCCGATGGGCGCAGGGCATGATGCAGATCCTGCGTTTCCGTTTTCCGCTCTTCAAGGGCGGGCTCTCGGTGCCGCAGCGGCTTTGCTACATGTCGTCCATGCTGTTCTGGCTGTTTCCGTTCCCGCGCACGATCTTCCTCGTCGCGCCGCTTTTCTATCTCTTCTTCGATCTGGAAATCTTCACGGCTTCCGGCGGCGAGTTTCTGGGCTACACGCTCGCCTATATGCTCGTGAACCTGATGATGCAGAACTATCTCTACGGTTCGTTCCGCTGGCCGTGGATATCCGAGCTCTATGAATATGTGCAGAGTGTGCACCTGTTGCCGGCCGTCGTCTCCGTGATGCTCAATCCGACCAAGCCGACCTTCAAGGTGACGGCGAAGGACGAGTCGATCAGTGTCTCACGCCTGTCGGAAATCAGCCGGCCGTTCTTCGTCATTTTCGGCGTGCTGTTCATCGCCTTCCTAATGAGTATCTACCGGTTCTATGCCGAACCCTACAAGGCGGACGTCACCTTCGTCGTCGGGGCCTGGAACCTGCTCAACCTGCTGATTGCCGGCTGCGCGCTCGGCGTTGTGTCCGAACGCAGCGAGAAGGCGTCGAGCCGGCGTGTGACGGTCAAGCGCCGCTGCACCTTCGTGCTCGACGGGCGCGACTATCCCTCGACGCTGGAAAACGTCTCTGCCAACGGTGCGCGCGTGCAGGTCTTCGGACTGGAGACGCAGGTCGAGGCGAATGCGCGCGGCTATCTGCGCTTCACGCCCTCGGGTGCGACGGAGGAGGAATCGCTGCCCGTCGAAGTGCGCAATGTCGAAAGCCTCGGCAGCGTTCTGGCCGTCGGCTGCCGTTTCATGCCGGAGGTGGCGCGCCACCATTCGCTCGTCGCTGACCTCATCTTCGCCAATTCCAACCAGTGGAGCGATTTCCAGGTTTCGCGCCGTTACAATCCCGGCCTTTTCCGCGGCACCCTCTGGTTCCTCGGCATCGCCGCCTACCAGACGAGCCGCGGGCTTATCTATTTCGTTCGCAGCTTCGGCGGCGAACGCAAGAAGGAGCGCGCGTCGTGAGGTTTTCTCCCCCAAGGTCCGCGCTGCTCGGCCTTGCTTTCCTGCTCTCCGCATCGACCGCCTTCGCCCAGCAGGCGGCTGTACCTTTCGACATGTCGGGCGAACGCGGGCCGACGACGGATACAAAGCCGGCGATCGTCGATGACACAACGCCTGCCGTCGAGACCAAGGTGCCGGATAAGGCGACGGAGGTTTCCGATACCGCGACGCGGCGCTACATCATTCCGGCGACGTCGCTGATGCTCGAAGGCGAGGCGGCGAGCCGTTCCTTCCCGGTCTATCTGACGCCGCAGCAGGCGGCGGCTGCGACGTCGATCAATCTCGGCTACTCCAACGCTGTCGTCGTCGCGCCCGAAGTCTCCAGCCTTACCGTCGTCGTCAACGATGTGACGGTCGGCGAAATGCCCGTGCAGTCGCCAGAGGGCACGAAGGACATGCGCTTCGACCTGCCGACGGGCCTGCTCAGGCCGGGCGTCAACCGCGTGACGTTCAATACCGTGCAGCGCCACCGCACCGATTGCACGATCCGCTCGACCTATGATCTTTGGACCTCGCTTGATCCGGCGCGCACCTATCTGACGGTGCCGCGCGATACCAGCGGCCGCCTGCTCACGACCGACGACATTGCCGGTATCGGCGTCGGCCCGAACGGCCAGACGAAATTCACCATGGTCGTGCCCGAGATGGGGCAACCGGTCGCCACCAATGCCCTGATGCGCCTGAGCCAGGGCCTTGCCCTGATGGCGAAGATGCCGAACCAGACGTTCGATGTGGTCGATGCGCTACCCGCGACGGGCGGGGCAGGCGAGTTGCAGGTCATGGTCGGCACCGCGGCCGATCTTGCGCCACTCTTGCCCGGCCTGCCGGCCTCCGCCCGCTCCTCGGCGATCGCCACCTTTGTCGATGCGCCCTCGGGCGACCGCAAGATCTTCGTCGTCAGCGGGCCGGACTGGCCGTCCATCGAAGGGGCGGTGGAGGGCATGGTCTCTCCCATCGACCGGCCGCTTGGTGTGGCGCGTGAGGCGCTCAGTGTACGCCAGCGCAATGCGGCCGAAATGCCGCTGGTGGCAGGCGAGGCGACGCTGAAGCTGGCTTCGCTCGGCGTGCGCACCGCCGAGTTCAGCGGCCGGCGCCTGCGCACCGGCTTCGACATCGGCATTCCCTCCGACTTCTATGCCGGCGCCTATGGCGAGGCGACGCTGCTGCTCGACGCCGCCTATTCGGCGGAAGTGCTGCCGGGCAGCCATGTCGATATCTACGTCAACGGCAATATCGCCTCGACGGTGCCGATCACCAATCGCAACGGCGGTATTTTCCGCCATCTGCCGATCCGCGTGACCATGCGGCACTTCCGGCCGGGGCCGAACCGCATCGATATCGAAACGGTGCTGATGACCGCCGCCGACAAGGTCTGCGCGCCCGGCTCCAGCGCGTCGGAAGAGCCGCGTTTCGCGCTCTTCGACACATCCGAATTCCGCATGCCGCGGTTTGCCCGCATTGCGCAGCTGCCGAACCTTGCCGCCCTTTCCGGCACGGGTTTTCCCTATTCGCGGGCGACCGATCCGATCGCGCTCTATCTCGACCGTCTCGACACGGACACGCTGTCGACGAGCGCGACCTTCCTCGGCAAGATGGCCGTTTCGAGTGGCCGGGCGTTGCTGGTGCGACCGGAATCCTCGGCGCTGGCGATCGGCGAGCGGGACGCCATCCTTTTCGGTACGATCTCGCAGCTTCCTCCCCTTGTGCTCGGCCAGACGCATATCGCGGCGGAGAGTGCTTCGAGCTGGGGTAGCGCGGGCGCCGGCGCCGGGCAGGGCGTGACACAGGATGCGCTCAACGAATGGCAGTCGCGGGTGCGTGGGGGCTCCTGGCGCGGACAGATTTCCGCGTTCGAGACGTGGCTGCAGGAGACCTTCGACATCTCGCTGTCCTCGCTTCGCCTCCTGCCGGGCGCGGAGGCACTGGTGGCGCCCGACGATACGGCCCGCTTCCTCGTGGCGCAGGGCGACAGCCCCGAGAGCACGGCCGTGTGGACGGTCGTTTCCGCCCCCACGGGTGCCGATCTTCGTGCCGGCATGGATGCGGTGGCGCAGGACGACCGCTGGCAGCAGCTCGACGGTTACATGACGCTGGAGAGCAAGGATGCCGACGCGCTCGATACACGCGCGGTCAGCCGCACGCGGTTCGTTGCAACCCAGGCGTGGACCTTCGCCAATGTCAGGTTGATCGCGGCGAATTGGCTGTCGTCGAACATTCTCGCCTATGCGCTTGTTTTTTGTGCGCTGTCGATTCTGCTGGGCATCGCGACCTCAGGGCTTCTGCGTCGTTTCGGCCGCCCGCTCTGACGAGACCCCGCAACACTGACGGGTGGCTGTTTACGGCCGGTTAACCCTATCGCGCTTTTATCAAAGCTCGTTGGTTTCTTCCCGGCGACCCTTGGCGTTGCCTTTGCGGACTGGAAGGAGCCGTGTGGTTGATATGTACCGAAGGAAGCTCGGCATGAAGTCGATCCTCATGGCGGTCGTCCTTGCCTCGGCTGGAGCGGCCGGTGTCGCCGGCCTGTCCTTCGGCGTGCCCGATGGCCTGACGAAGGGCATGCCGCGTCTCGGCGTGGGTACCGACGACGTGGCGACCGGCAGCACCGACGACGCTCCCACCGTCGCCGCCAAGCAGTCGCGGATTGAAATTGCCCAGATCGAGAGCGGTCAGGCGAAGACCACGCCGGTCGTCGAAACCGAACGCCGCCCCGCCGTCGACGAGAGCGCGTTGCGCTATTTCGCGTCGCGCGGCGATACGGCCCGGCTCAATGCCGAGATCGCGCGCCTGCGCGCGCTTTATCCCACCTGGACCCCGCCGGAAAATCCGCTTGCCGTGCCCGTCAACGAGGACAAGCAGCTGGAGGCGATGTGGGCGCTCTACAGCCAGTCGCGCTATGCGGATGTGCGTGCGGCGATCGCCGAGCGCCAGAAACAGGACCCGCAATGGACGCCGCCGGCCGATCTGGTCGACCGCCTCGATGTGGCGGAGAAGCGCGCCGAGCTGATCACCGCTTCCAATGTCGGCAAGAACGAAGATGTCGTACGGCTCGGGGCGGAGACGCCGAGCCTGCTCACCTGCTCGGATGCCGACGTGCTCTGGCGCGTCGCGGAAGCCTTCGTGAAGACCGATCGCGTGCAGCGCGCCAAGGATGCTTATGGCTATATGATCGACAATTGCACCGACGCGCCGGTGCGGGTGGCGACCGTGCAGAAAGCTTCGACGCTGCTCGGCTACAAGGACATGCAGGACCTGCTCGCCCGCGAGCATACCGGGCCTGACGGCGTCAAGGAATTCGACGCGATCCGCAGTGATCTCGCGCGCCGTTTCGTCGGTGAAGGCGACGAGGATCCCGAGATCAGAGTTGCACCGGTCTATCTCAAGCTGGTTGAAAAGCTGGTGACGGACGAGGGGCTGGCCTCCGATGCGTTGCTGCTCGGCTGGTATCACCTGCGGCGCGACCAGAACGCGGCCGCCGAACCCTTCTTCCGCAAGGCGCGGGCCGTCGAGGATTCCGCCTCCGCCTCGCAGGGCCTCGCGCTCATCCTTCTCGCCCGCAAGATGCCGGGCGAGGCCGAAGATGCGATGTATGCCTGGCGCACCACCTCCGACCAGGCGATGCAGACCTATCTCGCCGCGACCACCAATCTCCTGGCGCTCGATCCGCCGCAGAGGCTCGACGCCAAGGTGCTGAACCGCATCGCGCAGGTGACGTTGGAGGAAAAACACCCCGAGACGGGCGAGCAGTTCGGCTGGTATGCGCTGGCCATGGACCAGCCGGCTACCGCCGAGGAATGGTTTGCCCTGGTGCTAAAATGGAAAGCGGATTATGAGCCCGCCGCCTACGGTCTCGGCGTCGCACGGCTGCGCCTTCAGGACGAAGCCGGCCTTGCCGCCGTCAAGCAGGCCTGGGCCGATCGTTCCGAGCGCATCGCCCGGCTTGGCGAACAGGACGCGACGGACAAGAAGACCGAGGTGATCAGCGAACGCCAGCCACGGCTGGCCCGCACCGGGCAGCGCGTCGTTGCCCGCGAGGTCGTCGAGGAGGTTGCCGCCCGGCCGCAGCGCATTGTGCGCACTGTGCGGCATGCCGCCAATACCGGGGCCGGGTGCCGTACGACGCGCAATCCTGCCGGCCTTGCGCCCGCAAGCGCGCTGACGCTCGGTTGGTGCCTGATGGAGCGCAACCGGCCGCTGGAAGCCGCGCAAGCCTTCGAGGTGGCTCTGAATGGCGAGGGGCGCACACGCAGCGATGCGGCCTATGGCCAGAGCCTCGCCTATCTGCGTGCAGGCCTGACCAGTGACGCCGCCGTTGCTGCCACGAAGGCCAAGCTCGATGGCAGCCGCGGAGCCGAGCTGCAGACAGCCATCCTTGCCGACCGGGCCGTCAGCAGTTTCCGCGCCAAGCGTTACCGTGAGACCATCGGCTATCTCGACCAGCGCAACCAGCTGCGCGCCGAGCCGACGGACCTGATGATCCTGCGCGCCTTCTCCTACAAGAACCTCGGCATGCGGGTCGATGCGGCCCGCCTGTTCGAGGCGCTCGGCGAAACCGGGCGGCAGGACGCCATCCGTGCCCTTGCCGAAATGCGCGCCGAAGACCGGCGGCCGAACTGATCGCGCTTCGGCCGCAATTCACAGGAAGGATGCGGCATGAAAATCCGGTATTGTCTTTCAGCAGTGCTGTTGTCGTTTTGCCTTGCTGCACCGCTTGCCGCGGCAGACGGCCTCTATGTCGTCTGCGACAATGGCCTGCGCTGTTTCAAGGCGCCGTGCCCGTCCTCGACCGTGCGCGATCTTGCCACGAGAAAGACCTTCAAGAGCATCTCCCCCGTGCTGGATGGACTGGCAGAGGCTGATCGGGAGCGCATCAAACAGACGGATACGCTCTATTTCGGCCGGCTGGCGTTGCGCGGCCATGTCGAGATCCGGGAAAAGGCATCTGTGCTCATCGTCACCGGCATTGCGCGCAAGACATCGGCAGGTGAACGGCGCGGCTGCCCGGCCGGCTAGTCGCGGTCCGGTGCACCGAGCGGAAAGTATGCCCGGAAGGGGCGGCCTTCGTCCACGGCGCGTGCAAAGGACGGGCGGGCGAGCAGGCGCTTGCGATAGGCATGCACATGGGTGAAGGCCGGATCGATGGCATGGGTCCAATCCGCATAGAACAGGAACGGGCCGGCGCCGCAATCGGCCAGCGTAAACGTATCGCCTGACGCCCAGAGGCGCCCCTCCATATGCCGGTCGAGCCAGGCATAGGCGCGTTCCAGCATCTCACGCGCTTCCTTGTCGCCATAGCGGTCGCGGTCGGCTTCCGCGCGGATGGCATTGAAGACGATCCTCTGCTGCGGCGTTGAAATATAGTTGTCGAAGAAACGGTCGAGCATGCGCACCTCGATCGCCCTGTCCGGATCGGCGGGAATGAGCCTCACCGGTCCCGGATAGTGCAGATCGAGATATTCGATCAGGATGGTCGCCTCCATCACCTGGTGGTCGCCATCGACGAGAATGGGAAACCGCTTGATCGGCCAGCGCCGCTCGAAATCGGCAAGGGTCTCCGGATCGTTGTGATCGAGCAGACGGTACTCGAACGCCGTGCCGTTCTCGTAGAGTGCTGTCAGCACTTTCTGACAATAGCTGGAAAAGGGATGGGCATAGAGAACCGGTTTCATGACGACCTCCACGTTTTATGCCCTTTTGTCGCAAATCCGATTGCGAAATGCAATCGGTTTCTCAGGAAAGCCAAAAAGATGCACGCGGACGCTGTCGAGCGACCGGTTTTTGCCTTGGGAACGATGGAGTAGACGAAGGCGTTGAAAAAAGCGGCTTCAGCCGGCCCGCCAGAGAATGACTTGCGGCACGTCGGCGCCGCGCGTTCGGGAGAGCTGCACCTGTGCAAAAGGGATTGCCAGGATCATGACAACCAAGGCGGTCACGAACAGCGTTCCCGGATTGAGCAGCTTCGATTTCAAACGTCACCTCATGCAGTGTCCCAAGTCTTATGGGGGCGGAAGCTGACGGGACGCTGAACGTCGCGTCAGCTTCGTTCAGCCTGCTGTCAGCTTGCCGGGGCAGGGACGGGCAGACTGGCGCATCCCCTGCGACGCGCCGGCGAATGACGGAAGGGAAAGACGATGCGCGAAAACACGGGAGCAACGAGCCGCAAGGGTCTATGGAGGCCAGAGCTCGGCAGCATCACGGTCGCCATCCTGACGGCGCTCTATCTGCTGGCCATCACCAACCAGAGCTTCTGGTCGAAGGGCTGGGTTTATCTCGAGGGACGTCCGACGACGTTCGCCTCCATCGCCATCGGCGTCGCCTGCCTCTACATTGCGCTCTGTGTTGCCGTATCGGTGAAATATCTGATGAAGCCGATCTTCATCCTTCTCATTCTGGCGAGTGCCGCCGGCGCCTGGTTCATGGATCAGTTCGGTGTGGTCATCGATGTCGAGATGATCCGCAATGCCGCCGAAACCAACAGCGCCGAAGCGGGGCATATGATCACCCCCGGCTTCGTGCTGCACATGTTGGTCTTCGGCATCCTGCCTATTCTGCTGCTTGTCTGGGTGAAGGTGCGCCACCGCCCCTTCCTCTGGAAGGTGCGCGGCAATCTCGCCGTCATCGCGCCCGCACTGGTCATCGCGCTCGTCGCGGGCCTTTCGCATGCCCGCGTCTATGCCGCGGCCGTGCGCGCGCATCACGATTGGTTCGAAACGCTGAACCCCTTCGTGCCGCTCGTTACCGCCGTCCAGTTCGCCGTGGGTGAGTCCGGGGACATCAACATTGTGGCGGCACCGCTCGGAGAGGATGCGCGGGTCAGCGATGGGCCGGTCGCCACGCGCAAGCCGCGCCTCATGATCGTCGTTGCCGGCGAAACGGCGCGCGCCGACAATTTTTCACTCGGCGGCTATGAACGGGACACCAATCCGGAACTGGCGAAAAAGGACATCTTCTATTTCCCGCAGACGACGAGCTGCGGCACGGCGACCGCCGTCTCGCTGCCCTGCATGTTTTCCGTCTATACCCGTGCCGAATATTCGCACCGCAAGGGTCTCGCGACCCAGAACCTGCTCGACGTGCTCTCCCATGCCGGCGTGAACGTGGAATGGTGGGACAACAATACGGGTAGCAAGAAGATCGCTGCGCGCGTGAAGGAACGCTCGGTCATCAAGGACGGCGATCCGCGCTATTGCGGCAACGGCGAATGCCGCGACGAGGTGTTCTTCGGCGATCTCGACGCCTGGATCGGATCGGTGAAGACCGACACGGTGCTGGTTCTGCACCAGATCGGCAGCCACGGCCCGGCCTATTCCCAGCGCTATCCCGAGGACTTCAGGCGCTTCAAGCCCGATTGCCGCAGCGCGGATTTTTCCGAATGCCAGCGCGAGGAGATCGTGAATGCCTATGACAACACGATCGCCTATACCGACCACATCCTCGCAGGTGTGATCGACCGGCTGGCCGGCCAGCAGGACCGGCTCGACGTCTCCATGCTCTACATGTCGGACCACGGCGAATCGCTCGGCGAATTCGGCCTCTACCTGCACGGCGCGCCCTACATGATTGCACCGCCGCAGCAGACCCATGTGCCCTTCGTGCTGTGGCTCGGCAAGGACGCCAAGGCCGCCTATTCGGCGGATTGCCTGAGGGATGAAACGAAGAAGCCGCAGTCTCACGACAACCTGTTCCACTCGGTGCTCGGCATGATGCGGGTGGAGACCAAGGTGCGCGACCCCGCACTCGATCTCGTCTCGGCCTGCCGGCTTGGCGCGACGAGCTGACGGACCCAACCGGCTGGCGGATTTGACGCGTGCTTGCGAGCGAAAGGCGTGATGCCTATTGTGGCTCCCGGTTTCGGGAGTGTGGCTTGAGAATCCTTTTGATCGAAGACGACGCCGTTTTGGGCGAGGCGGTGCGCGATTACGTGGCCGGTCTCGGCCATGCGGTCGATTGGATGCAGACGCTGGATGACGGCAGGGCGGCGGCGCGGGCGGTCGATTACGATCTCATCCTGCTTGACCTGCGCCTGCCCGATGGCCGCGGGCTGACGCTGCTGATGGAGCTGCGCCGTGCCGGCGCGGTGACGCCCGTCATCATCCTGACGGCCCATGACCAGATATCCGACCGGATCGAAGGCTTGAACAGCGGCGCGGACGATTATCTCGTCAAACCGTTCAATCTAGGCGAACTCGGTGCGCGCATGCTGGCCGTGGCGCGGCGCTATGCCGGTTTGTCGCTTCCAGTCTTGGAGACCGGCGCGCTCTCCATCCAGCTTGCCGATCGCCGGGTGCTGCGCGACGGCAAGCCGGTCGATCTCTCCGGCCGGGAATGGGCCGTGCTGGCGCGTCTTGCCAACCGTCCGGATGCCATCGTCTCCAAGAGCGAGATCGAGGAGGCGCTCTATGCCTTCGGCTCGGAGATCGAGAGCAACACGGTGGAAGTCTACGTCAGCCGGCTGCGCAAGAAGCTCGGCAAGGATTGCGTCGAGACGCTGCGCGGCATCGGCTACAGGCTGGGACGATGACGGAGGACGCAAACACACGCCGCGCGGCGCGCCCGAGACACCAAAGCCTCGCCGGCCGGCTGATGCTGTGGGTCACGGTCACCATCACGGCGCTATGGCTTGTCGCGGTCGGCTTCGGTGCGCTGATCATGCAGGACGAGTTCGGCGAGATCTATGACAGCGCCCTGCAGGAAACGGCCGAGCGCCTGACGCCGCTTCTGCTCGACGATCTCAGAAGTCGGGACGATCCGGACGAACCCCAGCGCATCGAGGCGCTGCGCGCACCTGTCGAGGAGGAGTATCTATCCTATCAGGTGCGTGACCTGACGGGCCGTGTCCTGCTGCATTCGCATTCCGCGACGATGAAGCCATTCGAGGCGCCGTTGAAGGAGGGCTTCTGGCAGGCCGAGGACGGGCGCATCTATACCGCGGTGGCCGCCGACGGCGCGACCTTCGTGCAGGTCAAGGACACGGCCGAGGAGCGCGAGGAGGCGACACGCGAAGGATCGCTCGCCCTGCTTTTGCCGGTGCTGCTGATCGTGCCGATCACCATCGCAGCCGTCTGGTTTGCCGTGCGGCGCGTGCTTGCGCCGGTCGAACTGCTGCGCGCGGCGATCGCGGAGAAGGACGGCGGCAATCTCGCGGCCATCGAGGCGGCGCATCTGCCGCACGAACTCCAGCCGATCCTGCGCTCGGTCAACCTGCTGCTTTCACGCCTGCGCGCCGTCATCGCCGCCGAGCGGGAATTCACCTCCAACAGCGCGCATGAACTGCGCACGCCGATTGCCGGCGCGCTCGCGCAAACGCAGCTTCTGCTTTCGGAACTCAAGGACAGCCCGAGGCGCGCGCGTGCGCAGCAGATCGAGGCCTCGCTGCAAAAACTCACAAAGCTGACGGAAAAGCTACTCCAGCTCGCCCGTGCCGAAGCGGGCATCGGCGTTGCGGAAACCACATTCGACATCACCGATGTCGTCGGCGTCGTGGTGACAGATTTCCAGCGCGCCTGCGAGGATGCGGACCGTATCCATTTTACGAACAGGCTTGCCGCGCCGCGCCTTTACGAGGGCACGGCTGACGCCTTTGCCATCGTTCTGCGCAACCTCATCGAGAACGCGCTGCTGCACGGAAGGACCGAAGAGCCTGTGGAAATCCACCTGACGGGCGAAGGAAATGTGCGGATTTCCAACGGTTCACTCCCGCTTTCCGAAGCGGAGCTTGTGGCTGTGCGCAAGCGGTTTGCCCGAGGCAAAACCACGGCAGCAGGCTCCGGTCTCGGCCTTTCCATTGCCGACCGCCTGCTTCAGCAGATGCGGGCAAACCTTGTGCTGACCTCGCCCGTGCCGGGCCGCATCGACGGCTTTCAGGCCGAGATCGTGTTTCCTGCCGCCGGATGAGGTTTTCCGGCGCGCCCCTGCGTCATTTCTGAACAATCTCGTTTTCCAGCATTCCAGCGCCGAAAGGTCCTGTGAATCCCCACAATTATTTTCATTTGGCATGTGAGAAATGTGTGGCTTTTTGCCGCATTGTGTGGTTTTCTGTGGGCATAATCAAAAAAGGTGGGGAACATGGGTCGCAAACCGGAAGACTATGCGCGGCTTCTTGCCGGCGCACTCGACAAAATTCATGCAGCAGAATGCCATGGGCTCTCGGAGCCGCTGTCCGAGCACTGCGTGCGCGTGATCGGCCAGACCATCGCAGCCGCGATGGACGAGGCGCGAAAAATCCATATCGAACAGGAGCTTGTGGCGATGCGTGAACGCCGCGAGCGAATCCATCTGCATTCCTGATTGTGAGATCGGCGGACTGCTCCCTGCGAGACAGCCGCGCCGCCTTGCTGGTCAAGCGTGGAAACACGTCGTAGAACGGGCACGCCCCGGCTGCGCCGTCGCTCCGTACTGCTTCCGCCGTTTTCGGCCTGGATGTACGAATGGTCGCGTTCCGCGCGCCGGGCGTGACAGGGCAGGATGAGAGCGGCGGAGGGCTGACATGACCGATTGGGGCAAAACCGGCAACGGCAGGATCGCACTGGTGACGGGTGGTGGCACGGGCATAGGCCTTGCCATTGCGCGGGGCCTGAGTGCGGAGGGATATCGGGTCGTCATCACCGGCCGTCGTGCGGACGTGCTGGAAAAGGCGGCGGCGGATATTTCCGGTGAGACCGGCAATGCGGTCCGTGCCATCGCCTGCGATGTCGGCAAGCCGGACGACGTTGCTGCGGCGTTCGAGGCGGTGAAGCGGGAATTCGGCCGGCTCGACGTACTCGTCAACAATGCCGGCTCCAATGTGTCGCCGGCCCTGCTGGAGGACATTCCCTTCGAGGAATGGTCGAGCATCCTCGCCGCCAACCTCACGGGCGCCTTCCTCTGCACCCAGCATGCCTTCCGGATCATGAAGGCGCAAGCGCCGCGCGGCGGGCGCATCATCAACAACGGCTCGATTTCCGCGACCGCGCCGCGCCCGAATTCCGCGCCCTACACAGCGACGAAACACGCCATCACCGGCCTCACCAAATCGACGGCGCTCGACGGGCGCAAATACGACATCGCCTGCGGCCAGATCGATATCGGCAACGCCGCCACCGACATGACATCGAAGATGAATGCCGGCGTGTTGCAGGCGAACGGCGAGGTCGCGAGCGAACCGACCATGTCAGTCAAGCACGTCGCCGAGGCCGTGATCTACATGGCGAGCCTGCCGCTGGACGCGAATGTTCTGACGATGACCGTGATGGCGACCAACATGCCGTTCGTCGGGCGGGGGTAGGGGTTATCGCCGCCGGGGCTCGCCCCCCTCGGCATAGACCGTCTTCTGCTGGAACTTGAAGATGTGGCCGCAGCGGCAGCGGATCATGTGCCTGTCTGGATATTTCGACGGGCGCTCCGTGAGGAAGCCCGGCGGCAGCGCGTCGATCTTGAAATCCGGGTCCTTGCGCGTCGGCATGTCGTCTTCCGAGACTTCAGCATAGCCGGAATTGCCGCACATGGCGCATTCGAGTTTGCGCGAATAGCGGTCGCGGGCGGCCATGGGCGATTCCTTCGTTGGGTGCGGTTTGCCCGTTAATAGGCATCGCGCCTGTTGGTTTCAATGCCTCATGCCGCAAGCAGCGCCTGGAGCACGGCGATGATGCGCCGGTGCTGGTGGGCGTGGCGGGTGCGCACGTTGACGGCGGCATAGACGGCCTGGGCGATCGGCTCGGCGCCTCCCACGCGGCTGACGGCGCCAGTTCGCAGTAGCCGTTTCGCATCCGCCTCCGTCACGAAGGCCGAGCCGCCGAGTTTCTGCATCAGGGCCAGGATCGCCGTCGTCTCGCCGCTGGCGATCGGCGCGGTGGAAAGCGCCGGATGGGCCTGCCGGTGCAGCCGGTCGAAGGCGGGGGAATAGACGGCCTGGATATAGTCCTCCGGCCGCACATCCTCGATCCGGCTCACCTTGTTGCTCACCATCTCGTAATGCACGTCGCCGATACGCTCGTAGTGCAGGTCGGGCAGGTAATGCGGCGTGAAGAGGATGGCGAGATCGAGGTCTCCCGCGCCGAGATCGCGGTTCATCTGGCTGGAATAGTCCACTTCCAGATAGATCGAGGTTCCCGGCAATTCCTTGCGCACCGCCGCCAGCCAGTCACCGGCATAATGGGCGGCCAGATCATGCTGCAGGCCGATGCGCATCGAGCGTTCGTAGGCGCCGGCCGTCTCCACCGCGCGCGTCGCCTCATGCCATTGATGTTGTAGGGCTTTCGCGTGGTCGAGAAAGCGCAGGCCGGCGGCGGTCGGCTGCGTGCCGCCCTTGTTGCGGGCGAAGAGTTTTCGCGCAAACAGCGCCTCCAGCGCATTGATGCGATGGGTGACCGTCGATTGCGTGATGTTCAGCCGCTCCGCCGTCCGGTTGAAGTTGCGGGTTTCCATCAGGTCGAGGAATGTCTCAATCAGAACGATCTGCATGAATGCGCCGTGTTTTTCCGAGTGTTTGACGGAAGTGTAATCGGTACTGTCGATTAATAAAGCGATTTTCGCCCGCTTGCCGCAAAGGCCTTTGGTTGCCACAAATCCGGGGCAACGAAGGGGAAAAGAATGTCTGCACTGCCAAGCCATGCCCGTGTCGTCATCATCGGTGGAGGTGCCATCGGGGCGTCGGCGCTGTATCATCTAGCCAAGGCCGGATGGACGGATTGCGTGCTGCTGGAAAAGAACGAGCTGACTGCCGGCTCGACCTGGCATGCCGCCGGCAACGTGCCGACCTTCTCGTCTTCCTGGTCGATCATGAACATGCAGCGCTATTCGGCATCGCTTTATCGCGAGCTGGGCGATCTGGTCGATTACCCCATGAACTACCACGTCACCGGCTCGATCCGCCTCGGCCATTCCAAGCAGCGGTTGCAGGAGCTCAAGCGCGTCGTCGGCATGGGGCGCTATCAGGGCATGGACCTCGATATCCTCTCGCCCGACGAGATGCGCTCGAAATATCCTTTCCTCGAAACGCATGACCTGACCGGCGCACTCTATGATCCCTATGACGGCGACATCGACCCCGCGCAGTTGACCCAGGCGCTCGCTAAGGGCGCGCGCGATATGGGCGCGAAGATCTTCCGCTTCTGCCCGGCCACCGGCGCGCGCCGCGAGGGCGACGAATGGGTGATCTCCACGCCGCAGGGCGAGATCCGCTGCGAGAAGGTCGTCAACGCCGCCGGTTATTATGCCCGCGAGGTGGGGAAATGGTTCGGCCGCGATGTGCCGATGATGGTGATGAGCCATCAATATATGCTGTTCGAGGAAATCCCGGAACTGGCCGCCTGGTCGCGCGAGGCGGGCCACAAGCTGCCGCTGCTGCGCGACGTCGACAGCTCCTATTACCTCCGTCAGGAAAAGACGGGCATGAATCTCGGCCCCTATGAACGGAACTGCAAGGCGCATTGGGTGACGCCTGATGATCCGATGCCCGACGATTTCTCGTTCCAGCTTTTCCCCGACGATCTCGACCGTCTCGAATGGTATCTGAACGACGCCGTCGAGCGCGTGCCGATCCTCGGCACCGCAGGCCTGTCGCGCATGATCAACGGCCCGATCCCCTATGCGCCTGATGGCAATCCGCTGCTCGGCCCTATGCCCGGCGTGCCGAACGCATTCGAGGCCTGCGTCTTCACCTTCGGCATCTGCCAGGCAGGCGGTGCCGGCAAGGTGCTGGCCGAATGGGTAACGGAAGGCGAGACGGAGTGGGACATGTGGTCCTGCGATCCGCGTCGCTACACGTCCTTTGCCGCCGACAAGGACTATTGCGTCGCCAAGGGCATGGAAATCTATGGCCACGAATATGCCATGCACTTCCCCAAGCACGCCTGGCCGGCCGGTCGCGACCGGAAGCTCTCGCCGATCCATGACCGCATCAAGGCACTCGGCGCGCAGTTCAAACCCTATAACGGCTGGGAGCGCGCCAACTGGTATGCAGCGCCGGGCGATGATCTCTCGGAGCAGTCGACCCAGACCTGGAACCGCGAGGGGCCGTGGCGGCCGCGCATCGAGGCGGAGTGCCGCGCCGTCACCGAGGCCGCCGGCATTCTCGATCTTCCCGGCTTCTCGCGCTTCCGCGTGAAGGGCGAGGGGGCGACGGCTTGGCTCTCATCCCTCATCACCGGCAAGGTGCCGAAACCCGGCCGCATCGGCCTTGCCTATTTCTCCGACGACAAGGGCCGCATCGTCACGGAAATGTCGGTCATGATGCTGGACGAGGATTTCTTCTTCCTCATCACCGCCGCGACCGCCCAGTGGCACGATTTCGAATGGCTGCAAAAGCACTTGCCCAAGGATACCGCCTTTACCATCGACGACGTGACGGAAAACTTCTCCTGTCAGATCCTGTCCGGCCCGAAGTCCCGCGCCATTCTCGCGGATGTCACCGATGCCGACCTTTCCAAGGGCTGGCTGACGCATCAGAGCTGCCAGATCGCCGGCCGCTGGTGCCAGCTGGTGCGCGTTTCCTTTGCCGGCGAGCTTGGCTGGGAAATCCATACGAAGGTGGAAGATACTGCCGTGATCTTCGATGCCGTCTGGGCCGCCGGCCAGAAGCATGGCCTGAAACCCTTCGGCATGGAGGCGCTGGACAGCCTGCGCATCGAGAAGAGCTATCGCGCCTGGAAGGGCGATCTTTCGACCGACTACACGATCCTGCAAGGCGGCCTCGACCGTTTCGTCGATTGGGCGAAACCCGATTTCAAGGGCAAGGCGGCGTTGGAGCGGGAGAAGCAGCAGGGCGTGACCAAGCGCTTTGTGACGCTGACGGTGGAGGCCGGCGAGTGCGATGCGCCCTACATGTCGACGCTCTGGCATGGCGGCAAGGTGGTCGGCGAGACGACCTCCGGCAACTGGGGCTATCGCGTCGGCAAATCCATCGCGCTCGGCATGCTGAGGGCTGAGCTTGCCGTGCCGGGCACGGAAATCGAGGTGGAAATCTACGGTGAGCGTTTCAAGGCGGTGGTCCAGCCCGACGGCCCGCTCTTCGACCCGAACAATGAAAGACTGCGCGCATGAGCAAACCCATTCCCTCCAAGGCGAGAGCCGTCATTATCGGCGGCGGTGTCTCCGGCTGCTCGGTCGCCTACCATCTGGCCAAACTCGGCTGGACGGATGTGGTGCTGCTGGAGCGCAAGCAGCTGACGTCGGGTACCACCTGGCATGCCGCCGGCCTCATCGGCCAGCTGCGCGCCTCGCAGAACATGACGCGGCTCGCCAAATATTCCGCCGATCTCTACACCAAGCTCGAGGCCGAGACCGGCATCGGCACGGGCATGCGCCAGTGCGGCTCGATGACGGTCGCGCTGACGGAAGAGCGCAAGGAAGAGATCTACCGTCAGGCCTCGCTCGCCCGCGCCTTCGATGTCGATGTGCGCGAAATCTCCGTCGACGAGGTGAAGGCGATGTATCCGCACCTCAACACGGCGGATGTGAAGGCGGCCGTGCATCTGCCGCTCGACGGCCAGTGCGATCCGGCCAATATCGCGATGGCCTTGGCAAAGGGCGCGCGGCAGAACGGCGCGACCGTCATCGAGAACGTCAAGGTGACCTCCGTCGTCACCAAGGACGGCCGCGTCACCGGCGTGACCTGCGAACAGAACGGCGAGACCTTCACCATCGAGACGGAGAATGTCGTCAACGCCGCCGGCATGTGGGGGCGCACACTGGCCGATATGTCCGGCGTGACGCTGCCGCTGCATGCCTGCGAGCATTTCTACATCGTCACCGAGCCGATCCCGAACCTCCAGCGCCTGCCGGTGCTGCGCGTTCCCGACGAATGCACCTATTACAAGGAGGATGCCGGCAAGATGCTGATCGGCGCCTTCGAGCTGAAGGCCAAGCCGTGGGGCATGGACGGCATTTCGGAAGATTTCTGCTTCGACCAATTGCCGGAGGATTTCGATCACTTCCAGCCGATCCTCGAAAACGCCATCAACCGTTTGCCGATGCTGGAAACCGCCGGCATTCACACCTTCTTCAACGGACCGGAAAGCTTTACGCCCGACGACCGCTACTATCTCGGTGAAGCGCCGCAGCTGAAGGGCTATTGGGTCGCCGCCGGCTACAATTCCATTGGCATTGTCTCCTCCGGTGGCGCCGGCATGGCGCTGGCGCAGTGGATGAACGATGGCGAGGCGCCCTTCGATCTCTGGGAGGTCGATATCCGCCGCGCCCAGCCCTTCCAGCGCAACCGCACCTATCTGAAGGATCGCGTCTCCGAAACGCTTGGCCTGCTCTATGCCGACCATTTCCCCTACCGCCAGATGGCGACGGCGCGCGGCGTGCGGCGCTCGCCGCTGCATGAGCACCTGAAGGCGCGTGGCGCCGTCTTCGGCGAAGTCGCCGGCTGGGAGCGCGCCAACTGGTTCGCCAAAGAGGGGCAGGAGCGGGAATACCGCTATTCCTGGAAGCGGCAGAACTGGTTCGAGAACCAGAAGGAAGAACACCTCGCAGTCCGCAACGGCGTCGGCTTGTTCGACATGACCTCCTTCGGCAAGATCCGCGTGGAGGGCCGCGATGCGCTGGCCTTCCTGCAAAAGCTGTGCGCCAACCAGATGGATGTCGCGCCTGGCAAGATCGTCTATACCCAGATGCTCAACGCCCGTGGCGGCATCGAGAGCGACCTGACGGTGACGCGTCTTTCGGAGACGGCCTTCTTCCTCGTCGTGCCCGGCGCGACACTCCAGCGCGACCTTGCCTGGCTGCGCAAGCATCTGAAGGACGAGTTCGTCGTCATCACGGATGTGACGGCGGCGGAAAGCGTGCTCTGCGTCATGGGGCCGAAGGCGCGCGATCTGGTGCAGAAGGTCAGCCCGAACGATTTTTCTAATGCGGCGCATCCCTTCGCTTCGGCGCGCGAGATCGAGATCGGCATGGGCCTCGCCCGCGCACACCGCGTCACCTATGTCGGCGAACTCGGCTGGGAGCTTTATGTCTCCACCGACCAGACCGCGCATGTCTTCGAGGCGCTGGAGGAAGCGGGGGCCGATGTCGGTCTGAAGCTCTGTGGCTTGCATACGCTGGATTCGTGCCGCATCGAAAAGGCCTTCCGCCATTTCGGCCACGATATCACCGACGAGGACCATGTGCTGGAAGCTGGCCTCGGCTTTGCGGTGCGTACCAAGAAGGGCGATTTCATCGGCCGTGATGCGGTGCTGCGCAAGGAGGAGGAGGGGCTGAAGCGCCGCATGGTGCAGTTCAAGCTGACCGATGCCGAGCCGCTGCTCTTCCACAATGAGGCGCTGGTGCGAGACGGCCAGATCGTCTCGACCATCACCTCGGGCAATTACGGCCATTTCCTCGGCGGCGCCATCGGCATGGGCTATGTGCCTTGCGCCGGAGAAAGCGAGGCGGATGTGCTGGCCTCGAGCTACGAGGTCGAGATCGCCGGCACACGCGTGAAGGCGGAAGCCTCGCTCGTGCCGATGTACGATCCGAAGTCGGAGAGGGTGCGGGCATGACCAGTCTTGCCGCACGCCACCAGCGTTTCCACGACCTGCATCAGTCGGGTTGCTTCGTCATCCCGAACCCCTGGGATATCGGTTCCGCCCGCATGATGGCGGCGTTGGGCGCCGTGGCGCTCGCCACCACCTCCGCCGGTTTCGCCTTCACGCTCGGCCGGCCGGATATGGGCCGGGTGACGCGCGAGGAATCCTTGAGGCACGCGGAAGACATCGTGCGCGCCACGCCGCTTCCCGTCTCCGGCGATTTCGAGAACGGCTTTGCCGATGCGCCTGACGATGTTGCCGAGACGATCCGGCTTGCCGCCGAAGTCGGCCTGTCCGGTTGCTCCATCGAAGACACGCAAATGGTCGACGGCAATCCGGCCTATGCGTTCGACCTTGCCGTCGAGCGCATCCGCGCCGCCGTCGATGCCGCCCGCTCGCTCGGCCGCCCCTTCATTCTCTGTGCCCGCGCCGATGGCGTGATGAACGGCGTCTATGATCTCGACGAGGCGATCCGCCGTATCCAGGCCTTCGAAAAGGCCGGCGCCGATCTCGTCTATGTGCCGGTACCGCCGGGCGAGGCGGAGTTGCGCCGCGTCGTGCAGTCGGTGTCGACGCCGGTCAATGCGCTGGCCGCCGGGCCGCTGCGCCAGCTCACTGTGCCCGAGCTTGCCGCCATGGGTGTGCGCCGCATTTCGCTCGGATCGATGATCGCCCGCGTCACCCACGCGGCCATCGCCGAGCAGATGGACGCCATCGTCAAGGATGGCAGTTTCGCTAAATTGTCCGCCGCTGCGTCGGGGGACCTCATCAACAGAATGCTTGCCGCGGGAGCGGGGGAGACGGATCATGAGTGAAGCAGCAACCTTGTCCTCCCGCCGCGCCGGCGGCCGCGCCGCCCGCGTCGCCATGCGTGCCGCGCCGCTCGCGGAAAACGTTCGGCCGATCCGTCCGGGCCTGCCCGGCGGCCAGTACAAGCCGCTGACGGATGCGAATGTGCGCCGCATCCACGAGGCGGCCCTCGATGCGCTGGAAAATATCGGCCTTGCCAATGCCCCGAAATCCGGCGTGGAGATCATGACCCGCGCCGGCGCCATCCTCGGCGAGGATGGGCGGTTGCGTTTCCCGCGTGCGCTGGTGGAGGACATGCTGGCTATCGCAGCGCGCGACATCACGCTGCATGGCCGCGATCCGAAATACGACCTCGAATTGTCGGGCACGCGCGTCTATTACGGCACGGCGGGTGCTGCGGTGCATATCGTCGATGTCGAGAAACGGGAATACCGCGAATCGACGGCGAAGGACCTCTTCAACGCCGCCCAGCTCGTGCACCATCTCGACAACATCCATTTCTTCCAGCGCGCGATGGTCTGCCGCGACGTGGCCGACAATTTCCTGATGGACATCAACACGCTCTATGGCTGCTGCGCCGGCACGTCCAAACATGTCGGCACCAGCTTCTCCGATCCGTCGCATGTCGCCGGCTGCTTCGACCTCATCCACATGATGGCGGGCGGCGAGGACAAGTGGCGGGCGCGGCCCTTCGTGTCGAACTCCAACTGCTTCGTCGTGCCGCCGATGAAATTTGCCGAAGAGAGCTGCATCACCATGGAGGCCTGCATCCGGGCCGGCATGCCGATCCTGCTGCTCTCGGCAGGGCAGGCGGGCGCGACGGCCCCGGCGCCGCTCGCCACGGCCATCGTGCAGGCGGTTGCCGAGTGCCTCGCGGGCGTCGTCTATGTCAACGCCATGGCGCCCGGCCATCCGGCAATCTTCGGCACCTGGCCCTTCGTCTCGGATCTCAGAACCGGCGCGATGTCCGGCGGCTCGGGCGAGCAAGCGCTGCTGACGGCCGGCTGCGCGCAGATGCACCAGTTCTACGGCCTGCCGGGCGGTGCCGCCGCCGGCATCGCTGATTCGAAACTGCCCGATATGCAGGCCGGCTGGGAACAGGCGATCTCCAACGTCATGGCGGGCCTTTCCGGCCTCAACATGGTCTATGAATCGGTCGGCATGCACGCCTCTCTGCTCGGCTTCTGCCTTGAAAGCCTCGTGCTCGGCGATGACCTGCTTGGCCAGGTACAGCGCTGCGTGCGCGGCATCGATGTCACGGAAGACTCCGTCTCGCTGGAGACGATGCGCTCCGTCTGCCTCGATGGCCCCGGTCACTATCTCGGCGACCCGCAGACGCTGTCGCTGATGCAGACGGAATATGTCTATCCCGTCGTCGCCGACCGCACGAGCCCGAAGGAATGGGCCGAGATCGGCCGGCCGGACCTTGTGCAGAAGGCCATCGAGCGCAAGAACCGCATCCTCTCCGAGGCCGGCGGGCCGCTCTTCGACTTCGCGACGGACCAGGCGGTGCGCGAGAAGTTCAAGATCTATTTCTGAACGGATGGGTGAGCGCTCTCGTGCATTGATTCACGGAAGCGCTCCATCCCTTTGATTTGCCTAGCCCGCGCGGCGATCGAAATGGGTGCGCAGCGAGACATGTGTCTGCACGGTCGCGATGCCCGGCGTCGTCGCGATCTGGCGGCGCACCGTGTCCAGTTCGGCATTGGACGTGCATTCGACGAGCAGCATCAGATCCGTCGGCCCCGCGAGCGACCAGCAGGTCACGACATTGGGGATACCGGTGAGATGCGGCACGATATGGTCGCAGTTGCGGCCCTGCTGGAAGCCGACGGCGATTAGCGCTTCCACACCGGCGCGGTCCCTGTCGATGCCAAGCTTCACCGTATAGCCGGCGATCACGCCCTTCGCCTCCAGCCGCCGGATGCGCTCGTGCACGGCACTGCGCGAAAGGCCGGTGTGGCGCGCGAGCTCCACGAGGCTCTGGCGGGCATCGGCGCGAAGGGCGGCGATGAGCAATCTGTCCTTCTCATCAAGCTCGTTCATCCGGAAAATTCTCCTCCGGCCGGACGATCGTCCGGCACTCCGTCTCCTTGCTGCGCGAAACCGGACGGAAAAGCAACTATTCGTCTGGTATCGCTTCAAGGAGAAACCGATGCCGACCCTACCCCACAATGCCGTCCTGATCCCGATCGACATGCAGCAGGCTTTCGATGCCGCGCCCTGGGCGTCGCGCTGGAACGACAGGCTGGACGAGAATGGCCTTGCGCTTCTTGCCGCCTGGCGCGGCGCCGGCCGGCCGGTCATCCATGTCTGCCACGACAGCGCGGAGCCGAACTCGACGCTGCGCCGTGAAAACCCCGGCAACGCGCTGCGCCCCGGCTTCGAGCCGCAAGCGGATGAGCCGCTGGTGCGCAAGAGCGTCAACGCCGCCTTCATCGGCACGGATCTCGATCTGCGCCTGCGCCGCCTCGGCGTCGATACGGTCGTGTTGTTCGGCATTTCGACGGATATGTGCGTATCGACCAGCGTGCGCGTCGGCGCCAATATGGGCTATCGGGTTCTGCTCGTGGAGGATGCCTGCGATTGCTTCGACCTGCCGGACGGCGCCGGCGGCACGATTGCCGCGCGCGATGTCCACCGCACCCATATCGCGACCCTGCGGCACGAGTTCGCCACGGTGCTCAGGACCGCCGACGTTCTGGCCGCCCTTTAACGGGTGAGGGCGCGCACGTTCCTGACGCCGTAGTCGAATTTCGGCGCCGTGATGGGCGTGAGATCGCTGCCGGGGAAGACGGCGAAGGTCGAGAAATCGGCGCTTTCCCCCGGCAGCACGCGCAACACGATGAGCGCATCGTCGCGCCCGACCTCGCGGCAGGTGCCGGCGGGGCAATCGGAGAACACCACGTCCAGCCAGAAGGATTGCATCGGCACCGTGCCGCTGTTCGTCACCTGGCCGGTGACGCGGTAGCTGGTCTTCGGCTGGCCGACGGTCGCCTGCATTTCGGAGAGCGTGACGACATCGGCCGACAGCGCCGGGGTCTCGGCGGTGGGGGTAGCGACCGTGCCGGACGGGCTGCGGTCCTCGACGAACCAGATGAGCAGGGCGGCGGCAAGGCCGATGGCCACGACGATGGTGAGGACGGGCTCGACCCAGCTCTGAAACCGCCGGAAGCGCAGTGCGAGATAAAGAATGGCCGCCGCCGCAACCGCAAATGCCCAGATCATTCAGGTCCTCCTGGGCATGATATAGCCTGCGCGGCGGATCACCGGAAGGGTGGAGCCGTTCAATTCGGCTTGAGCGCGATCCAATAGGCGCCGTCGAAGGGCACGGCGGCGAACTTTTCGTTGATTTCCTTCAGTGTCGCATCGGGATCGACATCGGCAAAGAGGTCCGGGCGCAGCCAGTGGGCGAAGGCTTCGGCGGCGAGCACGTTGAGCGGCACGGCGTTGAAGAAGTTCCACAGGCCGTACACGCGCTCTTCCTTCACAGCCTTCAGGCCTGACAGCATGGGGCCTTTCACGGCGCGGCCGAGCGTCTCGCGCGCTTCGGCGGGATCCACACCGGGGCCGACGGAGAAGGTACTGTAGGTGCCGCCCGGCGAGGCCGTCGCGATATAGACATCCGGCTCCGCCGCGACGATGAATTCCAGATTGACGATGCCACCCTGCGCCGGCAGGCTTTCGGCGATGTTGCGGCTGCCGGTGATGGCGATGAAGGCGCCGAGGCCGCCGGTGCCATAGGCATAGCAGCACTTTTCCGGGTTCGGGAACGCGTCCATCAGCACGCTCGGGCCGGGCTCCGGATGGTCTGCCACGCGATCGCGGATGCGCTTGACGCGGGCGTTGTAGAAATCGGCGAAGGCATTGGCCTGCTCCTCGCGGTTCAGCACCCTGCCAAGCAGGCGCATGTTGCCGGCGGTGTTGTTCAGCGCATCGCTATTGAAGTCGACGACGACGACGGGAACGCCGGTCTGTTCGAGATAGCCGATCGCCTGCCTGCCGAGTTCGGTGTCGGCCTGCCAGTTGGCGAGGATGGCGAGATCGGCCTTCAGCGAGAGGGTCGCCTCGAAGGACATGGTGATACCGTCGCCAATGATCGGCACCTGCTCGATGGCGGGGAACTTGTCCTTGAAACGGGCGTAGATTTCCGGGTTGTCGCCCTTCATGTCGCTGGCCCAGCCGGCAAGCAGGCTCACCGGATCGGGATGGATCAGCGACAGCGCCACCAGATTGAAACCGCTGCCGAGGAGGATCGCCTTCGGCTGTGCCGGAATGGTTACGTCGCGGCCGAGCGCATCCTTGACGGTCAGTGGATAGTGCACCTCCGCGCGAAGGGGCAGGGCGGCGACCAGCAGGAAGGCGGCGGCGAGGAAGGCGAGGATGCGCATGGTCATTGCTTTCGGGGTTCGGGCTTTCTCAGTTCAGGCAGGGCGCAGAGTTCACCGCAGCCGGGAATGCCCGGCAGCATGTAGCGCAGGCAGCAGACCTTTCGGCGACACTGCGTGGTGCCGGCGTCGAGTTCGTGGCGCAGGCATCCGTGGAAAGGGTTGCGGCTGCCGTTGGCCAGCAGCGGGCAGTCGAAGAGCGGGCGCGAAGGCCAGGGATCGTCGCCTTCCGGCGGCGCGCGGTCCGTCACGTTGAAGGCATAGTCGATATAGACGGCGGCGTTGTTCCAGGCGAGTTTCGGCGCGATGCCGGATTTTTCCTTGAGGAGCGCCACGGCACGAGCAAGGTGTGCGTCGACCAGCGGCGTGATGAAGCCGAGGAGATCGTCGCCCTCGCTCCAGTCCCCCTCATGCGGCAGGCCGAAGGCGCGCGGCAGGCCGTCATCGCCGATGGCGATGGTCATCTGATCGAACGCGATCGGCAGCGCGCGTTCGGCCCGGCGCGCGATGATATAGGGGATGGTCAGGGTCGAGAAATAATAGAGCGACCAGAAGGAGGCCGCCGCGCGCCGGTCCGCATTGCCGTAGCCTGCGGCGAACCGGTCGAGCGTTTCGGAAAAGCCGCTCCCTGTCAGGAAATCGGCAAGCGGTATCGCGCCCTCGAGGTCCGACGAGAGCATCATCTTCTCGCCGCACCAGGCATGTTCACCGGTAAACACCGCTTTCAGGCCATCAGGCCTGAAAGCGGTGTCGCGGTCCCCTGAGGAGAGCGTCGTCAAGGGCTTACCACGAATATTTCAGGCTGCCGATGACCGTGCGGCCCTGATCGCGGTAGCAATAGCCGGCCGAGCAAACGGAGTCCTGCCGGTTGAACAGGTTCGTCGCGTTGACCTGGAGCTTCAGGCCTTCGTAGTCCTTGTTGATAGCCGAGAAATCGAAATCGATCGCGGCATCGACGAGGGCGCGCGACTTGTTCTTGCTGATATTGGCGTCGTCACCATAGCTTGCGCCGAGGAAGCGGACACCGGCGCCCAGCCCAAGGCCGCTCAGCGGGCCATCTTCCGGCATGTCGTAATGCGCCCAGAGCGATGCCATGTGGCGCGGCACGGAGGACACTTCGTTTCCGATCGTGCCGGTCGGGCCGTCCAGGATTTCGGTCTGCGTGTAGCTATAGGACGCGATCAGCGAGAGGCCGTTGTCCAGCGAGGTGTTCGCCTCGAATTCGAAGCCGCGCGAGCGGATCTCGCCACGCTGCACCTGAATGTTCGCCGGGCCGCTCGGCAGGTCGACGACCTCGTAATAGAGGCTGTTCGACTGGTCGATGTTGAAGAGCGCAGCCGTCAGCAGCGTGTTGCTGTCCGGCAGCAGGTACTTCACGCCGACTTCTTCCTGCTCGCTTTCCGTCGCTTTGAACGGGTTGCCGGTTTCCTGGTTGACGCCTGCATTGGGAGAGAAGGCGGTCGAATAGGTGGCATAGGGGGTAATGCCCCAAGGCGTTTCGTAGGTCACGCCTGCACGCCAGGTAAAGGCGCGGTCCTTCTGGTTGATGGTATCCAACGCGCCGGAGGCGAGATCCGTGTTGTCGGTATCCGTCGAAACCCAGTCGTAGCGGCCGCCCAGTGTGAAGGTGAGGGCGTCGTAGCGAATCTGGTCCTGCAGATAGACGCCGGTGATGAGCTGGTCCTGTACGCTCTTCGTCTGGAAGGCGATCGGATCGGTCGGCCGGCCGGCCGTCGGGTTCTTCGTGTCGAGCGGCGGCGTCGAGCCGTAGCCGTTGAGCGATTTCCAGTAGATCTTGGTGAAGTCGATGCCACCGATCATCGTGTGCTCGAGCGCGCCGGTATCGAACTTCGCTTCGAGCTGGTTATCGACCGTATAGGTGTTCAGCCATTCCTCGAAGCTGCCGGCGCTGCTGTCGAGCAGCGTGGGATCGACGGCGTTCGGCTGGTAGGCGAAGGCCCAGTCCGCATCGACATTCAGCCACGAGGCGCGCGCGTTCTGGCGGAAGACGAAGGTGTCGTTCAGGCGATGTTCGAATTCGTAGCCGATACGGCCCTGGTTCTGGATGGAATCATTGAAGGCGGGGTTGCCAGCGAAGAAATCGCTCACCTCGGTGCCGTCGAAATAGTAGGCCGCCGTGCCGCCGGTCTTGGTGCGGGAATATTCGCCCAGAATGGTCAGCTTGGTGTCTTCATCCGGCTTCCAGGTGAAGGCCGGTGCGATATAGGCGCGGTCGTCGGGAACGCCGACTTGCTCGGTGTCGGAGCTACGCAACAAGCCTGTCAGGCGATAGTAGAAGGGGTCTTCCTCATTGATCGGTCCGGAAACGTCGAACTGGCCCTGGTAGCGGTTGTGGGTGCCGTACTGGACCTCCACCTCGCGAAGAGCCTCTTCCGTCGGGCGCTTGCTGACGAGATTGTAAAGGCCGCCCGCGCCGGCCGGGCCATAGAGTGCGGAAGACGGGCCGCGCAGGATCGACACGCCTTCCAGGCCGTAAGGCTCCGTCTTGAACAGGGAAGATCCGGCGCCGGGCTGGCGCAGGTTGTCGCGGAAAATGCCGATATAGGTCATGTCGAAACCGCGCAGCGTGAAGCTGTCGAAGCGCGGATCGAAACCATAACCGCCAACCCGCACACCCGGCGTATAGGAGACGGCGTCGAGAAGGTTCTGCGGCTTGCGGTCTTCCAGCTGGTCCTTGGTGACCGAAGAGACCGACTGGGGCGTCTGGACGAAGGGCGTGTCGGTCTTGGCGCCCGTCGCGCTGCTCTTGCCGACATAGCCGTCCGCGGTGATGACGCCGCCGCTGCCGCCGTTGACCACGACCTCTTCGAGAACGGTCGCGCCGTTATCGGCGGTCGCGGCCTGGTCCTGTGCCGAAGCCATGGCGGCCAGCGTCAGGAGAGAGGTTCCGGCGAGCGCCAGCCGGAGCAGCGTGCGGGTGCGGTTTTGCATGCGGGTCACTTTCTGATGGGACGATCTATAAGATGACCGTTTTTATCAGGATTCCGTGCGCTGCAAAATATTATATGACTGTTGTAGTCATGATTTCGCCACTGTTGCGTGGGCGCAACAGTGGCTGGGGATGATTTGCACTCAAAACACGAGGCTGCCTGCTGTCAATGCAAGCACCAGGAAGATCAGGAAGATGATGAGTGCGATCGCGAAGAGCACCTTGGCGACGGTGGCGGTGGCGGCGGAAACGCCGGAGAAGCCGAGGAAGCCGGTGATCAGCGAAATAACGAGAAAAATCAGGGCCCATTTCAGCATGGTCTTGTCTCCGAATTGATCGCAGATAAGACGCATGAAAGGCAAAAAAGTTCCGGGACGTGGAGGACGCCCCGGAAGGTGGCCGCGCTTACTCTTTGCAATTCCGCACGCAAAACCGCTTCGCAGTTTCGCCGGAATTGCCCGGCGGCGGGGAGGATCAGCCGTGATTGATCATGACGTGGCGCACGGCGGTGTAGTCCTCGAGCGCATAGATCGACATGTCCTTGCCGTAGCCCGACTGTTTGACACCGCCATGCGGCATTTCGGTGGTCAGCATGAAATGCGTGTTGATCCAGGTGCAGCCGTATTGCAGGCGCGAGGCCGCCTTCATCGCCTTGCCGATATCCTTCGTCCAGACGGAGGAGGCGAGGCCATAGTCGCTGTCATTGGCCCAGTTGATCGCCTGCTCGGCTTCGGAGAAGCGCGTGACGGAGACGACAGGGCCGAACACCTCGCGGCGCACGATCTCGTCGTCCTGTGTCGCGCCGGAGACGACCGTCGGCTGGAAGAAGTAACCCTCGTCGCTGCCGGTGCGGCCGCCGGCGGTGATCTCGATATGCTTCACTTCGGCGGCGCGCTCGACGAAGCTTGCGACGCGGTCGCGCTGGCGCTTGGAGATCAGCGGACCGATCTCGTTCAGCGTGTCGTCGGGATCGTTATACTTGATGGTGGAGACGGCGGCCGAGAGGTCGGCAACGAGCTTTTCGTAGATGCCGTCCTGCGCATAGATGCGGCAGGCGGCCGTGCAGTCCTGGCCGGCATTGTAATAGCCGAAGGCGCGGATGCCGGCGACGACGGATTCGAGATCGGCATCGTCGAAGACGACGACCGGGGCCTTGCCGCCGAGCTCCAGATGGGTGCGCTTGACGGTCTTGGCGGCGGCGGCCAGCACCTTCTTGCCGGTCGCCACGTCGCCGGTGATCGATACCATGTTGATCTTCGGATGGTTGATCAGCGCATTGCCGACCGTCTCGCCGCGGCCGAGCACGATGTTGACCACGCCCTCCGGCAGGATATCCGCGAGCAGTTTCGCCATCTTGAGCGCCGTCAGCGGCGTCTGCTCAGAAGGCTTGAAGACGACGGTGTTGCCGCCGGCAATGGCCGGCGCCAGCTTCCAGGCCATCATCATCAGCGGATAATTCCACGGCGCGATCGAGCCGACGATGCCGATCGGGTCGCGGCGCACCATGGAGGTGAAGCCGGGCAGGTATTCGGCGGCGACGGGGGCTTGCAGCGTGCGGATCGCACCGGCGAAGAAGCGCCAGCAGTCGACGATGGCCGGCAGTTCGTCATTGCGGGCGGAATTGATCGGCTTGCCGCAGTTCAGCGATTCCAGCGCGGCGAAGGCGTCGGCGTCCTTCTCGATGGCGTCGGCGATGCGAAGAAGATAGCCGGAGCGTTCGGCGGGCGTCGTCGTCGCCCAGGAGACGAAGGCCTTTTCAGCGGCGTCGACGGCGGCGTCGATCTGGGCGTAGGACGCCTCGGGCAGATCGACGATCTTGCCGCCGGTCTTCGGGTTGAGAATATGCTCTTCCGCCTCGGTGCCGGCTTCGAAGCGCGCGCCAATCAGCATCTGGGTGTCCATGAACGTTCTCCCTATCGTTGGGTTATTTGCCGCCGCCGGCGACCTGATCGCCATCGCGGGTGAGGTAGTAGGCGCCGAGGATCGGCAGGAAGGTGACGAGCACCACGAACATGGCGACGACATTCGTCACCGGCCGCTGGCGCGGGCGCACGAGCTCTTCCAGCATCCAGATCGGCAGGGTCGATTGCTGGCCGGCGGTGAAGGTCGTCACGATCACCTCGTCGAAGGACAGCGCGAAGGCGAGCATGCCGCCGGCAAGCAGCGCCGTGCCAATATTCGGCAGGATGATGTAGCGGAAGGTCTGGAAACTGTCGGCACCGAGATCCATCGAGGCTTCGATCAGGGAGCCGGAGATACGGCGGAAGCGGGCCACCGCATTGTTATAGACGACCACGACGCAGAAGGTCGCGTGGCCGAGCACGATGGTCCAGAACGAGAAGGGCATCTCCACGAAGGAAAAGGCCGAGCGCAGCGCGATGCCGGTGATGATGCCGGGCAGCGCGATGGGCAGGATGACGAGCAGCGAGACCGTTTCCCGGCCGAAGAATTTCGTGCGGCTGACGGCGGCGGCGCAGAGCGTGCCGAGCACCAGGGCGACAGCCGTCGAGATCGAGGCGACGCGGACCGAAAGGCCCATGGCTTCCCAGACATCCGGCCGGTTCCAGGCCACTGCGAACCATTGCAGCGTGTAGCCCGGCGGCGGGAACTGGTAGCTCTTCTCCTCCGTGGTGAAGGCATAGAGGAAGATGAGCAGGATCGGCAGGTGCAGGAAGGCGAGGCCGAGACCGGCGGCGACCTTCAGGCCGAGGGGGGCGGAGGCGTTTCTATCAGAGCGCATCGAAGGCTCCCTGTCGTTTGGCCATCCAGAGATAGAGGCCCATGATGACGATCGGCACGACGGAGAAGGCGGCGGCGAGCGGGATGTTGCCCGCCGTGCCCTGCTGGGCATAGACCGCCTGGCCGATGAACAGCCGGGACGAACCGATGATCTGCGGAATGATGTAATCGCCCAAGGTCAGCGAGAAGGTGAAGATCGAGCCGGCGATGATGCCGGGCAGCGCCAGCGGGAAGAGCACGAAGCGGAAGGTCTGCGCCGGGTTGCCGCCAAGGTCTGCCGAGGCTTCGATCAGGTTGCCCGGCACGCGCTCCAGCGAGGCCTGGATCGGCAGGATCATGAAGGGCATCCAGACATAGATGAAGACGATGAAGGTGCCGGTATAGCTGATCGATAGCGAGGAGCCGCCGACGACCGGGAGCGCCAGCCAGGCATCGAGCAGCCACAGGAGGTGCAGCTTGGCGAAGACCCAGGTGAGGATGCCTTCTTTGGCGAGGATCAGCTTCCAGGCATAGATCTTGACGAGGTAGCTCGACCACAGCGGCAGCATGACGCCGAGATAGAAAATGACCTTCCATTTCCCCTTGGCGTAGCGTGCCGCGTAATAGGCGATGGGGAAGGCGATGACGGCGGAGGCGAGCGTTACCAGCACGGCCATCAGGACGGTGCGCAGGATGATGTCGAAATTCGAGGGGATCAGCAGCTGCCTGTAGGTGGCGAGCGTGAACTCGTAATTGATCAGCCCGGAAAAGTCGTCGATCGAGAAGAAGCTCTGCAGCAGCAGGGCGAAGAGCGAACCGAGATAGATGATGCCGAGCCAGAGCAGCGGCGGCGTCAGCATCAGGAGCAGCAGGATCTTGGGGTTGCGCCAGAAGAAATCCGAGAGCCGCCCGGAGGGGCCTTGCCGGCCCGCGAGGATGGAGGTGTCGATGACCGTGCTCATTGGGCGCCGTCCATCGTGTGCAGGTCCTGCGGCAGGAAGGAGAGAGTGACCACCTCGCCCTGTGCGGGAACGGCGGCGGAAGCTGGCAGCATGGCGGCGACGCGCGCGCCGTTCGTCTCCACCGTCACGCGGTTGGCAGCACCCAGGAAGCTTGCGGCCGTGACGCGGCCGGCGAATTGCTTGCGGCCGGGGCCGTCGCCGAGGCCGATGTCTTCCGGCCGGAGGCTGGCATAGTGTTTGCCGAAACCGAGATGTTCCACGAAATCCGGCGGCAGCACGTTGGAGGAGCCGACGAAATCGGCAACGAAGCGCGTCTGCGGCCGCTTGTAGACCTCTTCCGGCGTGCCGAGTTGCTGGATTTTTCCATCGCTGAAGACCGCGATGCGGTCGGCCATCGACAGGGCCTCGCCCTGGTCGTGGGTGACGAAAACGAAGGTGATGCCGAGCGACTTCTGCAACGATTTCAGCTCTTCCTGCATCTGCTCGCGCAGTTTCAGGTCGAGTGCGCCGAGCGGTTCGTCAAGCAGCAGCACGCGGGGGCGGTTGACGAGGGCGCGGGCGAGCGCCACGCGCTGGCGCTGGCCGCCGGAGAGCTGGCCGGGGCGGCGCGTGCCGTAGCCCGGCAGCTTCACCATGGCGAGTGCCTTTTCGGCTGCCTTCAGCCGTTCGGCCTTGCCTACCCCTTTGACCATCAGGCCATAGGCGACATTTTCGAGGATCGAAAGATGCGGGAAGAGGGCGTAGTCCTGGAACACCGTGTTGACGTTGCGCCGGTAGGGCGGCACGCCCTCCGCCGTCTCGCCGAAGATCTCGATATGGCCCGCGGTCGGCTGTTCGAAACCGGCCATCAGGCGCAGGCATGTCGTCTTGCCCGAACCGGAGGGCCCGAGCATCGCGAAGAATTCGCCCTCGGCAATGGCGAGATCCACGCTGTCGACGGCGCGGACAGCGCCGAAATGGCGGGAGACTTGCTGGAACAGGACGGCGGTCATTGGGGGCTCCCGGTGGTTTGGAGGCGATGGGCGCGGCGAGCCAATCGCAAAGGGTCATGAGCAGGAAAACGGCGCACCTATCCGATCTCCCCCCCTTGTGGGGGAGATGCCCGGCAGGGCAGAGGGGGGTAAAGCCGCCCGCATGGTCAAATATTGCCGCTTCGCGGCCACCCCCCTCTGTCACCTTCGGCGACATCTCCCCCACAAGGGGGGAGATTAGAGGGAGTATGCCGCGTCGATTGCGTTAGCGGCCGCCGATCACGCCGATATAGTCGGAGACCCAGCGGTGATAGGGCACGCATTCGCCCTGGCTTTCGCACTTCGAAACCGGCGTGCGCCAGAAGGCGATTTTGTCGAAATTGTCGAAGCCGTTGGTCGCGCAACCGCCGTCGGTCAGGAGCGCATTGCCCTTGCAGGCGGCCGGAACCGAGGGAACCGCGCCGAACCAGGCGGCGGCATCGCCCTGCACCTTGGCCGACAGCGAATGTTCCATCCACATATAGGCGCAGTTCGGATGCTGGCTTTCGGCATGCAGCATGGTCGTATCCGACCAGCCGGTGACGCCTTCTTCCGGGAAGGTCGAGGCGATCGGCTGCTTTTCAGCCTGCATCAGGTTGACCTGGAACGGCCAGGAGCCCGAGGCGACGACGCCTTCGTTCTTGAAGTCGTCGATCTGGATCATCGCATCGTGCCAGTAGCGGCCTACCAGCGTGCGCTGAACGCGAAGCAAGTCGAGGGCGGCCTTGTACTGGTCTTCGTTGAGCTCGTAAGGGTTCTTGATGCCGAGTTCCGGTTTGTGCGCCATCAGATACTGGGCGGCATCGGCGATGTGGATCGGGCCGTCATAGGCCTGCACGCGGCCCTTGTTGGACTTGCCGTCGGGCAGCGTCATTTCCTCGAAGACGACCTTCCAGCTCTTCGGCGCTTCGCCCTTGAAGGCTTCGGTGTTGTACATCAGCACGTTCGGTCCCCAGAGATAGGGCGTGCCGTAGTGAACGCCGTTGACCGTGTGCCACGGCGCGCTCTGCAAGCGCTCGTCGATGGTCTTCCAGCTCGGGATGAGATCGGTATTGATCGGCTGGACGCGCTTGCCGGCAACGAGGCGGAGCGACGCATCGCCCGAGGCGGTGACGAGGTCGAAACCGCCTTCGTTCATCAGCGCGACCATTTCGTCCGACGTCGCGGCGGTCTTCACGGTGACCTTGCAGCTCGTCTTCTTCTCGAAATCGGTGACCCAGTCATAGGCCTTGTCCGTCTCGCCGCGCTCGATATAGCCGGCCCAGGCGACGATGGACACTTCGCCTTCGCCGGCGCCGAGCTCCTTCAGGGGCTCCTGTGCGATGGCGGCTGTGGTGAAGGCGAGCGAAAGGGTAAGCGCGGTGCAGGAATGCAGAAGTCGCTTCATGACAGTCTCCCGGTTTGGCCGCTTTTGAGCGGTATTGTTCCCGGTTGAAAAGGTGCCGCGATTTTGCCGCTTTCGCAAATTCATTAATCAGAATGTCGCTATCGGAAATTCCGAATGCTCTATGAAGCGGGCGACCTTAATCGTCTGTAAAGCAGCCATGGAGGAAGCTCTCGCTTTGCACGATAGGGAGCAGGCGACAATGGGCCGGCCGGAACACATTGCCAGTCTCGATGGCTTGCGCGGCCTTGCGGCGGTGCTGGTCGTCATGGCGCATATCGGCCTTGTCTTTCCCAGCATGGCCGCTCTCCATCTTCCCATCATGGGCAGCGAGGCCGTCGGTCTGTTCTTCGCCCTGAGCGGTTTCCTGATGGCCTATCTCTATGGCGGGCAACCGGTGACGCGCGCCGCCGTGCTCGACTTTCTCGTCAGCCGCTTTGCCCGCATCTATCCTGTCTATCTCGCCGCCGTCGTCGTCGTGATGATCCTCTCCGTCGCGCCGGGTCTCGACTACATCCAGCCGATCCAGGGCATGAAGGATTTTGTCCGGCATGTCGTGCTGCTCGGCTCGAGCGGCGTCTTCTGGTCGGTGCCGCCGGAAATCCAGTTCTATCTCTTTTTCCCCGTGCTCTGGCTTTGCCTCGGCCAGCCGCGCCGGTTTCCGGCTCTGATCGCCGTCCTGATGGCGTTCGTCGCCATCGATGGCCTGCTCGGCCTGCCGGGGCCGGGTATCCTGCTTCCCTCGAAGCTGCCCTATTTCCTGTTCGGCGCCGTCGCCGGCCGCCTTCATGCGCTCTGGGGGCCGGCTTCCCGGTCGCCGCTCATCGGGGTGCTGGCGCTTTCGCTGCCGATCCTGTTCATGAGCTATCGTTACGTCCTGCCGGCAGTCGATCCCGGTTTCTGGGGCGTGCACAGCGCGTTTGCCTCAGCCGTCATCGTCGCGCTCGTCGCCTGGCAGGCGCCGCTATCGGCCGGAATCTTCGCCTCCGTGCCGCTTCGTTTTCTCGGTGCGATCAGCTTCTCGCTCTACCTCTTCCACGTGCCGGCGATGTTTCTTGCGCAGCACACGCTGAGCGGCCTGCTTCCGGAGCCGCTGGTCATTCCGCTGACATTCGTCATCGCTGGCCTTGCCGCGTGGTTTCTGCATGTGACGATCGAAGTGCCGGCCCGGCAATGGCTGGTCGGCCTGTGGCGCAAGAGCGGGCTGCGCAGCGGCCTGATCGATAGGCCCGCCGGGAAAATAGAAGCTCCGGCGTCCAGCTAAGGCGGATCGTCAGCGCCCGCGCCCGCCGCGCAGCGCTTCCGCCAGTCCCACGAAATCCCGCGCCGCCTGCGGCAGGCTGGACCCCTTGCGCCAGACCATGCCGATCTGCACCACCGGCAGCGCGCCGGAGACGTCGCGGCTTTCGATGCGGTCGCCTTCCAGCGACCAGGGGCGGTAGACGAGATCGGGCAGCAGCGCGATGCCGGCCCCCGTCGCGACCAGGCTGCGCACGGCTTCCACGGAGCGCGTGCGGAAGGCGACATGCGGGCGGGCGCCAAGGGCCGAGAGCAGCTTTCCGGTGTTCTCCTCGATTTCATCGACCGTCAGCATGATCAGGGGCTCCCTGGCGATATCGCTGACGGAGATGATATCGGCCGAGACGAGCGGATGGCCGATCGGCAGCCAGAGCCGGTAGGGCGAGGTCTCGATGATCTCCGCCTGAAGCGCCATGCGGTCGCGCAGGTTGGAGATGACCATGACGGCGACATCCAGTTCGCCGCCGACGAGCAGGTGTTCGAGATAGGACCCGTTGTCCTCGATGGCGCTGACATCGATGCCGGGGAAGGCGCGGCGGTAGCGCGAGAGCAGATCCGACAACACGTAGCCGGCGACGAGCGAGGTGACACCGAGATTGAGCTGTCCCTTTTCCGGCGTGCGGCTGTCGGAGAAGGAGGAGCGGGCATCCGACACATTGGCGAGGATTTTCGTGGCGTGGCGCAGGAACTGGTGGCCGTTATGCGTCGTCGTCAGGCCACGCGGATGGCGTTCGAAGAGTTCGACGCCGAGATCCGATTCGAGCTCCTTGATCGCCTCGGTGATCGAGGATTGCGAGATCGAGAGGTTCTGCGCGGCGCGCGTCACGGAGCCCTGTTCCGCGACGGCGACGAAATATTGCAATTGCCGGAGGGTGAATGCCATGGCGGCAGTTAATATGCCGGCGGCAGGTCAGGCAAGCGCCGAAAATTCCTTGGGAAAGCCGTTTGCGGGGCAGGCGGTGGGGAAGGGCGCTGCTATGCTACCGGGACAAGACGAGGAGCCGCCATGACCGAACGTCCCATGCCGACCGAGGAGGGCATTCTGACCTTCCACAAGCGCTGCGAGGATTTCTACCCCACCGATGCTGTCGATGCCGATATCACGCAGCAGCGTGCCTGGTACGATGCCCTGTGCGCTGCCTTCGATGCGCCGCCGCCGGCCGGCATGGTCAAGGAGGATGGGCTGGTGGCGGGGCGCATTCCGGTGCGGCGCTACCGGCCGGCCGCTGTCACGACGGGGACGCGGCTCTACTATTTTCATGGTGGCGGGTTCGTTGTGGGATCGCTCGATAGCCACGATGCGATCTGCGCCGAACTGTCCGAAGCGGCGGGTGCCGAACTCTTTTCCATCGATTATCGCCTGTCGCCGGAGCATGTCTGGCCCGCCGCCTTCGAGGATTGCTGGGCAGTTCTCGTCTCGCTTTTGCAGGACGGTCAGCCGGTCGTGGTCATCGGCGACAGTGCCGGCGGCAATCTGGCGGCCGGGATCGTGCTGAAGGCGCGTGACGAGGGGCTGAAGGGTATCGTCGGGCAGGCCTTGATCTATCCCGGTCTGGGGGGCGATCTGGTTTCAGGCTCCTATGTGGAGATGGCCGATGCGCCGGGCCTTTCCACCGCCGATGTCGCCTATTACCGCGATGTCTACAAGGCGCCTGACGATGCGGCCCATGCCTTTCCGCTCCGGGCGGCCGAGCTGGCCGGCCTGCCGCCGGCCTTCATCACCGGCGCCTATTTCGATCCGCTGCGCGACGATGCGCGGGCCTATGCGGCGCGGCTGATCCTGGCCGGCGTGCCGGTGGAGTATCGTGAGGAAAAGCAGATGATCCATGCCTGGCTCCGGGCCCGCTTCATGAGCGAGGGGGCAAAGGCCTGCTTTGCGGCACTGTGCGATGCCGTCAGCCGGATGGCGCGCGCATGAGCGGCGTCACCGATCTCGATGAACTCCTGAAGACGATGGAGCCGGCGTTGGCCGAGGGTTGTTTCGTCTATGCCTGCGTGCCGGCCGACGGACTGGCGCGTCACCTTTACCGGAAACCGATTGGTTTCTTCCAGGAGGCGGAGGGGTTGACGCTGATCGTGCCGATCGCCGCCGCCGAAGGGCTTTCCGCCAGCCCGCCGATGCGGATGATCACGCTGACCGTGCATTCCTCGCTGGAGGCGGTGGGACTGACCGGGGCCTTCGCCGCGGCGTTGACGCGCGAGGGCATCAGCGCCAACGTGGTTGCCGCCTACCATCACGACCACATATTCGTGCCGGAGCGGGATGCCGAACGGGCGCTGGACGCCCTTCGCGCACTCTCCCGTTCGGCGCGGGAAAAGGGAGAGGGACGATGAGATTTTTCCGGTTTGCGGGAGCTGTGCTGGCTCTTGGCCTTGCAACGGCGTCGCCGTCCCTATCCGTCGCCGAGGATGCGGCGCCGCCGATCCCGGCCTGTGCGCTGACTGGTGCCCAAAGCGTCTTCATCGGCGGCGCGCCGGCGCTCAGGCTGTCCGACGTGGTGAACTGCCCGCCGGAACTTTACGAGATCGTGCCGAGCATCATGATCGAGGGCCAGCCCATGGTGAAGTTCCGCAGCGGCGTGGGCGAGAAGGGCAATTGCACGGCGCGCGGCGAAGAGACCGTGATGGCCGAGGGCGAGACGACGAGCCGCGTCGGGGACGTGAACTGCACGCAGAAGTGAGTGAATGAGCGTGGCGAGCGGTTTTTGCTAAGAAGGTCGCCCCACCCTCAACGTCATCCTCGGGCTTGATCCGAGGATCCATGCCACGGGCAGGACGGTGCGGATGCGTGGATCCTCGGGTCAAGCCCGAGGATGACACGTAGAGAGGCTTGTGGCGTGTTCAAAAATAAACGGGCGACCCGAGGCCGCCCGCTTTGATCAGTTGCCGGCGCTTGCCATGCGCCGCGTGGTGAGAACTTTCTCCAGCCAGCCGATCTCCATTTCCGGAACCGATTTCAGCAACAGGTCCGTATAGTCGTCGAAGGGCGGCGAGAGCACCTTCGATTTCGGGCCGAAGCGCACGAGCTTGCCGCGATGCATCACGGCCACCGAATCGGCGATGGCGCGCACGATGGCGATGTCGTGCGTGATGAACATGTAGGAGACCTGCGTTTCCTCCTGAAGTTTCAGGAGAAGTTTCAGGATGCCTTCGGCCACCAGCGGGTCGAGGGCGGAGGTCGGCTCGTCGCAGAGGATGAGCTCGGGCTTGGCCGCCAAGGCGCGGGCGATGGCGACGCGCTGTTTCTGGCCGCCCGAAAGCTCGGCCGGATAGCGGTCGGCAAACCGGCCGCCCATCTCGATCTGCTCCAGCAGTTCCTTCACCCGCTCGGTCTTCTGCTGGCCGCGCAGGCCGTAATAGAAGGTGAGCGGGCGGCCGACGATGTCGCGCACCGTCTGGCGCGGGTTCATCGCGGTGTCGGCCATCTGGTAGATCATCTGGACGCGGCGAAGCTCGTCGTTCGACCGGCCCTTCAGCGCCTTCGGCAAAGCTTTGCCGTCGAAGCTGATCGTGCCGTCCTGCGGCGGCAACAGGCCGGTGATGACGCGGGCAAGGGTGGATTTGCCCGAGCCCGATTCCCCCACCACCGCCAGCGTCTGGCCCTTCGGCAGATGCAGCGAGACGTTCTGCAACACCTTGAAGCCGTTGGAATAGCCGGCGGTGATGTTGTCGACCTTGAGCAGCGTATCCGTCTGGTCGGGCGCCTCATCCCGTCTCGTGCCGCGCACATTGACCAGCGCACGGGTATAGTCCTGCGTCGGGGCCTCGATGATCTGCTTCACCGAGCCGTATTCCACCATCTTGCCGTGGCGGAGCACGAGGATATCGTCCGTGATCTGCGCCACGACCGCGAGATCGTGGGTGATGTAGAGCGCGGCCGTGTGGGTCTCCTCGATCGCGTGCTTGATGGCGGCAAGCACGTCGATCTGCGTCGTCACGTCGAGCGCGGTCGTCGGCTCATCGAAGACGATGAGCTCCGGGTTGGGGCAGAGCGCCATGGCGGTCATGGCGCGTTGCAACTGGCCGCCGGAGACCTGGTGCGGATAGCGCTGGCCGAAGGTTTCCGGGCTTGGCAGGCCGAGCACCTTGAACAGGTAGAGCGCGCGCTTTTCCGCCTCCGCACGGCTCATGATGCCGTGTTTCAAGGAGGCCTCGATCACCTGTTCGCCGAGCCGGTGGGCGGGGTTGAAGGCCGCTGCCGCCGACTGTGCGACGTAGCAGACCTTGGCGCCGCGCACCTTGCGGATGCCAGCGGGGCCGAGCTTCAGCAGGTCCTCGCCGTTGAGCTTGACCTCGCCGCCAGTGATCCTCACCCCGCCGCGCCCATAGGCGAGCGCGGTGAGGCCGATGGTGGACTTGCCGGCGCCGGATTCGCCGATGAGGCCGAGCACCTTGCCCTTTTCGACGTCGAAGTTGACGCCTTCGACGAGGGTGACGGTCTTCGGCGGCTCGCCCGGCGGATAGCTGGTCGCCTCGATCTTGAGGTTACGGACGGAAAGAAGATCAGGCATCGCCGCGCCCTCCCTTGAGGCTCGAGGTGCGTTTCATCAGCCAGTCGACGACGAGGTTGACGCAGATGGCGAGCCCCGCAATCGCACCGCCCGGAATGAGGGCGGCCGAAATGCCGAAGATGATGCCGTCCTTGTTGTCCTTCACCATGCCGCCCCAGTCGGCGGCCGGCGGCTGGATGCCGAGGCCGAGGAAGGAGAGGGTGGAGAGGAACAGGATCGAGAAGGCGAAACGCAGGCCGAATTCGGCGAGCAGCGGCGAGAGCGTGTTGGGCAGGATTTCCCGAAAGATGATCCAGCCCGTGCCTTCGCCGCGCAGCCGTGCGGCTTCCACGAACTCCATGACGGCCACATCGAGCGCCACGGCACGGCCGATGCGATAGACGCGCGTGCTGTCGAGCACCGCCATGACGAGGATGAGGATCCAGAGCTGCTGCGGCAGAACGGCAAGCACGACGAGGGCGAAGATCAGGGTCGGGATCGCCATCATCAGGTCGTTAAAGCGCGAGAAGGCCTGGTCGATCAGTCCCCCCGTCACCGCTGCCGTGAACGACAGGAGCATGCCGAGCGAGAAGGAGAGCACGGTTGCCGCCAGCGCCACGAAGATCGTGGTGCGGGCGCCGAAGATCAGACGCGAGAATAGGTCGCGGCCGAGATTGTCCGTGCCGAGCAGGTAGTCGCCGCCCATCGGCTGCCAGACGGAGCCGACGATTTCGCTTTCGCCATGTGGGGCGATGAACGGTGCGAAGAGGGCGCAGAAGAGGGCAAGGGCAATGCCCAGGATGCCGACCCATGCGCTGACGGGGATGGAAGAAAGTCTCATCGCGGATGCCTCAATCTCGGGTTCGCGACGATCGCAAGGATATCGGCGAACATGTTGAGGAAGATGTAGAAGGCGGCGAAGATCAGGCCGCAGGCCTGCACGACCGGCATGTCACGCACCGTCACGGCGTCGACCATGTACTGGCCCATGCCGGGATAGACGAACACCACTTCCACGACGACAACGCCGACCACGAGATAGGCGAGGTTGAGCGCGATGACGTTGATGACCGGCGCCAGCGCATTCGGCGCCGCGTGCTTGGCGATGATGCGCAGGCCCGAAAGGCCCTTCAGTTCCGCCGTCTCGACATAGGCCGAGGACATCACGTTGAGGATCGCCGCCCGCGTCATGCGCATCATGTGGGCGAGCACGACGAGGACGAGGGTTGCCGTGGGCAACGCGATGGCCGACAGGCGCTGGCCTAGTGTCATCGAGTCATAGACGGTCGCCGGGAAGGTCGCCACACCCAGCTGCACGGCGAAGAACAGGATCAGCAGGTAGCCGACGAAGAATTCCGGCAACGAGATCGCCGCAAGCGAGATGACGTTGATGATCTTGTCGGGCAGGCGGTTTCGATATTGCACCGCCAGCATGCCGAGGCCGACTGCAAGCGGTACCGAGATGATCGCGGCGAAGAAGGCGAGGAACAGCGAATTGCCGAGGCGTTTGCCGATTTGCTCGCTAACGGAGTTTTTCGACGCCCAGGACTTGCCGAAATCGCCCTGGACCGCGCCGCCGAGCCATTTGAAGTAACGCGTCGTGGCCGGCTGGTCGAGGCCGAGATCCTTGCGGATGTTCTCGATGGCCTGCGGGGTGGCCGACTGGCCGAGATAGGTGGTGGCGAAGTCGCCGGGCAAGGCTTCCACGCCGCCGAAGATCATCAGCGACACGGCGAAGAGCAACGCCACGCTGAGCGCGAGGCGTTGCAGGATAAGCGCAACCAGGGGGCTGCTCTTGCTGAGTTTCGCCCAGAACGAAGGCGTGCCTTCGATGATGGGAGCACCAGTGGACGCAACCGATCCGGCAACGCCGGCAGACTGCGGGCTATCGCCCGCAGCAGCCGTTGCTGTCAGCTCCGGACCGTGCGCCGGTCCGCCGCCGGTCATCAGGCGTCGAGCCACACACGGGTTGCGACGAAGCCGTTCGACATGTCGTTGCCGATGTCGTGGACATAGCCCTTCACCTGCTTCGAGCAGGCGTTCACGAAGTCGTTGAACATCGGCAGGATGAGGCCGCCTTCGTCACGCACCATCATGGCCATGGCGCGGTACATGTCCTTGCGCTTGGCTTCGTCCAGTTCGGAGCGGGCTTCCAGCACCATCTTGTCGAAGTCTTCGCGCAGGAAGCGCGTGTCGTTCCAGTCGGCCTTCGAGAGGTAGGCGGTGGAGTACATCTGGTCCTGCGTCGGACGGCCGCCCCAATAGGAGGTCGAGAAGGGCTGGACGTTCCAGACGTTCGACCAGTAGCCGTCGCCCGGTTCGCGCTTCACTTCGATCTCGATGCCGGCTTTCTTGGCGCTTTCCTGGTAGAGCACGGCCGCGTCGACGGCGCCCGGGAAGGCAACGTCGGACGTGCGCAGCAGAACCGAGCCGCTGTGGCCCGACTTCTTGTAGTGGAAGGCGGCCTTGTCAGGATCATAGGCGCGCTGCTCGATGCCTTCGGGGAAGAGGGCATAGGTCTCGTTGATCGGGAAGTCGTTGCCGACCTTGCCGTAGCCGCCGAGCACCTTCTCCAGCATCGTCTCGCGGTCCATCGCATATTTCAGTGCAAGCCGCAGATCGTTGTTATCGAACGGCGCCGTGTTGCAATGCATGATGAACACGTAGTGGCCGCGGCCGGAGGTGGAGAGGATCTCGACGGTCGGCGCACGCTTCAGGAGATCGACGGTCTTCGGGTCGACGCGGTTGATGTAGTGCACCTGGCCGGAAGACAGCGCTGCGATACGGGCGGTCGCGTCGTTCATGGCGATCATCTCGACCGTGTCGACATAACCGCGATCCTGGCGCCAGTCGTCCTTGTTGCGTTCGAAGGTGGCGCGTACGCCGGCTTCGAAGCTGGTGACCTTGAACGGGCCGGTGCCGATCATCGCGTTCGGATCGTCGAGGCCGCCGTTCGGCTGGATGACGAGGTGGTAGTCGGTCAGAAGCAGCGGCAGGTCGGCATTGCCTTCCGACAGGACGAGGACGAGCTTGTCGCCATCGGCCTTGATTTCCTTGATCGACTTCATGACGCCGAGCGCGCCCGACTCCGACTTCTCGTCGGTGTGGCGCTGCAGGGTCTTGATCACGTCGTCGATGGTCAGGTCCTTGCCGTCGTGGAACTTCACGCCCTTGCGGATGGTGAAGGTCCAGGTCGAGGCGTCGGCGGACGGTTCCCAGGATTCGGCGAGCGCCGGAACGGCCTTACCGGTCAGCGGCTCGGATTCGACCAGCATGTCGCCCCAGTTGCGGTTCACGACGAACATGAACTGCGAGAGCGCCTTTGCGGGGTCCTTCGAGTCGGTTGCGGCTGCCCCTTCGAGGCCGAGCTTGAGATTGCCGCCACGCTTCGGCTCCTGCGCCTTGGCGGCGGTGTCGAACATCGTGCCGGCAACGGCGAGCGTGACGCCGAAGGCCGCCGCGCGGCCCATGAACTCGCGGCGGCTCATCTTGCCGAGCGAAACCTGGTCGGTGAGGTATTTGGTGTAGTCAGTCATTCCCCTGTTCCCTTTGCTGCGCCCGTTTTGGGCATTTGTCGTTATGGTTGGCAGAATTTCTGTTTTTTGCCTCTAAGGCAACCTTACGACCGGCTTTTTGTGCAGATGCCGGTCTCGTCACGTCTCCCGGAAGCCTCCTGTTACTGCCGCCCTGCGGCTCGTGATCTATAAAGCTATCTATCCATAGGCCGTGTGTAACGCCACAAAATATCTATTTCTGCCACAAGCCAGGCTTATGGAAAGCGTTGGATTGCGCCCGATGCAGGGGCGCGCTCCTATCGTCCTTTCCATACGGGATCGCGCTTTTCGGCGAAGGCGCGCGCACCTTCGAGCTGATCCTCGCTGGAATAAAGAATATCGACCGTGCGGAACTGCCGCTTGGTGATCTTGTTCATGGTGCCCTGAAAGGTGTCGCCCTCGGCGGCGCGCACGACTTCCTTGATGGCGGCATAGACGAGCGGCGGACCGCTTTCGAGCAGGCGCGCCAGCTCCCAGGCGCGGTCGAGCAGCTTGTCGGCCGGCAGGATCTCGTTGACGAAGCCCCAGCGATGCGCCTCCTGCACATCCAGCCAGCGGCCGGTCAGAAGCATGTCCATCGCGATGTGATAGGGAATGCGCTTCGGCAGCTTGATCGAGGCGGCATCCGCAACCGTGCCGGAGCGGATTTCCGGCAGCGCGAAGGTCGCGTGCTCGGCGGCGAGGATGAGGTCCGTCGAGAGCGCGATTTCAAAGCCGCCGCCGCAGCAGATGCCGTTGATGGCGGCGATGATCGGCTTGTTGAGATCGCGCAGTTCCTGCATGCCGCCGAAACCGCCGATGCCGTAGTCGCCGTCCACGGCGTCTCCCGCGGCTGCGGCCTTCAGGTCCCATCCCGGACAGAAGAATTTCTCTCCCGCACCGGTGATGATGGCGACGCGCAGGCTGTCGTCGTCGCGGAAGTCGGCAAAAATCTTGCCCATGATGCGGCTGGTCGCGAGATCGATGGCGTTCGCCTTGGGGCGATCGATCGTGACTTCCAGAATGCCGCCTTCGCGGCGCTGTCTTATCGGTCCGGTCATGGGTTTTTCCTCAGACGGATCAGCGCGTCGGCCGCGACGACACCGTCGCCAGCAGGCAGCACCATTATGGGATTAACGTCCAGTTCTTCGATTATTGAAGCGTTTGAAACGACATAGGATGCCGCTGATGCGACGGCGGCGACAAGCGCGTCGATATCGCCCTTCGGGCCGCCGCGATAACCGTTCAGCAGCTTGGCGATCTTGAGGCCGGAAAGGGCCTCGCGGATCGTCTTCTCGTCGGTCGGCAACGTCAAAATTGCTGAATCTTCAAGCAATTCGACGAGGATGCCGCCGGCGCCGATCGTCAACACGGGGCCGGCGACCGGATCGCGCATCGCACCGACGATGAGTTCGGCGACGGGTTTCCCCACCATCTTTTCCACGAGAAAACCGGAGGCGACGCCCGCCATGGCCTTGGCGGCCTCCAGAACGGCCGCGCGGTTCGCCAGATTGAGCTTCACCGCACCCGCTTCCGTCTTGTGGGCGACGCCGAGACCTTTGAGCACGATGGGGAAACCGAGTGCTTCGGCGGCATCGGCAGCAGCTTCCGCCGTGTCGGCGGTGAGCCCCTGCGGAACGGGCAGGCCATGAGCGGCGAGCGCCTGCTTGGCCTCGTGTTCACTCAGTGTAACGGCTTCGCCTTCCCCTGCGGCGGCTTTGAGCAGGGGGGCGGACTGTGGTTTCGACCAGGCTTCGCCGATGCCGGCGGCCACGTCGGCGGCGGCCAGCGCCTCCTCGATGCCGTAGAGGGGCACGACGCCGTTCTGCATCAGCATCTCGGCGGTCGCTTCCGGCATGTTTTCACCCATCGAGGCGACGATGCCGGCATTGGCGCCAGAAGCCTTGGAGGCATCGATGACGGCGTGGCAGGTGGTGATCCAGTCGGCGGCGTCGCAGCGGTCGAGGCGCGGGAAATCGAGCACGACGAGGTTCAGGCCGTAGTCGCCCTTCATCATCGTCGTGAAAGCGTCGGTTTGCTTCTCGCGATTGCCCCAGACGAAGGTGTGGTAGTCGAGTGGGTTGGAGATGGTCACCATCTGGCCGAGCGTTTCGCGCAGCGGCTGGCGCTGGAAATCCTTGAGGTCGCGATATCCGACTTTCCGCTTCACCCCGGCATCCGCCATCAGCGAGGCCTCGCCGCCAGAGCAGGACATGGAGGAAATGTCGTAGTTCGGCAGCGGACCGGCGACATGCAGCAGCTTCAGCGTTTCCAGAAGTTCCGGCAGCGTTTCGACACGGCCGATGCCGAGGCGGGCGAGCAGGGCGGAAGAAACGGCGTCGTTGCCGGCAAGCGAGGCGGTGTGCGAGACGGTGGCGAGCTGCGCCTGTTCGGACTTGCCGACCTTGAGGGTGACGACCGGCTTTTTCAGTTCACGCGAACGGAGGGCCAGTCGCTCCAGGGATTCGAGGCTGTCGAAACCTTCGATATGCAGGCCGACGGCGGTGACGCGGGGGTCTTCGAGAACGGCGCAGGCGAGGTCGGCAAGGCCGGTCTGCGCCTGATTGCCGGCCGTCAGAATATAGGCGAGCGGCAGGCCGCGCTGCTGCATCGAGACATTGCAGGCGATGTTGGAGGATTGCGTGAGAACGGCCACGCCCTTGTCGATGCGCAGCATGCCGTGCTGGTCGGGCCAAAGCAGGGCGCCGTCCAGCATGTTGATGAAGCCGTAGCAGTTCGGCCCGAGGATCGGCATGTCGCCGGCCGCTTCCACCAGCGCCTTTTGCAGGTCGTCGCCATCGGCAAGTTCGCTGACGGCCTCGCGGAAACCCGAGGCATAGCAGACGGCGCCGCCCGCGCGGCGGGCGGAGAGATCGCGGATGATGCCGATGGTCAGTTCGCGGTTGACGCCGACAAAGGAGGCATCCGGCGCGCCGGGCAGGTCGGCGACCGAGCGGTAGCATTTGCGGCCGAGGATTTCGTCCTCACGCGGATGCACCGGCCAGATCTCGCCGGAAAAGCCCATCTTGTCGCACTGGAAGATCACCCGCCGCGCTTCCTTGCCGCCGAAGACGGCGATGGATTTGGGCCGGATCAGACGGTCGAGGGAGCGTACCATTCTCTGATTACGCTCCCAGCGGCCGCAGCAGATCGCGGCTGATGATGTGCCGCTGGATTTCCGACGTGCCGTCCCAGATGCGCTCCACGCGCGCATCGCGCCAGAAACGGGCGAGCGGCAGGTCGTCCATCAGGCCCATGCCGCCGAAAATCTGGATCGCCTCGTCGGTGACGCGAGCCAACATTTCCGTGGCATAGACCTTTGCCGAGGCGATCTCGCGGTTCGACGGCAGGCCCTGATCGAGCCGCCAGGCGGCGTTGAGCGTCAAAAGGTCAGCGGCGTCGATTTCGGTGATCATGTCGGCGAGCTTGAAGGAAACGCCCTGGTTTGCGCCGATCGGCTTGCCGAACTGCTTGCGCTCGGCGGCGTAGTTCAAGGCATAATCGAAGGCGCGGCGGGCGCGGCCGACCGAGGTTGCCGCGACCGTGATGCGGGTCGCGTAGAGCCAGTCATTGGCGATGTCGAAGCCTTTGTGCACTTCGCCGAGGATCTGTGAAGAGGGCAGGCGGCATTCATCGAAATTGAGAATGCAGTTCTTGTAGCCGCGATGCGACACCGACTCGTAGCCGTTGCGGATTTCGAAGCCCGGCGTGCCGCGGTCGACGAGGAAGCAGGTGATCAGCTTCTTCTTGCCACGTGGCGTGTCTTCCTCGCCCGTCGCGATGAAGACGATGACGAAATCGGCGATATTGGCATGGCTGATGAAATGCTTGGTGCCGTTGACGACCCAGTCATCGCCGTCCTTGCGGGCAAAACACTTCATGCCGCGCACGTCCGAGCCGGCATCCGGCTCGGTCATGGCGAGCGCATCGAATTTTTCGCCACGCACGGCCGGCAGAAGATACTGTTCGCGCTGCGCGTGGTTGCAGGCCATCAGGATGCCCGAGGGGCGGCCGAAGAAGACGGTGAGCGCCATGGAGCCGCGGCCAAGCTCGCGCTCGACAAGCGTGAACGAGGTATGGTCGAGGCCCGCGCCGCCGACCTCTTCGGGCATGTTGCAGCCGAAAAAGCCGATTTCCTTGCACTTGCGGGCGATTTCCTGGCCGAGTTCCGGCGGGACATGGCCGGTGCGCTCGACTTCGTTTTCGTGCGGATAGATTTCCGTTTCGACGAAGGAGCGGACCGTATCCACGATCATCTGCTGCTCGTCGGTCAATGCGAAATTCATGGCATTCCCCCTCGAATTCTTTTGCTGGCCGCCTGTCGCGGCCATGCCCTTGGCGGGCGTCTCCCCCGAAGGCCGGGAGAGACTGAATGTGTCACGCCGGGCGCCGTTCCTCTCGGCGTCCGGGTGATGGCATCAGGCGCGCTTCTGCCCGACGCTGCGGCCGGCTCCATCCGGCGTCGGCAGCTTGGCGTGGGCGTCGGCGATCAGCTTGATCTCCGCCAGCACCTCCGCCGGCGCATCGACGCTCTTGCCCGCCTTGCTGTCGACATGCAGCATCATCTGCTCGGCGGTGGCGATGACATCACCGGTCGCCGCGTCGTGGATGCGGGTGAAGTAGTGCAGGCGCTTGCTGTCGGACGCGAGAATCTGCAGGGTCGTATAGAGCGCCTGGCCGAGCTTGGCTTCGCCGAGATGGCGGATGTGGGTTTCCACCGTGTAGTAGCTGTGGCCGGCCTCGACATAAGCGAAATCGACGCCGATCAACCGCAGCAGCGCGTCCGACGTGTCGCCGAACAGCTGGAGATAGCGGTGCTCCGTCATGTGGCCGTTGTAATCGACCCAGGCCGCATTGACCTTGGTGTCAACCAGGCGCAGCGGTTCGCTTGCGGAAACCTCGACCTTCGCCTTGCCGGCCTTGGCCCAGAGATGTTCCTCGAAATCGGCGAGCAGTTTGCCCGACCCCCAGCCCTTGCCATCGTCGCCGGCCTTGAGCGCATGCATGATGCCGACGAGGTTCTGGTCGCGGATGCGCTCCAGCTCGCGGATGCCGCGTGCGCCGGACTGGGCATCCGATTGGTCGGCGATCTTGTTGACCAGTTCGTCATTGAGATCGACGACATCGGTGAGCTTCGTCCACGGCCAGGACAGGCAGGGACCGAACTGGGCGAGGAAGTGGCGCATGCCGGCTTCGCCACCGGCAATGCGGTAGGTCTCGAACATGCCCATCTGCGCCCAGCGCATGCCGAACGAATAGCGGATCACGTCGTCGAGCGTTTCGGTGTCGCAGATGTCGTCCTTGATGAGCCAGAGGCCTTCGCGCCAGACGGCTTCGAGCAGGCGGTCCCCGACGAAGGCTTCGATTTCCTTCTTGATGATCACGCCCTTCATGCCGATCGGCGCGAGCTTGGCCTTGGCCGCTTCAAGCGTCGCCTTGCTCGTCTTCTCGCCGCCGACGAGTTCGGCGAGCGGTAGCAGATAGACGGGATTGTAGGGATGCGCCACGAACAGGCGTTCGGGGTGCTTCATGTCGCGTTGCAGGTCGGTCGGCATCAGGCCCGAGGTGGACGAGCCGATCAGCGCATCGGGCTTTGCTGCCGCGTCGATCTGGGTGATGACGCCGCGCTTCAGCTCCAGGCGTTCCGGCACGCTTTCCTGAATCCAGTCAGCGTCTTGGACGGCTTCTTCCAAGCTCTTGCAGAAGGTCACTTTGCCCTTCGGCGGCAGCGGCGCCATGGTGAGCATGCCATAGGCGCGCTCGGCATTGGCCATCACCTCGCCGATGATGCGCTCGGCTTCCGGATGAGGATCGAAAATCTTGACGTCGATGCCGGCGAGCGCGAAGCGCGCGACCCAGGCACCACCGATGACGCCGCCGCCGACGCAGGCTGCCTTGTTGATCTGGCTCATTTCGGTGCCCGCTTCTGGAGTTTCAGCTTCTCGCGCACTTCGGCCGGGCCGATGATCCGGGCGCCCATGCTTTCGACAATGTTGACGGCCTTTTCGACGAGCTGCGCATTGGTGGCGAGCTGGCCCTTGCCGACATAGAGGTTGTCTTCCAGGCCGACGCGGACATTGCCGCCGGCAAGGATGGACGCTGCCGGATAGGCCATGGCGTTGCGGCCGATCGAGAAGGCCGAGAACGTCCAGTTGGCGGGCACGTTGTTGACCATCGCCATGAAGGTGTTGAGATCGTCGGGCGCGCCCCACGGAATGCCCATGCAGAGCTGGATGAGGACCGGATCCTCGATCACGCCTTCCTCGACCAGCTGCTTGGCGAACCAGAGATGGCCGGTGTCGAAGGCTTCGATTTCCGGGCGCACGCCGAGATCGGTCATCATCTTGCCCATGGCGCGCAGCATCGACGGCGTGTTGGTCATCACGTAGTCGCCGAGCGAGAAGTTCATCGTGCCGCAATCGAGCGTGCAGATTTCCGGCAGGCATTCGGCGACATGCGAAACACGCTCGGTCGCGCCCACCATGTCGGTGCCGACGGGGTTGAGCGGCAGCGGCTGTTCGGTGTTGCCGAAGATCATGTCGCCGCCCATGCCGGCGGTAAGGTTCAGCACCACATCGACTTCCGCATCGCGGATGCGCTCGGTCACTTCGCGATAGAGGTCGTTGCGGCGGCTCGGTGCGCCGGTTTCCGGATCGCGGACGTGGCAGTGCACGACGGCAGCACCCGCCTTGGCGGCGTCGATGGCCGATTCGGCGATTTGCTTGGGCGAGCGCGGAACGTGGGGCGATTTGCCGGCGGTATCGCCGGAGCCGGTGACGGCGCAGGTGATGAAGACATCACGGTTCATGGCTAAGGGCATGTGGTCTCTCCCAGAATTCTTGTTGGGTCCATTACGAGCCAAGAGAAGGCGCAGTGCTTTCACTTTTCGGATCCATCCTTGACAATTCGAGAGATGAAAAAGCAGGATGCCGCCATGCTCGATCCATCCGCCGATACACTCGACATCGATATTCTCGTGCTGCCCGAGACGAACCTCATCCTCGTCGCCTCGGTGATCGAACCCTTGCGCGCGGCCAACCGCATCTCCGGCCAGGACCTCTATCGCTGGCGCATCTTCTCGCCGGATGGCGCGCCGGTGGAGACGCGCAGCCGCATTCCCGTGCCCGTCGACGGCGTGTTCCGGCCGGAGAAGGAGGTCCATCCGCTCTTCGTGCTCTCGAGCTATCAATGGCAGATGAGTGCAACGCCTCTGTTGCGACGCCAGCTTTCGCAGACGTCGCGCTACCGCTCCATGATGGCGGGCATCGAATCGGGCAGCTGGCTGCTTGCCGAGGCGAGCCTGCTCAACGGTCATTCCGTGACTGTTCACTGGGAGGACATGGAGGAATTCGCCTCGCGCTATCCGCAAATCGCGGTCATGCGCGAGCGCTACGTCATCGACGGCAAACGCATCACCACCGGCGGCTCATTGCCGACGCTCGACCTGATGCTGGAGATCATCCGCCGCCGGCAGGGCTATTCGCTGGCGCTCGAAGTCTCGCGGCTCTTCATCTACGAACACGAGCGCACGGGTGGTCTTCTGCAAGTGCCGGCGCTCGGCAACATGCGCGTCGCCGACCAGCGCGTCAGCCAGTCCGTGCGGCTGATGGAGGAGACGGTGGATGCGCCGCTCACCCTGACGCGGCTCGCCAAGCGCGTCGGCATCAGCGCCCGCCATCTCCAGGATCTCTTCCAGGAATCGATGGGCGTTGCCCCCCACCAGCACTATCTGGCGCTGCGCCTCAACGCCGCCCGGCGCAAGGTCATCGAGACCAAAGCCGAATTCGCCGACATCGCCGCGCTCACCGGCTTCAATTCCTCCTCCGCCTTCTCGCGCAGCTACCGCGCGCACTATCACGAGAGCCCGACGGAGACCCGGCGGCGGCTGAGGGCGGGGGCTAAGGGTTAGGACTTCGCGAGCAGCTTTACCATCGTCTCCGCCGCCTGCCGGGAGAGCGCGTCGCGCGGCCAGACGAGGCTAAGGGATTGCTGGTAGGCGGCGTCGAGCGGGAGCAGTGTCGGCGGTGGGGTGATATTGGCGACGGAGTGTTCCGGCAGCACCGAGAGATGGCCGTGGTCCAGCACGAGATTGATGATGACGGGGATTGAATCGACCTCGACCAGCGTCAGGCGTGAACGTTCGGCTGGAGAAAGGGTCGCTTCCAGAAAGCGGTCCGTCATCTGGCGCAGTCCGCTCCTCGGGCTTGGAACGGCGATGGGATAGCGGCGCAGCAGGGCGGCGAGGTCCTGCCGCTCGGCGTTGTCCAGCGCGCGCGGGGCGGCGAGGGCCAGTTGAGAGCGGCCGATCAGCTGTCCGTCGAATTCAGCGGGAAAGCGGTCCGTGTCGAGCAGGATCAGGTCGAAGCGGCGATTTTTGAGCCCGGAGACGAGTTCGTCTGCGGTGGTGGAGGACAGAAAGAGCGGCTGGCGGGGCCGTGCGCTTCGCCATTCCACGGCAAGACGCGCCAGCATGGCGGCGATCTCGCTTTCGTGGCCGAAGGGAATGATCGTGCCGAGCCGCCAGGTGGCGGCGCTGCGGCGGAAGCGCTCGGCGGAGGCGGCGAAGAGCTGTTCCCAGGCCGCACCGATGCCTTCGGCAAGCACGAGCGCCTCCAGGCCTTCAGGCGTGCAGCTTATGCCGGATGCCGAACGGTCGAGCAGTTTGCAGCCGATGGCCGCTTCCAGATGGCTGAGCTGGCGGGTGAGTTGCGGTTGGCCGAGGCCGAGGCTTTTGGCGGCGGCGTTGATGCTGCCGGCGCGGGCCGTGGCTGCGAAACGGGCGAGGGCGGTGAGCGGGATGGTGCCGTCGCCGTCGCCGAGCGCGGTGAGTGCCGCGGCGGCGCGGGCGATCTCGGCGAAGCGCGGCAGGCGGGCTTCCGCCTCGAGAGTCGGCACAAGGGCCTGGCCATCGCGGCGCACCAGCGGCACGGACAACACGGTCTCGACCCGCCGAAGGGCGGCACTTGCGCTGGAGGCCGGGCGGCGGCAGGCGACCGCTGCCCTGCGGATGCCGCGTTCTTCGAGAATGCTGTGCACAAGGCAGAGAGTGGATAGATCCACGGGCGGGTCCTTCGGCTTCTTCCTGGCTGTTCGACCTATAGCATGAACCGTGCGGGTTTTGGGATATACGCTCCGTTCAGGTTCCGCATAACATCCACACGCAATTCCTGATGCAAACCGCATCTGACTGCCTCGGTATTGCCTCGGAAAAACAGGCTCTTTGAAACATGCTCGCTTCCGCCGATACGCTCTATCTTACCGGCCAACCGCTCGATTTCGCCACGCTGGAGGCGATCGGCACGGGTGCGCGGCGTCCGGTGGCCTGCGAGATCGGCATGGGCCGTGTCGGCACGTCGCGTCTTGTGATCACCGACCGTCTCGCCACGGGCCTGCCGATCTACGGCGCCAATACCGGCGTCGGGTCGATGAAGGACAAGCTCTGGACGGCGGACGATCTCGTCGAGTTCAACAACAATCTCGTCAAGGCCCACCATTTCGGCACCGGCGAGCCCTTCACGCTGCCCATCGTGCGCAAGGCGATGGCGATCCGCGTCAACACCGCGCTCGGCGGCTATTCCGGCTGTAGCCCGGAGCTGATCGATGCCTTCCTGGCGCTGCTCGAAAAGGACGTGGTGCCCGTCGTGCGCCGGCATGGCTCGATGGGCTGCGCCGATATCGGCCTGATGGGGCAGATCGCCGCCGTCATGACCGGCGAGGGCGAGGCCTGGTATGGCGGCGAGCGCCTGCCGGCGCCGGAAGCGCTGAAGCGTGCGGGCCTGAAACCATACCTTATGCAGCCGCGCGATGCGCTGGCGGCGCTCAGCGTCAACGCGATCTCGCACGCCGCCGCCGCCAATGTGGTGCGCGAGGCGGCAAAGGCGATCCGCAATCTGATGGTGACGGGCGTGCTCTCGTCGCTGGCGCTCGGCGCTTCGGCCGATCCGTGGCGGGTGGCCGCAAGGCTTTCGGCCCATGGCGAGGCGCTGGCCGGCACCTGGTTCGAGGCGCAGGCGACCTCCGGTCACTGGCCGAAGCCGTCGGCCATCCACGATCCGCTGAGCCTGCGCATGACGGCCCAGGTTTTCGGCGCGTGCCTGGATACGTTGATGACCGCCGCCGAGCGGCTCGTCGAGGCGACGGCACAGTCGGACGACAACCCCGTCGTGATGGACAATCACGTCATGGCCTCGGGCGGCTCGTTGCCGCTCTCGACCACGCTCTATGTCGAGGCGGCGCAGACCGGGTTTGCCCATCTTGCCCGCAATGTGCTGAACCGCTGCGTGCTGCTGTCCAACGGCGTGCGCCGCAATCTGCCGGTCAATCTCGTTGCCCCCGGCGAGGCGGCCACGGGGTTCGGCCCACTGCTGAAGCTGGCTGTCGAACTCTACATGCGCATCCAGTCTCTGGCCGTGCCGATCTCGGCGCAGTCCATCGTGGTGGCCGGCGGGCTGGAGGAGGAGGCGACCTTCCTGCCGCTCATCGTTGAGCGCATGGAAAGCCAGGTGCGGGACCTGCGCCAGCTCGCGGCCCTGGAAGCCATGCTCTCCGCCCAGGCGATCGATCTTTCCGGCGACAATGTCGAAGGCGTTGCCGCCGTCGCCTACCAGCGTACGCGGGCGATCAGCCCCTTCTACCGCAAGGACCGGCCGCTCTCCGCCGAAATCGAGGCGCTCGACCGCGACCTTGCCAGCCCCGAAGCGCTCGCCGCCTTCGTCGATGCTGCGCCGATGGCTGACGTCGACAGCTTCTTTGCCCTGAAACCCTGAGGATATTCCGATGGCCGATTTCGATCTCGTTCTGAAAGGCACCGTGGTTCTGCCGGACCGCATCGTCGAAGGCGGCCATGTCGCGGTGCGTGACGGTAAGGTGGTGCATGTCGGCCAGGGCGCGATGCCGGCGGCCAAGGAGCGGCACGACCTCTCCGGCGCGCTGATCCTGCCCGGTGCCATCGATGCGCAGGTCCACTCGCTCTCGCAGAAGAACCAGGAGGATTTCATCTGGTCAACACGGTCGGCGGCGGCCGGCGGTGTCACCACCATCGTCGACATGCCCTATGACGAGGGCAATCTCGTCTGCTCGGCCGAGGCGGTGAAGATCAAGGTGGATCATGCATCGCCGCAGGCGCGTGTCGATTTCGCGCTCTATGGCACCGTCGATCCCGAGGAAGGACCGGCGCGCATCGCCGAAATGGTCGAGGCGGGCGTCGCGGCCTTCAAGTTCTCCACCTTCGGCACGGATCCGAAGCGCTTTCCGCGCATTCCGGCGGCACTGCTGGAGGATTGTTTTCGTGCCATCGCGCCGACGGGGCTGACGGCCGGTGTGCACAACGAGGACGACGAGGCGGTACGCGCGGCGATCGTCAAGGTGAAGGCGGCGGGTATAACCGATTACCGCGCGCACGGCCTGTCGCGACCGCCGCTGACGGAGCTGCTCGCTTCCAACCAGATCTATGAAACCGGTGCCGAAACGGGCTGCCCGGCCCATGTCGTGCATTGCTCGCTCGGCCGCGGCTACGAGATCGCCGCGGCCTATCGTGCGCAGGGTTTTCGCGCGACCATCGAATGCTGCATCCACTATCTTGTTCTCGACGAGGAGAACGACGTCGCCCGGCTTGGCGGCAAGGCGAAGATCAATCCGCCGATCCGCCCGCGCGCCGAGGTGGAAAAGCTCTGGCGCCATGTCGCCGCGGGCAATGTCACATTGGTTTCGACGGACCATGTCAGCTGGTCGGAGGACCGCAAGACCAATCCGGACATGCTGGCGAATGCCTCCGGCGTGCCGGGGCTGGAGGTCATGGTGCCGCTCTTCGTCAAGGGTGCGCTGGAGCGCGGCATTCCGTTGACGCGCGCCGCCGAACTGATGACGCTGAACCCGGCCCGGCATTTCCGGCTCGACCATGTGAAGGGTGCGCTGGAAGCCGGCAAGGATGCGGACATCACCGTGCTGACGCCCGAGCCCTATACCTATGACGCGGCGGCAAGCGGCAACAATGTCGTCGGCTGGTCGCCCTATCACGGCATCCGGCTGCCGTGGCGTGTCTCCGCGACCTATTTGCGCGGGAAACTCGCCTTCGACGGCACGAAGGTGCTTTCCGAACCCGGCACCGGCGCCTTCGTGCGCCCGCTGCCGACACTCGTTTCTACGGGGGCCTGATCATGGCCCGCGCGAGCAATCTGCCGGTCGATCCCGCGCGCATCGCGGATGTGATCGACGGGCTGGCCAAGCTCACTGAGCCCGGCCGGCCCTACACGCGGCGTGCTTTTACCGCTCTGTTCCCGGCGGGGCGGGATTTTCTCGACGAAAGGTTTCGGGCCGCGGGGCTCGAGACACGCGTGGATGCCGCTGGCAATCTCATTGCCCGGCGGCCGGGCAAAAAGTCCGGTCTCGGCACGATCATGCTCGGCTCGCATTCCGACACGGTGCCGGATGGCGGGCGTTATGACGGCATTGCCGGTGTCGCGGTGGCGCTGGAAGTGGCGCAGGCCCTGGCCGATAAGGGCATCGACCTGGATCACGATCTGGAGGTCGTCGATTTCCTTGCCGAGGAGGTCTCGATCTTCGGCGTCTCCTGCATCGGCAGCCGAGGGATGGCCGGCGTGCTGCCTGCGGACTGGCTGTCGCGCGAGCGGGACGGGCTGACGCTGGAGCAGGGTATTCGCGCTGTCGGCGGCGATCCCGCGCGTATTGCCGCCGAAGCGCGCAAGGATATCGCGGCCTTTCTCGAATTGCATATCGAGCAGGGGCCGGTTCTGGAGACCGAAAAGCTGGATATCGGCGTGGTGACGGCGATTGCCGGGATCACGCGCATCGAGATCATTGTCGAGGGCCGGGCGGATCATGCCGGCACGACGCCGATGGGATCGCGCGCCGATGCGCTAGCCGCCGCTGCCCGGCTGGTCTCGGGCATCGAGGCGCTGGCGAAATCGCTCTCGGAAGGGCCGGGCCATTTCACGGCGACGGTCGGCGAATTCTCCATCGAACCGAATGCCGCCAATGTGGTGCCGTCGCGCGCCCGCCTGCTGATTGATGCGCGGGCGGAAGAGCGCAATGCGATGGACCTCTTCGTCGCCTCGGTCGATCAGCTTGCCGATGGGATCGCGCGGGAGACCGGCACCGCCATCGCCGCGCCGCGCCGCATCTCCGACAACATGCCGACGCCGGGCGATCCGCTGCTGCTCGATGTGCTGGACGCGGCCTGCGAGACGGCCGGCGCCAGCCATCGGCGGATGGCCTCGGGCGCGGGGCACGACACCGCCTTCATGGCGAAAGTGACGCGGTCGGCGATGATTTTCGTGCCGTGCCTTGGCGGTCGCAGCCATGCGCCGGAGGAATTTGCCGAGACCGACGATATCGCGCTCGGGGCGGCGGTGCTTTTTAATGCAGTGATTCAGCTGGATGAGACATTGAGTCAGGAGAGCGTCTAATGGGCCGGATTTTAAAGGAAAAAGACGTCGAGGCGGCGGTCAAGGGCGGCTCGGTCTATGCCGCCGGCGGTGGCGGCTGGGCCGATCATGGGCGCATGCTCGGCTATGCCGCGGTGTCGATCGGCAAGCCGGAACTCGTCTCCATCGATGAACTCTCCGATGACGACTGGGTGGCGACGGCTGCCGCCATCGGCGCCCCGGCCTCGACCACGCCCTGGGAAATGCGCGGCGTCGATTATGTGAAGGCGGTGGAGCTTCTGCAGGAGGCGCTCGGCGAAAAAGTCGCAGCGTTGATGGTCGGCCAGAACGGCAAGTCCTCGACGCTGAACGGCTGGCTGCCCTCGGCCATCCTCGGCACCAAGGTTCTGGATGCCGTGGGCGACATGCGTGCGCATCCGACCGGCGACATGGGCTCGATCGGCATGGCCGGCTCACCCGAGCAGATGATCCAGACGGCCGTCGGCGGCAATCGCGACGAGAACCGTTACATCGAGCTCGTCGTGCGCGGCGCGACGGCAAAGGTCTCGCCGATCCTGCGCACCGCCTCCGATATGTCCGGCGGCTTCATCGCCTCCTGCCGCAACCCGCTGCGCGCCTCCTATGTGCGCAAGAATGCGGCGCTCGGCGGCATCTCGCTGGCGCTGACGCTTGGCGAGGCGATCATCGCGGCGGAAGGCAAGGGCGGCTCGGCGATCATCGACGCCATCGTCAAGACGACCGGCGGCGCGATCCTCTCCGAGGGCGTGATCACCGACAAGTCGGTGGTCTATACTAAGGAGGCCTTCGATATCGGCACGGTGACGGTCGGCAAGGGCGACACCGCCTCAGTGCTGCATGTCATGAACGAATATATGGCGGTGGAATCGGCGGACGGAAAACGCCTTGCGACCTTCCCCGATGTCATCACCACGCTGTCGCCCGAGGGCGAGCCGCTGAGCGTCGGCCAGCTCGAGGTCGGCATGAGCGTTTTCGTGCTGCATGTGCCGAAGTCGATCATCCCGCTCGCTTCCAGCGTGCTCGATCCGACGGTCTATCCCTCGGTCGAAAAGGCGATGGGCATCGATCTGGTGAGCTACGCTCTCGCTTGAGGCAAAGCTGAAAAAGATACTTGAGGAGACGTCCATGCCCAAAGCCAATCCGCGCCATCCGAACTATCCGATCCCCAGCGGCGATGTGCTGCGTGCCAAGGGCTGGCGGCAGGAGGGGCTGTTGCGGCTGCTCGAAAACGTGCTGTCGGTCGGCGAGGACCCGGACAATCTCATCGTCTATGCTGCACTCGGCAAGGCGGCGCGCAACTGGGCGGCGCACCGGGCCATCGTCAAGGCGCTGACCGAGATGGACGAGGACCAGACGCTGGTCATCCAGTCCGGCAAGCCGGTCGGGCTCTTGAAGACCCATGCGAAGGCGCCGCTCGTCATTATGGCGAATTGCAACATCGTCGGGCAATGGGCGAAGGCGGAGGTTTTCTATGACCTCCAGCGCAAGGGGCTGATCTGCTGGGGCGGGCTGACGGCCGGCGCCTGGCAATATATCGGCAGCCAGGGCGTCATTCAGGGCACCTATGAAATCTTCATGCGCATTGCGGAAAAACGGTTCGGCGGCAGCCTGGCCGGTCGTTTCATCCTGACCGCCGGGCTTGGCGGCATGGGCGGCGCGCAGCCGCTCGCCGGGCGCATGGCGGGGGCGGCCATTCTCTGCGTCGATATCGATCCGGCACGTGCCGCCGCCCGCAAGGCGGTCGGCTATCTCGAACATGTGGCGCCAGATCTCGATACGGCGCTCGCCATGATCGACGAAGCGGTGAAGGAAAAGCGCGCGACCTCGATCGGCCTCGTCGGCAATGCGGCGGAGATTTATCCGGAGATCGCCCGGCGCGGAATCGTGCCCGATATCGTCACGGACCAGACCTCGGCGCACGATCTTGTCTATGGCTACGTGCCGAAGGGCATGAGCCTCGATCAGGTGAAGGGCCTGCGTGATGACGGACAGGGGCAGCTGATGGCGGCAAGCCGCGCTTCGATCGTCGAGCATGTCTCGGCCATGCTGGAGTTCCAGAAAATGGGCTCGGAGGTCTTCGACAACGGCAACCTTATCCGCACCCAGGCGCGGGAGGGCGGTGTGGCCGCTGCCTTCGACATTCCGATCTTCACCGAAGCCTATCTGCGTCCGCTCTTTGCGCGTGCCATCGGGCCGTTCCGCTGGATGGCCCTGTCGGGCGAGGAAAGCGATATCGCCCGCATCGACGATCTCGTGCTGGAGATGTTCCCGGACAATTTCATCGTTACCAACTGGATCCGCCTTGCCCGCGAGAACGTGCCCTTCGAGGGCCTGCCGGCACGCATCGCATGGCTCGGCCATGGCGAGCGCACGGAGCTTGCACTGGCGGTCAACAAGCTGGTGGCATCGGGTGAACTCAAGGGGCCGATCGCCTTTTCGCGCGACCATCTCGATGCCGGCGCCATGGCGCATCCGAACATCATGACGGAGCGCATGAAGGATGGTTCCGATGCCATCGCCGACTGGCCGCTGCTCGATGCGATGCTGCTCTCATCCTCCATGGCCGATCTCGTCGTCATTCACTCCGGCGGCGGCGGTTATGCGGGTTACATGACGAGCTGCGGCGTGACGCTGGTGGCCGACGGCACGGCCGGCGGGGCAGAGCGACTGCAGCATGCGCTGACCAACGATACATCGTTGGGCGTAATCCGCTATGCGGACGCCGGCTACGAGGAATCGCTCGACGAGATCGAAAAGAAGGACATCGGCTATGTCAGGATCGGTAACGCCTGACGGGCTGCCGGACACGCTTTCGTGACCGAAACCAGCAGGAGTAGTGAAGGTAAGTGCCGCTAAGTGCCGGAAATATCACGGCCGGCGTAAACCTTGCATTTAACATTTCGCGGTAATCTTCCGTTAGTAATTCCGTCTGCGTGCTGTGGGCGGGGGCTTCGGTTTGTTTTGCGTGCGAGTGCCTATGCGTCTTTCGGTCCTGACAGCGATCCTGCTCGGCTGCGCCTCCATGGCGGGCTGTGCTTCGAGTTCCAATCCAGAGACTGCCCTGTCGATAAAACCGTCCTCGGAAGTCACAAGCTCCGTGAAGGCGGGGCCTGTGCCGGAAGTCGCGGTCGGCGAAGGCAAGGTAAAGGCTGAGGGCGGTGCTGACATGCTCGCCTGGGCCGGCGCCATGCCGGAAAACCACGTCTTCGAAACCATGGAAAAGCAATCGGCCGTTCCCGAGACGCGGCCGGAGAATGCTGTCTTCGCTGTCGAGCCTTCCGTCGGGCGCTCGGCCAAGCGCTCGCGCGTCTATAGCCAGCAGTTCCGAGATGCCAAGCCGATCAACTTCGGCAAGCGCGCGCCGAAAAACTACCAGGTGCATGGCGTCGATGTTTCGCGCTGGCAGGGCGATATCGACTGGATGAAACTGCGCACGCAGGGCGCCAACTTCGCCTTCATCAAGGCAACCGACGGCGGCGATCATCTCGACCCGATGTTCCAGAAGAACTGGCGTCTGGCGAAGGAGGCTGGCATCCGGCGCGGCGCCTACCACTTCTTCTACTGGTGCCGCGTGGCAAGCTCGCAGGCCGAATGGTTCATCCGCAACGTGCCGCGCGATCCCGACGCGCTGCCGCCGGTCATCGATGCCGAATATAACGGCGATTCCGCCTGCAAGGCGCGTCTCTCGCGGGCCAAATATGTCGAGAAGATCAAGGTTTTCGCCGAGATGCTGGAGCGCCACTACGGCAAGCGTCCGATCATCTACACGGCGCCTGATTTCTATGAGGACAATCTCTCGGGCGAACTGACGCAATATCCGTTCTGGCTGCGCTCGGTCGCAGCCCATCCCTCGAAACGCTACCCGAATCGCCGCTGGACCTTCTGGCAATATTCTGGCTCGGGACTGTCGCACGGCGTTTCCGGCAAGATCGACCTCAATGTCTTCGCCGGCAGCGAGAACGACTGGCACAATTGGCTCGCCGGCCAGTATGGCACACGCACGGCCAGCGCTAACTGATCGCCAATCGGCTTAACGGGACGGTCTATTTCTGTCTTTGCGGATAGATCGTCTCGCCGCGTTTCAGCATCTCCACGAAAGCCTCGATCCGCCGCTTGCGCGCAGCCTCCGTCTTGACGTTGTGCACGCGAAAGGCCAGCGCGAAGCGGTTCTGCTCGGTCAGTTTGCCCAGCATTTCCTTGGCCGCAGGTTCTGCATCGATGGCGGCCTGGAAATCGACGGGGATTTTCAGGTCCTTGCCGCTGCCATAGGCCTTGTCCCAGCGCCCGTCGGCCTTTGCGGCCTCGACGTGTTTCAGGCCATGTTCCGTCATCCGCCCGCTTGCGATCAGCCGGCCGACAGTGTCGACGTTTTTCTTGCTCCACACGCTTTTCTTGCCGCGCGGGCAGTAGCGCTGGAAGAAGCTCTTGTCGTCATGGCTCTTGCGGATGGCGTCGATCCAGCCCCAGCAAAGCACGGCCTCGATCGCCTCTTCGGAGGTGATTGACGGCAGGCCGGAGGCCTTCTTGTGGAGCTTGATCCAGACCTCCGGCGCGCTGGCATGGTTCTCGGCGAGCCAGCGATAGAAGCTGTCGAGATCGACAAATTCGCGGACATGCGCCGGATTGATTTCCACAGGGGCCATCGTGTTTTCCTCATTCTGCCGGGCCGGGCGTGGCTGCTTTGCATCGCCTCGGTGAAACGAAGGGCCGATGCCGAAGATGTGAAGCCCGTTCTTCTTGCCAGCCACCCGACGCTTTGGATAGCCATCGGCCTTAACCCGTCTATCCCATTGGAGTCCTATCGAGAATGTCTACGGTATGCACTTTGTCGCGCAGAGCCTTCTTCCTTGGCGCCGCCGCGACGCTTGCGGGCTGCGCGACCACGCAGCCGTCGACCAAGATCGTTCCGGTTCCGCAGAAGGTCCGCTATCCCATCACGCCCGCCACGGACGAGGAACTGGCCGCACGCTATGCCGCGCTGGAAGACGGCGGCCACCAGATCCCGGCCATTCCCTATACGCAGATCGATCCGAAATATTATCGCCAGCGCGTGCAGGACCCGACGGGCGAGGCCCCCGGCACCGTGGTCGTCGATACGCCCAACCGCTTCCTGTATGTCGTGGAGCCGGGCGGCACGGCGATGCGCTACGGTGTGGGCATCGGCCGCGATGGCTTTGCCTGGGAAGGCGAAGGCGTCATCCAGTGGCGCCAGCCCTGGCCGCGCTGGAAGGTGCCGGCCGACATGATCGCCCGCACGCCGAGCCTTGCGAAATATTCCGTCGAGAACGGCGGCATGGAGCCGGGCATCAAGAACCCGCTCGGCGCGCGTGCGCTCTATATCTTCCAGAACGGCAAGGACACGCTCTATCGCCTGCACGGTTCGCCGGACTGGAAGTCGATCGGCAAGGCGACCTCGTCGGGCTGCGTGCGCCTGATCAACCAGGATGTGCTCGATCTCTACAAGCGCGTGCCTTACCACGCGCGCATCGTGGTGCATCAGGGCTCGCTCGGCACGCCAGCCGGCGTGTAAACTTTCCTGTTGACGCAATTCCGGACGCAAAACCGCTTCGCACTTTTGCTGGAATTGCTAGGTCACCGTCTCACCACCATCGACCACGAGAATCTGGCCGGTCATGTAGCTTGACCGGTCGGAGACGAGGAAGAGGATCGGCTCGGCGATCTCCTCCACATCGGCCCAGCGCCCCATGGGCACCTTTTCCTTGATATAGCTTTCGATCGCCTCGCGTCCGCCCATCTGGGCGATGAAGGGTGCGTTGAAGGGTGTGTCGACCCAGCCGGGGCAGAGCGCGTTGACGCGGATGCCGTGGCCCGCATAGTCGCCGGCCATCTGCTTGGTCATGGCGATGACGGCGTGTTTGGTCGTCGTATAGGCGATCATCTCGCGGTCGTAGAGCACGCCGGACGAAGAGGCGGTGTTGAGGATCACGCCCTTCTTCTGCGCTTTCATGACGGGCATCACGTAACGCGCCGCCATCAGATGGGCGCGCACATTGAGGTTCCAGGAGAAATCCAGCCCGTCGATCGGCACGGTTTCGAGATCGCCGGCCACCTGCGCGCCGGCATGGTTGTGTAAGATATCGATGCGGCCGTGGCGCGATAGCACCGAGGCGACCGCCATCTTCAGCTCCACATCGTCGGTGACGTCGACGATGACGGTTTCCGCCTTGCCGCCCTCGGCGCGGATGAAATCGACCGTTTCCTGCGCGCGCGTTTCGTCGAGATCGGCGACGCAGACGGTGGCGCCCTCGCGCGCCATGATGCGCGCGCCGGCCCGGCCGATGCCGGAGCCCGCTCCGGTGACGATGGCGACACGGTTCTTCAGGATCATCGGTCTCACTCCCCGGCAGGCGATTTCTGGGTTTTGTCCCGCATCAGAAGGCGGGAGATCAGGATGAGCAGCAGCGAGGCGACCAGCACCATGGTGGCGATGGCGTTAACCTCCGGCGTCACGCCGCGGCGGATCGAGGCGAAGACGTAGATCGGCAGCGTCGTCTTCGAGCCCGCGACGAAGAAGGCCACGATGAAATCGTCGAAGGAGAAGGTGAAGGCGAGCAGGAAGCCCGACAGCACCGAAGGCAGGATCTGCGGCAGCACGATATCGCGGAAGGTGGTGAGCGGCGTGGCATAGAGATCGGCGGAGGCTTCGACGATGTCGCGGCCAAGCGTGGCGATGCGCGCCTTCACGATCATGGTGACGAGCGCCATGGTGAAGAGGCCGTGGGCGGCGATGATGGAGCCATAGCCGAGGCCGAGCTGGGGCGGCGCCTCACCCGGCCAGAGAGCGGCGATGGCGGGGTTGATGGCGCCGAAGACGGCGACCAGGGCCACCAGCGTCGCGATGCCGATGACGACGCCCGGCACGACGATGGCGGCGGCCAGCAGGCCGTCGAAGATCGCACGGGTGCGGGCACCCAGGCGCTCCAGCCCGAGTGCGGCCATGGTGCCGAAGACGGCGGCGAGCGTGGCGCTGACGACGGCGATGATCAGGCTATTCTGCAACGCCGTGACGAGGAACGGATTGGCGAGTGCCTTGCCATACCATTGCGCGGAGAAGCCGGTGAACTCGCTCGCATTGCGCCCCGCATTGAAGGAGAACAGCACGACGAGCGCGATCGGCGCGTAGAGGAAGAGATAGACGGAGGTGATCAGCGCGCGCATCAGATGAGATCCACCTGTCTGGTGCCCGATATGCGCCAGGCGATGCGCATGGCGACCATCAGCACCACCACGACGATGGCGACGAGCGTGACGGCAATCGCCGAACCGAAGGGCCAGTTGCGCGATTGCAGGAAGAGATCGACCAGCGCATTGCCGATGAAGAAGACCTTGCCGCCGCCGAGCAGCTGCGGGATGAGATATTCGCCGAGCAGCAGGATCGTCACCAGCGCGACACCCGTCATGACGCCGGGCAGCGACAGCGGAAGGGTCACGGAGAAGAAGGTGGAGACCGGCTTTGCGCCGAGATCGGCCGAGGCTTCGAGCAGGCGGCGGTCGAGCTTTTCGAGGCTGACATAGATCGGCATGATCATCAGCGGCAGGTAGCCATAGACGATGCCGAGCAGCACTGCACCCGGCGTGTTGAGCAGGCGCACATCCGCAATGCCGATCATGTCGAGCAAGTTCGGGATGCCGCGCGAGCCGAGAATGTACATCCAGGCATAGGTGCGCACCAACAAGCTCGTCCAGAACGGCACGACGACCAGCGAGACCAGCAGCAGCCGGTGACGCGGGCTCGCCTTGACGGCGAGGTAATAGGCCGTGGGATAGGCGACGACGAGGCAGAGGAAGGCGCCGACGGGCGCGAGCATCAGGGTGTTCCAGTAGGCGGCGGAACGGGCCGGCAGGTTCAAATATTGCGCGAAGGTGAACGCCGCCTGATAGCCGCCCGCCGGTCCGCGCTCGCCGACGGAGAAGACCACCATGGCGATGAACGGCAGCACGAGAAAGACGAACAGCCAGAGCGACGCCGGCGCCAAAAGCGCCGTCGTCACAAGCCGTCTCTTTGCCGTCATCGTCAAAGCCATGGGAAATCCGTGTTGTGTCTGGAGAATACCGGCCCCCGTCCGGTCCGCGCGACCGCTCCTTGCGGAGCGGCGGGCGGGGGCCGTTACGCTTTAAGCCGACTTGAAGCGTGCCATCAGTTCAGCGCGTGCCGGATCCGTCAGGGTCACGGCGGCGCCGAACTCCAGCGGGGTGAGTGCCGCTTCGTCCGGATAGACGATCTTGTTGCCTGTGATCTCGGCCGGCAGCAGCGCGAGAACGCGGCTGTCGGTGGTCGGCGCGCCGTTGGCGATGTGCTCCTTCACGGCGTTTGCCGGATCCATCAGGAAGTTGAGCAGCGCATAGCCGGCCGGCTTGTTGGTGGCGCTCTTCGGGATCGCGTAGAAATCCGACCAGATCTCGCCGCCATCCGTGCCGAGCGCGAACTGGATTTCCGGGATGTCGCGGTTGAGCTGTGCGCCGTCATTGGTCCAGCACATGGTCATCCAGGCATCGGTGGCGCGCATGGACGGCTGGTAGTCGCTGTTGATGGCGTACAGATGCGGCTTGACCTTGATCAGCAGCTCCTCGGCTTTGGCGAGCTCTTCCGGCTTGATGGAATTGAACGAGAAACCGAGCGAGACCAGTGCGTTGCCGATGGTGGTGAGCTGGTAGTCGTGCACCATGGCACGGCCGGTGGCCTCGCCCTGCGCGACCTCGAAGAACTCCTTCCAGCTCGTGACCTTCGACTTCACCTTGTCGGAATTGAAGGCGATACCCGTCGTGCCCCAGTTCTTCGGCAGGGCGAAAACCTTGCCGTCGACCGTGCCCTCATTGGTGAAGCGGGTGTTCTGGGTCTTGGGATCGAAATTCGGCACCTTGGAAAGGTCGATCGGTTCGATCAGGTCGAGGCCGGCATAGGTGGAGATCGTGTAGTTCGTTGGCACGAACAGGTCCCAGCCGGTGCCGCCGGCCTGGAGCTTCGCCAGCATTTCCTCGTTCGAGCCGAAGACGTTGACCTCGACGGCAACGCCTGTCGCCGCCGTGAAGGCCTCGAAGGTCGCCGGATCGTGGTAGTTCGGCCAGGTCGCGAGCGACATGGTGGTGCCCAGGTCTTCGGCATAGGCCGGCGAGGCGAAAAGGCCGGGCTGGCGGGCGAGCACGGCCGCGGCAAGGCCAAGGCCGGTAATACCGAGAAAGTGGCGGCGGCTGACGGAGCCACGTTTCAGCCGCATGAACTCGTCCGTCAAATCACGGGCGCTGATCGGGGCATTCTCTCTGAACCATTTCGACATCACACTGTTCCCTTGTTGTTGTGACGGGCCTGTTTCCCTCAGGCCGGAAAGATATGCGCTGTACCGGGATCGAAGCTTATTGCGACCCGCTCGCCCGGCGCGACGAGGTCGTTTTGTGTCTGGCGTTCGGCGGTGACGAGCATGTCGCCCAGGCCGTCGATGGCGATGGAATATTCGGCGGCGGAGCCGAGGAAAATGCGGTGCGTGACGGTGCCTTCCAGCGTCGCTGCACTTCCCGTTCCGCGCGACAGGCGGATCGCCTCGGGGCGCAGCGCCACCGTGACGGCACCGGGGGCGAGATCGTTGCGAGACACGGGGAGCGCCGCGCCGTTGCCGAGCCGGATGGTGCCGCCGGCTTCCAGCGTGCCCTCGAAGCGGTTCGTCTTGCCGACGAAATCAGCAACGAAGAGATCGGCCGGGCGGTCGTAGACCTCCTGCGGCGTGGCGAGTTGGCGGATGCGGCCGGCGCTCATCACGCAGACGAGGTCGCTCATCGACAGCGCCTCTTCCTGATCGTGCGTGACGAGCACGAAGGTAATGCCGAGATCGCGCTGCAGGGTCTGCAACTCGATCTGCATGGCGGTGCGCAGCTTCTTGTCGAGGGCGGCGAGCGGTTCGTCGAGCAGCAGCACGGAGGGCTTGTTGACCAGCGCGCGGGCAAGCGCCACGCGCTGCTGCTGGCCGCCGGACATTTCATGGATGCGCCGCTTGGCAAAGCCTGACAGACGCACCATTTCGAGCGCCTCGCCGACCCGGTGGGATATCTCCGCCGCGGGCAGTTTCGGCCGCAGTTGCTTCAGGCCATAAGCGACGTTCTTCTCCACGTCGAAATGTGGGAAGAGCGCATATTGCTGGAAGACCATGTTGACCGGGCGGCGATAGGCCGGCACGCCATTGGCCACCTTGCCCGCGATCAGCACCTCGCCCTCGCTCGGCTGTTCGAAGCCGCCGATCATGCGCAGGCATGTCGTCTTGCCGCAGCCGGAAGGGCCGAGCAGGGCCACGAAGGCGCCTTTCGGCACGGAAAGGTTGATGTCGGAGACCGCGGTCACCGCGCCATAGCGCTTGGTCACCGAACGGAACTCGATGTCGTTCGTTGGGGCGGATATCACGTCTGTTCCCTGCGGTTGTTGGTCTCTGAGCGCTCTGTGTCGCCTTGGCCACCGTCATCGCAAAGCTAGTCATCCGCTGGCCGGTTGGTATATACCCCGAGAGAGGTATTTTATCCGTAAATTGGCTGTGGGAGGAGTATATCTCAGCAGCGGCGGTAAACGCCTCCTGCGGGCAAATCGGGGAGCGAAAAACGCCATGCGGGTCGATTTCACGGCATTTTTCCGGTCGCTTGCCGATTGGACCAGCGGTTCGGAGCGTTCCGACCGGCAAACGGGCGAAACCCTGCTTGCCATGATGCACGCACTCGTGCGTTTCGACGATATCGTTATTTTCGCCTATCGCGACAAGGCGCGGCCGATCGACCTGTTCAGCACCTTCGAGGCCGAGGATCACAATATCTTCGTGACGCTCTATCAGGCCGGCCCCTACCTGCTCGATCCGTTCTTCCATACCACGCGCGCCGGCCGCTCGGGTGTTTTCCGCATGCGCGAGCTCGCACCCGACCGCTTCTTCTCGAGCGAATATTACCGCACCTACTACTCGCAGACCCGTCTTGCGGAAGAGCTCGGCTTCTTCGTGCCGGTAGCGGATGGCGTTACGGTGGTGGTATCCCTGATGCGCCGCGAGAAGACCGGTGTCTTTCCGGCTCAGGAATTCGTGCTGCTCAACGATGCCGAACCCTTCGTCGCTGCCTTTGTTCGACAGGCCTGGAGCGATCTCGCCCGGCGTTTCGCCGAGACGGGGCAGGGGCGCGGGCGGCGCAGCGAACCGGTCAGCGAGGCCGATAAGGTGTGGCGCAAGCTCAACCTCACCGACCGCGAGGCCTCGATCATCGAACTGGTCCTGCAGGGCCATTCCTCGGAATCGATCGGCCTCAAGCTCGACATCTCCACTGGCACGGTGAAGGTCCATCGGCGCAACGTCTATCGCAAGCTCGGCATCTCCTCGCAGATCCAGCTGCTGTCGATCTACCTGAAGAACATTCAGGGGTAAGTGGAGGCGGCCGCGGTCGCAAGGCGTGTGGGGATGTGGCGTTCGCAGTTGGACGCTCCAACGCCCGCCTCCTCTCCATCGTCATCCTCGGGCTTGACCCGAGGATCCACCCATCTGCACCGCCTCACCTGTGGCATGGATCCTCGGGTCAAGCCCGAGGATGACGGAGGAGGGCGGGGTGGAAAAGAAAAAGCCCGGCATCATTGCCGGGCTCTCCGAGTCTTTTCAAAGGCTTGTCCGTCAATCCTTGCGGATCGATTCCGATTGTTCAGACTTCGATTCAGGCAACGGTAGCCAGCGCCACCTTTGCGCGGGCGTCCAGAATCTGGCGTGCGGCGTGGGCGGCTTCCTTGCCCTTGATGACGAAATGGTCGCGGAAGAAGGCGATGTGGGCTTCCGATTCCTGGAAATTGTGCGGCGTCAGCACGGCCGAAAGCACCGGCACATTGGTGTCGAGGCCGACGCGGACGATGGCATCGACGACGGTGCCGGCGACGAAATCGTGGCGGTAGATGCCGCCATCGACGACGAGGGCGACGCCGAGGATGGCGGAATACCGGCCGGTCCTGGCGAGGAGCTGCGCGTGCAGCGGGATTTCAAGCGCGCCCGGCACGTCGATCACATCGACGTCTTCCGCACGGCCGCCGAGGGCTGCCCATTCGGCGACGAAGGACGTGACCGCCTGATCGACGATACCGGCGTGCCAGCGGGCACGGAGGACGGCGATCCGGGAGGAGGGGGTGGCATTCGCATTCATGTATAGGCCTTTCAAGGGTTGAGCCATTTTTCAACGGTCCCCTTGGGCGAACACGCAGGCGCTCCGCCTCACGCGGCGGTCTTCCTGCTTGCTCTCTTCCATCCGGACTTTAACCGTCGGCTCCGGCATCGCACCGGATCTGCTGACCCTTCCATTCGCGGAAGGCGCTCGCGGGCTCCGGAATTGCTTCCGATACCGCCGGTGGGGAGTTTCACCCCGCCCTGAGAACGAAGGAAGATTAACGAGCAAACGCCCGCGGATCAAATCCGCGGGCGACGCAAAAGGCGCAATTCACGACAGATTTTTCCAAGGCTTTGGAAAGGCCTGGAAAAAATGGCTAGTCGCGGATGATCAGGAGGTCGGTTGCGGTGAAGCGCAGGGTCGCGGTCTCGCCAACGGCCGGCGGCACGAGGCCGGGGCTGTTGAACATGTCGAAGGAGATGACCGCGGTGCCGACCTTCATGCGGGTGCGGATGACAGAGCCGAGGAAGTTGGACGAGATGACCTCGCCCGTCAGCGCGGTATCGCCCTTGGCGTCGGCGGCAATCGAACCGGCTTCCGGGCGCAGCGCCAGCGAGATCGTGTCGCCGGCCTTCACGTTGCCGAGCGGTTCGCGCAGCGTGACACCCTGGTCGCCGATCGAGATGCGGTTGGAGGCGGTATCGACGACCTTCGCCTCGATGAGGTTCAGCGTGCCGACGAAATTGGCGACGAAGCGGGTGGCCGGGCGGTTGTAGATTTCCGCCGGCGCGCCGATCTGGTCGGCCTTGCCGGCGTTCATCACGACGATGCGGTCGGAAATCGACAGAGCCTCTTCCTGGTCATGCGTCACGAAAACTGTGGTGATGCCGAGCTGCTGCTGGATCATGCGTATTTCTTCGCGCAGCGACACGCGGATCTTGGCGTCGAGCGCCGAGAGTGGCTCGTCGAGCAGCAGGACCTGCGGCTTGGGGGCGAGCGCGCGGGCAAGCGCCACGCGCTGCTGCTGGCCGCCGGACATCTGGTAGGGGTAGCGGTCGGCGAGGTGGTCGAGCTTGATCAGGCCGAGCATCTCCTTGACGCGCTGGTCGATCTCGGCCTTCGGGCGGCCGGCGACCTTGAGGCCGAAGGCGACGTTTTCGGCGACATTCATGTTCGGGAACAGCGCATAGGCCTGGAACACCATGCCGATATTGCGCTGGTTGGGGCGCAGGTTCGCCTGGCTCTTGCCGTTGATGGTGATCGTGCCGCCCGAGGGTGTCTCGAAGCCGGCGATCATGCGCAGGACCGTGGTCTTGCCGCAGCCCGAGGGCCCGAGGAAGGAGACGAATTCGCCCTTCTCGATGGCCATGTTGAAATCCTTCACGACCTGCACGGGGCCGAAGGACTTCTGGATGCTGGTGAGGTTGAGGAAGCTCATGAAAGGTCCTTAGGCGGGGCTTTGCGCGCCCTTCTGGAAACGGGAAACAAGCTGGATCAGGCCGAGGCAACCCCAGGTCAAGGCGAAGGACATGACCGCGAGTGCTGCCGGCTCATAGGCGCGGTTGGCGCCGAGCAGCTGCATGTAGGGGCCGAAGGCCGGGCGGTTGAGGAGTGCGGCCATGGTGAACTCGCCGATGACGATGGCAAAGGTCAGGAAGGCGCCGGAGAGAACCGCGACGAGCACGTTCGGCAGGATGATCTTGGCAAGGATCGTCGTCCAGCCGGCGCCGAGGCTTTGCGCCGCTTCGGTCAGCGTTGCGATGTCTATCGAGCGCAGGCCGGTATCGACGGAGCGGTACATGTAGGGCAGCGCCAGCGTCGCATAGCCGAACATCAGCAGGATGTTCGTGCCGGTCGTCGTGCCGGTCAGCGGCAGCCAGCTCGAGGTGTTGTAGAGCCTGATATAGCCGAAGACGATGACGATGGCTGGGATGACCAGCGGCAGCAGCGTGACGAATTCGATGTAGGGACGCAGGCCCGGCAGCTTGAGGCGCACCCAATAGGCGGTGGGCACCACGAGCAGCACGCCGAAGACGATGGTCGCGAGCGCCATCAGGATCGAATAGGTGAACGTCTCCTGGAAGCGCGGATCGCCGAGCACGACGGCATAGGCATCCAGCGAATAGACGCCGCGGCGCATCTTCAGCGAGAAGTTGGTCATGCCGAGAAGCGGCAGGATGAAATAGAGCAGCCCGAAAATGAGGGCGCCCCAGGCCCAGAACTTCTTCATTTCAGCCACCTTTCGCTGCGGGCGCGCAGCCAGATGTAGATCGTGTTGGCGATCCCGGTCACGACGATCATCCCGAAGGCGAGCGCATAGCCGAGATGCGGATTGCCGAGCACGTCGCCGCGGATCTGCGCGAAGAGCAGGATCGGCACGATGTTGAGCGAGGAGCCGGTGAGCGCGATGGCCGTGGCGACGGCGCCGAAGGCATTGGCGAAGAGAAGCGCCAGCGTGCCGAGGAACGACGGCAGCAGGATCGGGAAGGCGACCATGCGCCAGTACTGCGCATTGGTGGCGCCGAGGATCTGGGCGGCCTCACGCCATTCCCGCTTCAGTCCGTCGAGCGCTGGCGTGATGATGAGGATCATCAGCGGGATCTGGAAGAACAGGTAGGTGACCGTCAGGCCCCAGAAGGACAGGATGTTGAAGCCGAGCGCGCGCAGATCGATGCCGATCTGGGTCTTCAGAAACACCGTGAGAAGGCCGACCGGGCCGAGCGTCGCGAGAAACGCGAAGGCGAGCGGCACGCCGGCGAAGTTGGAGGCGACGCCGGAAAAGGTCAGAAGCGGGCCGCGGATCCATTTCGGCAGGCCGCCGAGGACAGCGGCGGCGGCGACGGAAAAGCCGATCAGGCAGCCGAGCAGGGCCGACGCGATGGAGATCTTGATCGAGATCCAGTAGGCCGAGAGGATCGAGGTGGTGAAGAGACCCCGGATATTGTCCAGGGTGAAGCTTCCCTCCGGCGTCTGGAAGGCCCCGACGACGATGCGCATCGTCGGCATGATCAGGAACAGCAGGACGAAGATCGCGAACGGCGCCGCGCCAAGCCAATGCAGCGGGAGGCGGAAGGGCTCCCGTGCCGGCGGTCTGGCGGCTGAACTGTCTGATGACATTAAGAAAACCTCTGATGGGTTGCCGTTATTGGCATACCGCAATCGTCGCCCCGGCCAACGAGCCGGGGCGACGAAGAATGTCGCTTACTGCACGTTCGCGCCGACGACCTTGTCCCATGCGCCGGTGACGGCAGCCTTGTTGGCGTCGACTTCCTCGAGCGTCGGGAAGTAGGCCTTTTCATAGGATGCTGCCGGCGGCAGGGCGTCGATCAGGTCCTGCGGAACCTTGCCGGCCTTGACCATGGCGTTGAAGCGGGTCGGGTGGCAATAGCCCTTCAGCCAGCCGAGCTGACCTTCGTCGGAATAGAGGTGCTCCATCCACAGCTTGGCAGCGTTCGGGTGCGGCGCGTAAGCCGAGATGCCCTGAACATAGACGCCGGCGAGAACGCCGGAAGCGGGAACGACGACTTCGGTCGGCGGGTTGCCGTTCAGCGTCTTGGCCCAGCCGAGCGCGTTGTAGTCCCAGGCGACGACGATCGGGGTCGAACCCTGGGCGAGCGTGCCGGACTTGCCGATGACGGGGACGAAGTTACCGGCCTTGTTCATTTCCGCGAAGTAGGCGAGACCTGCCTCACCGGCTTCCTTGCCCGACTTCGCACCCTTGCCGAGACCGGCGGCGAGAACGGCGAGAATGGCCTGGTTGGAGGCGCGCGGGTCACCGGCGAGAGCGACCTGACCGGCATATTCCGGCTTCAGGAGGTCGGCCCAGTCCTTCGGCGTGTTGGCGACGAGATCCTTGTTCACCAGAAGCGACATCACGCCGTAATAGTCGCCGTACCAGTAGCCTTCGGCATCCTTGACGGTATCCGGGATTTCGTCCCAGGTGGAGACCTTGTAAGGCTGCAGCAGGCCTTCGGCCTTGGCCTGCGGGCCGAAGGCGAGACCGACGTCGATCACGTCGGGCGACTGCGGACCGGCATTGTCCTTGTTGGCCTTGATGGCTTCGACTTCGTCAGCCGAGCCGGCATCGGGGTTCAGCTCGTTGACCTGGATTTCCGGATACTTCGCCTTGAAGGAAGCAATGACGTCGCCGTAACCGCACCAGTCGTGCGGCAGTGCGATGGTCGTCAGCATGCCTTCCTTCTTCGCCGCTGCGATGAGCTCGGCGCTCGGCTCGGCGAAGGCGAGCGAGGGGATGGCAATCGCAATTGCCGTGGAGAGCGAAAGCAGACGTTTCGTATGTGACATCACAGGTATTCTCCTTTGGTGTGTCAGTCAACTTCGGCGAAGCTGATACTGCTGGTGTATGAAGCTTATGTGACAGTTTTGTTTCGGTTTTTTCGTATTGCTGTCAGGGCTTGCCGGGAACCTCCGGCCGCGGTTTGCGAAAAAGCCGGCTGGCCTCGAAGAGGCCCTCCAGCGTCTTCATTCGGTCGCTGGTTTCCTCCCAGCCCGAGCTCTGGACGGCCTCGATCAGCGCCTCGACGATGAACAGCGTCACGACGGACGAGTCCCACGCCGAGGGCGCCTCGATATGCACGCGAAAGATTTTGGCGGCGGCCTTGGCGACGGGGGAGGCCCACTGATCGGTGAACAGGATGATCTCGATGCCGCGTTCGCGGGCAACCCGGCCGAGCGTCTCCATCTCCTGCTCGTAGCGCCTGATATCGAAGATCACCAGAACGTCGCCGGCCTTCATGTTCAGCACGTAATGCGGCCAGGAACTGGGATTGGAGGCGATCTGGGTGACGTTCGGGCGGATGACCTGAAGATGGGTGAACAGGTAGTCGGCCAGCGCCTTCGTGATGCGGCCGCCGATGATGTAGATGCTGCGCTGACGGTCGGCGAGGAGGGCGGCCGCGCCGTCGAATTCGGCGGTTTCCACCTGCGACAGCGTCTGGCGCAGGTTGGTCATGATCGCGTCGGCGAAGCGGTTGAGGATATGCGTGCCGGGTGCATTCGCCGCCCAGCGATCGTGTTTGGTGATCGGGTTCGACAGCGTCGCTTCAAGCTCGTGATGCAGCCGGGCCTGGAAATCCGGAAAGCCGCGAAAGCCGAGCTTCTGCACCATGCGCGCAACCGTCGGCGTCGACACGCCGGCGTTTTCCGCCACCGTCGTGATGGAGCCGAGGCCGGAGACGGGATAGTTGTCGAGCAGCGATGCGGCGAGCTGCTTTTCGGCGCGGGTCAACGCGTCGAAATGCGCACCGATCACATCCGACACCGTCATGGATGCTTGGTTGAGCGTCAAGTTATTCCCCTGCGCCCCGGTCTTTGCCGGGGTTTCAAACGATAAAACGCGCTGTCACAATTCGAGTCAAATGTTTTTTTGAAGAGATTTTTTCAAAACCCCGTTGACACCGGCAAATCCGTGAAGAATTCTTTTCATTAATGATAAGAGCAGCTCCAGCAAAAGTGCGAAGCGGTTTTGCGCTCGGAGTTGCGTAAAATGAAAAGCCGGTCGAGGGGATCAGGCTATGGGAATTCTGACTGGAGAGGAGGGCGATCCTGTCGCCCTTGAAAACGTGTCTGCCCGCGGCCGGGTCATCCTCGTCTGCGAGCACGCCTCACGTCTTCTGCCCAAATCGCTCGGCACGCTCGGCCTCTCGCAGGAGGCGCTGTCGAGCCATATCGCCTGGGATCCCGGTGCGCTCGCCGTTGCCCGCCGTATGGCGAAAAGCCTTGATGCGACGCTGGTTTTCCAGCGTTTTTCCCGTCTCGTCTATGATTGCAACCGCCCGCCGGAATCGCCTGCCGCCATGCCGGAAAAGAGCGAGGTGTTCGATGTGCCCGGCAATGCCGGGCTCGATCAGGCGGCGCGCGATGCGCGCACCGAAGCGCTCTACCTGCCGTTCCGCGCTACGCTCACCGAGCTGGTGCGCAGCCGCATAGCCGAGGGCAGGGCGCCCGTCATCGTGACCATGCACAGCTTCACGCCCGTCTATTTCGGCAAGCCGCGCGAGGTCGAGATCGGCATCCTGCACGATGCCGACACGCGCATCGCCGACGGCATGCTGACCGCTGCCAAATCGGCGGGTCTCTATACCGTTCGCCGCAACGAGCCCTATGGGCCGGAAGACGGCGTGACGCACACGCTTCGGGAACATGGCCTGGCAAACGGCCTGCCCAATGTGATGATCGAGGTCAGAAACGACCTCATCCGAGACGAAGTCGGCCAGGGGGTCGTGGCCGACTATCTGGCGGGATTGCTCACCGAGAGCCTTCCTGCCGCATAATCAAGAAAAAGACCCGGGGAGCGGCATGGCCGCGGCGCATATCCCACGCATTTCGTGGGCCTCAGACACAGGCGGTCTCTCGGCAATTCCGCCAGAGACCAGTCGAACAGGGGAAAAACATGTCAGATTATTCCGATAACGATAAACACGAGGATATGCAGGTCCTGCATTCCATGGGATACGCGCAGGAACTCGAGCGGCGCATGAGCCAGTTCTCGAACTTTGCCGTATCCTTCTCGATCATTTGCATTCTCTCCGGCGGCATCAACTCGCTGGCGCAGGCCACGTCGGGCGCGGGGGGCGCCGCGATCGGCATCGGCTGGCCGCTCGGCTGCTTCGTTTCCCTCGTCTTCGCCGTTGCCATGGCGCAGATCAGCTCGGCCTATCCGACGGCCGGCGGCCTCTATCACTGGGGTTCCATCCTCGGCAACCGCTTCACCGGCTGGCTGACCGCCTGGTTCAACCTGCTCGGCCTCGTCACCGTTCTCGGCGCCATCAACGTCGGCACCTACTATTTCTTCATGGGTTCGTTCGGCACGCCGTATTTCGGCATGGAAGACACGACGCTCACCCGGATCATCTTCCTGGCGGTCATCACCGGCGCACAGGCCCTGGTGAACCATATGGGCATCGGCCTCACCGCCAAGCTTACGGATTTCTCCGGCTACCTGATCTTCGCCACGTCGATCGCGCTCGCCATCGTCTGCCTTGCGGCCGCCGACAGCTACGATATCGGCCGCCTCTTCACCTTCTCGAACTTCTCCGGTGCGGCCGGCGGCAATGTCTGGCCGGAAAATTCGGGCACCTGGGTGTTCCTGCTCGGCCTGCTCCTGCCGATCTACACGATCACCGGCTATGACGCTTCGGCGCATACGTCGGAAGAAACCGTCAAGGCGGCAACCTCGGTTCCGCGCGGCATGGTCTCGTCCGTTCTGTGGTCGGCGCTGTTCGGCTACATCATGTTGTGCTCCTTCGTGCTGCTGATCCCGGCTTCCGTCACCAATGCCGACGGCACGACGATGGATGGCATGGCCGCTGCTGCCGCGCAGGGCTGGAACGTCTTCTTCTGGGCGATGGACACGCAGGTCAACGCGACCGTCAAGGACATCCTCTACTTCCTCATCCTGGTGTCGCAGTGGCTCTGCGGCCTTGCGACGGTGACCTCCGTCTCGCGCATGATCTTCGCCTTCTCGCGTGACGGCGGCCTGCCGTTCTCGCGCGGTCTGTCGAAGGTCAGCCCGAGCTACCGCACGCCGGTCGCCGCCATCTGGACGGGTTCGATCCTCTCGGTCCTGTTCGTCTGGGGCTCGTCGCTCGTCTCCATCGGCGAAACGCCTGTTTATACCGTCGTCGTCTCGTGCACGGTCATCTTCCTGTTCTTCTCCTTCGCGATCCCGATCGCGCTCGGCCTCTTCGCCTGGGGCACCTCGAAGTGGGACAAGATGGGGCCGTGGAACCTCGGCGAAGGCGTCTTCAAGCTGTTCGCCGTCCTGTCGATCATCGCCATGGCGCTGATCTTCATCCTCGGCATCCAGCCGCCGAACGACTGGGCGCTCTATATCACCGTCGGCTTCCTGATCCTGACCGCGATCATCTGGTTCGGCCTCGAAAGCCGCCGCTTCAAGGGCCCGCCGATCGGCGACGAAGTCATCCGCCGCAAGGCCGAGATCGCCGCTGCCGAAAAGGCTGTCGGCCAGGTCTGATCCTCTTGAATAGCGCGGGGGCCGCGCCTGCGGCCCCCGTTTCCATTTCCGACCGATGCGCGGCACTCGCCGGGCACATTGCTGGGACCAACGACCATGAGCATGACCTACACATTCGATGACCTGAAGAAGGATGTTGCCGAGGGCCGCATCGACACCGTTCTCGCCTGCCTCGTCGACATGCAGGGCCGCCTCATGGGCAAGCGTTTCCAGGCAGAATATTTCGTCGAAAGCGCCTATGAAGAAACGCATAGCTGCAACTATCTGCTCGCTACCGACATGGAGATGGAAACCGTCTCCGGCTACAAGTCGACGAGCTGGGCCGCCGGCTACGGCGACTATACGATGAAGCCGGACCTCGCCACGCTGCGCAAGCTGCCCTGGCTCGAAGGCACGGCCCTCGTGCTCTGCGACGTGCTCGACCACCACACCCATGAGGAAGTGCCGCATTCGCCGCGCGCCATCCTCAAGAAGCAGGTCAAGCGCCTGGAGGCCATGGGCCTCAAGGCCTTCATGGCCAGCGAACTGGAATTCTTCCTCTTCGACCAGTCCTTCGACGATGCCCGCGAGAGCGGCTATCGGGATCTGCGCCTCGCCTCGGGCTATAACGAGGACTACCACATCTTCCAGACCACCAAGGAAGAGGACGTGATGCGCGCGCTGCGCAACGGCCTGCAGGGCGCCTGCATTCCCGTCGAAAACTCCAAGGGCGAGGCCTCGGCCGGCCAGGAGGAGATCAACGTGCGCTACGCAGATGCGCTCGCCATGGCCGACCGGCACTCGATCATCAAGAACGCCACCAAGGAAATCGCCTGGCAGCGCGGCAAGTCCGTCACCTTCCTCGCCAAGTGGAACTATTCCGCCGCCGGCTCCTCCTCGCATATCCACCAGTCGCTCTGGACGCTGGACGGCAAGGAAGCGAAGTTCTTCGACAAGGGCGCCAAATACGGCATGTCCGACCTGATGCGGAACTATGTCGCCGGCCTGCTCGCCCATGCCAGCGAGATCACCTATTTCCTCGCGCCCTATATTAACTCCTACAAGCGCTTCGTCGCCGGCACCTTCGCGCCGACCAAGGCGGTCTGGAGCAAGGACAACCGCACCGCCGGCTACCGCCTGTGCGGTGAGGGCACCAAGGGTATCCGCATCGAATGCCGCGTCGGCGGCTCGGACCTCAACCCCTATCTCGCCATGGCCGCACTGTTGGCGGCCGGCATTGCCGGCATCGAGGAGAAGCTGGAGCTTGAGGCGCCCTTCGTCGGCGATGCCTATGGCGGCAAGGACATCCGCGAGATCCCGAAGACGCTGCGCGGTGCTTCCGCCGCCCTGAAGGACTCCAAGATGCTGCGCGAAGCCTTCGGCGACGACGTCGTCGATCACTACGTTCGCGCCGCCGAATGGGAGCAGGAAGAGTACGATCGTCGCATCACCGATTGGGAGGTGGCGCGCGGCTTCGAGAGAGCGTAAGGCTCAAGCCAGTCAAGGTCGAACCGGCCCCGGCGCATAACCCTCCAGGGATATTTGCCGCGTGGCTGGATCGGCTATTGTCCGGCGCGAAAATTCATATCGGAAACAGGAAGTCGATCATGACTGTGATCAAATGCATATCCCCCGTGGATGGCTCGGTTTACGCCGAGCGTGAGGCGATGCCGCTGGCTGCCGCACAAGAGGTTGTCGCGCGCGCGAAGAAGGTGCAGAAGGCCTGGGCGAAGCGTCCGCTGGAAGACCGTATCCAGCTCGTGCTGAAGGGTGTTGCCCGCGTCAACGAGATGGCCGACGAGATCGTGCCTGAGATCGCCTGGCAGATGGGCCGCCCGGTCCGCTACGGCGGTGAATTCAAGGGCTTCAACGAGCGTTCCAACTACGTCGCCGAGATCGCCGGCTCGTCGCTGGCGCCGATCGTCATCGAGGACAGTGCCAAGTTCGAGCGCCGCATCGAGCGCGAAGCGCACGGCGTCGTTTTCGTCATCGCGCCGTGGAACTATCCCTATATGACGGCGATCAACACGATCGCGCCGGCGCTGATGGCCGGCAATGTCGTCATCATCAAGCATGCCGCCCAGACGCTGCTGGTCGGCGAGCGCCTGGTGCGCGCCTTCAACGAGGCCGGCGTGCCGGAAGATGTCTTTCAGAATGTCTTCCTCGATCATGACACGACCTCAGCGCTGATCGCCGGCAATGCCTTCGACTTCGTCAACTTCACGGGCTCCGTCGAAGGCGGCCGCGCCATCGAGCGCGCTGCTGCTGGCACGTTCACGCCTGTCGGTCTCGAACTCGGCGGCAAGGATCCGGGCTACGTCATGGAAGACGCGGACCTCGACGCTGCCGTCGATACGCTGATGGACGGCGCGACCTACAATTCGGGCCAATGCTGCTGCGGCATCGAGCGCATCTACGTCAACGAGAACCTCTACGACGCCTTCGTCGAGAAGTCGGTCGCCTGGGTCTCCAACTACAAGCTCGGCAACCCGCTCGACCCCGAAACGACGCTCGGCCCGATGGCGCACAAGCGTTTTGCCGCGACGGTTCGCGCGCAGATCGCTGACGCCGTCTCGCGCGGTGCCAAGGCGCTGGTCGATCCCAAGCTGTTCCCGGCCGATGACGGCGGTGCTTACGTTGCCCCGCAGATTCTCGTCGATGTCGATCACTCCATGGAATTCATGACGGAAGAGACCTTCGGTCCCGCCGTCGGCATCATGAAGGTGAAGAACGACGCCGAAGCGCTCGCTTTGATGAACGATTGCAAATACGGCCTCACCGTCTCGCTGTGGACGAAGGACAGCGACCGTGCCGCCACCATCGCCCGTGATCTCGAAACCGGCACCGTGTTCCAGAACCGCGCCGACTATCTTGACCCGGCGCTGTGCTGGACCGGCGTCAAGGAAACGGGCCGCGGCGGCTCGCTCTCCGTCATCGGCTTCCACAACCTCACCCGTCCGAAATCCTATCACTTCAGGAAAGCATAATGTCCATCACCGCCAACTGGAGCTACCCGACAGCCATCAAGTTCGGGGCAGGCCGCATTTCGGAACTTGCCGATCATTGCAAGGCCGTCGGCATGAAGAAGCCGCTGCTGGTCACCGACCGCGGCCTCTCCACCATGCCGATCACCAAGAACGCGCTCGACATTCTCGAAGCCGCCGGCCTCGGCCGGGCGATGTTCGCCGAAGTCGATCCGAACCCGACCGACAAGAACCTCGAAGCCGGCGTGAAGGCCTTCAAGGACGGTGGCCATGACGGCGTCGTTGCCTTCGGCGGCGGCTCGGGCCTTGATCTTGGCAAGGCCATCGCCTTCATGTCCGGCCAGACGCGCCCCGTCTGGGACTTCGAGGATATCGGCGACTGGTGGACCCGCGCCAACCCGGCTGGGATCGCCCCCATCGTCGCCGTGCCGACCACGGCCGGCACCGGTTCGGAAGTCGGCCGCGCCTCCGTCGTCACCAATTCCGAGACGCACACCAAGAAGGTCATCTTCCACCCGAAGATCCTGCCTTCGGTGACGATCTGCGACCCGGAACTGACAGTCGGCATGCCGAAGGTCATCACCTCGGGCACCGGCATGGACGCCTTCGCCCATTGCCTCGAAGCCTATTGCTCGCCGTTCTATCATCCGATGAGCCAGGGCATCGCGCTCGAGGGCATGCGCCTCGTCAAGGAATACCTGCCGCGCGCCTATAAGGACGGCACGGATATCGAAGCCCGCGCCCACATGATGTCGGCGGCCGCCATGGGCGCCGTCGCCTTCCAGAAGGGCCTTGGCGCGATCCACTCGCTGTCGCACCCGGTCGGCGCGATCTACAACACGCATCACGGCATGACCAATGCCGTCGTGATGCCGCCGGTGCTGACCTTCAACCGCCCGGCTATCGAAGCGAAGATCAACAGCGCTGCCGCCTATCTTGGCATTGCCGGCGGCTTCGATGGTTTCTTCGACTATGTGCTGCGCCTGCGCGAAGAACTCGGCGTGCCTGACAAGCTTTCGGCGCTCGGCGTCGGCACGGACCGGATCGACGAAATGTCGGAAATGGCCATCGTCGACCCGACGGCCGGCGGCAACCCGGTGGAGCTGACGCTCGACGCGGCCATGCGCCTCTTCGTCGAGTGCATCTGAGCACAAGGACGCGATCATCATCGGGGCGGCGGTCAATCGATCGCCGCCCCTTTTTTATGACAATGGTTACCAATTGCGTCGCATGATGCCTGTCATCAGAATGTCATGCGACTGTCATGATTTGCCCGCTTCCGGTGCAGCCAGACGGTCCGATGCGGCGGTAGTAGAATGGCGGTCATATCGGTAGCGAACGCCAAGGGCGGCTCGGGCAAGACCACGGCGGCGGTCCTGCTGGCGACGGAATTCGTCGAGCGCGGCGAACGCACCGCGCTTCTCGATTGCGACGATCTGAAACTCGCCGCCGGCTGGGCGCGCATGGCGCGGCTTGGCGAAGGGCTGACGCTGGTCGATGCCGTCGCCGTTTCCAATCTCGCCGGTTACCTCAAGGCGCTGCGCGCCACACATACACATATCGTCATCGATCTCTCGGGCGCGCGCGATGCGCTCGTCGCCTTCGCCGCCGGGCTTTCCGATCTCGTTCTGGTGCCGGTGCAGGGCTGCGCCATGGACAGCCGTGGGGCCGCGCATGTGCTGGAACTCATCGATCTCGTCAGCGCCAATTCGCACAAGCCGATCAACCGAGCCGTCGTGCTGTCGCGCGTCAATCCGCTGGTGACCACCCGCGCGCTGCGCAGCGTGAAGGCCCTGCTCGACGGGGCGAAAATTCCCGTCATCGGCACGCCGGTCATCGAGCGCGCCGCATTCCGCGACATGTTCGAGACGGGCGGCACGCTCTATTCGATCGCCGCCGACCGCACCAGCAATCTCGACAAGGCGATCCTCAACATGCAGACTCTTGCCGACGAGGTGCTGCATTTCGCGTCGGGCGGCGAGAGCCGGAAACCCGTGCTGCGCGCTGACATCGGCCCTGCAATGCGGGTAGTTCAGCCTGCGATGGCCTTTTAGGCGCCCTGAATTCTTACCGTTAACAATTGACACAAGCCCGGAGAATGCTGGTTTTCCCGGGTTTTTTCTTTGCAGGCGTTAATTTTTCGGCGCGGCCTCATTAATCTTCGCGATCCGCAAATTTCCATTTCGTTAACCATCTTTTGAAAGATTTGATTAAGCGGGCGCCATCTCCACCGGGTCGTCTGACGAGAGCGATGACCAAGCTCGCAGCATTTTTACGAGGAAAACATGCCAGTCATCACATTTGCCAATGCCAAGGGCGGCGCGGGCAAGACCACCGCGGCGCTCATCCTTGCCACCGAGCTTGCAAGCCAGGGGCACCGCGTCACCATTCTCGATGCTGATCCGCAGCGCTGGATCAGCCACTGGCACGAGATTTCCGGCCGCCAGCGCAACATCGCCGTTATCTCCGAAGTCTCGATGGCCTCCCTCCAGTGTCATATCCGCGAGAACCGCGACACGACGGACTATTTCATCATCGACCTCGCCGGCGCCCGCGATGCGCTGGTCGGGACCGCCATCGGCCTGTCCGACCATGTGATGATCCCGGTGCAGGGCTGTGCGATGGATGCGCGCGGCGGGGCACAGATCCTCGAGCTTCTGAAGCAGCTCGACGAGAAGGCCGGCATCCGCATCAACCATTCGGTCGTGCTGACCCGCATGAACGCCATGGTGACGACGCGCGCGATGACGGCGATCAAGTCGCTCCTGTCCTCCCGTGGTGTCACGGTGCTCGATACGCCGATCGGCGAGCGCACCGCCTTCCGCGATATTTTCGACTGTGGCGGCACGCTCTATTCGATGGACCCGGCCAAGGTGAGCAATCTCGACAAGGCGCGCGAAAATGCCCGTCTCTTTGCTGAAGAAGTGCTGCGCTTGATGCCGTCGCGCAAGCGTTTGGCCACCGAGCGCGGTTTCTTCCGCACGATCCAGCGCGCGGCATAAGCGGCTGGACTTGATGACTGTCAGAAACGGCTGCGACCAATGGCGCAGCCGTTTTCTTGAATAAAAGCAAAGCTGGTAATGAACAATTTACCATGCTCCACCTAGGGATATGGCATCGGAAAGCTTGTTCCCATGGACCTATGACGGGTCGCGGGCGTGACGATGCCTTTGGTATTGCCGGCCTGCTGGACGATCGCCGCTTTCTCCTCTTGCCGCCAGGACTTTCAGCATGAAGCCAGCCTCCGGGACCGCCAGCCAGAACCACGATATCGCCCGCCGCCTGGACTATCTCGGCCTCGACGAGGCCGCGCTGAAGCGCCTGCGCAGCCTGAAGCCATTCATCGAGAAGGAGCTCGGCCCGGCACTCGACAAGTTCTACGCCATCGTGCGCAAGAGCCCGGAGGTCAATCACCTGTTTTCCAACGATGCGCATATCGACCGCGCCAAGACCGCGCAGCTTGGCCATTGGGTCAATATCGCCGCCGGCGATTTCACGCATGATTATGCCGCCAAGGTACAGACGATCGGCAAGGTGCATGCCCGCATCGGGTTGGAGCCGCGCTGGTATATCGGCGGCTACGCCCTGATCGTCGAGCATCTCTTGACGGAAGCCGTCAGGTCGCTCTGGCCGAAGGGTGGCCTGTTCTCGCGCCGGGAGATCGAGCCGGAAGAATTCGCGGCACGCTTCTCAAGCCTGCTCAAGGCCATGTTCCTCGACATGGACCTGTCGATCTCCGTCTATATGGACACATCCGACGTTACCAAGCAGCAGGCGGTGCAGGCGCAGGTGCTGGCCGAGGAGCGCAGGCTCGTCAGCGACAGTTTCGGCGCGGCGCTGAAGCGTATTTCGGACGGCGACCTAACGGCGCGCATCACCGGTGCGCTGCCGGAGGCCTATGAGACCCTGCGCGAGGATTTCAACCACGCGATCTCCACGCTGTCGCAGGCGATCGGCAATATCGGCGTCGGCGCCGGTTCCATTCATCTGAGCGCGCAGGAAATCGCGGCTGCCTCCGACGACCTTGCCAAGCGCACCGAGCGGCAGGCGGCCAATCTTGAGGAAACGGCGGCGGCTGTCGAGGAGGTGACGACCACCGTCCGTCAGACGGCGCAGAGCGCCAACGAAGCGAATGCGCTGGTGCAGGCTGCACGCGGCAATGCCGAGCGCAGCGGCGAGGTGGTGGAGCAGGCGATCACCGCCATGGGCGAAATCCAGGCCTCGTCCTCGGCCATCGCCAACATCATCGAGGTGATCGACGAAATCGCCTTCCAGACCAACCTTCTGGCGCTGAATGCCGGCATCGAGGCCGCACGCGCAGGCGAGGCGGGCCGTGGCTTTGCCGTCGTCGCTTCGGAAGTGCGCGCACTCGCCCAGCGCTGCGCCGATGCGGCGAAGGACATCCAGAACCTCATCGCCAAGTCGCATGGCCAGGTCGAGGACGGCGTGCGCTCGGTCAACGAGGTCGCGGATTCGCTCAGGCTCATCGTGACGCAGGTCGTGGAAGTCAGCAGCGTCTTCGATGCCATCCGCTCCAGCACCGCCGAGCAGGCGACAGGTCTGCAGGCCGTCAACCAGGCCGTCAACGCCATGGACCAGATCACCCAGCAGAACGCCGCCATGGTGGAAGAAGCCAACGCCGCGAGCCAGGCCTTGACGCAGGAGGCCGCCTCCATCGCCGCCCAGCTCAGTGCCTTCCGTACGGGCGGCACCGCCCAGCCGGCAAAGGGTTCCGGATACAGTCGCGCGGCATAAGCCGTCTTCGCGAAATCAACCAAAAGGCCGGGCTTCTGCCCGGCCTTTTGGTTTGAGGTTCACAATTCGGAAGTAGGAAACGAAAAAGCCGGCCCAATGGACCGGCTCTTCATCTCTGGCTTATGCCGTGTGTCAGTCGACGAATTCGACCGTCACGCCGGCGCTCGTCATCTTGGCAAGCTCGGTTGCGTCCCAGTTGGTCAGGCGGATGCAGCCGTGGCTCTGGGTCTTGCCGATCTTCGACGGCTCCGGCGTGCCGTGGATGCCGTAGGTCGGCTTGGAGAGCGCGATCCAGACGGTGCCCACGGGGCCGTTCGGGCCGGGTTGCAGGGTCAGCACCTTGTTGTTGGTGCCCTGCTGGAAGTTGATCTTCGGGTTATAGGTATAGCCGGGGTTCAGCGCGATGCGCTCGACCGTGACGAGGCCGGACGGCGAGGGCGTGTCGGCCGAGCCGATGCTGGCCGGATAGGCGGCGATCAGCGTGCCGGTTTCATCATAGGCGAGCACCTGCTTGCGGCCCTTGTCGGCGAGGATTTTTGCGACCTTGCCGGTCTTGGGCACACCGGTATCGATGACCTTGACGATCGTGCCGGGGATCGTGAAGTCGACGCCCGGATTGATCTCCTTGAGATAGGCCTCGTCCATGTGGAATTTCTCGGCCAGCATTTCGGTGGTCGAGGTGTAGGAGAGGTGCGGCAGGGCGGCCTTCTGGGCGTAATCTTCCGGAATGGCGGCGACGTAAGGGCCGGCGGCGTCCGCGGCGGTGATTTCATAGGTGGTGAAGGCCATGCCGCCGGACAGGCGCAGACGCTCCAGAATGTCGTCGGCATTGTTCGGGTCGAGCGTGTCGCCCGTCGCGTTCTGCCAGGCCTCGATCGCCTTGGTGACGTTCGAGCCCTTCTTGCCGTCGATCACGCCGGGCGAGAAGCCTTCGCGGTCGAGGAACACCTGGAGGGCCGTGATCTCGGCGGACGACATCTTGCCGAGCGCCGTCGCGGGCTGGAATTTTGGGCCGGGCACGAATTCGGCATTCGGATCGGTCGTCTCCGGCAGGGCGGCACTGTCGTCGTTGCCGTTGGAGAAGTCGGGCATCTGCTGCTGTGTATTGAAGTCGGCATCGGGCAGCGTCTGGCGCTCGATATCGCCCGGCAGCGCCTCGCGCATTTCCGGCACGGAGCTGGTGGTCAGGTCGTCGCCGAAATCGGACGAGGGGGCCGGCGGGAAATAATCCGGATTGGTTTCCGGATAGCCGCTGACCTCGCGATAGCGGTCGCGGCGATAATTGTTGCTGCGCGCGAAATAGCGGTCGGCCGGCATGGCGGTGGCGACGACATTGCCCCAGTTGTCGACCAGAACCGTGTTGCCGCGGTTATCCCGAGCCCAGCGCACGCTGCCGTCGTTGGGGACATAATCGAGAATATCGCCATCCGGCGAGACGAGAACCGTATCGCGGGTGGATTGCTGTGCATGCGCGGGCGCCAGGGCGATTCCCGTGAAGGATGCCGCTATAAGGAGCGAAACGCTTGTTTTAAAAATAGAATTCACGACTCTTGACCTGCCAGCTTGCACATATCGCGCGGACGGAACACTTCAATTCAGACCTTAATATGGAAAAACTGAATCGATGGTGAACGTAACGTCAACGCCGTGTGCAAAAACTTGTGATCGGGTTTCCCACGTCGGCGAAAAATTATGTGCCGACAGGCGGCTAACGGTGGTGTCGGCGAAACGTTCCCACTAGCATGCCCCAGCCTATCGCCCTTTGCCGGAGTTTTGGATGACCTTCGCCCTGACCGCCGAAACGCCAGACCAGTCCTTCCGTCTCGAGCTGACGCCGCACTCGGCGCTGGATGTCGGAAGCGCGATTTTTCACGGCGTCGACCTTTCGCCCGGATCGGCCGTTCCCTCGGATGGCGATCCACGCATCGACAGGGCGCTGCCCGGCTTCCTCTTCACCTGCGGGCCGGATCACATCCGCCACCCGGTGCCGATCGAAGGTGCCATCGACGGTCGGCGCTACCCGTTGCACGGCTCGCTCTCCTCGCATCCGGCAAAAGATATCCTGATCGAGGAGGACGAGGGTGAGGTCATCTGCGAGGGGCGTGTCGCCGTTTCGCTGGCCCACGGTGGCACGGCGGAACTGGTGCGCCGCTGGCGTGCCGACCGGTGCACCGGCCACATCACGCTCGACGACACCGTTTTCAACAGCGGCGAGAAGGCCTGGCCGCCTTTTGCCATGTACCATATCAATTTCGGCACCGGCCTTTTTGATGAGAACACGCGGCTGACCGGCGCGATGCTGCCCGGCGGCAGCCTGCCGTGGCGCTTCGACGAGGGCGACATGAAGGTCTTCTGCGTGCCGGCGGCCGAAACCGCGGAGCACGGCTGGGCGGAGATTGCAGTCGGTCCGATTGCAGCCCTCGGCGGACGCAGCATGGTCATCCGCTTCCGCACCGATACCTTGCCCTATCTCCAGGTCTGGCGGAACCAGTCGCCGGGCTGCGCCGTGCTCGGCATCGAGCCGGTGTCGCACCGGCTTGTCTCCCGTGAAGAGCTGATTGCCTCGGGTGAAGTAGAGGACTTTTCAAAAGGCGAGAGCGTCGATTATGGCCTTTCCCTAGAAATCCGCTAGATTTTGCATGATTGACGCCTTTATGGTGCGGGCTTAAACGGGAGCGCACCAATCGCGAAAGGATTTGTCCATGGATATCCGTGAGATCAACGACGAATATTCCGTCTCCGGCCAGATCACCGTCGAGGACCTCGACGCGATCGCCGCCATGGGCTTCAAGTCCATCGTCTGCCATCGCCCCGATCACGAGGAAGCCGGCCAGCCGGAATTTGCCGCCGTTGCCGCCCGCGCACAGGAACTCGGTATCCAGACGGCCCATGTGCCCGTCGGCCCGATGGGCGTGACGGCGGAAGCCGTCAACGGCATGATGGACGCGCTCGACGACCTGCCGCGCCCGATGCTCGGCTATTGCCGTTCCGGCATGCGCTCGACCAAGACCTACGAGCAGGCCCAGCACCTTCGCGGTTGATTATGGGAAGGGGCGGTTTTCACCGCCCCTCCATTATTACTTCCCGCTGCGGATATCCGAAAGCGTGCGCGTCGGCGTGATCGCTTCGGGATCGAGTTTCACCTCGATGATCGCCGGTTTGCCGCTGGCGCGGGCGCGCAGGAAGGCCGCCGCAAAATCCTCCGTCTTTTCCACCGTCTCGCCGTGGCCGCCATAGGCGACGGCAAGGGCTGCGAAATCCGGGTTGGTCAGGTCCGTGGCGCTGACGCGGCCGGGATATTCCCGCTCCTGGTGCATACGGATCGTGCCGTAGGTGCCGTTGTTCACGACGACGGTGATGATCGGCAGATTGTAGCGTACGGCGGTCGCAAATTCCTGGCCGTGCATCATGAAGCAGCCATCGCCGGCAAAGCAGATGACCTCGCGCTCCGGGAAGAGCTGCTTGGCGGCCACGGCGGCCGGCAGGCCGTAACCCATCGACCCCGAGGTCGGCGCCGCCTGTGTGGCGAAACGGCGGAAGCGGTGGAAGCGGTGCACCCATGTCGCATAGTTGCCGGCGCCGTTTGCGAAGATCGTGTCGTCGGCGACATTCTCCTCGAGCCAGGCCATGATCGGGCCCATCTGCACAGCACCGGGACCGGCCATCGGCGGCGTGGACCATTTCAGGAAGGACTCGTGCATGGCGGCGGTGCGGGCCGCCCAGCGCGGCGTGCTCTTCGGCGAGACGCCGTCAAGCGCTGCGACGAAATCCTCCGGGGCTGCGCAGATAGCGAGATCCGGACGGTAGACGCGGCCGAGTTCGGACGGGTCGGGATAGACATGCACCAGCTTCTGCGCAGGGTAGGGGACTTGCAGCATGCTATAAGTGGAGGACGGCATTTCGGAATAGCGGCCGCCGAGCAGCACGATGAGGTCCGCCTCGCGGATTTCCTTGCCTAGCGCCGGGTTGATGCCGATGCCGCTGTCGCCGGCATAATTGGGGTGCTGGTGATCGAACAGCATCTGCCGGCGGAACGAACAGGAGACCGGCAGCGACCAGCGCTCGGCGAAGTCCGTGAAGGCCGTGACGCTCTCCTGCGACCAGCGCGTGCCACCCAAGATAACGAGCGGGCGTTCGGCGGCTTCGAGAAGGCGTGTCAGTTCGGCGATCTGCTTGCGGCCGGGATGGGCCTCGACCGACATATAGGCCTGCGGCTCGACCGTCTCGACTTCGTCCGTCAGCATGTCCTCCGGCAAAGCCAGCACGACCGGGCCTGGGCGGCCCGAAGTGGCGACGGCGAAGGCGCGGGTCACGAATTCCGGAATGCGGCGGGCATCATCGATCTCCGCCACCCACTTGGCGACCTCGGTGAAGGCGCGGCGGTATTCCACTTCCTGGAACGCCTCGCGCTCGCGCGCCTCGCGCTGCACCTGGCCGATGAACAGGATCATCGGAATGGAATCCTGCCTCGCGATATGCAGGCCGGCCGAGGCATTGGTGGCACCCGGGCCGCGCGTGACCATGCAGATGCCGGGCTCGCCCGTCAGGCGCCCCCAGCAATCGGCCATCATCGCAGCCCCACCCTCCTGGCGGCAGACGAGCACGTCCACATCCGTGTCATGCAGCGCATCGAGCACCGCGAGGTAGCTTTCGCCCGGCACGCAGGCGACGCGCTTGACGCCATTGGCAACGAGGGCGTCGACGATCAACTGGCCACCGGTCTTCATGCGCTTTTCTTTCCTGCTTCAAGCGTTGCGAGTTCTGCCATCACGGCATCGGTATGTTCGCCGAGCCGCGGGCTGGGGCGATCGTAGACGAGCGGCGTGCCGGAGAAAACGATCGGTGTGCGTACGCCGGGAATAAGATTGCCGTCGGCATCCGGCAGGTCGACGCGCAGGCCGCGCGCTATAACCTGCGGGTCGTCGAAGGTCTCGGCAATCGAGTTGATCGGCCCCGCCGGCACGCCCTCGCGTTCGCAGGCATCGAGCAGTTCGGCCTTGCTGAGTGCGGCCGTCGCTTCCGTAACGAGGCGGCGCACCTCGACCCGACTGGCAACGCGGGCGCGGTTGGTGGCGAAGCGCTCGTCTTCGGATACGCCTGTGAGTTTCAGGATGCCGCAGAGCTTACGGAACTGCCCGTCATTGCCGACGGCGAGGATGATGTGGCCGTCGGAGGCCGGCACCACCTCGTAGGGCGAGATGTTCGGATGCGCATTGCCGAGCCGCGCCGGCGCCTTGCCGGAGGCGAGGAAGTTCATGTTCTGGTTTGCCATGACGGCGGACTGCACGTCGAGCAGCGCCATATCGACATGCTGGCCCTGGCCGGTCTTCATGACGTGGATGAGCGCGGCCTGGATCGCGGTGACGGCATAGATGCCGGTGAAGATATCGGCGATGGCGACGCCCGCCTTCATCGGTTCGCCATCCGGCGCACCCGTCACCGACATGAAGCCGGACATGCCCTGCACGATATAATCGTAGCCGGCCCGGGCGGCATAGGGGCCATCCTGGCCGAAGCCGGTGACCGAGCAATAGATGAGCTTCGGATGCTTCTTCGCGAGGCTCTGGTAGTCCAGCCCGTATTTGCTGAGGCCGCCGACCTTGAAATTCTCGATGACGATATCGGCGGTCGCGATGAGACGGTGAACCGTCTCGCGGCCTTCCTCGGTCTTCAGGTCGACGCTGATCGAGCGTTTGCCGCGATTGGTGGAGTGGTAATAGGCGGCCGAAAGGTTCTCGCCGTCCTTGCCCATCACGAAGGGCGGCCCCCAGGCACGCGTATCGTCGCCGCCGTCGGGGTTTTCGATCTTGATGACATCGGCGCCGAGATCGGCCAGCATCTGTCCGGCCCAGGGGCCTGCCAGAACCCGCGCCAGCTCGATGACCCTGATGCCCGACAGCGGCAGGTTCGACTTCTCCATCGTGTACTCCTCCTGGGTGGCCAGCGCAGACGGCCGGCCGTCGGGCTTTCCGCCCGTTTTCCCTTGGATAACAAAAAGCCGGCAGGCACGAAAGCCGGAGGCCAGGGAGAGATCATGACGCCTCAGACTGACTTGATGCCTGCTTAGGCGGCGCCAGCTGGCCTTTGTCAGATGGGAGCCGAGACAGGTGCCGCCGCCCCTATCTTGTTGAGTTGCCGCTCGCGCCAGATGACGTAGAGACCCGACGCGATGATGATGGCGATGCCGAGCCATTTCAGCGCATCCGGCAGGTCGCCGAATACAAACCAGCCGAGGATCGTCGCCGAGACGATCTCGAGATATTGCAGCGGCGCAAGCGTCGAGGCCGGGGCCGAGCGATAGGCATAGACCCCGAGCACGCCCGCAATGGTCGCCGCGACGGCGGCACCCGCGATGTAGAGCGTGTGCTGCATGTCCGGCATGACCGGCGTCAGGAAGGCAATGGCGGCGCGGCTGCCGAAGAAAAGCAGCAGGCCGGCAAAGACCGCACCCCAGAGGCCCGCATAGAACTGCATGGACCACGGGTCCTCCTTCTGCGCGACGAGACGTGTCAGAAGGAAGAAAAGGGCAAGCGAGAAGGCTGCGACGACCGGCAGCAGCGCGATCCAGCCCACCTCCTGCAGGCTCGGCTGGATGACCAGCAGCGAACCGAAGAAACCGACGCCGCAGGCCGTGTAGCGCCGCCAGCCGATGGTCTCCTTGAGGAAGATCGCGCCGAGAATGGTGAGGATGATCGGCTCGACGAAGAAGATCGCGATGGCATCGGCCACCTCCATCACGGCGAGCGGCGTGACGAAGCTGATCATGGTGATCGCCATCAGCAGGCCGCGGGCGGCATGCAGACCCATCTTGCGCCAGGTCACATCAAACAGCGTGCCGCGATAAAGACAGATCGGCCCCAGCACCGTCATCTGGAACAGCAGACGCACGAAGGTGATCTCGGTTGCCGGAACGGCCGTCACCGCAAGCTTGGCGAAGATATCGATGATCGGCGAGATGAGCACCGAGAGCACCATGAGGAGGAGCCCGAAGCCGATCTCCTGGCGCGGCGGCGTGGTGGCAGATGAGGTCATGTGTGTTCCGCAACCCGTCGCTTTTCGGCGATGACCCGCCGGCACCAGCCGGCAAAGGCTTCGATGGCGGGGTCGCGCAGGACAGGGCTTTCATTCAGCGTTTCGTGGCGCATTCCGCGATAGACCGTTGTCGTGACGTCCTCAAGCCGTGATTTTTTCAGTCGCTCGGCAAAGGCCAGCGTCGCCTTGCCGAAATCCGTGGCGGGATCCTCGTCGCCGCCGACGAGATTGACCGGCAGGTTTTTCGGGAGCTTCGAAATTCCCTCTGCCGAGGCGTCGGCGAAGGTGACGGCGAAGATGTCGATCCACATGGAGACATTGATATCGAAGCCGCAGAGCGGATCGGCGATATAGGCATCGACTTCAGCGGCATTGTGCGACAGCCAGTCGAAGGCGGTACGGTGTCCGGCAATCGCCTTGCCCCAGGCGGCGAAGGTGAGGCGGGGCAGGATACCGCTCGGCACGTCGGAACCCTTCAGCATGCGCTCGGCGGCGAGAACCACCTGGGCGATGCGCCCGGCAAAACCGGGTTCGAGATTGGAGTTCCAGACGGCCAGCGCATCGATATCGGCCGGGTGGGTCTCGGCGAAGGCCAGCGCCATGAGCCCGCCCATCGAATGGCCGAACAGCACGACCGGCAGGCCGGCATGGCGGGAAACCGCGTGGTCGCGCACCGCCCGCATGTCCGCGATCACCCGCGAAATGCCGTTGCGCGGCGCAAACTGGCCCTGCGGCGCATCCGGTGCGGTGGTGAAACCGTGGCCGCGATGATCATGCGCATAGACATGCAGCCCTTCGCCCGCCATGCGCGCGGCAAAGGCGGCGTAGCGCGCACTGTGTTCGGCAAGGCCATGACTCACAAGCAGGATACCGCACGCCTCGCCGCGCGCCGCCTCGTGGCGCAGCGCAAGCGTCGCGCCGGTTGCGCTCTTCAGCGTCTCTGCCTCTGAAAACACGGTCCGTCCTCCATTTCCTAGAGGTCAACGCGATTTGCCATGCAAAGACAATGGGATGACGCGTGTATTTTTGCTTCTGCTCCCGCATTTCGCGATTTATCCGATTCATGGTTGCATTTTCTTGGTTTTTGGTTGCATATGATCTTGTTTTGTTCTCATTCGGGAGCCGGTCATGATGACGAATGCTGCCTTGCCGTTCAAAGACGTCTTTTCTTTTTTTGTCCTGTGTCTTGCCTGCCTTGGTCTCCCGCATCCGGTCGCCGCACAGTCCGTGCCGGAAAAGGTCATGGTGCGGGAAGTCCTTTCCGTCAGCTGGCAGCGCGGTTATTGCGCGGCGCGGTCGAAAAGCCGGGGCTGCGCCGATTTTGCGGCGACGTCGCCGGCGGCCAAGCAGTTTTCGCTGCTGGGCCGCTTCCAGGTGCGGAAAAGCTATTGCGGCATCGATGCCGCGCTCCAGCAGAAGGCGCGCAAGGGCAAATGGACGGACCTGCCGGAAATCGTGCTGGCATCGGCCACGAAGGACCGACTGCTTGCCGCCATGCCTGCCGCGAAGCTCGGCCTCGACCGGCAGCAATGGCTGAGAAGCGGCAGCTGCGTCGCTGCCTCGGCAGAGGTCTATTACAGCCGCTCGCTGGACTTGCTCGACCAGTTGAACGCCTCTCCGGTGCCCGCCCTTTTCAACGGTAAAGCCGGAGCGACGGTGACGCTTACGGAGGTCCGCGCCACCTTCGACAAGGCTTTCGGTCCCGGTACCGGGGAGCGCGTTCGGCTCAGCTGCCGCAAGGGTGCGGATGGCAAGCCCATCGTCATCGGCCTCACCATCGGGCTTGCGGCGGGTGAGGGCACGCTGGAAACCTTGATCGACGGCTCCTCACCCACCAAGTCGCGCTGCACCGAGGGTGCGACGGGTATGGCGCAGGCGGGTTAGGGTCGGGCGGCTGTGGCGGACGGCGGGCCTCTGCCGGTCGGCTGTGTCGAGGATATTGTTCGCGTGGAGGGTCGCGCACGGTCCGTCACCTGGGTGATGGATTGCCATTCGCCTGTGCGCCGCGGCTTTCGCAGATTGCCGCGGGCGGAGAATTACCCTACATAGCGGGCAAATTTGTCCGATCCGGAGCACGTTCGCATGGCACGCCAGTTCATCTATCATATGTCGGGGCTCAACAAGGCCTACGGCGCCAAGAAAATCCTCGAGAACGTCAACCTGTCGTTCTATCCCGATGCCAAGATCGGTATCCTCGGCCCGAACGGTGCGGGTAAGTCGACGGTGCTGCGCATCATCGCCGGTCAGGACAAGGAATATACCGGTGAAGCCTGGCTCGCCGAAGGTGCGACGGTCGGCTATCTGGAACAGGAGCCGAAGCTCGATCCGGCCAAGACCGCCTTCGAGAACGTCATGGAAGGCGTGGCCGACAAGCAGGCCGTGCTCGACCGCTACAACGAACTGATGATGAACTATTCCGACGAGACGGCGGACGAGGGCGCCAAGCTCCAGGATATCATCGACAGCCAGAACCTCTGGGATCTGGAACAGCAGGTCGAAATGGCGATGGAAGCCCTGCGCTGCCCGCCGAAGGACGCCGACGTCACCCTGCTGTCGGGTGGTGAGCGCCGCCGTATCGCGCTCTGCCGCCTGCTTCTGTCGCAGCCCGACCTGCTGCTGCTCGACGAACCGACCAACCATCTCGACGCCGAGACCATCGCCTGGCTGGAAAAGCACCTGCGCGATTATCCGGGTGCCGTGATGATGATCACCCACGACCGCTACTTCCTCGACAACGTGACGGGCTGGATTCTCGAGCTCGACCGTGGCCGCGGCATTCCCTACGAAGGCAACTACTCCGCCTATCTGCGGGCCAAGGCCAAGCGCATGCAGCAGGAAAATCGCGAAGAAGCCGGCCGCCAGAAGGCGCTGTCGCGCGAACAGGAATGGATTGCCTCCAGCCCGAAGGCCCGCCAGGCCAAGTCCAAGGCCCGTATCAAGGCCTATGAGCAGCTGGTCGATGCGGCCGAGAACATCCGGCCCGGCGATGCGCAGATCATCATCCCGGTTTCCGAGCGCCTCGGCAACGTCGTCATCGAACTGGAAGGCATCAAGAAGGGCTTTGACGGCCGCACGCTGATCAACGACCTTTCGATCAAGCTGCCGCCGGGCGGCATCGTCGGCATCATCGGCCCGAACGGCGCCGGCAAATCGACGCTGTTCAAGATGATCACCGGTCAGGATAAGCCGGACGCTGGTTCGATCCGCATCGGCGATACCGTGCATCTCGGTTATGTCGACCAGAGCCGCGATGCGCTCGACGGCAACAAGACCGTCTGGGAGGAAATCTCCGGCGGCGCTGAGGTCATCAAGCTCGGCAAGTTCGACATGAACTCGCGCGCCTATTGCGGCGCCTTCAACTTCAAGGGCGGCGACCAGCAGCAGAAGGTCGGCAACCTCTCGGGCGGCCAGCGCAACCGCGTGCACCTCGCCAAGATGCTGAAGGCCGGCGGCAACGTTCTGCTGCTCGACGAACCGACCAACGACCTCGATACGGAAACGCTGGGTGCGCTGGAAAGTGCGCTGGAAAGCTTCGCCGGGTGCGCGATCATTATCAGCCACGATCGCATGTTCCTCGACCGTCTCGCGACGCATATCCTGGCCTTCGAAGGCGATGGCCATGTCGAATGGTTCGAAGGCAACTTCGAGGACTACGAAGAGGACAAGGTCCGCCGTCTCGGCCCCGATGCCCTCAACCCCGGCAGCCAGTCCTACAAGCGCCTGACGCGCTGATCGTTCAGCGGCTTGAAGTTCAGCCGCCACCAAAACGGGCGCGTTTGTTCGCTCTTCCTGAAAAACCCCGGCTCGCCGGGGTTTTTCTTTGGGCCAGTTGATGGAAAGATCGGCGACACGGATTTTGCCTTGCGCAACACGGCTTAATCACATAAACATATCTTTATGTCTTGATTGGAAAGATCATGGGCGACAAACTCGGACTGGATGACATCGTGGAGATCCTGAAGGCGGCGGGCGAACCGACGCGCCTTCGGTTGCTTGCGCTCCTGTCGCATGGCGACCTGACTGTGACGGATCTCACCGACATCCTCGGCCAGTCCCAGCCACGCATCTCGCGCCATCTGAAGCTGCTGGCCGAAGCGGCACTCGTCGATCGCTACCAGGAGGGCGCCTGGGCCTTCTTCCGCCTCAGCCAGGGCGGTCCGGCCGTCACGCTGGTGCGCCAACTCCTCGAAGCCTCCGAACCGGCTGATGCAGTGTTTGCCCGCGACGACGAGCGGCTGCGCGCTCTGAAAAAGATCCGCTCCGACAAGGCGCAGGCCTATTTCAGCCGCAACGCGGCGGAATGGGATGCCGTGCGCCGCCTGCATGTCAGCGAAGCCGAGGTGGAGGCGAAGCTCGCCGCGATGATCGGCACCGAGCCGGTCGATGGTTTTCTCGATCTCGGCACCGGCACGGGGCGCATCCTGCAGCTCTTCGAAGGCCTCTACCGCCGTGGCGTCGGCGTCGATGCCAGCCGCGACATGCTGGCCGTCGCCCGTGCCAATCTCGATCGCGCCGGCATCACCAAGGCGTCCATCCGCCATGGCGACATTTTCAACCTGCCGCTGGAGCGTGACGAATTCGACGTCGTGACGATCCATCAGGTGCTTCACTTCCTCGATGAGCCGGACGCAGCGGTCGGAGAGGCCGCGCGCATGCTGGCCCCCGGCGGCCGCCTTGCCATCATCGATCTCGCGCCGCATGCGCTGGAGCACCTGCGCGACGAACACGCCCATATCCGCCTCGGCTTCTCGCACCAGACGATGTCCGAATGGTTGGAGAAGGCGGGCCTTGTCGTCGAGGAGGTCGTCGATCTCCAGCCCGCGCATTCGGCCGCCGATGCGCTCACCGTTACCATCTGGCTTGCCCGCGACACGCGCGAACAGGCAGCCGACCCCATTGCCATTCGCAGGAGGAGTTGACATGACCCAGGCGACCGCCATCCCAGCCCGCAAGGACATCCGCCTGTCTTTCGAGTTCTTCCCGCCGAAATCCGCGGAAGCCGAAGGACAGCTCTGGGAGACGGCCGCTGCCCTTTCGGCCTACGATCCGGGTTTCATGTCGGTCACCTATGGCGCCGGCGGCTCCACCAAGGAGCCGACGCTGGCAACGGTTCGCCGGCTTCTCAAGATGGGCCTGCCGGCCGCTTCGCATCTGACCTGCGTTGGCGCCACGAAGGAAGAGGTTCATGCGGTGGTCGCCGACTTCCAGGCTGTCGGCGTCAGGCATTTCGTGGCGCTTCGCGGCGATCCGCCGGGCGGTGTCGGAACACCCTACCAGCCGCATCCCGGCGGTTATGCCAATGCGGCTGAGCTGACGGCGGGCCTGCGCGGCCTTGCCGATTTCGAGATCTCCGTCTCCGCCTATCCGGAAAAGCACCCGCAGAGCCCCGACGTCGCCGCCGATGTCGATATGCTCAAGCGCAAGGTGGATGCGGGCGCGACGCGCGCGCTGACCCAGTTCTTCTTCGAGAACGACGATTTCGAGCGTTATCTCGAGCGTGTGCGCAAGGCCGGCATCAGCATTCCGATCGTGCCGGGCATCCTGCCGGTGCACAATCTCGGTCAGGTCCAGAAGTTCGCCGGCCTCTGCGGTGCGAGCGTGCCCATTTGGCTTGCCGATCGTCTCGGTCCCTACGACGACCGGCCGCAGGAGCGCGCCGCCGTCGCCATCGAGCTTGCGATCCGTCAGGTGGGGGATCTCGTCGCGCGCGGCATTTCGGAGTTCCATTTCTATACGATGAACCGCGCGGCCATGGTCTCGGCCGTCTGCGATGGCGTCGGTTTCGCCAGGAACGACCGGCAGCCGGTAACCGGCGCTGCGGCTTGAGCCTTTATCGATTGTGCAAACAAAAACGCATGGCGCCGTCTCCGGGGCCATGCGTTTTTTGATAGGTTCGGCAGGGTTTGTTGCTTTTGTCCCTGACCTCTCTGACTGCGCTTGGGTCGCCTAGATAAAAATCATGGTGGCGACGAAGAGGAACGCTGCACTGATCATCAGAACATTCAAGGAATGTGTGAGTCCCATGGCTGACCTCCTTGCGTTGACGGATCGATATTACGACCGAAAAAAGCGTGTTGGAAAGGCGTTTTGTTGCTGCGTTGCAACATCCAGGCTTCGCCGGGTGTTTATTCACAGAGCTAACTTGCTGAATTTTCTCCTCTATTGTGCATGCCACAAAAAATTCACAATCCTTACCGGATGACGGGTGTCGACAGAGTTCATTTACCATAATGGTGCAGGTCGCCGTCCGTATCCTGGCAGTTTAATGAAATGGTCGGGATGATCGTTTGTTCCCGTGCGGCGTGAGTCGCTAGCGCCCGCGCAAACGGGCGACGGCGCGTCCGTCCAGCACCACCAGGCCGAAAAGAACCAGCGCCATGCCGAGAATGCCAAGCGGCGTCAGCGTTTCGCCGAGGAAGAGCATGCCGGCGATGATGGCGCTGGGCGGCACGAGCAGCGTGACGAGCGAGGTGTTGGTGGCGCCCGCCGCCGCCATGATCCGGAAGAACAGGATGTAGCCATAGGCCGTGGAGATGAGCGCCAGCGCGAGCACGGCGAGGATCGCCGACAGCGGCGGCAGGGGGAGTTGCCAGGGCGTATCGAGCGCGAAGGATACGGGCAGCATCAGCAGCGTGGACACCGTCATCTGGCCGGCGGCGATGACCGGCGGGGCGGTGCCGCGGAAGCGTTTGCCATAGGTCGCGGCAAAGCCGTAGGAGACCGCGGCGAGCACGGGCAGCAGCACGGCCCAGAGCGGTGGTCCGCTGTCACCGGTGAAGGGGGCGAGCGCGCGCGGGCCGATCAGCACGGCGGTGCCGACGAGGCCGATCAGGCAGCCGGCGACTTTTTCCGACGAGAGCTTTTCATCCGACGTGAATTGATTGGCCATGAGTACGGTGAAGATCGGTGTCGTCGCGTTGAGGATCGAGGCGAGGCCGGCGCCGATCTGCGTCTGGCCGAGGAAGATCAGCATATGCGGCACGGCATTGTTGATGAGGCCGAGCAGCAGGAATTCGCGCCAGCGGGTGCGCAGCGTTTCATAGATGCCGAAACGGCCGGCGACATAGATATGAAGCGCAAGGGCTGCGATGCCGACGCGCAGCAGCACGAGCGTCGCCGGCGGCACATGGCTGACGGCGACGCGAGCGAAGAAGAACGAGCCGCCCCAGATCATGCCGAGCAGCGCCAGCAGACCCCAGGTCTGCGCGTTCATGCGGGTCGGTGCCGTTACGGTCTTGTCCATCGTTTCCCTCCAGGCCATGCGCCAACGAAAAGAGCGGCCGCCGGTTTGACCGTGCCGCCGCTCTCAGTCTCGTCGCTTCATAGCACCGGGGGGGAGAACCGCCACCCGATTTCCGTCAGAGGGCGGAGAGCAGCGCCTGCGTCGCCCAGCCATCGGCGGGAAGGCCGAGCTTCTGCTGTTCCTTCTGGATGGCCGTGCGCGTGCCCGAGCCCAGAATGCCGTCGATCTTGCCGACATCGTGACCCAGCGCGTTCAGCTTGGTCTGCAACTGCTTCATGGCCTCTTCCGACAGGCCTTCCTCCGGGTTGCCGCGCTCATAGGGCGGAGCGCCGGCGAGGCGGGTCGCGAAATAGGCGGCGGAGGTCGTGTAGATGAACGACTGGTTCCATTCGAGATAGATGTTGAAGTTCGGATAGGTCATGAAGGCCGGGCCCTTGCGGCCCTGCGGCAGAACCACCGAGGCTTCGAGATTGCCGAAGGACGTGTCGCCGTCCCGCGGCTTGACGCCGAGGGCAAACCAGTCGGCCGCCTTCATGCCCGGCTGCAAGCCGGTCTTTTCGAAGGGCAGGTTTTCCGGAATGGAGATTTCCTGGATCCACGGCTGACCCTTGGTGAAGCCGAGGCTCTGGATGAATTTTGCTGCCGTCAGGATGGCATCCGGCGAACTCTGCTTGACGTTGATATGGCCATCGCCATCGCCGTCTACGCCATAGGCGATGATGTCGCGCGGCAGCATCTGTACCTGGCCGATCTCACCGGCCCAGGCACCCGTCGTGCCGTTCGGATCAAGATCGCCGTGACCGACCATCTCGATGGCGGCCAGCAGTTGCGGGCGGAAAATTTCCGGGCGGCGGCAGTCATGGGCGAGCGTCACCAGCGCATTGCGGGTGATGAAATCGCCCTGCACGGCGCCGAAGTCGGTTTCCATCGCCCAAAAGGCGGCGATGACCGGGCCGGGCACGCCGAATTCCTGCTCGGCGCGGCCGAAGACGTCCGAGAGGTCCTTCAGCTTCTTGCGGCCGATATCGAGGCGCGCCTGGCTGACCGTGCGCTTGGAGAATTCGAGGAAGGTCTGGCGGAAGACGCCCTGGGCGCGGTCGCGCGACAGGACCTTCTGGTCGAGGGCGGCACCGGCCAGCGCGCGGTCTGCCACCTCGGCGGAAACGCCGAGCGTCTGGACCTCGGCCTTCACGCCCTGAAGAAAGGTGCTGAGGTCGCCGCCACAGGCCGTTGAAGGCGCTGTTGCCGTCTGCGCATGCGCAGTCCCGGCAAAAAGAATGGCCGTGAGGCCCGCTGCGAGTGTCGTTTTCAGGTTCAGCCGCATCTCAATGCTCCCTAGGGTCCGTCGCCCTGCCGTCTTGGATTCTTGCCTGCCGTCTCCGCAAAGTTGCAGAAGCGACGGGCTCTGATGTCCGGCTGTCTCAAATGAATGTGACGGAAGCAAGAAGAAAAAGGCAACCGCAGCGCGCAGCCACCCTTTTCACGACATTGTGCCTCCGCTCGGTACCGGTCTTAGTGGGTGACCGAAGCCACCCACTTGTTCCAGTTCTTGGCCGAACCGGCAAAGACGTTGATATCGGTGTTTGTCGTCACACCCGGCACGACGCCCGTCGAAGTATATTGCCAGAAGGCCCATTTGCGCGCGGAGTAGATGTTCTCCGGGTGGTTGGCCACCGAGCGCAGCCAGAAGTGATAACCCTCGAAATGGCCGACGAGATTGTCGCGGTGGAAGTCGACCGTCGTGTAGATGATCGGCCGCTTCCCATAATGCTTTTCGAGGCGGTCCATGAAGCGCTGCAAGGCGGTGCGCACCTCGTCCGCCGGCGGGCGGGTCTTGCAGGTCGGCGAGGCTGGATTCCATTCGGCGTCCAGCACCGGCGGAAGCTGCACGGCCTCCTTCGGCACATTGGCGATGAACCAGTCGGCCTGGGCATCCGCCGTCGAGCAGAAATAATAGAAGTGATAGGGTGCGTGCGCCACACCGGCAGCATGCGCGCCGCGCCAGTATTCGCCGAAGCGGTCGTCGAGCCTGTCCGTGCCCTCGGTCGCCTTCAGGAAGGCGAAGGAAACGCCACCTTTCTTCACGGTCGGCCAGTCGATATCGCCGTTCCATTTGGAGACGTCGATGCCGTGCACCTGATGGCGATAGGGCGTGCGGGTGCCGAAATCCTGCGGGTCCTTGTCCTCGAAACGGGGAGCGACCGAGGCCGTCGACGCGAAATCGTAATCGGTGGTGGAACAGGACGTGGCGAGGAGGGCGAGGGGCAGCAAAGCCAGAATGAGCCGACGCATGGAGGTCCCGTGGTTCGCGCGATTGCCGATCCTGCCTCGAACGAAGCGGGCCGTAAAGGGGAGCGCGCGAGACAGGTCGTCGACCTATCGCGGATTTCCGTAAAATTATGGTTAGCGGGTGATTAAACGGGCGGCGCTTTTGCGCCGCCCGCAATCCACCGCATCAGAACTTCATGCTGACGCCGAGCATGATGGAGTGCGAATCGAGATCGCCATCCCGGCCGGCAGCCTGGAAGATGTCCGAGCTGCCATAATCGGTGTAGCGATATTCGAGACGGCCTGCCACGGTGTCGGTGAAGGCCTGCTCGACACCGGCACCGACCGTCCAGCCATGCGCGGTATCCTTCTCCTTCACGCCAGTCGTGACGTTTTCGAGCGCCGCATTGGTGAATGCCCAGCCGCCCGTGCCATAGATGAGCGTGCGGTCGAAGGCATAGCCGAGACGCGCGCGCACGGAGCCGCCCCAGTTTGTCTCCGCCTCGTAGGTGGTGCCACCCGAGGAGAAACGATCGTTGTTGAAGTCGTGTTTGACGTCGGCTTCAACGCCATAGACCCAGCCGTCGTTGAAGAAGTTATAGCCGGCGAAGGCGCCGAGCGCGAAACCGCCGGTGCGCTGGTCGATGGCCGGCGCCGGGCCGTCGGAATTGACGCCGGTCCAGGCATAGCCGGTGTTCACACCGACATAGAAGCCGCCCCAATCGTAAACGCCTGGCACCGTTTCGACGATCGGCGTCTCTACGGGCGGTTCGGCGATGGTCATGTCGGCCGCGAAAGCCGGTAGCGTGCCGGCAATGACGAGGATGCCGGCGGCACCCGAAATGATCGATTTCATGTGATGGTCCTTTTCACTCGATACTCGCGCGAAGCCCCGCACGCGAATGACAACACGGCCCCAACGCACAAGGACGTCGAGGGTTCCGGAGAAAATGAGACCCGCTGAATCTGGCAGGCGGACGCCAACCTTCGCTTAACACTCTGTCATTCTTTGTCGGCTAGAAACATCGCAGGGCCGATGACGGCCTCAACGCACCCTGTTGTCATGATAACAACGGTTTAGGGTTACATGATGTTGAAAACCTTGTTGCCGAGGATCGAGCTGCGCTATGCGCTGACCGGGTCCGTCTTCGGAGCTTTCCTGCCCACCCTCTGCCTTGCCGCCGACCAACTTTTGCGTGACGAAAAGCAAGCAAGCCTCTTCGGCTTTTCCGCCCCGACCGCGACGGCACTCGCCCTCATGCCGGTGTTCTTCGGTGTCGGCTTCTACCAGATCGGCCGCTCTAAGGCGCAGCTCATCGACGAGCTTGCCCAGCGGCGCCAGACGGAGGAACGGCTCTCGCACGATGCCTATCACGACCGGCTGACCGGGCTTGCCAACCGTTTCTGCCTGGAACGCGACATCCAGGCCGCGGTGGAGGAGGCGGACGAGGAGGCGCGGCCAGCGCTGCTGCTCATCGATCTCGACCGGTTCAAGTTCGTCAACGATAGTCTCGGCCATGATGCGGGCGATGCCTTGCTGGCGGCGATTGCCGGGCGGCTGCGGCGCGCGCTTGCCAACACGGCGCGCGTCTATCGGCTTGGCGGCGACGAATTCGTGGTGACGATCGCCGGCAATCCATCCGGGGGCAAGATCGAGAATGTCTGCCGCACGATCTGTGCGCTTTTCGAGGAGCCGTTCGACCTGAAGCGCAACCGCGTCACCAGCGGCTGCAGCATCGGCGTGACCTTCATGGAGGCCGGTGACGTCTCCATGTCCGAGCTGCTGAAGCGTGCGGATGTCGCGCTCTACGAGGCGAAGGAGGCCCATGGCAGCGGCTTCCGCTTCTTCGATGCCGATCTGGCGGCCGACGTGCTGGCGCGGGCGGAAATCGAATACGATCTCGCCAAGGCGATCGAGGCGCACGCATTTTTCCTCGAATACCAACCCATCGTCGGCGTCGAGAGCCTCGCCGTGCGCTCCTTCGAGGCACTTCTGCGCTGGAGGCATCCCGAAAAGGGACTGATCATGCCGTCGGTCTTCATTCCGGTCGCGGAAAAGACCGGGCTTATCCTGCCGCTCGGCAACTGGGTGGTTAGGGAGGCCTGCCGCGAGGCGGCGAACTGGCCGGCACCGGCAGGTGTCGCCGTCAATGTCGTGGGCGACCAGTTCAAGGATCGCGCCTTTGTCGATTACGTAAAGCAGTGCCTTGCCGAGAGTGGCCTCGCGCCCGGGCGCCTAACGATCGAGGTGACCGAGTCGGTGTTTTCCGTCGACGAGACCGTCATTCGCGAAAGCCTGTGCGAGCTTCGTGCAATCGGTGTTCGCGTCGCGCTCGACGATTTCGGCGTCGGCTTCTCCTCGATCAACAATCTCAGGGCTTTTCCCATCGACCAGCTGAAGATCGACCGGTCTTTCGCGCGGGCGATGATGGAGAGCAAGCGCGATGCGGAGCTTGTCGATATCATCCTGAAGCTCGGACAGACCTTTCAGGTCGCGACGACGGTGGAGGGGATCGAGTCCGAGAGCCAGCTCGATTTCATCCGCCAGCGCGGTGCGTCCGAGGCGCAGGGTTTCCTGATTTCCGCGCCTGTCGGGGCAGGGGATGTGCGGCGTCTTCTGCAAAAACCGGAGAGCCGGCTTTCGGCTTGAGGCTCAAAAAGCCTTTTCATGACAGCCAAATCCTGATTGTCTCAGGGTTCGACGGAGGGGCCTCGATGAGACGATTCTACAGGCTGGCCGCTTGGGTGCTTTCGCTTCTCGCCCTCACTATCGTGGTGGCGGCGAGCTGGCTTATCGTATCGCCGCCCGCGCTGCTGAGCGTCGGCTCCGGCTATGCCGCCAAGATCGTCTGCTCCAGCGTCTTCGTCTCCGGCCGCGACCCGGACCGGGTGCTCGCCGAGGACGTGCAGGCGCCCGGCCATCCGCTGCTGAAACTGATGCGGCAGGATGTCGATTTCACCGAAAAGACCGTGACGACCCATCTCCTGGGGATTTTTGCACCCGGTTATGCCGCCTGGCATGAGGGCTTCGGCTGCTCCAGCGTGCCGGACGGCGATTTCCGGGCGGCACAGCAGGCGGTTTCCGATATCCTGGTGCCGACGATCCCGGCGGGCGATCCGGCAACCACCTGGCCGGATGGCGAGGGCGTGACGCCGGATGCGGCGATTGCCGCCTTGCTGGCGGACACTGCCCTGACCGGCCCCGGCATGCGCGCGACCGTCGTCGTACAGGATGGCCGCATCGTCGCGGAGGCCTATGGCGACGGATTCAACGCCACGACGCCGCTGCTCGGCTGGTCGATGACCAAGTCGGTCAACGCCGCCCTGATGGGCCGGCTGATGCTGGCGGGAGCACTCTCGCCGCAGCTCAACAATCTCTTTCCGGAATGGCGCGGCGATGCGCGCGCCACTATCACGCTCGGCCAGCTGCTCGCCATGGAAAGCGGGCTTGCCTTCAACGAGAACTACGGCGACGTCGCCGATGTGACGCGCATGCTCTATCTCGAGCCCGACATGACACGCTTCGTGCTGTCGCTGCCGCTGGAAGCCAATCCCGGTGAACGGTTCAATTATTCGAGCGGCACGGCCCTCCTGCTGTCGCGCCTCTGGATGAGCACGCTTCCGGGGCGCAGCCAGGCCTTGTCGTTCCCGTCGAAAGGGCTGTTTGGACCGCTCGGCATGGCAAGTGCAGTGCTGGAGCCGGATGAAACCGGCATTTTCGTCGGCTCGTCCTACATGTATGCGACGGGGCGCGACTGGGCGCGGTTCTCGTTGTTGCTTTTGAACGATGGCGTTTGGAAGGGCAGCCGCCTGCTGCCGGAAGGTTTCGTCGCGGCCATGGGCACGCCGAACAAGACGTCTGACGGCACCTACAGCCAGATGCAGACCTGGCTCAAGGGGCCAGGCGCCAAGAGCGATGCGGAGCAGGGTCTACCGGCCGATACATTCTGGTTGCGCGGGCATGACGGGCAATCCGCCACCATCATTCCCTCCAGGAAGCTCGCGGTTATCAGGCTGGGACTGACGCCCTCCAAGCTCGGTTACGAGCCCCAGCCCTTGATCAAACGCATCCTTGATCTCGTGGATGCAAAGGCGGGGACGGCTCAGGCGCCGACCTGAGCGATCCAGTCGTTGAGATTGTAGGTGTTCGAGATGCGGGCGACTTTGCCGTCGCGGATCTGGAAGAAAGCGCCGGCCGGCAGCACATAGGTTTGGCCGTTCGCCTCCGGCAGGCCCTCGTCGGTTGCGAGATACTGGCCGTTGACCACGAATTCGGCAGCACCCCGCCGGCCGTCCTCGCTGGACATGATGACGATATCGGTCAGCGTCTCGCGATAGCTGCGGTTCATATGGGCCATGAAGGTGCGGAAGGCTTCCTTGCCGACCTGGCGGCCACCCTGATTGATGTCGTGGATGACATCGTCATGCAAGAGATCGAAAAAGGCCTCCATATCCTGCCTGTTGAAAGCATCGTAATAGGCGCGGATCGTCTCTTTTGCTGGCATGTCATCCCTCATATCGTTGTCACCGGGGTAAACCCCTGTGCCTTATAACATTGTTCAAACCGTTGGGAACGTTCACGGATCATGCAGATCAAGATTGTCCAGGGTAAGGCCGTGACGCCTTACATCGCCGATCTCGCGGGCCTGCGCACCACCGTCTTCCGCGCCTTCCCCTATCTCTACGAGGGCAGCGAGGACTACGAGGTGTCCTATCTCGCGACCTATGCGCAATCGCCCGAAAGCCTCTTCGTGCTGGCGCTGGATGGCGAGACGATCGTCGGAGCCTCGACGGGCGTGCCGATGACGGATGCGTCCGATGTGTTCAAGGCGCCGTTCGTGGCCGCGGGCATCGATCCGGAAACGGTTTTCTATTTCGGCGAATCCGTGCTGCTGTCGACCTATCGGGGCAGGGGGCTCGGCGTGCGTTTCTTCGAGGAGCGCGAAGCTTATGCACGCCAGTTGGGGCGTTTCGACTGGTGCGCATTCTGCGCCGTCGAGCGCCCGAGTAATCACCCGCTCCGCCCGGCCGACTATGTGCCGCTGAATGATTTCTGGAACAAGCGCGGCTACGCGCACCGCGCAGACTTGCGCATGATGCTGGCGTGGCAGGATATCGGTGAGGCCGACGAAACGGAAAAGCCGATGTCGTTCTGGCTGAAGGCGGCGCGGTAAAAGCGTTCAGGCGAAAACCGGCTTAACGCAGGCCGGTCTCGTCAAGCAGGCCCTTGCGCTTGGCATGATAGTAATAGCCAGCGGCGTAGAGGCGCACGGCGCCGTCATTCTTGTCGTCAGCCACCATCCAGGCGCCACGCAGATACTTGCCGGCATATTTGATGTTCGTCTCGGCATCGAACAGGCCTTCGGCCGGGCCTTCATAGCCCATGCTTCTGGCGGTCGAATACTTGATCTGCATCAGGCCGTAATGGCCGCGATTGAAGGCACGCGGATTATAGGTGCTTTCACGCTTCACGACGCGATGCAGGAGCGATTCTGGAATGCCGTAGAGGCTTGCGTATTTTGTGATGAGCGCGTCGATCGGCGTGCCGGACTTCTTGAAGGGCTGCTCGGCCTGCGGAACGACTAGACGCGTTTCCGTCGTCAGAACCGCGTTGCTGATCATGGACGGCTTGGCCATCGGCACGATCTTGTGGGTGGCGACAAGCTGCTCCAAGCCCTCGGGCTCGCCGCTGTCGAAACCCGGTTCCATGACCGAGACGCCAATCACGGTGTCATAGGTCTGTGTGGCCGCCATATCGGCGCTCGCCACCTCGACCGTATTGCCGGCAAGGGCGGCGGTCGCTGCTGCAGCGCCCGTCATGCCCCTGGATTCGGCAAGAGCCGAGACGGGAACTGCGCCGGCGGCCTCGCCCGCTGCGACGACGATCGGCGTCGGCAGGGCGGCCGTGGTGTTTTCCGTGCCCGGCTTTGCGGCCGGCAGGGCGGCATAGGCCACTTCGGTCGTCGTGCCATCGGCGGCGGCGAGGTCCGTGGTTGTCGTGGACGTGGGCTTCACCGTTCGGGCCGTCGTCGCATCGTCGGCAACGCTGGCGCAGCCGGCAAGCGTTACGAGAAGGCCTGCGCAGGCAAGCGTGGCAAGGCGTGCCGGACGGGAAACGGGGGTATCAGCCATGGTCGTCGCTCTCGGTTTGCTGGGGGGTAGGGCGCCGGAACGCCCTCGCTTTTGCAAATCAATCGGCCGTGGCCGTCTCCCGCTCATAGCCGATCAGGCTGAAAGCGGCAACCCGCAGAGTTACGGATGCGTCACGCCGCCGCCCGCTTGAGCCCGGCGGTGAGCAATCCGGCACCGATCAACAGCGTGCCGCCGGTGCGGTTGACGACCTTCTGTACCGAGGGTTTGCGGATGGTTTTGCGCGCGGCCGACGCGAGAAGCGCATAGGAAAAAGCGTTCAGCGTGGCGAGCACGAGGAAGGTTATTTCGAAGATCACCATCTGCGGAAGGACCGGCTGCGAGAGGTCGAGGAACTGCGGTAGGAAGGCGACGAAGAACACGATGCTCTTGGGGTTCAGCGCCGTCACCACATAGGCATGCGCGAAGATGCGGAAGGGTTTTTCCTGCGCCGGCGTCTCTCCTTCGGCTCCAGCAGAGACGGGCGCGCGCCAAAGCTTGATGCCGAGCCAGATCAGATAGGCCGCACCCACCCATTTCAGTACGGTGAAGATCGCCGCCGAGGTGGCGAGCAGCGCGCCAAGGCCGAGCATGGAGGCGGTCATGGCGGTGAAATCGCCGAGCGCCACGCCGGCAACCGTGGCGCCGGCCGTCTTGCGGCCGTGGCCGAGCGCGTAGGAGATGACGAGCAGGATCGTCGGGCCGGGAATGGCAAGCATCACGGCGGATGCGGCGGCGAAGGCAAGCCAATGTTCGAAGGACATGAAAAACTCCCCGGATCGATGTCGATCCGGGGAGCAAGCCATCACTCATTTTCGGCGTCAAGCGGGTTTAAGCCGCCGGCTTCCACTTTTGGCCGATCGTGTCCATCACTTCGCCGAACCATTTTGCCGAGGTGTCGAAGTGCTTGCCGCCCTTGATGCGTGGGAACTCGATGGTGCGCAGTTTGCCGCCCTGGCCTTCGTCATGGCCGGTGACGCCCGAAACCTTGTTGAGCGCGCTCTCGACGGCAAGATCGGTCATGCTCTGGATGAGGCGCAGGTCGTCGCGGTTGGCGGGGGCGGAGCGGGCGTAGTAGCCGGATTTCTGCACCATGGAGCGTTCCGCGCCCAGCAGCGCGCCGAACTGCTTGGTGAACCAGTTGCCGACATTGATCGTGTCGATCTTCACATGGCCGAAGGCATCGCGCTTGACTGTCTCACCGGCAGCTTCGCGCTCGGCGACGATGGCGTCGAGGCAGGCGCCTTCCGAAACGAAGAGTGTGACGTAGCCGGCGCGGTCCATGATGCCCTTGAGGCGCGCGGCCTCGGCTTCCAGGTTGAAGTCCAGTTCCGGCAGGTAGAGGCCGTCGATGTTCTTCAGCTGCTTGTTCATCATGAAGCCGTCGACATATTCGTTGCCGTTGGTCTTCTGGATGTAGGCGCGCGCGGTGGCGGCGGTGAGCCAGCCGCAATGACGGCCCATCACTTCATGAACGACCAGCGTCTTGGGGGCGGCACTCTGCTCGTTGCTGACATGATCGAAGAAGCCGGCGCCGACTTCGGCGGCCGTCCAGGCGCCGAGCGACTGGCGGATCGGCACGACGTCGTTGTCGACCGTCTTCGGCAGGCCGACGACGGTGAGGTCATAACCATTGGCGCCGAGATAGGCGGCAAGGTCGGCGGCCGTCGTGTTGGTGTCGTCACCGCCGATCGTGTGCAGAATGGTGATGCCGTCCTTGGCAAGCCGTTCGGCCGCCACGCGCAGCGGGTTCTCGCCGTCCTTGACGAGGCCGCGCTTCACGCAGTCGGCGGCGTTCGTCAGCTTCACGCGGCTGTTGCCGATCGGCGAGCCGCCGTAACGGTGCAGCAGAGGCGCCTTCTCGCGCATGTCCTTGGTGATCTCGATACGGTCGGCGAGCAGCAGACCCTGGTAGCCGGAGCGATAGGCGACGAGCTCGATATCGGGCGCGACATCGCTATAGCGTTCGATGAGGCCCCCGACAGCGGAAGACAGACAGGGCGCGAGCCCGCCGGCGGTCAGCATTGCGACTTTCTGCTTAGGCATAGTTCCTCCTCAGGGATTCCTCAAAACGCGCGCTCTCTCTAGCGGAAATCATACGGCATTTAAATGACGGTGCGACAAGGTTTTCCACCTCTTTGTTCCCTTGAACCTCGCGAGCGTGAGTGTAACTATGGGTTTCATTCTGGGGTCATTTTTAAGCTTGGCGTGTGGGGGAGAAATGTCAGGTCAAAAATCCATGGGAATATTCGCGTCGAAATGTCCCGTGGTTTTTCTGGTGGCGTCGGGAATGTTCATGGAGGTGGGCTTCGCCGCCATGCCGAGCGTGCCACGAGACCTGACGGTTTCCGATCCGCTGGACGATCTTCTCGTGCTGGCGAGCGTGAACAACGGCGCGACCGACAGCATCGTCAAGAATATTCAGCTGGTAAAGTCGGAATGCCGCAACTACGCGCCGGCCTATCGTATCGACTGCCTGTCGCAAGGGCTTAAGCAGGTCGCGTCGCGAATTCCAGGTGGGGAGTATGACCAGGCGCGCGCTATTTTGTCCCGCGCCGCGTCCAAGCTGGGCAGCCTGGTCGCGCGTAATGTGGATGCCGAGGCCGAGGTCATCGAGTCCAAGCCGAATGCGAACCCGCATTTCAAAGCGAAGCGCCGGTATCGGGCGGTCAAGAAGGCCGCGCTCGGTGCGGTCATGAAGGAAGCCCAGGCGATCGTCGAGGAGGCCGTCACGCAGTTGATGCGCTCCTATGAGAATGGCGACCGGCGGTCCGTGCATTATCAGAAGATCGCGAAGGCGACGGATTCCATGAAGGTGCTTTTGCGCTCCTGATCCATCGGTCAGGGCACGGTGGGGCGAAAGCAGATAAAGCGGCCGGCCCATCTATTGAGGGACATCAAAATTTCGTCATGCGGGCGGAATCCGGCCTTGCATGCCTTGCTTTCCCTGCAATTGTCTGATCAAAATCACCTTATGTTCCAGAATTCGCCAAGTTGCTTCATCAGTGCCGTGTGGGATCGCCTCGTCGGCATGGTGTCCGATGCCGCCAGCAATGTGCTTTCGGGCGTGGTCGAGGCCGTGCGCACGCTTTTCGAGGGCGACCCCGAAACGCGCCGGCAGGTTGCCTTTTCCGTCGCGATGATCGCGCTTTCCGCCAAGATGGCGAAGGCCGACGGTATCGTGACGACGGCCGAGGTCGACGCCTTCAAGGACATCTTCAAATACCCTGATAACCAGGCGGCCAATGTCGCCCGGCTATATAACCTCGCGCGCCAGGATGTTGCCGGCTACGAGGCCTATGCGGAGAAGATGAAGGCGCTTTGCGTTTCCTGCGAGAAGAACTGCCCGATCCTCGAGGATATCGTCGACGGCCTGTTCCACATCGCCAAGGCCGACGGTCTCATCCATGAGAACGAAATGGCGTTCCTGTCCCGCGTCGCCGAGATTTTCGGCATGGTGGACGAGCGTTTCGAGCAGATCACCGCGCGCCATGTCCATGTCAGCGGCCGTGATCCCTACAAGGTGCTGGGCGTGAAGCCGAGCGACGACTTTGCGGATATCCGCAAGCGGTATCGCGTGCTTGCCTCCGAACATCATCCTGATAGGCTGGTGGCGCGTGGCGTGCCGGCCGAGTTCCATCAGATTGCGAACGACCGCATGGCCGCGCTCAACGCCGCCTATGAGGCGATCGAGAAGGAACGCTGCGCCGCATGAGCGCATTCACATGTGATTATTCCGGTGCGACCTGCGCGCCGTCGCCGAATTTTGGCGAGCGCGCTGGTGGGCGCCTGCCGGATATCATCCTCCTGCATTATACCGGCATGCCGACGGCGGACGCTGCGCTGAAATGGCTCCGTGCGCCGGAAAGCCAGGTCTCCTGTCATTACTTCGTGCATGAGGACGGGCGCGTCGAGCAACTGGTGCGCGAGGCCGATCGCGCCTGGCATGCCGGCAAGAGCAGCTGGAAGGGCGAGGTCGATATCAATTCGGCTTCCATCGGCGTCGAAATCGCCAATTCCGGCCATCCCGACCTGCCGGATTTCCCCGAAATCCAGATCCAGGCGGTCGTCGAACTGTGTCTCGATTGTGGCCGAAGGTGGGGAATTGCCCCCGAACGGGTGCTGGCGCACAGCGATGTGGCCCCCATTCGCAAGGTCGATCCGGGTGAAAAGTTCCCTTGGGACCGCCTGCACAAGGCGGGTGTCGGGCACTGGGTGGAGCCGTCTCCCATTGCGGGCGGGCGCTTCTTCCAGCGGGGGGATGCCGGCCAGCCGGTCGAGGCCTTGCAGACCATGCTGTCGCTCTACGGCTATGGCACTGAAATCGATGGGGTTTTCTCGGAAAAAACCGAAGGCGACGTCGCCGCTTTCCAGCGTCATTTCCGGCCGGAAAAGGTCGATGGCATCGCCGATTTTTCGACCATCGACACGCTGCACCGGCTGCTTTCCGCACTGCCGCGGATCACGACGTAACAGCCTATTCGTTTATTCGAATATTACGGTTTGTAACAGAAGTTTACCGCTTCGCCACATCCTCACCCGATTGGGCATGTCTTTTCCGGCTGCGTTCGTTGCAGCGCAACATGCGGTCAGGGCCTGATCGCAATCAACAGGGATCACGACGTTAGCGCAGGGTGCGCGGCTTGAGGGCCGGCCCCCAAAGGCTCTGCCTTTGCGCCTTTTGGAGACTGAAACTAGATGAGAAGACTTGTTGCTGCCCTCAGCGCGGCCTGCTTTTGTGTGTCCGTTTTTTCCACCGGCATGGCGCATGCAGCCTCCGATAGAATGCAAACGCTGAGCCCCCGCCTTGCGGTCCAGCCCGTGGCAAAGACCCCGGTGAAAGCCAAGACGGTGCAGACGAGCAAGGCCAAGGCTTCCGGCAAGCACAAGTCCCGCAAGACCGTGAGCAAGCGCAACAAGCGCAAGACCGTCGTCGACAATGACGGCGTCGTCGTCGGCAAGCTGAAGACCTTCAGCAGCACCGCCGGCTTCCCGAAGGCGGAAAACCCGCTGACGGAGGCCGTCCAGTCGGCAAGCTATTCCAGCCTCATCCAGACCTATGCGAAGACCTATGGCGTGCCGGTCGATCTCGCCCATGCCGTCGTACGCGTCGAGAGCAATTTCAACCCGAAGGCGCGCGGCAACGCAGGTGAAATCGGCCTCATGCAGATCAAGCCGGCGACGGCCCGCATGATGGGCTACCAAGGCACCGCCAAGGGCCTCTACGACCCCGAGACCAACATCAAGTTCGGCATGAAATACCTTGCCATGGCGCATGATCTCGGCGGCGGCACGACCTGCGGCACCATCCTCAAATACAATGCCGGCCACGGTGCCAAGCGCATGAACCCGGTCTCCAAGCGCTATTGCGGCAAGGTGCAGAGCTTCATCGACTAAGTGATTTTTTGCGGACTGGATTCGAAATCGCGCCATGCTATCCATGCCTTGAAAGCTTGAGGTGAAGCATGGTTCGGCATTTCGATTTCGTCGTGGTGGGCAGGGGCATGATGGGGGCGGCTGCGGCACGCCACCTGACCCGGACGGGCGCTTCCGTGGCGCTAGTCGGTCGCGGAGAGCCAGTGGACTGGAAGGCCCACGACGGCGCCTTCTCCAGCCACTATGACAGCGGTCGCATCACCCGCACCATCGATGGCGACCCGGACTGGGCGCTGCTGGCGAAGCGCTCCATCGCCCGCTACCGCGAGCTTGAAGCCGAAAGCGGCATTCCCTTCTACGGCGAGACGGGGTGCCTGATCACCGGCCGGGCGGGTGGCGACTACATCACCGCCGTGGAGACGGTCGCCAGACACCACAAGCTCGATGCACCATTGCTCGATCGCGCAGCGCTTCGAGCGCAATTCCCCTGGTTCGACCTGCCGGAGACGTCGGCGGGCCTGTTCGAGGCGAAGGGGGCGGGTTATGTCGATCCGCGCAAGCTCGTCGCAGCCCAGGTCGCCTGCTTCGAGAAGGCGGGCGGCGTCTCCATTCTCGACGATGCTGTCTCGGTGACGGAAGCCGGTGGCCGGGCATCCATGGCGCTGAAAACCAGCGAAGCCGTGACGGGCGATCGCGTACTGGTGGCGACTGGCGGGTTTTCACGGGCGCCGGGGCTGCTGCCCAAGGTGCCGTCCCTCATCGTCAAGGCGCGCACCGTTGTGCTGGCGCGGCTTTCGCCGGAACAGGCCGAGGCCTATCGCGCCATGCCCTCCTGGATCGACGAGAGCGCCGATCCCTCCGAACACTTCTACTTCCTGCCGCCGATCGTCTACCCGGATGGATACGCCTATCTCAAGATCGGCGGCGACCCGACCGATATCGCAATCGACGACGAGACGGCGATCGTCGACTGGTTTCGCGGGGAGGGTATGCCAGGGGCTATCACCCATCTCCGGCAGCTGCTCGCCCGCTCGATCCGCGATCTCAAGCCTGTGCGCCTCATCTCCGCGCCCTGCATCACCACCTTCACCACGCATGGTTATCCCTATGCCGGCTTCGTGGATAGCGACCGCATCGCCCTTCTGACCGGCGGCAACGGCATGGCAGCGAAGAGTTCGGACGAAATCGGCCGCATCGGTGCCGATCTGGTGATTCGCGGCCGCATGGACGAACCGGACTATGCGACCGATTTCGCCGTTCATTTTCGCTGAGCCTCTGGTCTTTCCCGTCGCCATGGGCTAGTCAGCGCCTGCCAGTTGGCTGGGCAGCCGCGCTCTGCAAGTGCCGAAAGGCCGCAGGGGGAGGAAAGTCCGGGCTCCACGGAAACACGGTGCCGGATAACGTCCGGCGGGGGCGACCCCAGGGAAAGTGCCACAGAAAGCAAACCGCCTTCCTCGGAAGGTAAGGGTGAAAGGGTGGGGTAAGAGCCCACCGCGGCCATGGCGACATGGACGGCACGGTAAACCCCACCGGGAGCAAAACCGAATAGGGATGACGCGAGGCGCGCAAGCGCTTCAGCCCGTTTCCGGGCCGGTCATCCGGGTGGGTTGCAAGAGGCCGGGCGCAAGTCCGGTCCCAGATGAATGGCTGCCACGTTCCGGTGCAAACCGGAGCCATACAGAACCCGGCTTACAGGCCAACTGGCAAAAAACTTCTCCTCGGCATGATTTTTTCATGACCCGCTAACGCGCTGGAATCGCAGTGTTTCGCGCATGCCTTGCTGTGCGTTGAAACGCACGCAGGCGGTGCCTGCGCGTCTGCAAATACAAGGCGTTGCGAGGCCATTCCTAACCTTTTGTTAAACTTAACGGCTTATAAACGTTTGACGGTCTGAACACGGGAGATGAGGTCTCTTCCCATTGACGCCCATATGGTCCCATGGTATCCCAAAATCACACTGCACGAGGACGCATGAGCGTCCGATCATCGCAAAGCTTTGAGGCTAACCGGCTGGGGACGGTGCGACGCGGAAGCGTTGCATCAGCGCTGGTTTCTGCGCGCAGTGTGGTGTTGGATTTGCCGGGGTGGATGCACAGCGTCCCGGCTTGGGGAACGGCTGTATCGCGTCATGAACCGGTTCCTGTCGAATGCGACGAACAGGATCGATGCCAAGGGGAGGGTTTCCGTCCCTTCGGCGTTTCGCTCCGTGCTAGCGCAGCGCGACATCCGGGAGCTGTATTGCTTCCAGGACTTCATGTTTCCGGCGATCAGCGTCGGTGGGCTGGATCTGCTCGATCGTTTCGAGCGCCAGATCGCCAGCGAGGATGTTTTTTCGCCAAAAGCCAATCGGATGTCGCTCCTGATCCACGGGGGCGGGGTCTTCATGAAGCTCGATTCGGAAGGGCGCCTGGCGGTCACGGATTTCATCCGGGATTTCACGGGCATCACGACGGACGTGACCTTTGTCGGTCGGGCGGATCATTTTCAGCTCTGGGCACCGCAGACATTCGAAGCCACACAGGCGGCGGCCCGGGAAGAGTTCAGGACGCGAGGTCTGGGCTCGGGGTAAGACGGAGAATCGGAATGGCGGCGGATCTTGGCGGAGGTTTTACTGATGCCGATGGCGGACCGGTCCGTCACATTCCGGTTCTTCTCTCCGAAGTCATCGCGGCGCTTCAGCCCAAGCCTGGTGAGGTCATTCTCGACGGCACCTTCGGGGCGGGCGGCTATACGTCGGCCATCCTCGCCGCCGGTGCCGATGTCATCGGTCTCGACCGCGATCCCAACGCCATTTCCGGCGGGCAGGAGCTGGTCAAGGCGTCCGGTGGGCGGCTGACCCTCATCCATTCGCGCTTTTCCGAACTGGCCGAACACGCGCCGGCAGGTGGTCTCGACGGCGTCGTGCTCGATATCGGCGTCTCCTCCATGCAGATCGATGAGGCCGAGCGCGGTTTCTCCTTCCAGAAGAACGGTCCGCTCGACATGCGTATGTCTGCATCGGGCGTTTCGGCCGCCGACGTGGTGAACCGCGCCAAGGTTTCCGACCTCATCCGCATCTTCGGCTTCCTCGGCGAAGAGAAGCAGGCGGGGCGCATCGCCCGCGCCATCGAGAAGGCGCGCGAAAAGGAGCCGTTCACGACGACGCGGCAGCTGGCCAACCTCATCGAGCTGACGACGCCGCGCAAGGCCAAGGATAAGATCCATCCCGCGACGCGCGTCTTCCAGGCGCTGCGCGTCTTCGTCAATGACGAGCTGGGCGAGCTTGCCGAGGCGCTGTTTGCCGCCGAGCGGGCGCTGAAGCCGGGCGGGCGTCTCGTCATCGTTTCCTTCCACTCGCTGGAAGACCGCATCGTCAAGAAATTCTTCCAGGACCGCTCCGGCAAGGCCGCCGGTTCGCGGCATCTTCCCGAGGTTCACGACAAAGCCGCAACCTTCGCACCAGTCGGGCGCCCTATGGTGGCGGCCAGCGACGAGGAGAGTGCGGTCAATCCGCGTGCCCGATCCGCGAAGCTGAGGGCAGGCGAGCGCACCAGCGCCCCTGCCGGGACGGATGATCTGTCCATTTTCAACCTGCCAAACCTTGCCAGCATCGAGAAGATGGGAAGCTGAGTGATGTTCCGTACCCTTGATGTCGTGCTGATCGCCGTCATGACCGCAGCCGCCACCGTTACCTATTCGCTCAAGCATCAGGCTGAGAACAAGCAGGAAGAGGTGCGCAAGCTCGACGCCGAGATCAAGCTGGAGGAGGACACGATCGACCTCCTCAAGGCCGACTGGGCGCTCTTGACCCAACCGAACCGCCTCAATCGCCTCGTGACGACCTTCGCGGGCGACCTGAAGCTCGTGCCGACCGAATCGACCCAGCTCGCGCAGCCGAACGAACTGCCGATGCCGATGGCCGAACTGCCGGCGCTGGAGCCGGCCAAGGACGCCAAGGCGGACGATAAGGTCGCCGACGGCAAGAAGAACACCAAGAAGAAGAGCACGGACGCAATCCAAACCGGATCGGTGGCACGCTGATGTCGTTTCTCTCCCGCATCATGGTCGTCAAGAGCAAGGCGCATTTCAGCGCCGGCGGCAACAACAATACCGGCGCCGGTGGCCCCGCCTTCGAGGGCACGCGCAAGCGTTCAGGCTCGCAGGCCCGCAGCCGCGTTGCCGTCATGATCTGCTGCTTCGGCATGGCCTATGCCGTCATCGGCGGCCGCCTCGTGCAGTATGGCATGGCCTCGTCTGAAACCGTGTCCGCCATCGGTCCGGCAGACCACCTGATGGCGTCGCGTCCCGATATCGTCGACCGCAACGGTGAAATCCTCGCCACCGACATCCGCACCGTCTCGCTCTATGCCGAGCCGCACAAGATCGTCGACGCGGACGAAGCCGTCGAAATGCTGGCGACCGTGCTGCCGGATCTCGACCGTCGCGGCATTTATCGCAAGCTCACCTCGAAATCGCGCTTCCAGTGGCTGAAGCGCCAGCTGACACCCAAGCAGCAGAGCAAGATCCTCGCACTCGGCATTCCCGGCGTCGGCTTCCGGCCGGAAAAGCGCCGCTTCTATCCGGGCGGCGCAACGGCGTCGCACATCCTCGGCCACGTCAATATCGACAACCGCGGCATTGCCGGCATGGAGCGCTATATCGACAGCCAGGGTCTCGCCGATCTTGCCGCCATCGGCATGACGAGCGATGCCAAGCTGGAGCCCGTGCGTCTTTCCATCGACATCCGCGTGCAGGCCATCGTGCGCGAAGTCGTCAAGGAAGGCATGGAGAAATACAAGGCGATCGCCGCCGGTGCTGTCGTGCTCGACGTGCGCACGGGCGAAGTGCTCGCCATGGCCTCCTATCCCGATTACGATCCGAACAATCCGGCGGCAGGCGCCAAGGAAGGCTGGATGAACCGCATGTCGAACGGCACGTTCGAAATGGGCTCCACCTTCAAGAGCTTCACCACCGCCATGGCGCTCGATTCGGGCAAGGTGAAGATCACCGACAGTTTCGACGCCCGCGCGCCGATCCGCATCGGCGGCTTCACCATCAAGGATTTCCACGGCAAGCACCGTATCCTCACCGTGCCGGAAATCTTCCAGTATTCGTCGAACATCGGCACGGCCAAGGAAGCCGACGTCGTCGGCATCGCCGGCCACAAGGAATTTTTGACGCGTCTCGGTCTGCTCACCAAGATGGAGACCGAGCTGCCGGAAGTCAAAACTCCGACTCAGCCGCGCGAATGGAAGAAGATCAACTCGATCACCATCTCTTTCGGCCACGGCGTTTCCACGACGCCGCTGCAGACGGCCGTCGCGGGTGCGGCGCTGATCAATGGCGGCAAGCTGTTCAACCCCACCTTCCTGCCGCGCACACAGGAGGAGGCCGACGAGATCGCCAAGGTGGTCATCCACCCGCAGACCGTCGAGAACATGCGTTATCTCTTCAAGCTCAACGCCAATGACGGTTCCGGCCGCCGCTCGCTCGTTCCCGGCTTCAATGTCGGCGGCAAGACCGGTACGGCCAACAAGGTCGTCGGCGGCCGCTATTCCAACACGCAGAACTTCAACGCCTTCCTGTCCGGTTTCCCGATCGACGACCCGAAATATGTGGTGCTGACCTTCATCGACGCGCCGCAGACCGGCGAGGCCGGTGGCCGCACCGCCGGCAGCAACGCAGCCCCCATGGTGGGCGAGATCATCCGCCGCTCCGCCGCCCTTCTCGGTGTAAAGCCGAAATTTGGTGAGGACGGTTCTGCCACGCTTGTGTCTTATTGAGCGGAGAAGAGGGGATGCCGATTCGAAACGGAGACGGCACCCACAGACAGCAATAGAGCGGATAATGAAGATCAGTGACCTCGCCGGACCCGAAACCAACGACCTGGGCGCCGCAGCCGCCGCGACTATAAGCGGTATCACGAGCGACAGCCGGAAGGTAAAGCCGGGCGATCTCTTCGTTGCGCTGACGGGCACCAAGGCGGACGGCAGCGCCTTCATTGCCGATGCCATCTCGCGGGGTGCTGCCGCCGTCGCGGTGGCCGATGGTGTGAAGGCAGAGGCCGCCGTTCCCGTCATCGCCGTCGCAGAACCGCGCCGCTTTCTGGCGCTTGCCGCCGCGAAATTCTACGGCCGTCAGCCGGAAACCATGGTTGCCGTCACTGGCACCGCGGGAAAGACCTCCGTCGCGTCCTTCACGCGCCAGATCTGGGCCTATGCCGGCCATCCGGCCGCGATGATCGGTACGACCGGCGTTGTGGCGCCCGGCCGCAACGATTACGGTTCGCTGACGACGCCCGATCCGGTGTCGCTGCATGCGCTGCTTGCCGAACTCGCCGATGCCGGCGTCACCCATGCGGCGATGGAAGCCTCCAGCCACGGCCTCGACCAGTCACGCCTCGATGGCGTGAAGCTCGCCGCCGCCGCCTTCACCAATCTCGGCCGCGATCACATGGATTATCATCCGACGGTCGAGCACTATATGGCCTCCAAGATGCGGCTGTTCGATACGCTGCTCGCCAAGGGTGCGCCTGCCGTCATCTATGCCGATGACGAGTGGTCGGGCCAGGCCATCGACGCGGCGCGCAAGGCCGGTCTCGATGTGCGCACGGTCGGCCGCAAGGGCGATTATCTCGCGCTGAAGCGCGTCGAGCATTTCCGCCACAAGCAGACCGCCGAAATCCATGTCGGCGACGATATTTTTGAGGTGCATATTCCGCTTGCCGGTGATTTCCAGGTGGCGAATGCGCTTGTCGCGGCGGGTCTCGCCATGTCGACGGGCGTGCCGGCTGCGACGGCCATGGCGGCGCTCGAAAAGCTTATCGGCGCGCCCGGCCGCCTTGAACTGGTCGGTCACGCAAAGAACGGCGCGCTCACCTATGTCGATTATGCCCACAAGCCGGATGCGCTGGAAAACGTGCTGACCTCAGTACGCCCCTTCACGACGGGCCGCGTCATCGTGGTTTTCGGCTGCGGCGGCGATCGCGACAAGGGCAAGCGCCCGATCATGGGCGAGATCGCCACGCGCCTGGCCGACGTGGTGATCGTCACCGACGACAATCCGCGATCGGAAGTTCCTGCCGTCATCCGCTCCGAGATCATGGTGGCCGCACCAGGCGCGACCGAGATCGGCGACCGTGCGGAGGCGATCCGCAGTGCGGTCAAGATGCTGCAGTCGGGCGATACGCTGATCGTCGCCGGCAAGGGGCATGAGGAGGGGCAGACCGTGGGTGCGGTGACGCTGCCGTTCTCCGATCATGCCGAACTGCGCAAGGCGCTGGAGGAACTCGACCTGTGAAATGGCTCTGGACCAGCGCTGATCTCATCGCCGCCATGCATGGCCGGCCCATCGGCAACGTGCCGCAGGGCATTACGGGCATTTCCATCGACAGCCGCGCGATCGGCGCCGGCGAGGCCTTCTTCGCCATCAAGGGCGACCGCGTCGATGGGCATGACTTTGCGAGCTTCGCCGTTGCCAATGGTGCGTCGCTGCTCGTCGTCAGCGAAGGCAAGCTGCCGGCGCTCGGCCGTCTCGTCACGCCGATGATCGTGGTGCAGGACGTACTGCAGGCGCTGGTCGATCTCGGCTGCGCGGCACGCGACCGCACCGCCGCCCGCATCATCGCCGTCACCGGCTCGGTCGGCAAGACGACGAGCAAGGAGATGCTGCGCCAGGCGCTTTCGCCGTCGGGCAGCGTGCATGCCTCCGTCGCCTCCTTCAACAACCATTGGGGCGTGCCGCTGACGCTGGCGCGCATGCCCGAGACCACCGATTACGGCATTTTCGAAGTGGGTATGAACCATGCCAACGAAATCCGTCCGCTGGTCGCGATGGTGCGCCCGCATATAGCGATGATCACCACGATCGCGCCGGCCCATCTCGGCAATTTCCGCGACCTCGAAGAGATCGCCGCCGCCAAGGCCGAGATTTTCGAAGGCGTCGTGCCGGGTGGCCATGCCATCCTCAACCGCGACAACGAACAGTTCGGTTTTCTCGAAAAGGCGGCCAAGGCGGCCGGCGTCGCGCATATCCATTCCTTCGGCGCCGATGCCAAGTCGGACTTCCGTCTGCTCGATTTCCTGCCGAGCGGCGAGGGCAGCCTGCTGCGCGCCGCCATCGGCGGCCAGACGCTGGAGGTGCCGATGGGCGCGCCCGGCCGGCATATTGCCGAAAACGCCGTCGCCGTGCTCAGCGCCGTGTATCTGGCGGGCGCGGATATCGAGAAGGCGATGGGCGGCCTTGCCACCATGCAGGCCGAAAAGGGCCGTGGCCGGCGCTATCGGCTTGCCAAGGACGGCGGCTGGTTCACGCTGATCGACGAAAGCTACAATGCCAATCCGGCCTCGATGCGGGCGGCAATTGCGCTTCTGCGCGATGCCGAGCCGCAAGCCGGCGGGCGCCGCATTGCCGTGCTCGGCGACATGCTGGAAATGGGCGAGCATTCGCCCGACGTCCATGCCGGTCTTGCCGAGCCGCTTGTCGAGGCCGGCATCGTGGATGTCTGGCTGGGCGGCCCCGATATGGCCTCGCTGCGCGATGCTTTGCCGGAAGGCGTTGGCCGCGAATACCGCGATACGGCCGACGAACTTGCCAAATACGCGCTGGAGGCCGTGCGTGCCGGCGATGTTCTGGTCGTAAAATCGTCCAAGGGCACGGGTTTCAGCCGCATCGTGGCGGCCCTGCTTGACAAATATCCGGCGTTCTCCGAAGGGGAGCGCGAGAGTTGAGGAGGGGTTCGGCTGGACAGATGTCTGCCGGACCTTCTTCTTTATGTGATTTGCTTCTCTGTCCGCCGGCCCGTCACGCTGCGGATGTTTTGGAGAACCTTTTGGGGAAAGGGTGACAATGCTGCTTTGGCTCGTGGAGCTGGCTGACACCATCCAGGTGTTCAACCTGTTTCGTTACATTACCTTCCGGACCGGCGCTGCGCTGTTCACCTCCGCTACGATCGTCTTCCTTTTCGGGCCGATGATCATCGCATCGCTGCGTGTCCGCCAGGGCAAGGGCCAGCCGATCCGTGCCGATGGTCCCCAGACGCATTTCAAGAAGGCTGGTACGCCCACGATGGGCGGCCTGATGATCCTTGCCGGCATCGTCGGCAGCGCGCTGCTCTGGGCCGATCTCTCCAATGTCTATGTGGTCGCCACGCTGCTCGTCACCCTCGGCTTCGGCGCCATCGGCTTCTACGACGACTACCTGAAGGTCACCAAACAGTCCGACAAGGGCTTTTCGGGTAAGGCGCGCCTTGGTCTGGAGTTCCTGATCGCGGGTGCTGCGACCTATTTCATGATGCGCGCGTCGCTCGCCACCGGCCCGGCCGGCTCGACCTTCGGCTCGTCCATCGCCTTCCCCTTCGCCAAGGACCTGCTGGTCAATCTCGGTTTCTTCTTCGTGATCTTCGGTGGCTTCGTTATCGTCGCGGCCGGCAACGCGGTGAACCTGACGGACGGCCTCGACGGTCTCGCCACGGTTCCGGTGATGATCTCGGCCGCTTCCTTCGGCGTCATCGCCTATCTCGCCGGCAACGCCGTCTTCGCGAATTACCTGCAGATCCATTTCGTGCCCGGCACGGGTGAGCTTGCCGTCGTGCTCGGCGCCGTCATCGGTGCGGGTCTCGGCTTCCTGTGGTTCAACGCGCCGCCGGCCGCCATCTTCATGGGCGATACCGGTTCGCTGGCGCTGGGCGGCCTGATCGGCACCGTCGCCGTCGCCACCAAGCACGAGATCGTCATGGCGATCATCGGCGGCCTGTTCGTCATGGAGACGCTCTCGGTCATCATCCAGGTCGGCTCGTTCAAGCTCACCGGCAAGCGCGTCTTCCTGATGGCGCCGATCCACCATCACTTCGAAAAGAAGGGCTGGACGGAAAGCCAGGTCGTCATCCGCTTCTGGATCATCGCCGTCATCCTGGCGCTGGTCGGCCTCTCCACGCTCAAGCTGCGGTAAGGCCTCCGATGATCCCCGTCACCACATTGAAGGGAAAGTCGGTCGCGCTCTTCGGGCTCGGCGGCTCGGGTCTGGCGACCGCGCTGGCGCTCGCTGCCGGCGGCGCCGATGTCACCGCCTGGGATGACAGTGCTGCGAGCGTCGAGAACGCCTCCACTGCCGGCGTGAAGACCGGCGATCTGCGGACGCTCGACTGGAAAGCCATCGACGCGCTGGTGCTGTCGCCCGGCGTGCCGCTGACCCATCCGAAGCCGCACTGGAGCGCCGAGCTTGCGAAGGTCGCCGGTGTCGAGATCATCGGCGATGTCGAGCTTTTCGCACGCGAGCGCCGGGCGCATGCGCCCGATTGCCCGTTCATCGCGATCACCGGCACGAACGGCAAATCGACCACGACGGCCCTCATCGCCCATATTCTGAAGGCAAGCGGGCGCGACACGCAGCTCGGCGGCAATATCGGCACGGCCGTGCTGACGCTCGATCCGCCCAAGGCCGGCCGCTTCTATGTCGTCGAATGCTCATCCTATCAGATCGACCTCGCGCCGACGCTGAATCCCTCGGCCGGCATCCTGCTCAACCTGACGCCCGATCATCTCGACCGGCACGGCTCGATGCAGCTGTATGCCGATGTCAAGGAGCGGCTGGTCGCCCGGAGCAAGACGGCGATTGTCGGTGTTGACGACACCTATTGCGAGATCATCGCTGACCGCATCGAGCGCGCCGGCACCAAGGTCGTGCGCATATCCAAGCGCACTGCACTGGCCGATGGCATCTATGCCGAAGGTTCCCGGCTGATCCTGGCGCAGGGCGGTGCGACGCGCGAGATCGCCGATCTCTCGCCAATCCAGACGCTGCGCGGCAACCACAATGCGCAGAACGCAGCGGCGGCGGTTGCTGCTTGCCTCGCCGTCGGCGTCAGCGAAAACGAGATCCGGGCGGGCCTAGCGTCCTTCCCCGGCCTGAAGCATCGCATGCAGCCGGTCGGACGCCGGGGCGAGACGCTCTTCGTCAACGATTCCAAGGCGACCAATGCGGATGCGGCAGCGCCCGCGCTGTCGAGCTTCGAGCGCATCTACTGGATTGCCGGTGGCGTGCCGAAGGAGGGGGGCATCTCTTCTCTCGGCAGCTTCTTCCCGAAGATCGCCAAGGCCTATCTGATCGGCGAAGCGGCGCCGGCCTTTGCCGAGACGCTCGGCGGCGCCGTTGCCCATGAAATGTCGGGAACGCTGGAGAAGGCCGTGGCGGACGCGGCGGCGGATGCGGAGAAGGATGGTGGCGGCCCCGTTGCCGTTCTGCTCTCCCCGGCTTGCGCAAGCTTCGACCAGTACAAGAATTTTGAAGTGCGGGGCGATGCCTTCGTGAAACACGTTTCCGGCGTGCCGGGCGTGTCCATGCTGGTGGCCGTTTGACATCATGCAATTCTGGCAGGCGCGTGCGGCGGCTCGATCCGGAATTGATTTGAAACAGGGGAAAGAGACATGGTTAGTCGTGCCGAACGTGGTGCATTGGCGGACTGGTTCTGGACGATAGACCGGTACTTCCTCGCGGCCTTCATTCTTTTGATGGGCCTCGGTTTCATGTTGTCCTTCGCGGCAAGCCCGGCGGTTGCCGAGCGCATCGGCCTCGACAGCTTCCACTTCGTGCGGCGCCACGCGATGTTCCTCGTGCCCGCCATCGCCATCATGTTCGGCATCTCCTTCATGTCGCCGCGCCAGGTGCGCCGGGCGGCGATGATCCTGCTGATCGTGTCGCTGGGCGCCATGGTGCTGGCGCTGTTCTTCGGCGTCGAGGTGAAGGGTTCGCGGCGCTGGATCTCCATCGGCAGCCTTTCCATCCAGCCGTCGGAATTCATGAAGCCGGCCTTCGTCATCATCTGCGCCTGGCTGTTTTCCGAACATGCCCGCCAGCCGGAAATCCCCGGCAACCTCTTCGCCATCATCCTGTTCGGCATCGTCGCAGCCCTGCTCGTCGCCCAGCCCGACCTTGGCCAGACTATCCTGACGGCCGCCGTCTGGGGCGGCATGTTCTTCATGGCCGGCATGCCCTGGCTGTGGATCATCGTGCTCGGCGGAGCGGCCGTCGGTGGTCTTTTGACCGCCTATACATTCCTGCCGCACGTGGCGGGTCGTATCGACAAGTTCATGACTGGCGAAGGCGACACGTTCCAGATGGATACGGCGCGCGAGGCCATCATCCGCGGCAACTGGTTCGGCCAGGGGCCGGGCGAGGGCACCGTCAAGCGCATCATCCCGGACAGCCACACCGACTTCATCTTCTCCGTGGCGGCGGAAGAGTTCGGCATCATCTTCTGCATGGTCATCGTGCTGATCTTCGCCTTCGTGGTGATGCGCGGCCTCAACCATGCCTTCAAGGAACGCAACGACTTCACGCGCTTCGCCGTCGCCGGCCTCGTGCTGCAGATGGGCATCCAGTCGATGATCAATATCGGCGTGAACCTCGAACTGCTGCCGGCCAAGGGCATGACGCTGCCGCTCATCTCCTATGGCGGCTCGTCGATGATCGCGATCTGCGTGACAGCCGGCTTCATCCTGGCGCTGACCCGCCACCGTCCCGAGAAGCGCGCCTCCGAGCGCAGCCTCTTTCGCGGCGGCATCATGGCGCCCGCTGAATAAGGGTTTCGAATGACCAAAGGCATCGTTCTTCTCGCCGCCGGTGGTACCGGCGGCCATCTGTTTCCCGCAGAGGCGCTGGCGCATGAGCTGAAGGCCGGCGGCTGGTCGGTGCATCTCGTCACCGACAGCCGCGCCGAGCGTTTTGCCGGCAAATTCCCGGCGGACGAAATTCATGTCGTTCCCTCCGCGACGATCGGCTCGAAGAACCCGATCAGCGTCGCCAAGTCGCTGTTCACGCTGTGGAAGGGCATTCGCGTCGCGCGCAAACTGATGGCACGGCTGAAGCCGAAGGTCGTCGTCGGCTTCGGCGGCTATCCCACCGTGCCGCCGCTGCTGGCCGCCACCGGCATGGGCATTCCCTCGATGATCCACGAGCAGAACGCCGTGATGGGCCGCGCCAACAAGGCGCTGGCCGCCCGCGTGAAGGCGATTGCCGGCGGCTTCCTGCCGGAGACGGGCGGGCAATATTCGGAAAAGACGGTGACGACGGGCAACCCGGTGCGTCCGGCCGTGCTCGAGGCTGCCAATATCGCCTATGAAGCCTCGACGGATGGCGAATTTCGTCTCGTCGTGTTCGGCGGCAGCCAGGGCGCGCAGTTCTTTTCCAAGGCCATCCCCTCGGCGATTGCGGCCCTGGAGCCGGCCGATCGCGCGCGGCTGAAAATCACCCAGCAGGCCCGGCCGGAAGATCGCGACGAGGTGGTGCGCACCTATGCCGATCTTGCCATTCCCGCCGATGTCTCGCCCTTCTTCACCGATATGGCTTCGCGCATCGGCCATGCGCATCTGATCATCAGCCGCTCCGGCGCGTCCACCGTTTCGGAAGTCTCCGTCATCGGCCGCCCGTCCGTTCTGGTGCCCTATCCCTACGCGCTCGATCATGACCAGGCGGCGAATGCCGCTGCCCTTGCCTCGGGCGGCGGGGCGAAGGTGATCGCGCAATCTGAGCTTTCGACGGAGCGCCTTGCGAGCATCGTTTCCAAGGCCATGCACGATCCCTCAGGCATGGCGGCCATGGCCGCGAATGCCAGAAAGGCGGGCAAACCGGATGCCGCGCGCTTGCTCGCCTTGATGGTTGAGGCTATTGCGGGCGGCAAGACCATTGCACAATTCAAGGGAGAACGGCCATGAAGATGCCGCAGAGCATAGGGCTCGTTCATTTCATCGGCATTGGCGGTATCGGCATGAGCGGTATTGCCGAAGTGCTGCACAATCTCGGCCACAAGGTGCAGGGCTCCGACCAGGCGGAAAGCGCCAATGTGCAGCGTCTGCGCGACAAGGGCATCGAAGTCTTCGTCGGCCACAAGGCGGAGAACCTCGGCGAGGCGGAAGTCGTCGTCGTTTCCACCGCCATCAAGAAGGGCAATCCGGAACTCGTCGCGGCGCGTGAAAAGCTGCTGCCCGTCGTGCGCCGCGCGGAGATGCTGGCCGAACTGATGCGCTTCCGCAATGCCATCGCTGTCGGCGGCACCCATGGCAAGACGACGACGACCTCGATGGTTGCGACGCTGCTCGAAGCCGGCGGCCTCGACCCGACGGTCGTCAATGGCGGTATCATCAACGCCTATGGCACCAATGCCCGCATGGGCGAGGGCGAGTGGATGGTGGTGGAGGCCGACGAATCGGACGGCACCTTCCTGAAGCTGCCCGCAGAGATCGCCATCGTCACCAATATCGACCCCGAGCATCTCGACCACTACGGCAATTTCGACGCCGTGCGGGCGGCCTTCCGCCAGTTCGTCGAAAATGTGCCGTTCTACGGTTTTGGCGTCATGTGCCTTGATCATCCCGAGGTTCAGGCCATGGTCAGCCGTATCGAAGACCGCAAGGTCATCACCTACGGCGAGAACCCGCAGGCCGACGTGCGCTTTTCCAACATCCGCATGGATGGCGCGACCTCCGTCTTCGATGTCGAAATCCGCCGCCGCCGTACCGGCCAGGTGATTTCGCTGAAAGACCTGCGCCTGCCGATGCCCGGCCGCCACAACGTCTCCAACGCCACGGCGGCGATTGCCGTTGCCCAGCGCCTCGGCATCTCGCCGGAGCAGATTGCCAAGGGGCTTGCGAGCTTCGGCGGCGTCAAGCGCCGCTTCACCTTTACCGGCAGCTGGAATGGCGTCAGCGTCTATGACGACTACGGCCACCATCCGGTCGAGATCAAGGCCGTGCTGCGCGCCGCACGCGAAGCGTGCGCGGGCCGCATCATCGCCGTCCATCAGCCGCACCGCTACAGCCGCGTCGCGAGCCTCTTCGAGGAATTCGCCGGCTGCTTCAACGATGCCGACACGATCATGATCCCGCCGATCTATGCGGCCGGCGAAGACCCCATCGATGGCGTGACCGCGGAAGAACTGGTTTCCCGCATCAAGGCGGCCGGTCATCGCGATGCGCGGTTCCTGGCTTCCCCGGAAGGGCTGGCAGAGATCGTCGCCGGCATTGCAAAGCCCGGCGATTTCGTGGTTCTCTTGGGGGCTGGCAGCATCACGCATTGGGCGCAGGCGCTGCCGAAGGAATTGGCAGGCATTTCGGGTGAGGTGGCATGAGAACGGTCGATGGAGCAAAACTTCTGGCGTCGCTGGGCGAGGGCATCAAACAGGTGCGCGGCCGTCTGACGCCGGATGCGCCGATGGACCGCGTGACCTGGTTCCGCGCCGGCGGCTTTGCCGAGCTGATGTTCCATCCGCATGACGTCGAAGACCTCGCGACATTCCTGAAGCTGGTGCCGGAAGACGTGCCGCTGACCGTGACCGGCGTGGGCTCGAACCTCCTGGTGCGCGACGGTGGCATTCCCGGCATCGTCATCCGCCTTTCGGCCAAGGGTTTCGGCGATGTCGAACTCGTCGGCGACAACACGATCAAGGCGGGCGGCATCTGCCCGGACAAGAACATCGCCGCCATGGCGCTCGACCACAACATTGCGGGCTTCGAGTTCTATTACGGCATTCCCGGCTCGATCGGCGGCGCGCTGCGCATGAATGCCGGCGCGAACGGCGGCGAGACCAAGGATCTGGTCGTCGAGGTCCATGCCATCGACCGCAAGGGCAACCAGCATGTGCTATCCAATGCGGACATGGGCTACAGCTATCGTAAATCGACCGCCCCCAGCGACCTGATCTTCACGCATGCCGTTTTCCAGGGGCAGGCGGGCGACAAGGACGAGATTCGCGCCAGGATGGACGCCGTGCGCCAGCACCGCGAGACCGTCCAGCCGATCCGCGAAAAGACCGGCGGATCGACCTTCAAGAACCCCGACGGTCATTCGGCCTGGAAGCTCATCGACGAGGCGGGCTGCCGCGGCATGTTGATCGGCGGCGCGCAGATGTCGCCGATGCACTGCAACTTCATGATCAACACGGGGCAGGCGACCGGCTACGAGCTGGAATATCTCGGCGAAACCGTGCGCAGCCGCGTGCTGGAGCAGTCCGGCATCCTGCTGCAATGGGAAATCAAGCGTCTCGGCAATTTCATGCCGGGCTATGAGGTCAAGGAGTTTCTGGGCCGCGCAACGGCCTGATCCGTCTATCCTTGCTGGGGAGTTCCCGGGCGCCTCAGGCGCCGCGCACTCCCTCTCCCCCACAGGCAAGTCAATCCAAAACTTGTGACATCGCGCGCCGACGTGGCGCGCGGCCCTGTTTTGCGGGGCGATGGGGGCATTCTTGTTCAAAAAACTGACAGCCGAATTCATCGGCACCTTCTGGCTCGTCTTCATCGGCAGCGGCAGCGGCATCCTGGCCGCCACCTTTCCGGAGATCGGGATCGGCATCGTCGGCATTTCCTTTTCCGCCGGCATTGCACTGATGGCCATGATCTATACGATCGGCGGCGTTTCCGGCGGCCATATGAACCCGGCCGTTTCCGTCGGACTTGCCGTCGCGGGAAAATTTCCCGCCGCGCAGGTTCTGCCCTATGCCGTGGCGCAGGTGGCGGGCGCGACGGCGGCCGCGGCGACGCTCTATCTCGTCGCCTCCGGCAAGGCCAGTTTCGTGCCGGGCGGTTTTGGCGCGAACGGCTACGGCGAACTCTCGCCCGGCGGTTATTCGCTGAGGGCGGCGCTGGTGACCGAGGTGGTGCTGATGGCGCTGTTCCTCTTCGTGATCCTCGGCTCCATCCATGCGCGCGTCCCGGCCGGCTTCGCGCCCGTCTCCATCGGCCTCAGCCTTACGGCCATCAACCTCGTCTCGATCCCGATCACCAACACGTCGCTGAACCCGGCCCGTTCGACGGGGCTTGCGCTGTTTGCCGATACGGCGGCCCTGTCGCAGCTCTGGCTGTTCTGGCTTGCCCCGATGCTTGGCGCCGTCATCGGCACGCTGGTCTGGAAGGCGATCGGCGAGAGGGAATGAAGGCGAAAAATGCGCCTTTCATTAGAAAGCGCAAAGATTCTGATTTCGTTCAGCTTTCATTCAGAAAGGTTTAGCGAAATCTAGCCCCAGTCGTGCTATGGTTGCGCGACTGGCCTCGCTCCAGCGGGGCATGGATAGGGGGCACTCATGTTTAAAAAACTTTCTGCCGAATTTCTCGGCACGTTCTGGCTCGTCTTCGGCGGTTGCGGCAGCGCTGTTCTGGCGGCCGCTTTTCCTGAAGTCGGTATCGGCCTGCTCGGCGTTTCCTTCGCCTTCGGCCTGACAGTGCTGACCATGGCCTATACCGTCGGCGGCATCTCGGGCGGGCATTTCAACCCGGCCGTCTCCGTCGGCCTGACGGTTGCCGGCAAGTTCCCGGCCTCCAGCCTCGTGCCCTATATCGTGGCGCAGGTTGTCGGTGCTGTCGCCGCGGCTGCGGTGCTCTACCTTATCGCCTCCGGCAAGGCCGGCTTCGCCGCCGGTGGCTTCGCCTCGAACGGTTATGGCGAGCTGTCGCCCGGCGGCTATTCGCTGACGGCGGCGCTGGTGGCCGAAGTGGTGCTGACGGCGTTCTTCCTCATCATCATCCTCGGTTCGACCCATGGCCGTGCGCCGGTGGGCTTCGCGCCGATCGCCATCGGCCTCGGCCTGACGCTGATCCATCTCGTCTCGATCCCGGTCACCAACACCTCGGTGAACCCGGCCCGCTCGACGGGTGTGGCGCTGTTTGCCGATACGGCAGCCCTTTCGCAGCTTTGGCTGTTCTGGGTGGCTCCGATCGTCGGCGCCGTCATCGGCGGCGTGATCTGGAAGATCGTCGGCGAGAACGACTGATCGTTCCGAGGCAAAAAGAAACCCGCCGTGTCGCCACGGCGGGTTTTTGATTCGCAGCCTTTTGGAAAAAAAGGCTCAGACCTCTTCCTTGCCCGAGAGCAGGATGCAGGCCAGCGTGATCACGGCGGCGATGCCGAGGTAATAGCCGACATAGGTCATGCCGTAATTCGCCTGCAGCCAGGTCGCGATATAGGGCGCGAGCGAGGCGCCGAAGATGCCGGCGAAGTTGAAGGTGATCGACGAACCGGTATAGCGCACCGTGGTGGGGAAGGGCGCGGCCAGCGCCGTGCCGATCAGGCCGTAGGTCATGCCCATCAGCGCCATTGCGAAGATCACGAAGACGAAGATCGATGCTTCGCCGCCGGTCATCAGACCCGGCAGGAAGAACGAGAAGACGCCGATCAGAACGGTCGTGAGAATCAGCACTTCGCGGCGGCCAAAACGCTCGGCAAGCTTGCCGGCGATCGGGATGAAGACGCCGAAGAGCACCGAGCCCAGCAACTGGACTTCCAGCGCCTCGACGAAGGGGATGCCGAGAACCTTGACATTGTAGGAGAGCAGGTAGGCTGAGCCGATATAGAACAGCACGAAGGTGGCGAGCGCCACGAAGGTGCCGAGGACCAGGCTGCGCTTGTGGTTGCGGAAAAGCTCCACGACCGGAACTTCCACGCGTTCCTGCTTTTCGATGGCCTTCTGGAAGGCCGGCGTTTCGGTGATCGACAGGCGGACCCAGAGGCCGACGGCGATAAGCACGATCGAGGCGACGAAGGGAATGCGCCAGCCCCAGGCGAGCAGCGTCTCCTGCGACATCACATGCAGCAGCAGCCAGAAGATGCCCGACGACAGGAACAGGCCGACCGGTGCACCGAGTTGCGGGAACATGCCGTACCAGCTGCGCTTGCCGGGAGGGGCGTTTTCCGTGGCGAGCAGCACCGCGCCGCCCCATTCGCCGCCAAGCCCAAAGCCTTGGCCGAAGCGGCACAGCGCGAGCAGCAGCGGTGCCAGCACGCCGATCGTTTCGTAGGAGGGCAGGAGGCCGATGATCACGGTCGAGACGCCCATGGTTAGAAGCGCTGCGACCAGCGTCGCCTTGCGGCCGATGCGGTCGCCGTAATGTCCGAAGACGATGGCGCCGAGCGGGCGGGCGAAGAAGGCGATCGAGAAGGTCGCGAAGGAGGCGAGCAGCGCTGTCGTCGGATCGTTGTTCGGGAAGAACAGCGTCGGGAAGACCAGCACGGCGGCGGTGGCGTAAACGTAGAAATCGAAGAATTCGATGGTCGTTCCGACCAGACTTGCAAAAAGAACACGCGCCGGGGAGTTCAGCCCGGCACGGTTGGAATGCGTTGCGGTCGGCGACCCGGAAGCGAGTGTCTCACTCATCGTGGGTGCCTTTTCATGTTTCTTGTTTGCCGTCTTGGGAGGCAGCGGCGATCTATTACGTCAACCGAACGGTCGATGAAACAACAAAAGGTCGTTCTCGGATGAAAAATCGTACTTTTCGGTCTTCGCCGGTTTTCCGGTGTTTACCAACGCTTCCGGGCTTATTGCATGCTCGGGGCTGCTTGCTCAGCATCTTCTAATTTTTTGGTTTTTCTTGCGTCGATCGCAACTCTCTGATTCCAGAAGAGGAATCGAAGCGGGACTTGATTCGGAGCAGGAAAATTCGTCCCGCGACGGGTCAGGTTAACGAAAGTAAACGCTTCATTAACCTTAATGCCGCTCTAGTGGTCCCATCTCGCTCGCCGAGTCGGATCCGCAGAGAAAATCAGGTCCGCACAAGCGACGAGGGGCAGTGTGCGGTATTCAGTTGAGGGTTTCATGAGCGTCAAGCACGTCGCGATGTTGATGGGTGGTTTTTCGTCGGAACGGCCGGTGAGCCTTTCGTCGGGCAACGCCTGCGCGGATGCGCTCGAGGCCGTCGGGTACAAGGTTACCCGCGTCGATGTCGGCCACGATATCGCCAGCGTCCTTGCCGAACTGAAGCCCGATGTCGCCTTCAATGCGCTGCACGGCCCCTTCGGCGAGGACGGCACCATTCAGGGCGTGCTCGAATATCTCGAAATTCCCTACACCCATTCCGGCGTGCTCGCTTCCGCACTCGCCATGGACAAGGCGCAGGCGAAGATCGTCGCCAAGGCCGCCGGCATTCCGGTCGCCGAACAGCGCCTGATGAACCGATTCGAATTCACCTCCAGCCATCCGATGAAGCCGCCTTATGTGGTGAAGCCGGTGCGCGAGGGCTCCTCCTTCGGCGTCGTCATGGTCAAGGAAGACCAGTCGCATCCGCCGCAGATCATCACCTCGCAGGAGTGGCGCTATGGCGACAGTGTCATGGTCGAGCGCTACGTCTATGGCCGCGAACTCACCTGCGGCGTCATGGGCGATGTGGCGCTTGGCGTGACCGAAGTGGTGCCGCAGGGCCACGCCTTCTACGACTATGATTCCAAATACGTAAAAGGTGGTTCGAAACACGTCATCCCGGCGCAGATTTCACCAAATATTTACCAAAAAGTACAAACACTCGCACTCAAGGCGCATCAAGCGATCGGGTGCCGTGGCGTCAGCCGTTCCGACTTCCGTTACGACGATCGTTTCTCCGAGAATGGCGAGCTGATCTGGCTGGAAATCAACACCCAGCCCGGCATGACCCCCACCTCCCTGGTGCCCGAAATGGCCGATCATGCCGGCCATTCCTTTGGTGAATTCTTGAAGTGGATGGTGGAGGACGCGTCGTGTTTGCGTTGAGCGTCAAGAAGAGCAGGGTTCGTCCCGCAGGCCTCGCAGAGCCGGAAGCCGGTCGCGTGCTGCCGCGTCCGCTGCGCCGTATCGTCCGCTTCCTCGTCAGCCTCGCGGCTGGCCGAATCAACATTCCGCGCCATACCGGCAGCGTCGCCACCGCCGCCTTCATCGGCGCGACGGGACTCTACGGCATGTCGCTCGGCGGCCACTCGCAGGATGTCGCCCAGGCGTCGACGACCGCGATCGGCTTTGCCATCGAGGACGTGAAGGTCTCGGGAAATCGGGAAACCTCGGAGATCGACATTCTCGAGCGCCTTGGCCTCGATGGCACGACCTCGCTGGTCGCCCTCGACGTCAAGGAAGCCCGCCAGCGGCTCACCGAGCTGCCCTGGGTCGAGGACGTCTCGGTCCGCAAGGTCTATCCGGGCACGATCGAGATCGCGCTCAAGGAGCGCGAAGCCTTCGCGATTTGGCAGCACGGCACCGACCTGTCGCTGATCGAGAAGAACGGCAGCGTGATCGCACCGCTGCGCGACAACAAATTTTCCTCGCTGCCGCTGTTCGTCGGTCGCGATGCCGAAACCGCGGCGGCAAGCTTTGCCGACGAGTTCGACAGCTGGCCGGAGCTCAAGTCGCGGGTGAAGGCTTATATCCGGGTCGCCGGGCGCCGTTGGGATCTGCGTCTCGAAAACGGCATCGTCGTCAAGCTGCCGGAACACAATGTGCCGCGGGCCATGGACATGCTGGCCTCGCTCGATGCGAGCGAGCAGCTTCTGGAGCGCGACATCGCAGCCGTCGATCTGCGTCTCGAAGACCGCACGACGGTTCAATTGACGGAAGGAGCGCTCGAACGCCGCAACAAGGCGGTCGAGCAGAGGGCCAAGGACCTGAAGAAGGCAGCGAAGCGCACATGAGCATTTTCGGTTCGTCCCATTTCGGCCTGCCGCGCTTGAAGCCGCTGTCTTCCAAGCGGGCTCACGTCGTTTCGGTCCTCGACATCGGTTCCACCAAGGTCGTCTGCATGATCGGCCGGCTGACGCCGCGCGCCGAGAGCGAGATCCTTCCGGGCCGCACGCACAATGTCGAAATCATCGGCATCGGCCACCAGAAATCCCGCGGCGTGAAGAACGGCGTCATCGCCGATCTCGATGCCGCCGAGAGCGTCGTGCGGCTTGCCGTCGATGCGGCCGAGCGCATGGCCGGCCTCACCATCGAAAGCCTCATCGTCAACGTCTCGGCAGGCCGCCTGCAGAGCGACATCTACACCGCGACCATCGATCTCGGCGGCCAGGAAGTCGACGCCAACGACCTGCGCAAGGTGCTTGCCGTTGCCGGCCAGCAGTCGCTGCGCCAGGACCGCGCCATCCTCCACTCGCTGCCGACCGGTTTCTCGCTCGACGGCGAACGCGGCATCCGCGATCCGCTCTCCATGTTCGGCGACGTGCTTGGCGTCGACATGCATGTGCTGACGGCCGAGCGCACCTCGCTCAAGAACCTCGAACTCTGCATCAACCGCGCCCACCTCTCCGTCGAGGGCATGGTCGCGACACCTTATGCCAGCGGCCTTTCGGCTCTGGTCGACGACGAAGTCGAACTCGGCTGCGCCTGCATCGACATGGGCGGCGGCACGACGACGATCTCCGTCTTCGCCGAAGGCAAGCTGGTGCATTCCGACGCGGTGTCCCTCGGCGGCCATCACGTCACCACCGACCTTGCCCGCGGCCTCTCGACCCGTATCGAGGACGCCGAGCGTCTGAAGGTCGTGCACGGTTCTGCCCTGGCCAATGCCGGTGACGAGCGCGACATCCTCACCGTTCCGCCGATCGGCGAGGACGACCGCGACCAGCCGACGCATGTGCCGCGTGCGCTCATCTCGCGCATCGTGCGTGCCCGTATCGAAGAGACGCTCGAACTCATTCGCGACCGCATCCAGCGTTCCGGCTTCTCGCCGATCGTCGGCAAGCGGATCGTGCTGACGGGCGGCGCCAGCCAGCTGACGGGCCTGCCGGAAGCGGCCCGCCGCATCCTTGCCCGCAATGTCCGCATCGGCCGCCCGCTCGGCGTGTCCGGCCTGCCGACGGCGGCGAAGGGCCCGGCCTTTTCGACGGCGGTCGGCCTGATGATCTATCCGCAGGTCGCGGAACTGGAAGAACACGCTGTGCAGGGCGGCATGCTCTCGCAGCTGACGGGTGGCAATGGCCGCATAGCCCGCATGGGCCAGTGGCTGAAGGAAAGTTTCTGACGGGTTTTCCGGCGGCGTAGAGAGTGCCGGGAAAGACCGACAACTGAGTTTTGGGAATAGACCGGCTGGGCGAAGCGGCCGGAAACGAAAGGAACACTGCAATGACTATCAAGCTCCAGAAGCCGGACATCACCGAGCTGAAGCCGCGCATCACCGTCTTCGGTGTCGGCGGCGGCGGCGGCAACGCCGTCAACAACATGATCACCGCCGGCCTTGAGGGCGTCGACTTCGTCGTTGCCAACACCGACGCCCAGGCGCTGACCATGACCAAGGCGACGCGGATCATCCAGATGGGTGTCGCCGTCACGGAAGGTCTCGGCGCCGGTTCGCAGCCGGAAGTCGGCCGCGCCGCTGCCGAAGAGTGCATCGACGAGATCATCGATCACCTGAACGGCACCCACATGTGCTTCGTCACCGCCGGCATGGGCGGCGGCACGGGCACGGGTGCGGCTCCGGTCGTGGCCCAGGCCGCCCGCAACAAGGGCATCCTGACTGTCGGCGTCGTCACCAAGCCGTTCCACTTCGAAGGCGGCCGCCGCATGCGTCTCGCCGAAGAAGGCATCCAGGAACTGCAGAAGTCGGTCGACACGCTGATCGTCATTCCGAACCAGAACCTCTTCCGCATCGCCAACGACAAGACCACGTTTGCCGACGCCTTCGCGATGGCCGACCAGGTTCTCTATTCGGGCGTTGCCTGCATCACCGACCTCATGGTCAAGGAAGGCCTCATCAACCTCGACTTCGCCGACGTTCGCTCGGTGATGCGCGAGATGGGCCGCGCCATGATGGGTACGGGCGAAGCGTCGGGCGAGGGCCGTGCAATGGCTGCTGCCGAAGCCGCCATCGCTAACCCGCTGCTCGACGAAACCTCGATGAAGGGTGCACAGGGCCTGCTGATCTCCATCACTGGCGGTCGCGACCTCACCCTCTTCGAAGTCGACGAAGCGGCAACCCGTATCCGCGAGGAAGTCGATCCGGACGCAAACATCATTCTCGGTGCGACCTTCGATGAAGAGCTCGAAGGCCTGATCCGCGTTTCCGTTGTTGCAACCGGTATCGATCGCGCGGCCTCGGAGGTGGCTGCACGGAATGCTGACTTTCGCAGCCTCAGCAAGCCGGTAGTTCGTCCGTCCGCCGCCATTCCGGCTCAGCCGGTCGCCGTCGCCCCGCAGCCCCAGCCGGTCGTCCAGCAGCCGCAGCCCGTGCTGCAGCAGCCGGTTGTCCAGCAGCCGGTCATCGACCCGATCGCCGAAGCCATCCGCGCCTCGGAAGAAAGCCTGGAACGCGAATTGGCCATTCCGGTGAGCCGCCCGGTTCCGGCCCAGCCGGTTGCCCAGGTCCAGGAAGAGCCGCGCCTGCAGAACCGCCTGTTCTCGGCCCCGGCCGAAGCACCGGTCGTCCAGCGCGCCGCTCCGGTCCAGCAGCCGATGCAGCAGGCTCCGGTTCTGCAGCAGCGCGTCGAGCCCGCCGCTCCGATCATTCGTCAGGAGCCGCAGACCATGCGCATGCCGAAGATCGAGGACTTCCCGCCCGTCGTGCAGGCTGAAATCGATCACCGCTCGGCCCAGCAGCCGGTCGCGACCCACAGCGAAGAGCGCGGCCCGATGGGTCTCCTCAAGCGCCTGACCTCGTCGCTCGGCCGTCACGAAGAGCCGCAGCAGCCTGTCCAGCAGGAGCCGGTTGCCCAGCAGCAGCGCCGCGCGCTGTCGCCGGAAGCCAGCCTCTACGCGCCGCGCCGCGGCCAGCTCGACGATCACGGCCGCGCCAATCCGCAGCCGCGTTCGCTCCACGAGGAAGACCAGCTGGAGATTCCGGCCTTCCTGCGCCGCCAGTCGAACTGAGGCCAGACACGGCTTTGTAACGAAATGCCCGGATCTCGATCCGGGCATTTTTTTTCGCTTCTATCTCAATGGCTTATGCATTGAATAAAAGCGTAACAAAGCGAAAGAAACAGTGATTTGTAAGACGCTGAGGGACCTACTAGATTTAGGGTAGGCACAGGGGCCAGTCAGGATTCGGATCGCCGGCATGAGCCGGAGCGCATCAAGCCACTCCAGACGATCGGGCAAACTTTGTCGGCGGGCGCTGAGCGTCCGGCCAAAGGCCTTCCTTGGGCCAAGAATTGAAAGTGTCGGCGAAGAATGAGCCGGCAATAAGACGAGGCGAATGCATATGACGATGCTCGGTTTCCAGACCACGATTGCAAACCCGGTGACGATTTCCGGCACGGGCGTGCATTCCGGCGTGCCGGTGTCGATCACCTTCAATCCGGCCGAAGCCGACAGCGGCATCGTCTTCCAGCGCCAGTTCGCCGACGGCACCGTCAGCGAATACCGCGCGGTCTCCTCGCAGGTCGGCAGCACCGATCTCTGCACCGTGCTCGGCTTCTCGCCGGCGACCTCGATTGCGACCGTCGAGCATGTCATGGCAGCGCTCTATGCGCTCGGCCTCGACAACACGCTGATCGAAGTCAGCGGCGCCGAAATGCCGATCATGGACGGCAGTTCCGCGCCCTTCATCGAGGCGATCGACGAAGTGAGCCTGATCCCGCTTGCCGTGAAGCGCCGCTACATCCGAATCATCAAGCCGGTCCGCGTCGAGGCTGGCGCCTCCTGGGCCGAGTTCTCACCCTATGACGGCACGCGATTCGAAGTCGAGATCGATTTCGACTGCCCGCTCATCGGCCGCCAGTCCTGGAAGGGCGATCTTTCGCCCGCCACCTTCCGCACCGAACTGTCACGCGCCCGCACCTTCGGCTTCATGCGCGATGTCGAGCGTCTCTGGGCCGCCGGCCTGGCGCTCGGCTCCTCGCTGGAAAACTCGGTCGTCATCTCCGATGACAATACCGTGATCAATGTCGAAGGCCTGCGTTACGCCAAGGACGAGTTCGTGCGCCACAAGACGCTCGATGCCGTCGGCGACCTGGCGCTTGCCGGCGCGCAGTTCATCGGCTGCTACCGCTCCTATCGCGGCGGCCACAAGATGAATGCGCATGCCCTCAAGGCGCTGCTCAGCGACCGCTCGGCCTATGAAGTGGTCGAAGCCGCCGCACCGCGTTCGCGCGCCGGCCAGCGCGAGCTGATCGCCGTCAACGCACCGGAATTTGCGCCCTGGTCTCTCTGAGGCCGGGCCGCATTCCTTTTTCTTTCCCGACACGAATGCCATAAAAATGCGTTAATGCGTGGGCATGGCGTTGCGATCTTCACGCTTTTGGAGATACAACGCGGGGCGCATGTGCGGCCCGTCCGCATGGGGCGCCGTTGAACTGGGATTATCACATGGTTGTTGCAGGGTCTGTTGGTGTGAAGAAGACGGCGCGCATTGTCTATCTTACGCTTGTCGCTACGGCGTCTTCGATTGGTCTTTCTGCCTGCCAGTCTGATCCCGACATCGATATCACGAAGCTGTCGGGCGAGACCGAATCCGCCGATACGCTCTACAATCAGGGTCTGGCAAACCTGCAGGCCGGAAAGGTGGGCGAGGCGAACCGCAAGTTCGCGGCCGTCGATCGGCAGAACCCGTTCTCCGACCAGGCGCGCAAGGCGCTCGTCATGAGCGCGTTCACCAGCTATCGCCAGGGCGCCTATGAAGAGGCCATCACGGCCGGCAAGCGCTACCTGAACCTCTATCCGGAATCCTCCGACGCGGCCTACGCGCAGTACATCATCGGCCTCGCCTACTGGAAGCAGATCCCGAGCGTGACGCAGGACCAGCGCACCTCGCAGCAGACGCTCGAAGCGATGAAGGCCGTCGTCGACAACTATCCGGACTCGGAATATGTCGAGGATGCCCAGACCAAGATGCGTTTTGCCCGCGACCAGCTCGCCGGCAAGGAAATGCAGATCGGCCGCTATTATCTCGAGCGCAAGGAATTCATCGCGGCCGTCAGCCGCTTCCGCGTGGTCGTCGAAACCTATCCGATGACCAACCAGATCGAGGAAGCGCTGGCGCGTCTCGTCGAGACCTATTACGCGATGGGTCTTGCCAGCGAAGCGCAGACGGCGGCCGCCGTTCTCGGCCATAACTATCCGGACAGCCAGTGGTATGCCGACAGCTACAAGCTGCTGCAGTCGAAGGGCCTGGAGCCGCGTGAGAACAACGGTTCCTGGATTTCGCGCGCCGGCAAGAAGCTGATCGGCGCCTGAACCAAGAGATACGTGCCATGCTGGCGCAGCTATCGATCCGCGATATCGTCCTGATCGAACGGCTCGACCTTGCGTTCGAGCCGGGTCTCTCCGTGCTTACGGGGGAGACGGGCGCCGGCAAATCCATTCTTCTCGACAGTCTTTCGCTGGCGCTCGGCGGGCGCGGCGACGGTTCGCTGGTGCGCCACGGCATCGAACGCGGCCAGGTGACGGCCGTCTTCGACGTGCCGATGACCCATGCGGCGCGTGCGCTATTGCGCGACAACGGCATCGACGATGACGGCGACCTCATCTTCCGCCGCCAGCAATCGGCCGATGGCCGCACCAAGGCCTATGTCAACGACCAGCCGGTGTCGGTGCAGCTCATGCGCCAGGCCGGCCAGCTTCTCGTCGAGATCCACGGCCAGCACGACGACCGGGCGCTCGTCGATACCGATGCGCACCGCCTGCTGCTCGATGCCTTCGGTGGCCTGAGCGAGGCGGCGGCCGATGTCGGCACGCTCTATCACCACTGGAAGGAAGCCGACCGCACGCTGCGCCGCCACCGCGAGAAGGTGGACGCGGCGGCCCGCGAGGCTGATTATCTGCGCTCGTCCGTAGAGGAGCTGGAAGTGCTCTCGCCGCAGGATGGTGAGGAGGATGCGCTGGCGGAGGTGCGTGCCCGCATGATGAAGGCCGAGCGCATTGCCGGCGACATCAACGAGGCGAGCGAATTCCTGAACGGCAATGCCTCGCCCGTTCCGCTGATCGCCGCGCTCGTGCGCCGGCTGGAGCGCAAGAGCCATGAGGCGCCGGGCCTGCTGGAGGAGACGGTCGAACTGCTCGATCTGGCGCTGAACCACCTTTCCGACGCGCAGACGGCCGTCGAGACGGCGTTGCGCAAGACGGAATACGATCCCAAGGAGCTGGAGCGCACGGAGGAGCGGCTGTTTGCGCTGCGCGCCGCCGCCCGCAAATATTCCGTGCCCGTCACCGGTCTTCCCGCCCTGGCTGCCAAGATGATCGCCGACCTTGCCGATCTCGATGCCGGCGAGGAAAAGCTGGTGCAGTTGCAGGCGCGGCTGACCGAAGCGCGCGCCGCTTTCGAAATCTCCGCCAAGTCGCTTTCCGAAAGGCGGCATCATACCGCAGACGCGCTCGCCGCCGCCGTGATGGCGGAACTGCCGGCGCTGAAGCTGGAGCGGGCGCGCTTCACCGTCGAGATCACCACCGATCCGGACGGCGGGGCGGAGGAGGGGATCGACACGGTCGAGTTCCACGTCCAGACCAATCCCGGCACCCGCCCCGGCCCGATCATGAAGGTCGCCTCGGGCGGTGAACTCTCGCGCTTCCTGCTGGCGCTTAAGGTGGCGCTGGCCGATCGCGGTTCTGCGCCGACGCTCGTCTTCGACGAAATCGACACCGGCGTCGGCGGTGCTGTGGCCGATGCCATCGGCCAGCGGCTGAAGCGCTTGTCTGCCACCGTGCAGGTGCTCTCCGTCACCCATGCGCCGCAGGTCGCGGCACGCGCCGCGACGCATCTCCTCATTTCCAAGGGGCCGGTCGAGGGCAGCGAGACCGTCGCCACCCGTGTCGCCCGCATGGACGAGGGTGCGCGCACCGAAGAGATCGCCCGCATGCTGGCCGGCGCCTCCGTGACCGACGAGGCGCGCGCCGCGGCCGCACGGCTGCTTTCCGGCGGGACGTAACGGCGTCCCATCTTTCCTTTCGTCAGCTTTGCTCTAAAACCTTCTCCGAATCCCGGAGCATGTCATGGCGAACGCGAAAACCCCTGTCGAAACCCTGACCGAAGACGAAGCAGCAGCCGAGCTTGCATTTCTGGCGGCGGAGATCGCGCGCAATGACGAGCTCTATCACGGGCAGGACGCGCCGGAGATTTCGGATGCCAAATACGACGCGCTGAAGCGGCGCAACGAGCAAATCGAGGCCCGTTTTCCGGCTCTGGTACGCGATGACAGCCCGTCGCGCCGTGTCGGTTCCGCGCCGCTCCCAACCTTTGCGCCGATCACCCATTCCCGCCCGATGCTGTCGCTCGACAACACGTTTTCCGACGAGGACGTGCGGGACTTCGTCGCCTCGGTCTATCGCTTCCTCGGCCGCCTGCCGGACGATTCCATCGCCTTTACCGCCGAGCCGAAGATCGACGGCCTTTCCATGTCGATCCGCTATGAGAACGGCCGCCTGGTGACGGCCGCCACGCGTGGCGATGGCACGACGGGCGAGAATGTCACCGCCAATGTGCAGACCATCACCGAAATTCCGAACCGCCTGCCGGCCGGTGCGCCCGAGGTGGTCGAGGTGCGCGGCGAGGTCTATATGGCCAAGAGCGATTTTCTCGCGCTGAACGAGAAGATGGCGGCGGAGGGCAAGCAGACCTACGTCAATCCACGCAACACCGCGGCGGGCTCGCTGCGCCAGCTCGATGCTTCGGTGACGGCAAGCCGTAAGCTGCGCTTCTTCGCCTATGCCTGGGGCGAGATGTCCGCGATGCCTGACAATACGCAGTTCGGCATGATCGGCGTGCTGAAATCCTGGGGCTTTCCGGTCAATCCGATGACGCAGCGGCTGTCGCGCGTCGAGGATATCATCGCGCATTATCGCGAGATCGGCCTTGCCCGCCCGGACCTCGATTACGATATCGACGGGGTCGTCTACAAGGTGGACGAGCTGGCGCTGCAGGAGCGCCTCGGCTTCCGCTCGCGCTCGCCGCGCTGGGCGACCGCACACAAGTTCCCGGCTGAGCAGGCCTTCACCATCGTCGAGAAGATCGACATCCAGGTCGGCCGTACTGGCGCGCTGACGCCGGTCGCGCGCCTGACGCCCGTCACGGTCGGCGGCGTGGTCGTCACCAATGCGACGCTGCACAATGCCGATTATATCGAAGGCATCGGCAATAGCGGCGAGCGCATCCGGGCCGAGGATCACGACATCCGCATCGGCGATACGGTCATCGTGCAGCGCGCTGGCGATGTGATCCCGCAGGTGCTCGATGTCGTCATGGAGAAGCGCCCGGCGGACGCCCAGCGCTACGAATTCCCGAAAACCTGCCCGGTCTGCGGCAGCCATGCGATGCGCGAGCGCAACGAGAAGACGGGCCGGCTCGATTCCGTGACGCGCTGCACCGGCGGCTTCGTCTGCCGCGCACAGGCGGTGGAGCACCTGAAGCACTTCGTCTCGCGCAACGCCTACGATATCGAAGGCCTCGGCTCCAAGCAGATCGATTTCTTTTTCGAGGCGGAGGATCCGTCGCTGACGATCCGCACGGCTCCCGATATCTTCACGCTGGAAAAGCGGCAGGCGGGCTCGCTGACCAAGCTCGAGAATATCGACGGCTTCGGCAAGGTGAGTGTGCGGAAGCTCTATGACGCCATTGATGCCCGTCGCTCGATCGCCCTTAACCGCTTCATCTATGCGCTCGGCATCCGCCATGTCGGCGAGACCAATGCCAAGCTGCTGGCACGGGCCTACGGCACCTATGCCGCCTTCGAGGAGGCGATGAAGGCTTCCGTCTCGCTCTCGGGCGAGGCCTGGACGGAACTCAACAGCATCGACGGCATCGGCGAGGTCGTCGCTCGCGCCATGGTGGAATTCTACAAGGAGCCGCGCAACGTCGATGTGATCGACCGGCTGCTTCAGGAGGTGACGCCGGAAGCGGCCGAGGCGGTCGTTGCGACGTCGAGCCCCGTCGTCGGCAAGACGGTGGTCTTCACCGGCTCGCTGGAGAAGATGACGCGCGACGAGGCGAAGGCCATGGCGGAGCGGCTGGGCGCGAAGGTCGCGGGGTCGGTTTCGAAGAAGACGGATCTGGTTGTGGCCGGTCCGGGTGCGGGTTCCAAGCTCGACAAGGCCAAGGAGTTCAACGTCGAGGTGATCGACGAGGACGGCTGGTTCGAGCTCATCAAGGGATCATGACGGTCGAGCCGCGCACCAGGAAGCGGCCGCTGAAGGTCATCGGCACGCCTTCTCCGGCATTATAGTCCAATGTGCCGCCGAGATAGGCGTGCATGTGCAGGTGCGGCTCGGAGGAATTGCCGGAATTGCCGACGCGGCCGAGCGTTTCGCCCGCTGTCACGAGTTCGCCGCCCGTGATCGCGATCGACCCTTTGCGCAGATGGGCAAGCAGAACGCGTGCCGTGCCGCAGGCGAGAATGATGTGGTTGCCGGCCGGTTTTTGCGTGTTCGTTTCGGAAATCCTGTTGTCGTCGATGCCGTCATGCATGGAGATGGCGACGCCCGTGCAGGGGCTTTTCACCTCGCGGCCATAGATGACGTAGTCCGTGAGATCGTCTGGCATGACCCCCGCCGCCCGCGCACCAAAACCGTTGAGCGCGACGATGTCGAGCGCGTAGCGCTGGCTTGGGTCGGCATGGTGATTGTTGATCGACGTCGTGCTGCCGCCCTGTCCGACATAGTACTCGCCTGATGCGAAGGGGAAGGTGAGGTCGACAGCGGTGTCCTGATAGCCATAGCCTGACAGCGCTCGTGCGGTGAGCGCCAGGAAGAAGACGGCCATGGCGGCGGTGAAACCGTGGCTGCGCATGAGGGAGGGCGAGCGGTTCCAGGGCCGATGCCGGACGCGCCTATAGGCGAGCGCTGCCGAAACGGCGAAGGTGACAGGCAGCACCACCGCCAGTATCGTGCTCAGAAAATCCCAGCGGCCGATCACGGCGATGAAGGCGAAGTAGCAGGCGCCGTAGACGACGCGCATCAGCCAGCCGACGCGGTCGGCCGGGTGCGGCAGCCAGAGCCAGAGCAAAAAGAAAATCGGCAGAAGAACCTGCGTGGTCAGGAGGATGAGCAGGGGAAGTTCCATGGTTCCACCCTTCAGGGTCTGCCATGCCCTTCCATCGGCGGACACGGATATTGTCCCTGCTCAATCCGCGCCGACGGTATTGGTTCCGTTTTCCGGAATCTCTTCCACAGCTTATCAGCCTTTCCTAAGGATCCGTGTAACCGGCCGGATGGATATCGACCGTATGGCCGGCCGGATCGGTCTGGAAGAGAATGGCGCCCGTCGATTTGGATTCGGCGGCGACATAGTCGAAGACCACTTCGTTTTCCTCGATCACCTGATCGCCTTCCGTCAGTCGGCCGACGACGGTGACGGCCGCAGCTGTCGTCGTTGCCGTATTATAGATGTCGAAGGCCACGCGGTGGCCGGCTGACGTTTTTTCCGTCGTCAGCACGGTCACGGCGAGGTCCGGCGGCGTCGCTGCGCGGGTAAAGGCTTCCCAGGTCAGCCAGCCGAGCATGGCGGCGACCAGGAGCGCGGAGACGATGCCCGTCAGCCATTCGATCCAGTGCGGATCCTGGCGCTCCCGATGGCGGCCCTGTTCGGATTTGGTCATGAAAGCCTCACAGGATCAGGCGCGCGGCTGCGGCACCCAGCGACGCCGGGAAGCCGAGCACGATGACGGAAAGCATGATCTCGACGGCGGAACTGTCGCCCAGCCGCTCGAAGATCCAGAGGGCGAAGACGCTGATCGCGAGTGCGATGACGTAGCCGGGCAGGGTGAACCGAATGAAAGCGTGCCACCACGGCGTTTCCGGCTCAAGCTCGTGCCCGCCGATGAAGGAGACGGCATAGACGAAGCCGTGCATCAGCGTGATCGAGAGCAGGGTGACGACGATCGCATGCCAGATCGACATCTTGTAAGCGAGCACCATCATCTCGTCGGTGGGTGCGATGTTGAGCGAGAGGAAGAGGGCGCCGGCGGCCATCATCAGGAGTTCGCCGTGATAGGGCGTTTCCTGGCTGTCGTCCTCGGTTTCGTCGTGGCCGAGCTGGCTGCGGCCAAGCATGGCGCCGATGCTGGCCGGCACGGATTGCAGCGCGATCTTGGCGACGGCTTCGCTCGCCGGCATGTCGGCATGCAGCAGGCCGAGGGCGGCGAGCACGATCACGCTGGTCACGATGCCGATGCCATAGGCGATGATCGCGTCCCGGATCGCCTCGCGCCAGGTGAACGTCTCCTCGAAGCCGATGCGGCGGGCAAGCAGGATGAGAAGGGGGATGTTGAGGAGGAGAAGCAGCAGCAGCCGCTCGCGCGCAATGGTGAAGCCGAGATACCACATTTCCATGGTCATCAGCATGGGCAGCGCCAGGAAAAGCGCGCCGGCGACACCGCGGCCGAGGCCGGTCACGAAGCTGTTGAATTGGTTTTTTGTGTCGTCAGCGGATGTGGTCTCGCCTGCCATCGCTGTACCCCCCTGGCAACAAGCGCGGGGGAAATGCGGCGCGGAGCAAAGAGTTCCGCGCCGCCAACCGTTTAGGGACGGTCGAACTTCTTGGGCTTCGGCTTCTTCGGGCCGCCTTCCGGCTTGGCGAATTTTTCGTCGCGCTTGCCCTTGAAGGGCTTCGGGCCGCCGAAGGGCTTGCCCGGTTTCTGAGCACTCGCGTCGCGATCCTTCCAGTGCGCCGGCTTGGCTGCCGCACCCTCAGGCTTGTCGAACTCGCGCTTCTTGTCGGCGCTGTCGTTGCGATCCTTCCAGTGCGGCTTGGCTGCCGCACCTTCGGGCTTGTCGAACTCACGCTTCTTGTCGAAGTCCTTCTTCTTGGCAAAGCCGGGCTTCTTGTCGAACTCGCCGCGCGGCTTCCAGTCGGCGCGGCGTTCTTCGCTGCGCACCGGCTTGTCGTAACGCTGGGTCTTTTCGCCCGGCGTCCGCTCGTAGAAATGCGGGGTGAGGTCGGGCATGCCTTCGAGCACCGTCACGCGGATGCCGCGCTCCAGCATGCTGTTGGGACCGAGCGCGCCCATGAAACCGTCGGAGGCATCGGCGGAGAGCTCGATAAAGGTCTCCTCCGGCTGCATCTTGATGGCGCCGATCTCGTTCTTGGTAATATTGCCGTTGCGGCAGAGCATCGGGATCAGCCAGCGCGGCTCGGCGCGCTGCTTGCGGCCGACCGAGACGGAAATCCAGGTGCTGCGGGCAAAGCTGTCGCGCGGGCGCTTGGTTTCGGCCGGGATGGCGTCGTTGCCACGTTCGCGCGGCTTGCGCTGTTCGAGCGAGACCTCGATCAGGTCTTCCGGTGCGGAGCGGCCGGCCTTGAAGTAGCGCGCGACGGCGGCGGCGAGCTGGCGGGCATCGAATTTTTCGACCAGTGCGTCGATCGTCTCGATTTCGTCTTCGCCGATCGTCTCTGTCAGCGTCGCATCGGCGAGCAGGCGCTCGTCGTCGCGGCGCAGGATCTCTTCGGCCGACGGCGGCGTCGCCCAGTTGGCCTTGAGGTTGGCGATCTGCAACAGGCGCTCGGCCTTGCGGCGCGCGCTGAGCGGCACGATGAGGGCGCTCACGCCCTTGCGGCCGGCTCGGCCCGTGCGGCCCGAACGGTGCAGCAGCGTATCCGGGTTGGTCGGCAGGTCGGCATGCACGACGAGTTCGAGGTTCGGCAGGTCGATGCCGCGGGCGGCGACGTCGGTGGCGATGCACACACGGGCACGGCCGTCGCGCATGGACTGCAGCGCGTGGGTGCGTTCGTTCTGGCTGAGTTCGCCTGACAGCGCCACGACCGAGAAGCCGCGATTGTTGAAGCGGGCCGTCAGGTGGTTCACGGCCGCGCGCGTCGAGCAGAAGACGATCGCATTCTGCGCATCGTAGAAGCGCAACGTGTTGATGATGGCGTTCTCGCGGTCCGAGGGGGTGCAGAGCAGCGCGCGATATTCGATATCGACATGCTGCTCGCGTTCGGCCGCCGTCGAGATGCGCATGGCATCGCGCTGGTAGTTCTTGGCAAGCGCTGCGATTTCCTTCGGCACGGTGGCCGAGAACATCAGCGTGCGGCGGTCTTCCGGGGCGGCCTCGAGGATGAATTCGAGGTCTTCGCGGAAGCCGAGGTCGAGCATCTCGTCGGCCTCGTCGAGCACGACGGCGCGGATGGCGGAGAGATCGAGATTGCCGCGCGTGATGTGGTCGCGCAGGCGGCCCGGTGTGCCGACGATGATATGGGAACCGCGTTCCAGCGCCCGGCGCTCGTTGCGCACGTCCATGCCGCCGACGCAGGAGCCGATGACGGCGCCGGTCAGTTCATAGAGCCATTCCAGCTCGCGCTTGACCTGCATGGCGAGTTCCCGCGTCGGGGCGATGACGAGCGCAAGCGGGCTTCCCGCGCGGTCGAAACGTTCTTCGCCGGAAAGCAGCGTCGGCGCGAGCGCCAGGCCGAAGGCAACGGTCTTGCCGGAGCCGGTCTGCGCGGAAACCAGCGCATCGGAATTGCCGATCTTGGGGTCGGAGACGGCGATCTGCACCGGCGTCAAAGTGGTATAGCCGCGTTTTTCCAACGCCTTTGCCATCGCCGGAGCGAGGCTGTCGAAACTCGTCATGTGGGGTCTTTCGGAATTCGGGTTCAGCGACGATCTGGCGTCGCACTCGCAAGCCCGTACCTAACGAGCGTGTTGTGCGCTCTCTACTGCTCCTTGGCCAAAATGTACAGTGCGCAAAATGCAATGCTGCCCAGCGGGTTAAGCGATGGCGGGCAAAAGTCTTTCCCGATTGTCTTTTTGCGCTGCACAAGATAGAAAACGGCGCCCCCGGAAAGTGGTCCGCAGAGACGACATGGGAGCATCGCCCGCGGGAGAGGGCGAGAGCAAGGAGGAACCGCCGATGAAGACGTTCACCACCATCGCGGATTTGCGCGCTGCACTTGCGCCACACCGGCTGGATGGCCGCACGATCGGCCTCGTGCCCACCATGGGCTATCTTCATGTCGGCCATATGGAGCTTGCGCGCCGCGCCCGCGCCGACAACGACATCGTCGTCGCCACCATTTTCGTCAATCCGCTGCAATTCGGCCAGAACGAGGATCTCGCGCGTTATCCGCGCGATCTCGCCCGCGACCAGGCGATGCTGGAGGCCGAGGGTGTGCACTATCTTTTCGCGCCCGGCGTCGCGGACATGTATCCGCGGCCGATGGAGACCGTGGTGGACGTGCCGAAGCTTGGTGCTGAGCTGGAAGGCTCCGTGCGCCCCGGCCATTTCGCCGGGGTTGCGACTGTTGTGACGAAGCTCTTCAACATTGCCGGTCCCGACCGCGCCTATTTCGGCGAGAAGGATTTCCAGCAGCTCACCATCATTCGCCGCATGGTCGCCGATCTCGCCCAGCCGGTCGAGGTGATCGGCGTTCCGACGGTGCGTGAGGCCGATGGCCTCGCCTGTTCTTCGCGCAATGTCTATCTCTCGCCGGAAGAGCGTGCCGCCGCCGCCATCGTGCCACGCGCGCTGGAGGAGGCCGAACGGCTGATCGCCGCCGGCGAGACCGATGCGAAGACACTGGAGGCGGGCGTGATGGCCTTCCTCCGCACCGAGCCTCTGGCCAAGCCGGAGGTCGTTGCCATCAGGGATCCGGACACGCTGGCCGAAATCGACACGGTCGGCGACAGGCTGGTCCTTTTGCTGCTTTTTGTGCGTTTTGGAAGCACGAAGCTCCTCGATAACCGGGTCCTCAGCCCAAAGAAGAAGGTTGCGTGACATGAGCGTACACACCGCCAAGCGCCGTCTGGCTCCGTCCGACATCAAGGCCCTCAAGGGCGAACGTCCCATCGTCAGCCTCACCGCCTATACGACGCCGGTCGCCAAGCTGATGGACCCGCATGTCGATTTCATGCTGGTCGGCGACAGCCTCGGCATGGTGCTCTACGGTCTCGATTCCACTGTCGGCGTGACGATCGAGATGATGATCGCCCATGGCCAGGCCGTCATGCGCGGCTCGTCCAATGCCTGCGTCGTCGTCGACCTGCCGTTCGGCTCCTACCAGCAGTCCAAGGAGCAGGCCTTCGCGACGGCCGCCCGCGTGCTGAAGGAAACCGGCTGTTCGGCGATCAAGCTGGAGGGCGGCGCGGAAATGGCCGAGACGGTCGATTTCCTCACGCAGCGCGGCATTCCCGTGCTCGGCCATGTCGGCCTGATGCCGCAGCTCATCAACACAACGGGCGGTTACCGCTCGCTTGGCCGCAACGACAAGGAAGTGGAAAAGATCCGCAAGGATGCCGCCGCCATCGACGATGCCGGCGCTTTCGCCATCGTCATCGAAGGCACGGTCGAGCCGCTGGCGCGCGAAATCACCGGCAAGGTGAAGGCGCCGACCATCGGCATCGGCGCATCGCCCGCCTGCGACGGCCAGGTTCTGGTGGTCGACGACGTGCTCGGCATCTTCACGGATTTCAAGCCGCGCTTCGTCAAGCATTTCGCCAACCTGGCGCCCGTGATGAGCGAGGCTTTCGCGACCTATGCGGAAGAGGTCAAGGCGCGCAGCTTCCCCGCACCGGAGCACACGTTCCAGCTCAAGAAAGTTTGATCGTCCATCAGCGCCGGTCAGGGATCGGCGCTGATTGATCAACGGCGCTGAACGGTCCATCAGCCATATTGGTTTGCGGGTGGGCCGTGCCTGTTCTATGGCTTGCCTATCCTAGGATAGAGCAGACCCATGACCCCCGATACAAAAGAAGAAATCCGCGACGCCTTTCGGCGTGGTATCGCGGTTGCCGTTGCGGCATCGCCGTTTGCCGTGCTGTTCGGCGCCGTTTCCATCGACAACGGCCTGACGGTTGCCGAAGCGACCCTGATGAGTGCGACGCTCTATGCGGGCGCCAGCCAGCTCGTCGGTGTCGAGCTGTTCAATCATCATGTCGCGCCCTGGCTCGTCGTGCTCTCGATTTTTGCCGTCAACTTCCGCCACGTGCTCTATTCGGCGGCCATCGCCCCGCATATCCGGCATCTGACCTTTTGGCAGAAGGCGACCTCGTTGTTCCTGCTGACCGACCCGCAGTTTGCCGAAACCGAGCGGCGCGCGGATGCCGGTCTTCGGGTCAGCTATATCTGGCTGATGGTGCTGGGCTTCAGCGTCTATGTTCCCTGGCTGTGCCTGACGGTGGTCGGCGGGTTGCTCGGCAACCTGATCGGCGACCCCAGGGCGATCGGCATCGACGTGTTGCTGCCGGTCTACTTCATGGGCCTGGTGATGGGCTTCCGTAGTCGGGCGAACTGGCTGCCGGTCGTGCTCGCCTCCGGTGTCGGTTCGGTGCTCGCCATGCATTTCGTCGGCTCGCCCTGGCATGTCAGCCTCGGCGCACTTGCCGGCGTCGCCGTCGCGGCCCTGCTGCCGCTTGACAAGGAAGACGAGGCTCCCGCCGGGTTGCGGAAGGGGAGGCATGAGCATGGAATCCATGTTTCACATGCAGACGCTGCTGATCATCGCCGCCGGCGCTATCGCGACCTACCTCACGCGCGTCGGCGGCTATGTCTTCATCACGCGTATGAAGCGCATTCCGCCGCGCGCCGAAGCGGCACTGAACGCCGTTCCGGCGGCCGTGCTGACCACATTGGTCGCGCCGGCCGCCATCACCGGCGGGTGGGATGTCAGCATCACCATGGCGGTCGCCTTTCTCGTGGGGCTGCGCCTGAAGCTCCTGCCGATGCTGGCCGTCGGCTGGGTCGTGGTGATGCTGCTGCGTCACGTCATCGGCTGATCGGAGCGGTTACCTCTGCCAGCCAGGATTTGGTCGCGTCGTCCGAAAGGAGCGGCGCGATCTTTTCGTTCGTCTCGGCGTGATAGGCGTTGAGCCAGATCAGTTCCTCGTCCGTCAGCAGGCTTGCCACGACGAGGCGGCGGTCGATCGGGCAGAAGGTCAGTGTTTCGAAGCCGAGCATGTCGATATCGCCGCCCGCGACGGGCGCGGCGGGCAGGACATGCACGAGGTTCTCGATGCGGATGCCGAACGCGCCGGGGCGGTAGTAGCCGGGTTCGTTCGAGAGGATCATGCCGGGCAGCAGTTCCTGCGTCGAAAGCCGCGAGATGCGCTGCGGGCCTTCATGCACCGAGAGATAGGAGCCGACGCCATGGCCGGTGCCATGGGCGAAATCGGCGCCGGCCTTCCACAACGCAATGCGGGCGAGCGGATCGAGGTCGCAGCCGCGCGTGCCCTTGGGGAAGCGGGCAAGGCTGATGCCGATCATGCCCTTCAGCACCAGCGTGAAGAAGCGCTTCTGCTCCTCCGGCACGGCGCCTACGGCGACCGTGCGGGTGATGTCGGTTGTGCCGTTGATATATTGCGCGCCGGAATCGATGAGGAACATCGTGCCCGGCTCGATGACCGCGTCCGTATCCGTCGTCACGCGGTAATGCATGATGGCCGCGTGCGCGCCCGCGCCGGCAATGCTGTCGAAGGAGACATCCTTCAGCGGGTTCTGCTGGCGCTCGCCGACGCTGCGGCGCACCTCTTCGAGTTTCTTCGTGACGGTGATTTCCGTCTGGCTGCCGGGTGTCGTGCTATCGAGCCAGGCGAGAAATTCCACCATGGCGGCGCCATCCTGAAGATGGGCGCGGGCGGAGCCTTGCAGCTCGACGCTGTTCTTGCAGGCGCGGGGCAGGCGGGCCGGATCGACGGCCTCGACCAGCGTGCCGCCCTTGGCGCGAACGATCTCGCCGAGCGCGAAGGGTGCCTGATCGGGGTCGATCAGGATGCGCTTGCCTTCGGCGGCGAGGGCGGCGATGCGGTTGTCGAAATCGGACGGCGGCAGGAGATCGGCGAGCTGGGTGAGATAGGCTTCGGGCTCGATGCCGGTCTTGCGCTTGTCGAGGAAAAGCAGGGGACGGCCGTCCGCCGGGATGACGGCGCGGGCGAGTGGATGCGGCGTGTGCGGCACGTCGCTGCCGCGGATGTTGAAGATCCAGGCGATGGAAGAGGGGTCGGTGACGGCGAGTGCATCCGCGCCGGCCTTTGCCGTAGCATACGCCATCTTCACCAGCTTGTCCCTGGCGAGTTCACCGGCATGGTCGACGGCCTGGATGGTCACGCGGCCGAGCGGTTCGGCCGGACGGTTCGTCCAGGCCTTGTCGAGCGGGTTATAGGGCAGGAAGACGAGGCTGCCGCCAAGCGTGGCGAGCGCCTTTTCCAGACGGCGCACTTCGGCCGCGGTGTGCAGCCACGCATCGATGCCGAGCCGGAAACCCTTGGGACCATGGTTCTGCAGCCAGAGATGCGGCGGCTCGCCGACGAGATCGCCGCCGGTATAGACGCTGCCATCCACCTGTTCGGCGAGCTGCGTGACGTAGCGACCATCGACGAAGACCACGGCCTGACCGCGCATGACGAGCGCCACGCCCGCCGAGCCTGTAAAACCCGTCAGCCAGGACAGACGCTCCGCCGAGGCCGGCACATATTCGCCCTGATATTCATCGGCGCGCGGCACGAGAAAGCCGTCGATGCCAAGCGCATCGAAGGAGGCGCGCAAGGCATCGGCCCGTTCGCGGCCATATTGGGGCGTGGAGGTGACGTCGAAACTCTGGAACATGGGATGCTTCCGCTCAGGCGATGAATCGTGGCGGCAATCTAGCCCATCGCGGGGGCGCGTCAAAGGCAGGCGGCCGGGTCACCTTGCAAGCCGGTGGCGATACGCGTAGCAGTGCCGTCAGGTGGTTCCAAGAGGTCTCAGATTGGACTTATGCATGTCGCGCATGGCACCCATGCCGCATCAGCGCTTTCGCGATTTTCTGAAACGATTATAAGCGGCGCCAAGGAAGCGAACTTGAAACGCGCTTCAAGCGAAACTTCCTCCCGTCGCTCGTATCGCATAGAAAACGCCGAAAGGCGAAAGACTAGGTGTTCCGATCAGGCGTCTTTCTGGTCACTCCTCCTCCCTCCTCCGGGAAGGCGTTCGGAGCACATAGGTCCGCTTGAGCACTCCTCCTCCTCAAGCTCGCGGACAGGTCGGCTTGCCGGCCCATAGGCGGTGCCTCTGGCACCGCCTTTTTCTTTTCTCGTGACTCTGCGTTATTCCGCTGTGTGATCCCCGGTTTCGAATATGGGGATCACGGAAGAGCGACCTCAGCGCTTGGCGAGATGGATCGTCACCCAGCCTTCGCGCCAGATGGTGCGCATATGGCTGAGGCCGGCGCCGTTATAGGCAGCCAGCACCTTCCAGCGCTGCGAGGCGAGGATGCCCGACAGGATGACATCGCCGCCCGGCGTCAGTTGCGCGGCAAGCTGCGGCGCCATGCGCATCAGCGGGCGGGCCAGGATATTGGCGATGATGAGATCGAAGGGGCCGTGGCGGCCGAAGGCGGTGGAGTGGAAGCCTGGCGCGGTTTCCAGCGCGATGCCCGAGGCGATGCCGTTGATGCGAACGTTTTCGCGGGCGACGCGCGTGGCGATCGGGTCGATGTCGGTCGCCAGCACCTGGGCGGGCGACAGTTTTCGCGCGGCGATGGCGAGCACGCCGCTGCCTGTCCCGAGGTCAAGCACGCGCTTGACTCTGCGGGAGCGCATGACGCTGTTGATCACCTCGAGGCAGCCGGCTGTCGTTCCGTGATGGCCGGTGCCGAAGGCCTGGCCGGCATCGATCTCGATGGAGATTTCGCCGGGGCGGGCGGTGCCGCGGTCATGCGAGCCATGCACGACGAAGCGGCCGGCGCGGACGGGCTTCAGGCCTTCGAGCGACTTGGCGATCCAGTCGATATCGGGCAGCTCCTCGCGCTTGATCTCGGCGTCCGGAAATTCCTCGGCAAGCAGGGCGGCGAAGCGTTCGGCGATCTCGGCCTCGTCGACACGGAACATGTAGACGGAGGCTTCCCAGATATCGTTCTTCTCGTCGATCTCCATCGTCGCGATGGCGTAACCTTCTTCCTCGAAGGCGTCGGTCATCAGCGAGAGCGCGATATCGGCGCGCTTCTCGGTGGTGGTGATGTAGAGGCGGATTTCGCTCACGGCCGGGGTCCCTGTTGTCTCAGGGTTCGCCTAGCATGTCCGAAAGCCGAGGCAAAGGCGGATTGCGCTTATCGCTTGATCAGGTTGGCGAGCTTCTGCTCGGCGGTGTCGGGGTTCTCGCCATAGGCGATCGTTCCGACGAAGCGGCCGGTGGAATCGAGCAGGAAGACGGATGCGGTGTGATCCATCGTGTAGTCGCCGTCGGGCTTGGCTTCATCGAGCGGCACCTTGCGGTAATACACGCGAAAACCCTTGACCATCTCCAGAACCTTGTCGGCCGGGCCGGAAATGCCGGTGATGCGCTTGGAAACGTTGCCGACATATTGGCCGATCAGTTCGGGCGTGTCGCGCTCCGGGTCGACGGTGACGAAATAGGCCTGCAGCTTGCTGCCATCGGGGTCGACCTTGGTGAGCCAGCCGTTCATTTCGAACAGCGTCGTCGGGCAGACCTCCGGGCAATGGGTGAAGCCGAAGAACAGCGCCGTCGGCTTGCCGGTGAAGGCCTTTTCGGTGATCGGCTTGCCATCCTGCGCGACGAGCGTGAAGGGCACGCCGAACGGGCCGCCGGCGACTTCATCCTTCGTGCGCGTCGCCTCCAGCGTGAGCCAGCCGAGCAGCGCGGCGACAAGGGCAACGGCGATCCAGAGTACGAGGCGCAGGGTCTTCATGGCAGTCCTTCGGATGAATATCTGCCGGTGTCATAGTCCCTCGCAGGAGCACGCGCAAACGCGCCAAATGCCGCAAGGGGCATTGGACATGCGGTCTCGCGCAATTGTGATCAGAAGCACCAGGACATCCCGGATTCGGCAAGGCTGAGGAAGATCGCCGTGCCGTGCTCCATCCAGCCGGCAAAGGCGGCGGTGGCGGCCATGACGCCGAGGCCAAGCGCGATGAGTGCAGCCGGCAGAACGGTATAGCGGCGGGCGGTTTTGTTCATGCCGTCAGGGTAGCATGAAACGGCAGGTTTTGGAACAATGCCGGTTTTTCGCAACGTCCGGTATTCCGGCATGCCGGAATTTATCAAATTTTGCTAAAATGCAAGTTCCGGGGCAGGTTCCTTAGGTTTTGTTTAATCTTACTTTGTCACGGTCCGAATACGCGAAAGGGCCGGAATCGGCTCATCGGGCATGATGCCTGCACGACCGGGGGAGACGGCGGGAAGCGTATTTCACCCAGGATCCAAAAAGGGGATGCCGTGGCGAGGGCCATGGCTCGGGCGAACCGCATCATGTCTCAGATAAATGCAGTGAAGGGCCGGACCCTTTCCGTCAATTCTCGTCTCGCAACGCTCGGCGCCGCCGCGTTCCTCGGCTTCGGCACGATGCTCGCCGCCGGCTGGTACGGCAATGCGACGATCGGTGCGGCTTCCGAGGCCGCCGTCAATATCCAGAAAGAGGTCGATACCGTTGGCGCCATGCGGCTTGCCAATGTCGATCTCGTGCTCGTGGCGATGGACAGCATCATCGACCGCGACGAGAAGGTCATCCAGCCGGAGCGCGTGGAAATCATCGCGAAATCGCTGAAGACCTTGAAGGAAGGCACGGCCTCGGCCCGGAGGCTCGCCACCGAAATCGGCAAGCCGGCGTTGCTTGAAACATTCGACGGCGATTTGCAGATGATGGAAAAGGCCGTTGCCGTCGATCTCAAGACGATGATCGAGGCCGGTGCGCCCATGGAAGCGTTCTCGTCGCTCGACGACGCCGTCGATGCCGGCGGCGAGCGCATGACGGCAGCCCTCGGTGCGCTGGCCGAAGAGGGCTCGGCGCTCTTGGAAGCGCGCGTCAACGATGCACAAGTCGCCTCCGGGCAATCCATGTTCTACCAGATCGTCATCGGCCTTCTCGGTATGGGCACGCTGCTCGGCATGATCGTCTATCACGGCAACATGCTGCGCCGGGGCATTTTCGCTGTGCGCGACAGCATGCAGCGCATTCTCTCAGGTGACCTCAATACGGTGGTCGCCGCCACGGCGCGCGGCGACGAGATTGGTGACATGGCCCGCTCGGCGGAAGCCTTCCGCCTTGCCGCCGTCGAAAAGCGCGGCCTGGAGCAGGCGAGCGAAGAAAGCCGCTCGCGCAACGATGCGGAGCGGCACAACCGGGAAGCGTTGGCGCGCGAAGATGAGCGGCAGATTCGTGCCGCGGTCGAGGCGCTGGGCCGTGGCTTGACGCGTCTTTCGGACGGCGATCTCAGCGTTGCCATCCTCGAACCCTTCCGCGCCGATCTCGAACAGCTGCGTATCGATTTCAACGGTACCGTCGAACGCCTGCGCAATGTCATGGCCGAGGTGAAGGACAATACCGGCTCCATCCAGTCGAACAGTGGCCAGATGCGCGCTGCCGCCGATGATCTGGCCCGCCGCACCGAACAGCAGGCAGCGTCACTCGAAGAGACCTCCGCCGCCCTCGACGAAATCATGACCACGGTGCGCACGGCGACCGCGCGTGCCGAGGAAGCCGGCCGCATGGTCGATTCGACCAAGGCGAGCGCGGTGGAATCCGAGCGTATCGTCAGCGATGCCATGGCTGCGATGGACCGCATCGAAGGCGCCTCCAGCGAGATCGGCAAGATCATCAACGTCATCGACGAGATCGCCTTCCAGACCAACCTCTTGGCGCTGAATGCCGGCGTCGAGGCGGCGCGCGCCGGTGAAGCCGGCAAGGGCTTTGCGGTCGTCGCGCAGGAAGTGCGGGAACTCGCGCAACGCGCCGCTGGTGCCGCCAAGGATATCAAGAGCCTCGTCACCCGCTCGTCGGACGAGGTGAAGACCGGCTCGCGCCTCGTGCAGGCGACAGGCGAATCGCTCGGCCGCATCGGCGGCGACGTGCTGCGCATCCACGAGCACATGGCCTCCATCGTCACTGCCGCGCGCGAGCAGGCGGCCGGCCTTCAGGAAATCAACGTCGCCGTCAACCAGATGGACCAGGTGACGCAGCAGAACGCCGCGATGGTCGAGGAGACCAATGCGGCAAGCCATACGCTGGCGCAGGACGCGGAAAACCTCACGCGCCTTGTCGGCCAGTTCCAGATCCACGAAGGCGTGCGCGCCTCCGTCGGTAGCCCGAGGGCGGTTTCCGCCGCCTCCCGTCCCGCCCCGTCTCCGGCAAGAAGCCTTGTTTCCAAGGTTGCCGGGGCTTTCAGCAGCAGTGCAGCGGTCAGGGGCAATGCCCAAGCCGCCGCAGAGAACTGGGAAGAGTTCTGAAAATGTCCAATGCCATCAAACAGTCCGGCGCCTATCTCGAAATCGTCTCCTTCCACCTGGGAGAACAGGAATTCTGTATCGACATCATGGCCATCCGCGAAATCCGCGGCTGGGCGCCCGTGACGCCGATGCCCCACACGCCGCCCTATGTGCTCGGCCTTATCAACCTGCGCGGTGCCGTGATCCCGGTCATCGACATGGCCTGCCGCCTCGGCATGAAGATGACGGAACCGTCCGAGCGCTCGGCGATCATCGTCACCGACATCGCCGGCAAGCTGGTCGGCCTGCTGGTCGAGCAGGTTTCGGACATGATGACCATCAAGAGCGAGGCTCTGCAGCCGGCGCCGGAAATCATTCCGGAGGCCCAGCGCGCCTTCTGCCGCGGCATCGTGGCGCTCGAGAAGTCGATGGTCTGCTTCCTCAACCTCGACACCGTCATCGCCGACGAACTCGCCCAGGCCGCCTGATCGCGGCAGGGAAGGATCTCGGGTTTTGAAGCACCTGGCCGGTTTCCGGCCGGGTGCTTTCGCGTATCTATGGGGGTTACGGCTTGCCGTTCGTCCAGGTCACCGTCTGGCCGTAGAGCGGCACGGTGGAGATCGACATCTTGGCTGATCCCTCGGTCAGTTCGCGCGAATGGGCGAGATAGATCAGCGTGTCGTTCTTCTTGTCGTAGATGCGCGTGACGATCAGCGACTTCCAGATCAGCGACAGGCCTGACTTGAAGACCTCTTCGCCGCCCTTATCCAGATCGATGTCGCCGATGCTGATCGGGCCGGTCTGCTGGCAGGAGATCGCATTGTTCGACGGGTCCTCGAACCAGTTGCCCTTCTTGAGGCGATCGATGACGGAGCGGTCGAAATAGGTGACGTGGCAGGTCACACCGGTTACTTCGGGGTCGGTGACCGCGTCGATATAGATATCGTTGCCGATCCAGTCGACGCCGACCTTGCCGACCGTTTCGGCGGCTGCGGGCAGGGCGGCGAGCGCAAGCACGCCGGCGGCGATGGCCGTGCGGAGCGGCGAGGGGACGAAAGTCTTCAGCGACATGGCAGGTCTCCTTGTTCGCCTTACACGTAAGGATGCCCGCCTGCCGCTTGCAAGACCTGACCTTACGATTTTGCCGCTGCGATGGTGGCGCGCACCGCGTCCCTGTCGGTCAGAGTCAGTTCGTATTCGCGGTCCTTTTCCGTGCCGCCCATGCCGACATGCGGGTTGCGGAAGGCCATGCCGCTCGGCACGGTGGTCAGCGCGGCGAAATGCATTTCCACGAGGCCGGTCGCGTCACGCACGGTGCGGATATTGCCCGCGTCGAGCGCCCCGCAGCCCATGATGACGATGCGGCCGGCGGCCTGCTCGACGGCGGCCTTCAGGATGGCGATGCCTTCCACGGCGGTGTCGCGCTGGCCCGAGGTCAGCACGCGGTTGACGCCGCAGCGGATCAGCGCTTCCAGCGCCGCATGGGCATTTTCCGTCATGTCGAAGGCGCGGTGGCAGGTGACGGACATTGGGCGGGCGGCCTCGACCAGCGCCGTCGTCCGCGCCTCGTCGATGCGGCCATCCGGCGTCAGGCAGCCGATGACGACGCCGGCAACACCTTCGCTGCGCAGCGCCTTGACGTCCTCGACCATCGTTTCGAATTCCGTCTCGGAATAGAGGAAGTCGCCGCCGCGCGGGCGGATGATGACGTGAACGGGGATATTTGCGGCCTTCACGGCGGCGCGGATCGTCGCAAGGCTTGGCGTCAGGCCACCCTCGACCAGGCTTGCGCAGAGTTCCACCCGGTCGGCGCCGGCCTCCTGGGCGGCGAGGAAACCGTCGATACCTTCGACGCAGAGTTCGATGAGGGGCTTGGTCATGGGATGATCCGCAGGTTGGTCAGGCTTCGTGCCAGACGGTTTTCAGGAGCCGCAGCCAGTTTTCGCGGCAGAGTTTTGCAAGGTCGTCTTCGCCATAGCCGGCCGAACGCAGCGCCTCGACCAGCGCCTGGTTGCCGGCGGCATCGCCGATGGCGGCGGGAATGGTCGCGCCGTCGAAATCCGAGCCCAGCGCCACGCAATCGATGCCCATGCGCTCGACCATGTAATCGATGTGGCGCACCATGTCGCAGAGCGGCGTATCGGCGCTCTCCATGCCGTCGGCGCGCAGCATTGTCGTGGCGTAGTTGAGGCCGGCAATGCCCTTGCGCTCACGGATCGCGTCGAGCTGGCGATCGGTGAGGTTGCGCGAGATCGGCGTCAGCGCATGGGCGTTGGAATGGGTGGCGACGAGCGGCGCCGTGCTGACGCGCGCGACATCCCAGAAGCCCTGCTCGGTGATATGGGCGAGATCGACCATGATGCCGAGGGTGTCGCAGGCCTTCACCAGTTCGACGCCGTCTTCTGTGAGGCCGGGTGCGGTGTCGGGCGAGGAGGGGTAGGCGAAGGGCACGCCGTGGCCGAAGGCGTTGTGGCGGCTCCAGACCGGGCCGAGCGAACGCAGGCCGGCGGCATAGAGCGTTTCGAGCGTCGAGAGGTCTTCGGCAATCGGCTCGCAGCCTTCGATATGCAGGATCGCGGCGAAACGGCCGGCCGCGAAGGCGGCGCGGATATCGGCGGTGGAGCGGCAGATCGACAGTGCGCCGGCCCGTTCCAGCCGGAAGGCGATGGCGGCCATTTCGAGCGCCGTGTGGAGCGCTGCCGGCTGTTCCAGCGGGCCGACCATGCGGATGTTGTAATGGCCGTTTTCATCGACCTCGCGTGGCGGATAGTCTTCGTTCGGCGGGATGAACATGGCGCAGAAGCCGCCCGCCAGGCCGCCCTTTTGGGCGCGCGGGGCGTCGATATGGCCCTTGTCCGTGCCCTCGACGAATTCGGCGATCGGGTCCGCGCCCTTTTGGGCATGCTCCCACAGGCGCAGGAGAACGTCGTTGTGGCCGTCGAAGATCAATTGCATGTACCGCTCCCGGATCGAAACGCATCCTTTGGGCTGGGTAGAGCCGATTCCGCCGCAGCCCGCAAGGACTGCGGCGTCCTGCCCGTTAGGCTGCGAAAACCGGCGTGCCCGCGATCCAGGTGGAGACAACGTTGACGTCACCGTCGATGACGGCGAAATCCGCGTCGTGGCCATGCGTCAGGCGGCCCTTGCGGCCGGTCATGCCGATGGCTTCGGCGGGATAGAGTGCCGCCATGCGCAGGGCCTCCTCCAGATCGAGGCCGACTTCGTCGCGCATATAGCGGATGCAGGAGGCCATATCGATATCGGCGCCGGCAAGCGTGCCGTCGGCGAGCGTCAGGCGGCCGCCCTCGCGAAAGATCTCGCGGCCGTTGAGGAAGAAGCTCGTCATGTCGGTGCCGATGGTCGACATGGCATCGGTGACGAGGAAGATACGGCCGGGGCCGCGCTTGGCGCGCAGCGCCACGCGGATGGAGGCCGGATCGACATGGAAGCCATCGGCGATCAGGCCGGCATTGAGGGGGCCGAGATCGAGGGCGGCACCCACCATGCCCGGCTCGCGATGGCCAAGCGGGCTCATGGCGTTGAAGAGATGGGTCATCATGCGCGCGCCGGCTTCGACGGCACCGGCAGCCGTCTTGTAGCTGCAATCGGAATGACCGAGGCTGACGGTGACGCCGGCCGCATGCAAGGCCGCTATCTGTGCGTTCGTGGCGTTTTCGGGCGCAAGCGTCATCAAAAGCGCCGTCAATCCCTTGCGGGCGGCGATGGTGCGGTCGAGATCGGCCTGTTCCATCGGGCGGATGAGCGCCGGATCGTGCGCACCCTTGCGGGCGATGGAGAGATGCGGGCCTTCGAGATGCAGGCCGAGGAAGCCGGGAACCTTTGCCGCTTCGGCGGCAAGGCCGGCGGCAATCGTTCTGGTCGTCACCTCAACATTGTCGGTGATCAGCGTCGGCAGCAGGCCCGTCGTGCCAAAGCGGGCGTGCGCGGCGCAGATGGTGCGGATGCCTTCGAGATCGGGCCGCTCGTTGAGCAGTACGCCGCCACCGCCATTCACCTGCAGGTCGATGAATCCGGGGACGAGCGAAAACCCGTCCATCGGCACCGTGCGGGCGTCCGTCGGCACGTCGCGGCGGGCCGCGACGGCGGCGACCTTGCCGTCCTCGATGAGGAGCGCGCTGTGGTCGTGCCAAAGATCGCCGTCGAAAATGCGGGCGCCGGTAATGGCGGTGAGCGCTGTCATCGGGTTTCCGTCACTTTCTTCAGGTTGACCGGCTTGTCGGGATCGAGACCCTTGCCGCGCGACCAGGCTTCGACGAAGCCGTAGAACGGCACGATGAGCGCGAGCGCATCGGTGATCGGATGGCCGGTCGCAACGAAGGGCAATTTGCGCGCACTTTTTGCGCTGCTGCCGGTGACGCAGGCATAGGCGCCGCGGTCGGCCAGGCTGTCGGCCATGCCGGTGACGGAGGCTTCCGCGGCGTCCCGCGCGGCAAGCGCGATGACCGGGAAGGACGGGCCGACGAGGGCGACCGGGCCATGCAGCACTTCCGCGGAGGAATAGGCCTCGGCATGCATGCCGGAGGTTTCCTTGAACTTCAGTGCCGCTTCGCTGGCAATGGCAAGGCCGGGGCCGCGGCCGAGCACGTAGAGCGATTGCGCATCCTTGAGGTCACCGGCCAGATCCGACCAGTCGAGGGCGACGGCCTTGGCGAACTGCTCGGGCAGGCCCTTCACGGCGCGATCGAGATCGGCGTCGCCCGTCCATTCGGCGAGCACGGCAAGGCCGGCGACGATGGAGTTCACATAGGATTTCGTGGCGGCGACCGAGAGCTCCGGGCCGGCCGACAGGTCGAGCGAGTAGGAGCAGGCGTCTGCCAGCGGCGAGGGCAGCGTGTTGGTGAGCGCAATCGAGATGGCGCCGCCCTTCGTGGCGCCGTCGGCCATGGCGACGATGTCGGGACTCTTGCCGGATTGCGAGATCGCGATGGCGGCAGCGCCGCCGAGCTTCAGCTTGGCGCCGTAGATCGAGGCAAGCGAGGGCCCAAGCGATGCGACCGGCCGGCTGGCGGTGAGTTCGATTGCGTATTTCAGGAAGAGGGCGGCATGGTCGGAAGAGCCGCGCGCGACGGTGACGAAGAACTGCGGATCACGCTCCCGCAGTGCCTTGCCGGCGGCCGCGATGGCGCTTGACGAATTTGCCAGGACGCGGGCTGCCGCTTCGGGGATTTCATTGATTTCACGGCGCATGTTGGTCTGCATGGAAGTCCCTTTGCAATTAGACAGTCACGTCTCGGACAATGTCAGTTCGGCGACGAAGTCATAGGCGTCGCCGCGATAGATGGAGCGGGTGAATTCGACCACCCGGCCGGTGCGAAGATAGGAAACACGCTCGATGGAAAGCCCGGCCGAGCCCGGCGGCACGCCGAGCACCGACGCATCCGGATCCTTCATGTTATAGGCGGAGATGCGCTGCACGGCGCGCACCGGCCGGCAGCCGTGTTTTTCCAGCGCCGCATAGAGCGAGCCCTGGACCTGCATGGGGTCCGGCAGGAATTCGGAGGAAATGCAGGCGCGCTCGATGGCGAGCGGCATGTCGTCGGCGACGCGCAGGCGTCCGAGCCGGGCAACCAGCGCATCGGCTGGCAGGCCGAGCATCATCATCTCGTCCGGCGAGGGGTGGAACAGGCCGCGGTCGAGCCATTCCGCGCGGGTCGTCAGGCCGCGCCGCGCCATGTCCTCGGTAAAGGAGGTGAGGCGGGAGAGCGACTGCTGCACCTTGGAGACCGGCTTGGCGACGAAAGTGCCGGAGCCGTGGCGGCGGATCAAAAGGCCGTCCTTGACGAGATCGTCGACGGCCTTGCGCACCGTGACGCGGCTGACCTGGGCGTGATCGGCGAGATCGCGCTCGGCGGGCAGGGCATCGCCATAGTTCAGCTTGCCGGAGGTGATCGCCTCTTCCAGCGTCTGGCGCAGTTTCAGGTAGAGCGGGCCGGGTACGCCCGATTGCAGGCTCTCCGGCGTCAGGATTGCGGAAAGGGAGGTACTCATGCCGCCGCTCCCTGACGCTCTTTATAGCCCTTGGCGGCCAGCGCCACGGCACCCGTCAGCGCATCGGCCTCGGCTTCCACCAGGATCGAGCGGTGCTTTTCCGAAAGCCATTGCGGATAGAGCGGCGCAAGCCCGCCGAGCAGGCAGAGCCGCGGCGCGCCGGCCAGCGCCATGATGGCGTCGAGGGATTCGTTGACCGCGACCGCGCCCGTCTTGACGATGGCGATCGCCTGCGCGTCGCCCTGTCTGGCGTGATCGAACAGCAGGGGGGCGAAGCGGCCGAAATCGCCGGGCTTGGACAGGCGGGCGAATTCGACGATGCCGCGCGGATCGTGCTTGAATTCCTCGATAACCGCATCGGTGACGGGCGAGCGCGGATGCACGCCGTCATGGGCGAGCAGCGCTTCCTGGAGCAGGCCGTGGCCGAGCCGCGCGCCGCCGCCGAGATCGCCGACCGTAAAGCCCCAGCCGCCGATATAGCGGACGGTGCCGTCCTTGCGGCCCATATAGATGGAGCCGGTGCCGAGGATCGCAACCGCGCCGTCCTCGTCGCCGATCGCGCCTTGCAAGGCAATCAGGCCGTCCGAGTCGATGGCCGTGCGGCGGAAGGGCAGGCGATCGTGCACATAGCGCGTGAGATCGCCGACATTGGTGCCGGCCAGACCGAGAAACGCGGTGGCGCCGTTGACGCCGGCCTCGTCGAGGCCTGCGTCACGATAGGCGGCCTTGGCGGCCTCCGTGATGGAGATGATGGCATTGTTGGGGTCGGTCAGGATATTGGCCGCACCGCTCTTGCCGCGACCGAGAATAATACCGTCGGGTCTTGCGACCGCCGCACGGCAACTCGTTCCCCCACCGTCGATACCGAGAATGTAATCTGTCATGGGCACCTCCGAGCGCAACGATACCAAAAAAATACCATTAACCAAGGGGTATGGTGGTATCGAACATGAGCTTTTCGACAAATTATTGATTTTAAATTATAAAAATAATTGACTGCAAAAAAGTGGTCTCAAAAATTAATTTCCTATGGACAATTGGTATTTTTTTGGCATTAATTTGGGCCAGAGGAGAGCGAACGATGGCTGCAGGCAGGACAGAAGGCAGGCACGATCAGGCGAGGGGGCTGGACGAAAGTCAGCCTCTCGACGCGCTGAAAGTGCTTGCGGATGGCCAGAAGGCTGCGGCCGCCGTGGTCGACGGCGCGCTTGCCGATATCGCTGCCGCTGCCCGTCTTGCCGCCGATGTGCTGCTTTCCGGCGGCCGTCTCGTCTATGTCGGTGCCGGCAGCTCCGGCCTGATGGCCATGGCCGACGCGCTCGAGCTTCCCGGCACCTATGGAATTCCCCGCGACCGCATCGTCATCCTGCTTGCCGGCGGCGCTGCAAGCCTGGAAGACCTGGCCGGCGGCTATGAAGACGACCGTGCGCTCGCCGTCGGCGATGCCGAAACGGCTGACGTCGATGCCAAGGACTGTGTGATCGCCGTTTCGGCGAGCGGCAGCACGCCCTATGCGCTGGCCATCGCGGCCTATGCGAAAGGGAAGGGCGCCAAGGTCGTGGCGATGGCCAACAATCCGGGTGCCGCTCTCTTCGACGGCGCCGATGTCTCGATCCTCTTGCAGACGCCGCCGGAAGTGATTTCCGGATCGACTCGCATGGGCGCCGGCACGGCGCAGAAGATCGCCTTCAACATGTTTTCCACGCTGGTCGGCATCCTGCTCGGCCATGTGCATGACGGCCACATGGTCAATCTCAAGGCCGACAATATCAAATTGAAAGGGCGTGCCTGCCGCATCGTCTCCGACATCTCGGGTGTCGGTCTCGACGAAGCGGAACGCCTTCTCACGCGCTCCGAAGGCTCGGTCAAGGAAGCCGTGCTGTTGGCTGCGGGGGTTCCGGATGTCAGTGCCGCGAAGGCGGCGCTCACCCGGTCGGGGCAAAGTCTCCGGCGCGCCCTCAAGGCTCTCGGATAATTCAAGTCTCAAAACGCGCTGCGGCGCATAAAAGGGGAGAATGCAATGACACGCAACGCAATCAAGGGTCTGCTGCTCGCCACGAGCATCCTCGGCACGGCCGGGCTTGCCCAGGCGGCCGACGTCACGCTGACCGTCGAAAGCTGGCGCAACGACGACCTTGCCATCTGGCAGGAAAAGATCATTCCGGCCTTCGAAGCCAAGAACCCGGGCATCAAGGTCGTCTTCGCGCCGACCGCACCGACCGAATACAATGCCGCGCTGAACGCCAAGCTGGACGCCGGTTCGGCCGGTGACCTCATCACCTGCCGTCCGTTCGACGCCTCGCTGGAACTCTTCAAGAAGGGTCACCTGGCCAGCCTGAACGATCTGCCGGGCATGGAGAACTTCTCGCCGGTCGCCAAGTCCGCCTGGACGACGGACGACGGTGCGACGACGTTCTGCGTACCGATGGCTTCGGTTATCCACGGCTTCATCTACAACAAGGATGCCTTCGACACGCTCGGCATCTCGGTTCCGACGACGGAAGCCGAATTCTTCGCCGCCCTCGACAAGATCAAGGCTGAAGGCAGCTACATCCCGATGGCCATGGGCACGAAGGATCTCTGGGAAGCCGCGACCATGGGCTACCAGAACATCGGCCCGACCTACTGGAAGGGTGAAGAAGGCCGCGCAGCCCTCATCAAGGGCGAGCAGAAGCTGACCGACGACGCCTGGGTCGAGCCCTACCGCGTTCTCGCCAAGTGGAAGGACTATCTCGGCGACGGTTTCGAAGCTCAGACCTATCCGGACAGCCAGAACCTCTTCACGCTCGGCCGCGCTGCCATCTATCCGGCCGGCTCGTGGGAAATCGGCCTGTTCAACACGCAGGCCCAGTTCAAGATGGGCGCCTTCCCGCCGCCGGTGAAGAATGCCGGCGACACCTGCTATATCTCTGACCACAACGACATCGGCGTCGGCCTGAACGCCAAGGGTGCGAACCCGGAAGCTGCCAAGAAGTTCCTGACCTTCGTCGCTTCGCCCGAGTTCGCCGACATCTACGCCAACTCGCTGCCGGGCTTCTTCAGCCTGAACTCGACGGCCGTGAAGATGGCCGACCCGCTGGCGCAGGAATTCGTTTCCTGGCGTGAGAAGTGCAAGCCGACGATCCGCTCGACCTACCAGATTCTGTCGCGCGGCACGCCGAACCTCGAAAACGAGACTTGGACGGAATCGGCCAACGTCATCAACGGCACGGATACGCCTGAAGTGGCTGGCGAGAAGCTCCAGAAGGGCCTCGACAGCTGGTACAAGCCGGCCAAGTAAGCCCGGTTTCCGGCTGCTGAATTCTGCTTGAGGCGCGGGCATCGCCCCGCTCCGATCCTCCCCCCGTAAAATTCGGGGGGAGGAATTCCAGGCGGCGCGGCTCGAACAGTTCGACGCTTGCCTTACCCCTCTTCGTCCCGGTGGACAGAGGGTGCCGAAGGGCAAATTCGGGGCGCGACCCCGTCACTAATGTGTATGCTGATTTTGTCATGTGCGGCTGACGCTGCCGCGCAGGGCGTTCGCGCATGCGGATTTAACGACAACAAACGGAGGGGCAGGCTGGGCCATGAGCAACACACCTTCTACCCATGATGCAGCAGGACCTGTGATCAAGCGCCCGACGCGCTGGCATATCGTCGTCTTCCTGCTGCCGGCTTTCATCGTCTATTCGGCGGTGATGATCCTGCCGCTCATCGAAACGCTGCGCCTGTCGCTGTTCAACACCGTGGACGGCCAGTCGACCTTCGTGGGCCTTGGCAATTTCAAGGTCCTGTTCGGCGACGAGCGCTGGGCGCATGACTTCTGGAACGCGCTAAAGAACAACTTCATCTTCTTCGTGATCCACATGCTGGTGCAGAACCCGATGGGCGTGGCGCTTGCCGCGATGCTCTCGCTGCCGAAGCTGCGCTTCGCCTCGTTCTACCGCACGGCGATCTTCCTGCCGACGCTCTTGTCCTTCGTGATCGTCGGCTTCATCTGGAAGCTGATCCTCTCGCCGATCTGGGGCGTCTCGCCCTTCCTTCTGGATCTCGTCGGCCTGAAGTCGCTGTTTTCGCCCTGGCTCGGCAAGCCCGGCTCGGCCCTCATCGCCGTGTCGCTGATCTCGGTCTGGCAATATGTCGGCATCCCCATGATGCTGATCTATGCGGCTCTCCTCAACATTCCCGAGGAGGTCATCGAGGCGGCCGAATGCGACGGCGTCACCGGCTGGAGCCAGTTCTTCAAGATCAAGCTGCCGCTGATCCTGCCGGCCATCGGCATCATCTCGATCCTGACCTTCGTCGGCAACTTCAACGCCTTCGACCTGGTCTACACCGTGCAGGGCGCTCTGGCCGGACCTGACGGTTCGACGGATATCCTTGGCACGCTGCTCTACCGCACCTTCTTCGGTTTCCAGCTCCAGCTCGGCGACCGCTCGATGGGTGCCACGATCGCGACGGTCATGTTCCTCATCATCCTCGCCGGCGTCTCGCTTTATCTCTTCGTCATCCAGCGGCGTATGCGTCGCTACCAGTTCTGATCGGGAGGGCAACCATGTCTAAAGCACGCGCTTCTCTCACCCGCTCGTCTCTCGTTCACCTGGCGCTGATCAGCTATGCGATCATCTCCGTCTTCCCGGTGTTCCTGACGATCATCAACTCGATGAAGGATCGCAACGCGATCTTCCGTAACCCGATGCAGCTGCCGAGCCCGAAGACCTTCGATCTCGTCGGTTACTATACGGTGCTGGGGCAAGGCGACTTTGCGACCTACTTCCAGAACAGCTTCATCGTCACGGTGGCGGCAATCGCTCTCGTGCTGCTGTTCGGCGCCATGGCCGCCTTCGCGCTCTCGGAATACCGTTTTCGCGGTAACACGCTGATGGGGCTCTACCTCGCCATCGGCATCATGATCCCGATCCGTCTCGGCACGGTGGCGATCCTGCAGGGCATGGTGGCGACGGGCCTCGTCAACACGCTGACGGCGCTGGTCCTGGTCTATACCGCGCAGGGCATTCCGCTCGCCGTCTTCATCCTCTCGGAGTTCATGCGGACCGTCTCCGACGACCTCAAGAATGCCGGGCGTATCGACGGGCTCTCGGAATACTCGATCTTCTTCCGCCTGGTCCTGCCGCTGGTGCGCCCGGCCATGGCGACGGTCGCGGTCTTCACGATGATCCCGATCTGGAACGACCTGTGGTTCCCGCTCATCCTGGCGCCGAGCGAGGCGACCAAGACGGTGACGCTCGGCTCGCAGATCTTCATCGGCCAGTTCGTCACCAACTGGAACGCGGTGCTCGCAGCCCTGTCGCTGGCGATCTTCCCCGTCCTCGTCCTTTACCTCGTCTTCTCGCGGCAGTTGATCCGCGGCATCACCTCCGGAGCAGTCAAGTGAGTTCAGCCATGACCCCCATTCGCGTTCTTTCCGCCGGCCTCGGCAACATGGGCAGAAGCCATGCGCTCGCCTATCACGAAAACCCCGGCTACGAGATCGTCGGCCTCGTCAACCGCTCCAAGGTTCCGGTCCCGGCCGGGCTGCAAGGCTACGAGATCCACCCGTCGTTCCTCGATGCGCTGCATGAATTCAAGCCGGAACTCTGCTCGATCAGCACCTATTCGGACAGCCATGCCGAATATGCGATCGCAGCCCTCGAAGCCGGTTCACATGTCTTCCTCGAAAAGCCGCTGGCGACCACGGTCGCCGACGCCGAACGGGTGGTGGCCTGCGCCAAGGCGAACGGTCGCAAGCTGGTCGTCGGCTATATCCTGCGCCACCATCCCTCGTGGATCCGCCTCATCGAGGAAGCCCGCAAGCTGGGCGGTCCCTACGTGTTCCGCATGAACCTGAACCAGCAGTCGAGCGGCCCGACCTGGGCGACCCACAAGGCGCTGATGGACACGACCCCGCCGATCGTCGACTGCGGCGTGCACTATCTCGACGTGATGTGCCAGATCACCGATGCCAAGCCCGTCGAGGTACGCGGCATGGGCCTGCGCCTGTCGAACGAGATCAAGCCGGACATGTACAATTACGGCCATCTCCAGGTGCTGTTCGACGACGGTTCGCTCGGCTGGTACGAGGCGGGCTGGGGTCCGATGATCTCCGAAACCGCCTTCTTCGTGAAGGATGTCATGTCGCCGAACGGTTCGGTCTCCATCGTGATGGATCCGAACGCAAAGTCCGACGATATCGACACGCACACCAAGACCGCGGTCATCCGCGTTCACAACGCGGCCACCGGCCCCGACGGCAAGTTCCTGTCACCGGACGAGGAACTGAAGATGGCGGGCGAGCCCGGCCACCAGGAACTCTGCGATCGTGAACAGGCCTTCGTGCTTAAGGCCATTCGCGAAGACATCGACCTTACGCGGCACATGGACGACGCGGTGCAGTCGCTCAGGATCTGCCTGGCGGCCGATGAAAGTGTCAGAACCGGTCAGACGGTCAAGCTTTAAGGGGAAATCGAATGGGCTCTCTTCAACTTAAATCCATACGCAAGTCCTTCGGCAACGTCGATGTCATCAAGGGTATAGACCTCGACGTGAAGGACGGCGAATTCGTCATCTTCGTCGGGCCCTCGGGCTGCGGCAAGTCCACGTTGCTGCGCATCATCGCCGGTCTCGAGGACGCGACGTCGGGCTCGATCACCATCGACGGCGCCGAAGTCGTCACCGTGCCGCCGGCCAAGCGCGGCATCGCCATGGTGTTCCAGTCCTACGCGCTCTATCCGCACCTGACGGTCAAGGACAATATGGGTCTCGGCCTCAAGCAGGCCGGCGCGCCGAAGGAGGAGATCGAGAAGCGTGTCGCCAAGGCCTCGGCCATGCTGTCGCTCGAAAAGTATCTCGGCCGTCGCCCGGCGGAAATGTCCGGCGGCCAGCGCCAGCGCGTCGCCATCGGCCGCGCCATCGTGCGTGAACCGAAGCTCTTCCTGTTCGACGAGCCGCTCTCCAATCTCGATGCGGCGCTGCGCGTCAACACCCGCCTCGAGATCGCCAGGCTGCATCGCGAGCTGAAGGCAACCATGATCTACGTCACGCACGACCAAGTCGAGGCGATGACGCTGGCGGACAAGATCGTGGTGCTCGATGCCGGTGTCATCCAGCAGGTCGGCTCGCCGATGGAGCTTTACAACAAGCCGGCCAACCTGTTCGTCGCAGGCTTCATCGGCTCGCCTGCCATGAATTTCATCGACGCAAGCCGCCTTGGCGTGACCGACGCCAAGACCATCGGTGTGCGCCCGGAACACCTGGCGCTTTCGCGCGACGCCGGTGAGTGGCAGGGCAAGGTGGTGCATGTCGAGCACCTCGGCGCCGATACGATCGTCTATATCGAATCGGAGAAGGTCGGCCTCATCACCGTCCGCCTGTTCGGCGAGCATCACTATGCTGTCGACGACGTGGTCTATGCCACGCCGGCGGCCGGCCAGACGCATCGTTTCGACGCCAATGGCCGGGCGATACGTTGAGGTCCCTCATCACGAATCCGTGATTGGGGTGGATTGCGGCCTTACGGTGCGTGATCTACGATTGTCAAACATCAGGAATTAACATACAGCCCTGTTTGTATGTTGTGATGCGGTGGTCCTTCGGCCACCGCATCTCTTTGTTTTCAGCACTCGCCGCCCTTGCCGGCATCGCCTATGGAAGAACCCATGCGTTTCACGAGACCGATTTCGATTGCGACCTTTGGCGCCCTTTTGATTCTCGCCGGCTGCAGCGATGAGCAGGCTGCGCAGGGGGGCTTTTCCTTTCCACCGCCGCAGGTGGCCGTCATCACGGTGAAGGCCGAGGACGTTCCGATCACCAACGACCTGCCGGGCCGCATTGCCGCGACCCGCACTGCCGAAGTCCGTCCGCGCGCGTCCGGCATCATCATCGAGCGCGTCTTCGAGCAGGGCTCGTTGGTCAAGCAGGGCGACGTGCTCTACCGGATCGATCCGGCACCGTTCAAGGTGCAGGTCGACAGCGCCGAGGCGACGCTGCGCCGCGCCAAGGCCGTGCAGGCCCAGGCGAAGAACGATACGGTCCGCCAGGAACAGCTGAAGAAGTCGAACGTCTCGTCCGCGCAGAACTATGACGACGCCATCGCCAAGCTGGCGCAGGCCGATGCCGATGTCGCGATTGCCGAGGCGGGTCTCGCGTCCGCCAAGCTCAATCTCGAATATACCGAGGTCAAGGCGCCGATCAGCGGCCGCATCGGCCGTGCGCTGATCACAGAGGGGGCACTGGTTTCGACCAGCGGCACGGAAAACCTCGCGACGATCCAGCAGCTCGACCCCGTCTATGCCGACTTCACCCAGTCGGCGACCGACCTCATCCGTCTGCGCAAGGCGCTCGAAGACGGCGCGTTGATGGCCGACAACAATTCCGCCGACGTCAAGCTGGTGCTGGACGATGGGGCCGCCTATCCGCAGTCGGGCAAGCTCCTGTTTTCCGAAGCCGCCGTCGACGAGACGACCGGCCAGGTGACGCTGCGCGGCGAATTCCCGAACCCCGATGGCGATCTCCTGCCAGGCATGTATGTGCGCGTGCAGATCGAGCAGGGGATCGAGAAGGGTGCCGTTCTCGTGCCGCAGCAGGCCGTGCAGCGGGATGCTTCCGGCAGCGCGCTCGTCTATGTCGTTTCCGCCGACAACAAGGCCGGTCCGCGTCCGGTCCGTATCGGCCGTGCCGCCGGCACGCGCTGGGTCATCACCGATGGCCTGAAGGACGGCGAGAAGATCATCGTGGAAGGCTTCCAGAAGGTGCAGCCGGGCGCGGAAGTCGTTCCCTCCGCATGGGATCCGAATGCCGTGGCAGCCGATGCGCAGAAGCAGGCGGCCGATGGCGGCGAAGCCAAGGCTGAAGGCGCTGCTGCTGATGGTGCAAAGGCTGACGACAAGAAGCCTGCTGACGCCAAGGCCGGCGAAGCCGGCAAGGCCGAAGGCGGCGATGCCGCCAAGACCGAGCAGGCGAAGTAAGGACCGCAACGATGCCCAGTTTCTTTATCGACAGGCCGATTTTCGCCTGGGTGGTCGCGATCTTCATCATGATCGCCGGCGCCATCTCCATTCCGCTCTTGCCGATCTCGCAATATCCGAACGTCGCGCCGCCGCAGATTTCGGTCTCGACCTCCTATGCCGGCGCGTCCTCGCAGGACACCTATCAGAGCGTCACCAAGCTCATCGAGGATGAGCTGAACGGCGTGGAAGGCATGCTTTATTTCGAATCGACCTCGAGCGCTTCGGGTTCGGCCGAAATCAACATCACCTTCGCGCCGGGCACCGATCCGAGCCAAGCCTCGGTCGATGTGCAGAACCGCATCAGCCGCGTCGAACCGCGTCTACCCGATTCCGTGCGCCGCCAGGGCGTGCAGGTCGAGGAAGCCGGCTCCGGCTTCCTGCTGATCGTCTCGCTGACCTCCACCGACGGCTCGATGGATGCCATCAGCCTCGGCGACTATCTCAACCGCAACGTTCTCTCTGAGGTTCAGCGCGTGCCCGGCGTCGGCCGTGCGCAGCTGTTTGCGACCCAGCGTTCGATGCGCGTCTGGCTCGATCCCGCCAAGATGCTCGGTCTCAACCTGACGGCGGCCGACATTACCGCCGCCGTGCAGGCACAGAACGCCCAGATTGCCGCCGGCTCCATCGGCGCCCAGCCAAACCCGATCACCCAGCAGATCGCAGCCCCCGTCAACATCAAGGGCCAGCTGACGACGCCGGAAGAGTTCGGCGCCATCGTGCTGCGTGCCAATGCGGACGGTTCGGCCGTGCGCCTGCGCGACGTTGCCCGCGTCGAAGTGGGCGGCGAGACCTATTCGTTCTCCACGCGCCTCAACGGCAAGCCGTCCGCTGCTATCGGCGTCCAGCTTTCGCCAAGCGGCAACGCCATGGCGACCTCCGAAGCGATCAAGGCGCGCATGGACGAACTGTCGAAGTTCTTCCCGCCGGGCCTCGAATATTCGATCCCCTATGACACCTCGCCGTTCGTGAAGGTGTCGATCGAGAAGGTTCTGCACACGCTGCTCGAAGCCGTCGGCCTCGTGTTCCTCGTGATGTTCCTGTTCCTGCAGAACATCCGCTACACGATCATCCCGACGCTCGTCGTTCCCGTCGCACTTCTCGGCACCTGTGCCGTGATGCTTGCCATGGGATTCTCGATCAACGTGCTCACCATGTTCGCCATGGTGCTCGCCATCGGCATCCTTGTCGATGACGCGATCATCGTCGTCGAAAATGTCGAGCGCATCATGTCGGAAGAGGGGCTGCCGCCGAAGGAGGCTACCCGCAAGGCGATGAAGCAGATCACCGGCGCCGTCATCGGCATCACGCTGGTGCTCGCCTCGGTGTTCATTCCGATGAGCTTCTTCCCCGGTGCCGTCGGCGTCATCTATCAGCAGTTCTCGCTGACGATGGTCGTCTCGATCCTGTTCTCGGCCTTCCTCGCCTTGTCGCTAACCCCGGCGCTCGCCGGCAGCTTCCTGAAGCAGGTTCCGAAGGGGCACCACCACACCAAGCGTGGTTTCTTCGGCTGGTTCAACCGTGGCTTCGACCGTTCGTCGAGGGGCTATAGCAGCACGGTCAGCTGGCTGATCCGCCGGACGGGCCGCTTCATGGTGATCTATATCGCCATCCTCGCGGGCCTCGGCTACATGTTCATGAAGCTGCCGTCGTCGTTCCTGCCGGATGAGGACCAGGGTTTCGTCATCGTCATGATGCAGCTGCCCTCTGAAGCGACCGGCCACCGCACGGACGAAGTGCTTGCCCAGACCGAGAAGATTTTCGGTCAGGAACCCGCCGTGAACACCATCGTCGGCATCAATGGCTTCTCGTTCTTTGGTGCGGGGCAGAATGCCGGCCTTGCCTTCGTGACGCTGAAGGACTGGAGCGAGCGCGGACCGGAAAACTCGGCGCAGTCAATCGCCGGGCGCGCGAGCATGGCCATGAGCCAGATCAAGGATGCGATCAGCTTCGCGCTGTCGCCGCCGCCCATCCAGGGTCTCGGCACGACGGGCGGCTTCTCGTTCCGTCTGCAGGATCGCGGTGGTCTCGGCCAGCAGGCGCTGTCGGCCGCGACGGGGCAGCTGATCGGCCTTGCGGCCCAGAGCAATATCGTGACGGGCGTGCGCGTCGAGGGCATGCCGGATGCCGCCCAGGTCAATGTCGTGATCGATCGTGAGAAGGCCAACACCTTCGGTGTGACCTTCGCCGATATCAACTCGACGATCTCGACCAATCTCGGCTCGACCTACGTCAACGACTTCCCGAACGCCGGGCGCATGCAGCGGGTGACGGTCCAGGCAGACCAGAACGAACGTATGCAGGTGGCCGATCTCTTGAAGCTCAACGTGCGCAATTCGAGCGGCGGCATGGTTCCGCTCTCGGCCTTTGCGACCGCCGAGTGGGCGATGGCGCCGACGCAGACGGTCGGATACAACGGCTATCCGTCCATGCGCCTCAGCGGCGAGACCAAGCCGGGTTTCTCCTCCGGTGATGCGATCGGCGAGATGGAGCGGCTTGCCGCCCAGCTGCCGCCGGGCTTCGGCTACGAGTGGACGGGCCAGTCGCTGCAGGAAATCCAGTCCGGTTCGCAAGCGCCGATCCTGATCGGCCTGACAGTCCTGCTGGTCTTCCTGTGCCTTGCGGCGCTCTATGAAAGCTGGTCGATTCCGCTCGCGGTCATCCTCGTCGTGCCGCTCGGCGTCATCGGCGCGGTCATCGCGGTGACGATGCGCGACATGTCGAACGACGTGTACTTCAAGGTGGGCCTGATCGCGATCATCGGCTTGTCGGCGAAGAACGCGATCCTGATCATCGAGTTCGCCAAGGAACTGATGGAGGACGGCCGGTCGCTCATCGACGCGACCATCGAGGCCTGCCACCTTCGCTTCCGCCCGATCCTGATGACGTCGCTCGCCTTCACGCTCGGCGTTCTGCCGCTCGCGATCGCGACCGGCGCAAGCTCGGGCAGCCAGCGCGCCATCGGTACCGGCGTCATGGGCGGCATGATCACCGCGACGGTGCTTGCCATCTTCTTCGTGCCGGTCTTCTTCGTCTTCGTGATGAAGCTGTTCGGTTACGGTAAAAAGAAAGAGGAGCCGGCGAAGGCTGAAACCAGCCCGGCGGAGTAACCGCCATGCGCCGGACCAAGGCAGAGGCCAAGGAAACTCGCCAGCAGATCCTGCTGGCGGCGGAAAAGGTCTTCTACGAAAAAGGTGTCGCCCATGCCTCCATGGAGGATGTGGCACGCGCCGCGGGGGTGACCCGCGGCGCCATCTACTGGCACTTCGCCAATAGGGCGGATCTGGTGCTGGAGCTCTACAACTCGCTGCCCATGCCGCAGGAAGAGCTGATCGCCCGCGAGCTGGAGGCGGAGAATGCCGATGTCTTCGGCGTGCTCGAACGGGTCGGCCGTGAATGGCTGGAGCTGCTGGCCGAGGACGAGCACCGCCAGCGCATCCTCTCGATTCTTCTGCGCTGCGACACGACAGGCGAATTCGCCGCCATTTCCGAACGGCAGAACGACCTCGACGACGAGCATATGCAGGCACTGGAAGCAGCCTTCGTCAAAGCTCAGGGGCAGGGTAGGCTCGGCGGTGCCTGGACGCCCCGCTCGGCCGCCTCAATGCTGCGCTGGGTCATCAAGGGGCTGTGCTCGGAATGGCTGTTGTTCGGGCGCCGGTTCGATATTGCCAGCGAAGGCAAGGATGCGTTGCGCCGGCTGTTTGCGACCTATTCCGCGCCCACGCCGTCAATCTGATCGGCTGCGAAACGCCTCCAGCTTCGCGATCCATTCCGTGCCGACCTGCCAGCGGCGCAGCACCGAGACCGGGTCCTCCGCATCGAGCCGCGAACAGATGCGGTAGATCTCCAGCACCTCGGGCGCCATCTCGCCGCGCTGGCAGAAATACATCGCCGCCGCATAGCGTGCCCGCCCGGACCATTCGGCGCCGGTCGGCATGGCGATGATTTCCCAGTTGCGGCGGGTTTCCTCGTCCATTTATTTGAGGCCCGGCGGCGTGGCCGTGCGACGGGCGAGCTTGACGAAGGGGCGGGGCACGATCTTCGCCCGCTTCATCATCTTCTGGTATTTCAGCTCGCGCATCGCATAGATCTCCACCCAAAGGTCATTGGTGAACTTCGAGCCGTAGGGCCGCTCGAGGCTGGCGATGGCGATGTTGCGCTTGGCCGTCGGTGACCAGATCGCGGCAGTGACGAGGCCCGCCTCATGCTTTTGCCGATGATAGACGATGGCGTGCTCGGCGGAAATATTCCCTTCGATTTCAAGGCCTACCAGGATGTGCTTGAGAGTCTGATTCCGCCGCGCATCGAGGATGGCGCGGCGGCCGTTGAAATTCGGCTTGTCCGGATCGACCAGCCAGTCGAGGCCGATTTCATCGGGCATGCGTACGCGGTCGGCGCGCAAGGCGGCTTCGGCGGTCATGAAATCCGCATTGGCGACGATGAAGCCGGCCTCGATGCGCGTCTGGTTCAGCGCGCCGTAGCCGATGGCGCGAATGGCATGGCGCGCGCCCGCCGCCCACAGGCGATCCCAGAGCGAGAGTGCCCTGGCGCGCGGCACGAAGAGTTCGTAGCCCAGATCGCCGGTAAAGCCGGTCCGCGAGATCGTGACCTCGCCGCCCTCATGCGGGAAGGTGGCGATGTCGAAGGGTTTCAGCCGTTCCACACCGGCGAAACCCGCATCGCGCAGCACGGCGTAGCTGGTTGGACCTTGCAGCGCGAGACCGGCGATTTCCTCCGTCTCCTCGCGGATGTCGACCGTGAAGCCTAAGGCGCTGTCGAGCAGCCAGGGCAGGTGGCGCTCCTGGCAGCAGAGGCGGAATTCCTGTTCGCCGAGACGGAACAGCGTGCCGTCGTCGAGCACATGGCCATGGTCGTCGCACCACGCGGTGTAGTGCACGCGGTTGACGCCGAGTTTTCGGACGTCGCGCAGCGTCAGCCGGTCGAGGTAACGTTCCGCATCCGGCCCTGCGATGCGATATTTCACCATGGGCGAAATGTCGAACAGCGCGGCGGTGGAGCGGATGGCGAAATATTCGAGTTCACCGTCGATGAGCGAATGCGGCGCCTTGTAGCCGGCCCAGTTGTACCAGTCATTGACCTCGCTGATCGCCATCAGCCGGTCGTGGAACGGCGTTTCGAGGCGAGGCACGCGGATATGGTCGCGGGCCGCGCGGCGCAGGTCGGCGGCGGATTTCGTCATGGCGTTCATGCTGTCGCTCCCGAAAGTATGTGGCGCGCGGCGTTCCAGCCCGGCAGGCCGGAAATGCCGCCGCCCGGATGTGCGCCGGCGCTGGCGAGATAAAGGCCCTCGATCGGTGTCTTGTAGCCGGAGGCCGCGCCCGTCGGGCGGTTGACGAGCAGCTGGTCGGCCTGCAATTCGCCGTGATGCCAGTGGCCGCCGGGCAGATTGTATTCCGCCTCGATATCGACCGGCGTCATCAGATTGGTGGCGAGGATCGATTTACCGATGCCGGGGGCATGCCGCTCCAATGTTTCCAGCACGATCTTGAGGAAAGCCGGCTTGCCATGCTCCCAGCCGGCCTTGAGGCGGTAGGGCGCATATTGCACGAGTGCCGAGAGCGTGCAGGCGCCGGCGGGCGCAAGCAATGGATCGGCGAGGCTCGGCAATGTGATTTCCATGACCGGATCGGTGGAGAATTCGCCGTATTTCGCCGGGTTGAAGGCCGTCTCGACCTGTTCCTTCGAGCGTACCAGCACGATGCGGCCGTTGCGGGCCTCCACTGGCAGGCCGGTGAAGTCGGGAACGCGGTCCAGTGCAAGGTCGAGCTTGGCGACATTGCCGTGGCTGCGCACGTTCTTCACCGACCGCAAGAAGCCGGTGCCACTTTCGGCGGGATCGACGAGGCGCAGGAACGTCGTCTGCGGATGCACGGCCGAAACGACGACGGGGGCCGTGATCTCCGTGCCGTCGCCGAGAACGACGCCGCTGGTCCGGCCGCGATCGGCAAGGATGCGGGCGACGGGGGTCGCGCAACGGATGGTGACGCCGGCCTTTTCCGCAGCGCGCAGGAAGGCCGGCGCGATGCTCGCCATGCCGCCCACCGGTACGAACTGGCCGCCGGCGCGGCCGGCGACATCGCCGGTCAGGCGGTAATAGAGGCCGAGCAGGGAGGTCGGCGAGCGCGGGCCGAGATGGATGCCGAGCGTGGCGTCGAAGGCGAGCAGACCCTTCAAGCGGTCGTCGGTCAGGTATTCGTCTGTCACGTCGGCGACGTTCATTAACAGCATACGCAGGAAGTCGCGGCCCTCGCTGCGACCCTTGCGGATCAGGCTGAGGCCGGCGCCGGCGAGCGTCGAGAGATCGCCGAGCGAGACCGCGCCGATCTGCGGCGGCGGGCGGCGCAGGAAGCGTTTGAGAATGCCGGCCTGGAAGATGAGTTTCTTGCGCATCGCCGCAAAGGCGGCCTGTTCGTCGGCGGAGACGCCGTCAATGCTTTCGCCGTAAGCACCGTGCAGGGTTATTGCCTTGCCGGAGCCGTCGAGCACTGTCGTCGGAAGCAGCGTTTCATCGCCCTTCAGGTCGAGGCCGATATCCTTGGCGACCTCGGTATCCAGCCGGTTGACGAGATGGGCGAGGCCGGCGGAGCGGAAGCCGGGGGCGAACTCCCGGCCGCGGGTGGCGCCGCCCGGTTCGTTTGCCGCCTCCAGCACCAGGACGCGGCGGCCGCCCTTGGCGAGGCGGGTGGCGGCGGCAAGGCCGTTGTGGCCGGCGCCGATCACGATGGCATCAAATGACGTCATGGGCTTTGCTCATCTGTTCGGGGGCGCGCTTGAGGTCGCGCAGGATTTCGGCGGCGGCGTTGCGGCCGGGCGCGCCCATCACCCCGCCGCCCGGATGAGTGGAGGAGCCGCACATATAGAGGCCGTGGATGGGGCTGCGGTATTGCGCATAGCCGGGCACCGGCCGGTTGAAGAGAAGCTGGTCGAAGGTCAGTTCGCCCTGGAAGATATTGCCCTCGGTGAGGCCGACTTCCGCCTCGATCTCTCGCGGCGTGCGCACTTCCATATGCACGATGCGGTCGCGGAAACCCGGCGAATAATCGGCAATCTGGCTAATGACGGTCTCGGCGAAGGCGTCTCGGTCGGCATCCGTCCAGTCGCGGCCCTCCACCTTCGGCGGGCAATATTGCACGAAGCAGCTCATGAAGTGTTTGCCCGGCGACGTCATCGTCGGGTCGAGCAAGGTGGGGATCATCATGTCGAGGAAGGGATCGGCGGACCAGCGCCCGGCCTTCCAGTCGTCGTAGCCGCGTTCCATGCGCTCGATACTGTCGGTGAAATGCATGTCGCCGCGAATGCAGTTGGAGCCTTCGGGGAGGGCGGGGAATTTCGGCAGGCTGTCGAGGGCGATGTTCACCTTGCCGGAGGAGCCGCGCATCTTGAAATGCTTGACGCGGTGGACGAAATCCCCGGGCAGGTCCTGTTCCTCGACGAGCTTGAGGAAAGTGCGCTTCACATCGGCATTGGAGACGACGAGATCGGCGCGCACCTCGTCGCCATTGGCCAGCACGACGCCGGTGGTACGGCCGCCGTGCGTCAGGATTTTCGAGACTTCCGCATCCGTGCGGATCGTGCCGCCGGCGGCTTGGAAGGAACGGGACAGCGCCTGCGTTACCGCGCCCATGCCGCCGCGAGCGTAGCCCCAGGCGCCGACGGAGCCGTCGACCTCGCCCATATAGTGGTGCAGCAGCACATAGGCGGTGCCGGGCGACATCGGGCCGAGGGCGGTGCCGATGATGCCGGACAGCGCGAGATAGGCCTTGATGACGTCGGTCTCGAAATATTCGTCGAGGAAGTCGGAGATCGACATGGTCCAGAAGCGCAGCGTCTCGGCCATTTCATGCGGGCTGAACTCGCCGAATTTCTTGGCGAGGTAAAGCAGTTCGGAAATGTCGCGCGGGCGAAAACCGAACGGGTCGGGCGCGGTGCGCATGAGGAGCGGCTGGATGAAGCGGCACTGGCGCGTCACGTCGCGGGCATAACGCTCATAGGCTTCGGCATCGCGTTTCGAGTAGCGGGCGAATTCGCGGCGGTGGCTTTCATGGTCGCGGTAGGAGGCGAGGTAGTCGCCGTCACGGGTGAAGACCGCGCCGCCCTCATAGGAGATGACCTGCAGGCCGTGTTTGGGCAGTTCGAGATCGCGCATGATCTCCGGCCGGAACAGCGAGCAGACATAGGAACAGTTGGAATAGAGGAAGCCGGGCGTCAGCTCGCGGCTGGTGGCCGCACCGCCGACCCAGCCGTTCTTTTCCACGACGAGGACATTGAGGCCGGCGCGCTGGAGATAACAGGCCGTCACCAGCCCGTTATGGCCGCCGCCAACGATCAGGGCATCGTACTTTTGCATTTTTGATGTCTCCCTTGTTTCTAAAAGCTGCATCAAAAGCAAAATGTTGTCCAGATATTCTGAATGATCATTCAGCAAGTATCTTGCAATCGCCTGATTATGCGCTAAAATTTCGATCGATTGGAAAACGCACCGGCCATGCGGCCGCAAGAGCAGGGAAGCCATGACGGCGGCAGTCGAGGATGGTGCAGCGGCGGAACCGGAATACGACGAGGCGGCGATCCGCTTTCTCGGCGTGATGTGGGGCGAGGGCTATCTTTCGCCCGGCGGCCCGGCGGAAGTCGACCGCGTGCTCGCCGGTATCGATCTCGAAGGCAGGTCCGTGCTGGATTTCGGATGCGGCGCCGGTGGTGTCACGCTGCATATTGCCAGGACGTACCGTCCGGCGGAGATCGTCGGTTATGATGTCGAACAGCATGTCATCGAACGGGCAAAGATGGCTGCGGCCGCGCAGGGGCTGTCGTCCGTCACGCGTTTCGTCGCGAGCCCGCCGGGGCGGCTGCCGTTCGATGACGGCGCCTTCGATGTCGTCTTCTCCAAGGATGCGATGATCCATGTGTCGGACAAGGAGGCATTGTTTGCCGAATTGTTCCGCGTGCTGAAGCCCGGCGGCGTGCTTGCCGCTTCGGATTGGTTGATCGGTCACGACGGTGAGCCGAGCGTCGATATGCAGGACTATATCGCCGCCGAGGGCCTGAGCTTCGGCATGGCGTCGTCGCATCGCTATCTACGGGCGATGGCCAAGGCCGGCTTTGCCGATGGCGTCGCGGAGAGCCGCAATGGCTGGTATCGCGACGTGGCGCGCGGCGAGCTGGAGCGGCTGAAAGGCCCGCTCTATGCGCAGGCCGTCGCCGCCGTCGGCGAGGCCTATGTCGCCAAGAACATTCGCACCTGGACGGCCATGCAGAAGGTTCTTGACAGCGGGGAGCATTGTCCCACTCATCTGCGCGCAAGCAGGCCGGCCGCGGGAATTCGCCCATGACGGTGGTGCTGAAGAATCCCAAAGGCAAGGTGACGGTGAAGATGCGGGCAGGCGGGGCTGATCAGGGCTCGGGTGACGGCGAGAAGCGGGGCCGCAAGGCGTCCAAGGAAACGAGACGGCAGCAGCTCATCGAGGCGACGATCGATTCGCTCGCCAAACGCGGCTATTCCGACACGACGCTGGCGGATGTGGCCGATGGTGCGGGTCTGTCCCGCGGGATCGTCAACTTCCATTTCGAGAGCAAGGAAAACCTGCTCATCGCCACGCTGCAATTCATGTCGGAAGAGTATGGCGACCACTGGAATTCGGCGCTCGAAAAGGCCGGTCCCAGCGTCGCCAGCCGCCTGTGGGCCATCGTGCATGCGGATTTCGACCGAAAGATCTGCACGAAGCGCAAGCTTGCCGCCTGGTGTGCCTTCTGGGGCGAGGCCAAGTCGCGGCCGACCTATCAGGCGCTGTGCGGTGCGCGCGACGTCAAATACCAGGAGACGGTGATCGCGCTCTGCGCCGACCTCAAGGCGGAGGGTGGCTATGACTACGAACCGGAGCCGATGGCGCTGTCGCTCTGCGCCATGCTGGAAGGCCTGTGGCTGCGCCTGATGATGGGCGACGGCACGACGCGGGAAAAGGCGCTGGAGGCGGCCATCGCATTCGTCGTCGTGGCCTTCCCGAAACATCTCACTTTGCAAGGACCAAAACCACAATAGGGAACCCGAAAACGGGGAAGGAGAACGGCATGACGACTGCAAACACGGCCAGGTATCTTACGACAGCGGCGCTTGCCGCCGTCCTTGCCCTCGGACCCGCCCTTCCTGCCTTCTCCGCCGATAGCCTGACCGTCTTCGACTGGTCCGGCTACGAAGACCCGGCCTTCCACCCGAAATATACCGAGAAGACCGGTGCCGAGCCGGATTTCTCCTTCTTCGGCGATGAGGAGGAGGCGTTCCAGAAGCTGCGATCCGGTTTTAAGGCCGATGTGGCGCATCCCTGCTCGCAGAGCGTGGTGAAATGGCGCGAGGCGGGGCTCTTGGAGCCGCTCGATACGGCCAAGCTCACCTCGTGGAACGATGTGCTCCCGAATTTCAAGGCGATGAAGAACCTGATGACGTCGGACGACGGTACGGCATGGTTCATTCCCTTCGAATGGGGCAACACGGTGCTGACCTATCGTACCGATACGGTGAAGCCCGAAGAGGTCGCGTCGCTCAAGGCGTTCGCCGATCCCAAGTTCAAGGACCGCGTGTCGATCGGCGACAATGTCGATGATGCCTATGCGCTGGCCAGCCTTGTCATCGGCGTGAAGGATTGGACGACGATGACGGATGCGCAGTTCCAGGAGGCCTCCGCCTTCCTGCGCGAGGTACACAAGAACGTGCGCCTGTACTGGACCGACAATACGGATCTGAGCCAGGCGATGGCGAGCGGCGAGGTCGATCTCGCCTGGGCCTGGAACGAGACGGCGACGACCCTGCAGGCCGAGAGCCAGCCCGTTGCCATCAAGAAGGACACCAAGGAGGGGCTCTCCACCTGGGTCTGCGGCTATGTACGCCTGAAGGGGGCGGAGGCGAGCCCCGATCTTGCCTATGATTACCTCAATGCCGTCACCGATCCTGCCGTCGCGGCCTATATGGTCGAGAGCTGGGGCTATGGCCATTCGAACGCCAAGGGCATGGCCGCCGTCGACCCGAAAATCCTGAAGGACAAGGGCTATGCCGATGTCGATGCCTTCGTCGCCAACACGCTCTTCCAGTCGCCGATGCCGACGGAACTGCGCCAGAAGATGATCGCCGAATTCGAGAAGATCAAATCGGGTTACTGACGCCCGCTTGCCGAACCTTGCCCCGCCGGGGCGGGGTTCACCAAGGGTTCATTCGACATTCATCGGAAATCGCGTATCATGGCGGTATCGGTGGCAATGAAAACGGGCGCCACCGCCGAAAGTTAAGGAGCTTCCGCCCCAGTGAACGAAAGGGGGCGGCTATGCAGCCAAACTCTGTAACGCTCATTCCGGACAAGGACGACTGGATCGTCGTCGTCATGGAAAACGGCGTGGAATTACAACGATCTTTCAAGATGCAGACCCATGCGCAGAGCTGGTCCGATGGGCAGCGTGTGCGCCTCGGTTTGCCGGCAGGCTCTGCGCCGGCGACCTTCGAATTTTCCGGTAAGTAAGCGATTTTCACGCAAATCATAGGGATCGCCTGAAACTCCCGGCCCGCCGGGAGTTTTGCTTTTCTAGAGCAATTCCAGCAAAAGTGCGCAGCGGTTTTGCGTCCGGAATTGCGTAAAAACAAAGGGATGGAGTGTTTTCGCGATTCGAAGAAAAGCGGAAATGATCTAGATACGCGTGACCGGTGGATCCTCGGCCAGCAGCACGAAGGCATCCGGATCGTAAGCAAGGCGGATTTCGGCGCCGATCGGCAGGTCGTCTGCGCCGAAATTGTTCGTTTCGACCATGGACAACGGCTGCTCCAGCCCGTCGACGCCAACCGTCAGATGGGTGACCTCACCGAAATAGGCGCGGTTTTCGATGCGGCCGGCAAGCTCGTGCGGCGCGCGGTCGTCGTCCCACAGGAGCCGCAGGCGCTCCGGGCGAATACCGACGGTGACATGGCCGTTGCTGGCGGCAAAACCCTGCGGCTTTTCCAGCTGCACGGCGCCGAAACGAGCGGCGTCGATGGAGACGGCATTGCCCTGTTCGCCGAGCACCCTGGCCTTCAGGAAATTCATGCCGCCGAGGAAATCCGCGACCTTTCGCGTGCGCGGGCGCTGGTAGATTTCCTTCGGGCTGGCGATCTGCGCAATGCGCCCGCCGAACATCACGGCGATGCGGTCGGAGAGGGCGAGGGCCTCGTACTGGTCGTGCGTCACGAGGATGAAGGTGATGCCGACGGCCTTTTGCAGGGTGCGCAGTTCCACCTGCATTTCCTCGCGCAGCTTCTTGTCGAGGGCCGACAACGGCTCGTCGAGCAGCAGCACCTTCGGGCGCATGACAAGGGCACGGGCGAGCGCTACGCGCTGGCGCTGGCCGCCGGAGAGTTCATGCGCCTTGCGCTGGCCGAGGCCGGAGAGGCGCACCATGTCGAGCGCATCGCCGACGCGTTTCTTCTCCTCCTCGGGCGAGAGCTTGAGCCGTTTCAGGCCGTAGGCGACGTTTTCCGAAACATCGAGATGCGGGAAGATAGCGTAGCTCTGGAAGACCATGTTGGTCGGCCGCTTGTTCGGCGGCAGTGCCAGCGAGGGCACGCCATCGATATAGATTTCGCCGGCCGTCGGATTTTCGAAGCCGGCGATGGAGCGCAGCAGCGTGGTCTTGCCGCAGCCAGAGGGGCCGAGCAGGGAGAAGAATTCGCCTTCGGCAATCGACAGCGAGACATCGTCGAGCGCCTTGTAGATGCCGTAGAATTTCGACACGTTTTCGATCTGGATCATCGCGCGGTCGGTCATGAGGGCTCCTAGGGCAGGGCGTGTGCCAGCTGCGTGCGGCGTTCGGCACGGCGGCGCAGGATTTCGGCGAGGGTGAGCATCAGGATGGAGGCGGCGAGCATGATCGTGCCGAGCGCCAGCACACCCGGCAACTTCGCGGCAAAGCGCAGCTGGCCCCAGATATAAACCGGCAGCGTCGGCTCGGTGCCGGACAAGAAGAAGGCGAGGATGAACTCGTCGAGCGAGATGGTGAAGGTGACGAGCAGGCTGGAGACGATGGCGGGTGCCACCACCGGCAGCGTCACGCGGCGGAAGGTGCCGATCGCGGTTTCGCCGAGATCGTAGGACGCTTCCTCGAGGCTCCGGTCGAAGCCTTCGAAGCCCGAGACCAGCACCGACATGGCATAGGGCACGCAGAACACTGTCTGGCCGAGAATGACGGTGACGAGCGACAGTTCCACCCCCATCGCCAGCACGATCATCAGCAGCGAGACGGCGACGATGATCTCCGGCAGGAAGAGCGGCGCCATGATGAGGCCGGCGGCGGCGCGCTGGCCACGAAAGCGGTAGCGCGTGATGGCGCGGGCCGCGCAGATGCCGAGGATGGTCGAGAGCAGCGAGACGGACAGGCCGACGATCAGGCTGTTCCAGGCCGCCTCCAGCATCACCGAGTTGCCGGAGAGTGAGGCGTACCATTTGGTCGTGAAGCCGGCGAGCGGGAAGGTGGTGGTGGCCGCATTGTTGAAGGAGAAGATCGGCAACAGCAGGATCGGCAGGTATAGGAACAGGAAATAGAGCGCCACATAGATGGGCAGGAACGGAATGAAGCGCAGGCGCTGGGTGAGGAGGCTCATTTGATCCTCCTGATGGTGAATTTCAGCGCGAGAACCACGGCGGCGGCCGAGAGCGAGACGAGTACCATGGTCGTCACCGAGAGCGCTGCCCCCAGCGGCCAGTTGGCGCCCTTGCCGAACTGCGCCTGGATGGCGGTCGCGATCATCACGCCGTCCTTGCCGCCGACGAGGCGGGGCGTGACGTAGTCGCCGACCGTCGGGATCATGACGATCAGGAAGGCGGAGATGACGCCGGGCAGCGAGAGCGGCAGGGTGATGCGGAAGAAGGCCTTGATCCTGCTGTCGCCGAGGTCGCGCGCCGCCTCGATCAGCGTGCGATCGACTTTCTGCAGTGAGACGTAGATCGGCAGGATGGCGAAGGCCGCCCAGCTGTGCACAAGCGTGATGACGACGGCGTTGGAATTGTAGAGCAGCGAGGTCACCGGCTTGTCGATGAGACCCATCGAGATGAGGCCGGTGTTCATCACGCCGCCATAACCCAGAATGACCTTCCACGACATGACGCGCAGCAGGTAGCTGGTCCAGCAGGGCACGGTGATGAGGAAGAGCCAGAGGTTCTTGTGCACGCCGCCATGGAAGGAAATGAACCAGGCGACCGGGTAGGAGAAAACGACGGTGACGACGCTGACCGTCAGCGAGATCCACAGCGAGCGGACGAAGAGGTCGCGGTAGATCGGTTCCGTCAGCGCCTGCCGGTAGTTTTCCAGCGTGAAGGTGCGGTCGATTTCGAGATAGTTCTGGGTCCAGAAACTGTAGGCGATGACGATAAGGACCGGGAGGAAGAGCAGCGCCAGCGCATAGAGAAAGGTCGGCGAGAGCATGGCGAGGCCACGGGCCTCTTCGCTCCGCATCCAGGCCCGGCGCCGGGAGGGGGCGGGCGTGTCAGCGATCGGTCCGAACGCCGCCGCCGTCATCGGGCAAGGCTCCCGTGGCGACAACTTTCATAAAGGGTGAGCTTTCCCATTCCCATGGCGGTCGCCTTTTCGGCTTCGTTGTTCCCGAAACGAAGCATGCGCCTAAATCCCCGTTGAAATCAAGCCCTGTTTCTGCAATATTGATTGAACGAACATTCAATATGATCGGGAAATACGAGATCTTTCATATTGTTGATCGCAGATTCTTTTCGCAAATTCTCGATGGAGAGGGACATGGCGGCAATTCCGAAAACGGCGAACGAACCGGTCGAAGAGGTGGCCGACGATCTGACCCGGCTTGCCGAGCGGCATCTCGTGCAGCCCTGGCCGGTGTCCGGCTCCATCGGCGCGGAGGCGCGTGGGCGCATCGAGTCCGGCGAGGGCATCTATGTGACGGATGCGGCCGGGCGAAAGCTGATCGACGGCCCCGCCGGCATGTGGTGCGTCAATGCCGGCCATCGCAACCGTGAGCTTGCCGACGTGATGGCCTCGCAGGCCATGGAGCTCTCCTATAACTCGCCCTGGTACACGACCAACACGCCGTCGGCCGTGCTCTCGGCCCGGCTTGCCGGCCATGCGCCCGATGGCGTCGATCACGTCTTCTACACGACGGGCGGCTCCTCGGCGGTCGAGACGGCGCTGCGCTTCATGCAGTTCGCCAACAATGTGAAGGGCCGGCCCGAGAAGAAGCTGATCGTCTCCCGCCAGGGCGGCTATCACGGCTCGACCTATCTCTCCGCCTCGCTCAACGGCCGGCCGCGCGACCATGACTGGATGGATAGCGCCTCAGAGCTGGTGGTGAAGCTCTCCTGCCCGAACCCCTTCCGCCGGCCCGACGGTATGAGCATTGACGCCTTCTGCGATTTCCTTGTCGAGGAATTCCGGCAGGTCATCGAGGAGAAGGGGGCGGAAAATATCGGCGCTTTCATCGCCGAGCCCGTCATGGCCTCGGGCGGCGTCATCGTGCCGCCGCCGGGTTACCTCAAGCGCATGCACGCCCTTTGCCGCGCCAATGACATCCTCTTCATCGCCGACGAGGTGGTGACGGCCTTCGGCCGGCTCGGGCATGTCTTCGCCGCGAAGGATGTTTTCGACATCGAGCCCGACATGATCACCTTCGCCAAGGGTGTCACGTCAGGGTACTTTCCGCTCGGCGGGGTGATGATCGCGGGGCGGCTGTTCGAGGAACTGCGCCGCTCGAACCATTCGGAGGCGATGTTTGCGCACGGGCTCACCTATTCCAGCCACCCGGTCGGCTGCGCGGTCGCGCTGAAGAACCTCGATATTCTCGAAGGTGGACTGCTGGCGCATACGCGGGCGGTGTCGGATCATTTCCAGGCGGGCCTGAAGGCGCTGGAAGAGCTGCCGCTGGTCGGCGAGGTGCGCGGGCTCGGGCTGATGGCCTGCGTCGAATGCGTCGCTGATCGCGTCAGCAACAATCCGCTGACGCTCGATCTGGAAGTCGGCAAGCGCATCGACAAACATTGCCAGGAACTCGGCCTGCTGGTGCGTCCGCTGATTAACATGTGCGTGATGTCGCCGCCGCTCACCATCTCGCTTTCGCAGATCGACGACATGACGGCGATCCTGCGCAAGGGCATCGAACTCACCATGGACGATCTCGTCCGGGAGGGGCTCTGGAAGGACTAAGTCCTTCAAAAAGCTTGTTTGGAACGACCATTCCCCGGTCCAAACATTTGAGGCTCGCGAAAGCGGGCCTCTTTTTTATGTGCCTTTCAGTGTGCGTTCGGCGCAGGAGGAGCGGCAGGCCGACCCGGCTCCCGATCGCAGCAAAAGCTTGCGCTCACGCGGCCCATGATGGCATTAGGGCTGCTTCTTCGGAGAATGGATATGAGCAACGACACAACAGCAGAACGGCCGTGGAGGAGACAGGCCCTTTTCGCATCGCTTTTCGCGCTGGCGCCGCTTTTCACCGGCGCGCCGGCTCTTGCCACGCCTGTGCTGGTCGTCGATGCCGACAGCCGTCAGGTGCTCTATCAGGAAGATGCGGGCGCGCCGTGGTATCCGGCCTCCACGACCAAGCTGATGACGGCGCTCGTCGTGTTCGAGGCTTTGAAGGCCGGCGAAGTCACCATGTCGACGCATGTGACGATGACGCGCAATGCGACGAAGCAGGCGTTTCTCGAGTCCGGCCTGACGCTCGGGCGGGCGATGACGCTGGAAGACGCGCTCTATGCCGTCATCACCGCCTCCGCCAACGACGTCGCCGTCGCGCTCGCCGAAGCCGTGGCCCCCGATCAGGCCGCGTTCGTCGCGCGGATGAACAAGACGGCCGAGCGCCTAGGGCTGACTGGCACGCATTTTTCCAATCCGAACGGCCTGTCCGACAAGGCGAACTATACGACAGCGCGGGATCTCGCGATCCTCGGCCTGGAAGTGGATCGTTCGTTTCCCGGCTACCGCCGCTTCTTCCAGGCCTCCGCCGTCACGATCGACGGCAAGGAGATCAAGTCCAACAATCTGCTCCTGACCCGCTTCAGCGGCACCATCGGCATGAAGACCGGCTTCATCTGTGCCTCCGGGCGCAACATCGTCGGGCTCGCGACGCGCGGCGGCCGGCGCATGATGGTGGTTATTCTCGGCGCGACGACGGAGCGCGAGCGCAACGAACGCTCGGCGCAATACCTGACGCAGGCCTTCGACGGCCGTCTGCCGACCGGCGCGGGGCCTGTCGAAAGTCTCCAGAACAAGGTCGGCGCGGTACCGGAAGACATGCGCATTCGTCTGTGCACCGACAAGGCGGCGGCCTATGAGGCGAGCCGCGACGCGCTCTATCCGATGGGCCTGCCGGGGCAGGAAACTTTTCTGAAGGACCGGATCGCCGAGCAGGTCCACACCATCAAGACATGGGTCGACGAAACGGTGAAGGACGTGCCGGTACCGAAGCCGCGCCCTTCGTAAGAGCTGCTCAGGCCTTGAGGCTGCTATTGGCCTCTGCCATCGCCTTCTCGTCCGGCGCTTCCTTCAGCGTCATGACCGGCAGCACCTTGCGCAGGTGGTCGTGATGGGTGCGCACGCCATATTCGAGATCGGAGAGGTAAAAGCCGGCGAAGGCGTTCGACGTCATCGCCTCGTTCGACCAGACGGTGAGCTGCACGTCTTCGGCCTGGGTGTCGCGATCGATGCGGAAGGCGAGGTAGCGGGCGAGCCGGTGGGCGCGATCCTCTTCGCGATAGCGGTAGATGCCGCCGCGCAGCATGGTCTTGCCGATGGCGACGGGGAATTCCTGATAGAACTGGATGGTTTCGGGCGTGACCGCGATGACGCAGTTCGGGAAGAGGCCGAAATAGATCCAGGCCTTGCGCAAGTGCTCCGGCAGCGCCGTGTTCTCGGGGGAAATCTTGACGTAGTTACGCACGCTCCAGCGGCGGCCGGCATGCGGATTGTAGGTCGCAAACGACCGGCAGAGACCGTCGACGAAAGGCTCGTCGTAGTAGGTCGAGCCGTAGAGATCCTGTAGCGCCGGATGGGCCATGGCGACGTGATAGCCCTCGTTGTCGACGTCGCGCACGGACTTCCAGTTGACGGGTGTTTCCTGTGTCCAGATGCCGCCGGTCGGGATCATCTCTTCCGATCGGTAATGGGACAGCTCCGCCTCGAAAGGCTTCATCACCTCGGCGACGGAGGGCTGGGGGCCGGGGGCGAAGCGGATGAAGACAAAACCTTGCCAGATCTCGCATTCCAGCGATTTCAGCGCGAATTCGTCTTTGTCGAGCGGTGGGAAGCTGCGTGGGCGGGCAGCGCCACGCAGCGTGCCGTCGAGATTATAGACCCAGCCGTGGAACGGACAGACCAGCGCGTTGCGGCAGCTTCCCGTCTCGTCCGCGACGAGGCGGGAGCCGCGATGGCGGCAGATATTGTGGAAGGCGCGCACCGTGCCGTCCTGTCCGCGCAGGATGAGTGCACGCTCGCCGACGACATCCATGGTGAGGTAGTTGCCTGGCTCGGGAATGTCGGAAACATGGCAGGCGATCTGCCAGTGCTCGCGGAAGACATGCTGCTTTTCCAGCTCCAGAAGCGCGGGGCTGTGATAACACCAGCCGGGAAGTCCGCTCCGGTCCCAGTCGTTGGGAATGCTGATATCGCGGATCATCTCGTTCATGTCGCTCCCCATTATTTTGCTGAACGTTCATTCAATATAAGCACGATTTTCGTGCAAAAGGAATAGCTTGTGAAACGTGCGTTTTCCAAAAAGGGGAAAACCCCGGCCGATGGGCGACCGGGGCAGGCGGGATTTCCGGCGAAAGCCGGGACAGTGCCGCTGCTTAACGGCAGACCTTCACGCGCTTGATGACGAGGTTGCCCCAGTGGTCGTAGCGCTTGATCTTCTTCCAGAAGCAATGCCGGCGATGGCCATAGTAGTGGGTGACATAGCCGCCATGGTGGCCGCCCCAGCCGTGATGGCCACCCCAGCCATGGCCACCGCCAAAGCCGAAATAGAAGCCGCCGGCCTGCGAGGGGGCTGCGAAGGATACCGCTGCGATGGTCGCGACAACGGCGGACATGAGGAATTTGCGCATTTCAGTCTCCTCTCTTCCCGTGAAAGGATGAAGGGATTTCATCCAGTACGGTCACTGTGACACGAGGGCGCTGTTTCGGCTGGAACAGGTTTTTAGCGGTCGAGTTCGGGGTAGTAGCGGTCCATGTTGCTGGGGCGCAGCCGCTCGCCGATCAGGCAATCGACGTCGCTGCCGGCGGCCGGCAGGATGCGGGCGGGCGGCTCGGCGCCGCTGACTTCGAGGATCAGCTTGCGGCGGATGGCGATGGCGAAATCCTCCGGCTCCTGCACCGGCAGAACGAAGGCGCCGGGGCCGCCGATGACGCAGTTCGAATAGTAGTCGTCCAGCGAACCATAGGCGGCGGACGGGCGGATCATGATGGCGAGGCCGTTGATGATGATGCCGAGCGCATTGGCGGCATCGCGCGTCGGTGTCACAGGCGGGCCGAAATTGTTCGGGCCGTCGCCGGAGACGTCTATGACTCGACGCATGCCGGAATAGCTGTTGGCGTCGAAGAGCTTTGCGCCATAGGCGATGGCGCTGGAAATGGAGGTGCCGCGGCGCGTGGCGATCGGGCGGGCCTCCAGCAGGGCGGCGAAGGCGTTGGCGTCGTTGGGGCCGGAGATGATCTGCCAGGGGATGTGCGAGCTGTCGCGAACCGTGCCGGCCCATTCGAAATAGGTGATGGCGATGCGGCCGGTCAGCCCGTCGCGCACGGCATTGATGAACTCGGCGTGGCGCAGCGCATCGACATAGCCAGCACGCTGGATCTGCGCCTCCTCGATATCCATCGACCCGGACACATCGACCGCCAGGACCAGCTCCACGTCGACGTCTTCCCCGGAAGCGGCGAGCGTGGTGCCGGATGTGAGGCTCATCAGCAAGGCAAGCATCGTCAGCATGACCGTCACCCATCCATGCATCTGCCATCCTTAAATGTAGCACGCGCGCGACGGGGAAAGAGCGGGCCATCTTCAAAAAACGGTGATGGCGGTGAATAGCGTCCCTGGGGCAGCCGTCTGCTGTGTGTCCCGGGGGGTGCGGGGCAGGCGGGCTTTGCCCGGGGGAGTGGAGCGACATGGGGTTCAAGACTATTCTCGCCGGTCTTGCGAGCAGGATTTTCGGCCGAGCACCGGCCGCACCGTCCGAGCCGCTTTCCGACGAGGAACGGCTGGTTCGCGACTACGACCTCTCCCTCGTCGAGCTCCATGACGAGATACCGGCCCTCATCCCGCAGCGCGACGCCATGCGCGCGGCCTGGCGGAGCGGCGGTTTCGAGACTTACCAACGGACTTTCGAGGCGGCGCGGGCGGGCGGTGTCATTGCGGAAAACGGCAAGCCGCTCTATTCGCTGGTGCGGGACTGGTTTTTGGAACCCTTCACCGAGCTGCCCGACGAGGAAGCGGCGGCTCAGGCGCATGAGGATGGGCTTGCGCCTTTCCGGGCGTTCATCGAGCGCAGTCCGTCCGCCTTTTCCGCCGCGACCTATGCCGACGCGCTCCGCGTCACCGCCTTCGTGCGGCGCGGCACCGGCTGGGGCCGGGACGTCAGGGCCGAGCAATGGCAGGGTTATGAAGCGCTGCTGAAGGAGGCAGACGTGGTGCTCGATAGCCATGCCGATCCGAGTGATTTCAGCTGGCGGATGAGCGATTACCGCCGCTCGGCCAACGAGGGCAATTTCGAGACGTTCAAGGCACGCTTCGAGCGCGCCTGGCTGCTCGATCGCTACAATATCGATCTGTGCCGCGCCCATGCCCGCATGATCATGCCGCGCTGGCTTGGCCGGGATGAACGGGATCTCGAGGATTTTGCCCGCCGCGCGGCCAAGCTGACCGAGGACCGTTTCGGGATGGGCTTCTATGCGCTGATCCAGCAGGCCAATACCGATGTCGGCAGCCACGAGCTCGTCGATACGCTGTGCGATCCCGATCTGGTGAAGCGGGGCTTCGAGGATTTGCTGGCACGTTTCCCGGCGCCGAGCGTGATGAACCTCTATGCCGATGCGCTGGAATGGATGGGCGACACGCAGGCGCTGGCCGATCTGCTCGAAACCCGCTTTCGCGTGATGGTGCCGCAGATCTGGTATGGCGAGACGCGCAGCGACCGGATTTCCTATCTTTTCGCGACGTTGCTGGAGGCGGCCGAAGTGCTGGAGCAGCGCCGCGCCGCGAAATAGGACCGTTCTACAGTGCCGTCAGGTCGCGGATCGCCATGCGCTTGTAGGCATCGACCAGCGCATCGCCCTCCGCCCGCTCGACGGAGACGGCAAGGCGCATCGTGGCTTCGCCAAGATGCATGACGAGCAGGGCCGTCGCGTCGATTTTTGCGGGATCGACCGTCGGTCGCAACGCCTTCAGCCGAGCGCCGAGCAGGGCGCCGTTGCGGCGGCTTTCCTCCACCTCCATCGCCCGCAAGGCACCGTCCGCCTGCACGGCGGACCAGATGTCGCGAATGACGGGCTCGGCGAGGAAGATCGCATAATAGGTGTCGATCAGCGCGCCGAAGGCGGCGGCGAGGTCTTCCATGCTGGTGACGGTGGAAAGGCCTTCGGCGATGCAGACGCGGCTTTCCTCGTTGCAGCGCTCGGCAAGCGCATGCACGACGGCGCTCTTGTCGGGGAAATACTGGTAGAGCGAGCCGATCGAGATGCCCGTGCGCTGGGCAAGCTCGCTCATGCGCAGCGCGTCGCTGCCCGTTTGCGCAATCATCTCAGTCGCATTGGCAAGAATGGCATCCACCCGCTCGCGGCTGCGCTTCTGGCTCGGCGCGCGGCGCATCTGCGTGTCGTTCATCGCTCTCTCCAAAGCTTGGCGCAAATCACGCTTGACAAATACGAGGATTCCTCACATTTTGCAAATATGAGTAAAGCTCACATTTTGGAGGATGAGAGATGAAGCGTATTCTGGTTATGGGTGGTGAAGGCAAAACCGGACGGCCGGTGGCCGAACGGCTGCGGGCGCGGGGATATGAGGTGCGGATCGGCTCGCGCTCGGCGGCGATCCCGTTCGACTGGCGCGATGCCGCCGGCTGGCCGGCGGTGCTTGCGGGCGTGGATGCCGTCTATATCGCCTATCAGCCGGATCTGGCGGTGCCGGGCTCCGACGACGATATCCGCCTTGTCTCGCGCCTTGCCGCCGAAGCCGGTGTCCAGCGCCTCGTGCTGCTCTCCGGGCGCGGCGAGGATGCGGCCGAGGTCAGCGAGGAGGCGATGAAGGAGGCGGGCCTCGCTTGGACGGTGCTGCGCGGCAGCTGGTTCTTCCAGAATTTTAGCGAGGGCCTGTTTGCCGAACCGATCCTTGCCGGCGAGCTCGTTCTGCCCTCGGCCACGGTGCGCGAACCCTTCGTCGATACGGCCGATGTCGCCGACATGGCCGTCGCAGCGCTGACGGAGGAAGGGCATGCCGGCAAGACCTACGAACTGACCGGTCCGCGGCTGATGACGTTTTCGCAGGCCGTGGCGGAGTTTGCCGCAGCGGGCGAGCGTGCGGTCACCTATACGCCCGTCACGATCGATGCCTATGCGGAGATGCTGCGGGACGCGCAGATGCCGGAAGACGTCATCTGGCTCGTCAGCTATCTCTTCGGCTCGGTGCTTGACGGACGCAATGAGCGCCTGAGCGACGATATTCACCGCGTGCTCGGCCGCCCGCCGCGCGATTTTGCCGATTTTGCCCGCGATGTCGCTGCAACCGGTTTCTGGAGGACCTGACCATGGCAAGCCTGTTTCCCATCCTGACCTTCCTCGCCATTCTCGCGACGGCGCTCAATGCGGGCCTGTTCTTCATCTTCTCCGTCTGCATCATGGCGGCCTTTGCACGCCTGTCGCCGGCCGAGGGTGCAGCGGCGATGAATGCGATCAACGCGGTCATCCAGAACCCGCTGTTCTTTTCCGCCTTCTTCGGCGCGACGCTGCTGTCGCTCGTCCTCGCGATCATCGGCTACATGCAGGGCGGGGCGGCGGGGCTGATGGCGATGGCGGGTGGCATCGTCTTCCTCGTCGCGGTCTTTGGCGTGACCGCGGTCTTCAACGTGCCGCTCAACGATGCGCTAGTCGCGGCCCCTGCCGGCAGTCCGGAGCAGGCGACACTCTGGCAGCGCTATCTCGATGTCTGGGTGATGTGGAACCATATTCGCACGCTGGGCTCGCTGGCTGCGGTGGCGCTGCTGGCGCTCGCCTTCCGCCAGGGCGCCTAGCTAGGCTGAAAGGCTAGGCTGGCGCTCCCGCATACGGCCTGCTAGCTCTGTCACAGACAAATGCCGGAGCCGACCTTGCAGGACATCACCGCCCTTTCCGCCCTTGCCCTTTCCGCCGCCATCGCCGAACGCCGGCTGACCTGCCGAAGCGTGATGGCGGCCTATCTCGACCGCATCGCTGCGATCAATCCCCGCATCAACGCCATCGTCAGCCTGCGCCCGACTGAGGAACTTCTGGCCGAGGCTGACGAGGCCGACCGGGCGTTCTCGGCCGGCGAATACCGCGGCTGGCTGCACGGCATGCCCTTCGCCATCAAGGACCTGTCGGAGGCCAAGGGTATCCTCTGCTCCTTCGGCTCGGCGAACTACGCGGATTTCGTGCCTGACTATGACGATATCCATGTCGAGCGCATCCGCGCGGCCGGCGCCATCATCATCGGCAAGACCAATGCGCCGGAAATGGGCCTGGGATCGCACAGCTACAATCCGGTCTTCGGCGTTACGCGCAATCCCTACGATACGGCCAAGAGCGCCGGCGGTTCCTCCGGTGGTGCTGCGGCGGGGCTTGCGGCGCAGATCCTGCCGGTCGCCGATGGTTCCGACATGATGGGCTCGCTGCGCAATCCGGCCGGCTTCAACAATGTCATCGGCTTCCGCCCGTCCTTCGGCCGCATCCCGTCGCTCGGCAACGAACTCTTCCTCGGCCAGCTCGCCGTCAACGGTCCGATGGGCCGTACCGTCGCCGATGTCGCCGCGCTGTTTGCCACGCAGGCCGGGCACGATCCGCGCGACCCGCTGTCGCTGACCGATGAAAGCCTGGCCTATGATCCGCACCGCGATCTCTCGGGCGCCCGCATCGGCTGGCTTGGCGATTTCGGCGGCTATCTGCCCTTCGAGCCCGGCGTGCTGGAGCTTTGCCGCGCTTCGCTCGATGTTTTCCGCGGGCTCGGCTGCACCGTCGAGGATGTCGCGCCCGGTTTTGACATGGACAGGCTCTGGCAGACCTGGCGCACGCTGCGTCATTTCCTCGTCGCCAACGGCCAGGCGGCCGACTATGCCGATCCGGCGAAGCGGGCGCGCATGAAACCGGAGATGATCTGGGAGATCGAAAACGGCGAGCAGCTTACGGCAAAGGACGTCTATGCCGCCTCGCTGGCGCGCAGCGACTGGCATCGTTATGTCGCCGGTCTCTTCGAAAAGTATGATTTCCTGATCCTGCCCTCTGCACAGGTCTTCCCTTTCGATGCCGGGATGGACTGGCCGAAGACGGTCGGCGGGCGCATGATGGATACCTATCACCGCTGGATGGAGGTGGTGATCGGCCCGACGCTCGCGGGCCTGCCGGTCGCCGCCATGCCGGCGGGTTTTGGCGACAATGGTCTGCCGGCCGGCATCCAGATCATCGGCCCGGCGCGGGCGGACCGGGATGTGCTCTCGGCGGCCGCGGCTTACGAAAAAGCGACCGACTGGTTAAGCCGGCATCCCCAATTCTAGGGAGGCGACGGCGTTCGGACACGCGAGCGCCGCAATCTCGTGACAGGGCAGTTTCGCCGGGTGTTGAGGACCTCCCGGCAGACTCCTTCAAAAACACGAGGCGCCGTTTAGGATTTGCTTACCATATTTCGTCATTCTTTGCTCGTTCGGCGGAACTCTGGAGCCCGTGGCTCCCACCGCCGCCAGCGTAGTGGCTCTCGGAGTGTTGTTTCCGCGGCCGCGTTGAGTAACGAGTTTCGGGTAACAAGTATCATGGCGTCTGTGTACAGTTCCGCGCGTTCCGCGGCGAAAACCCGTTCGGGTCGTTCCGGCGGTATCCTTCTCAGCGCATTGCTTGCTTGCGGCGTCATCGCCGGGTCCGCCTGGGCCGTCGTCTCGACGCTGGGCGCGATGCAGCATGCGGCCTCTTCGCTCTCTGAAGGCAAGAAGAGCCTGTCGGCTCCCCTTCATGTCGCGTCGCTCGCGGCCGGCAAGGACACCACCGAGCGCTCGCTGAAAATCCAGAAATTCGGCCGTCTCTCCAAGCCGTCGGAAAGCGAGCTTCGCCAGAAGCTTTTGACGGCCGAGGCGATCCAGGTCGCGCACCAGCGCAAGATCTCCCTGCAGCTTGCCGCCGTCGTGAAGCGCGAAAAGGCCAAAGCCGCAATGATCGACGCGGCCGTCGCGCGCGCCGAGCGCTCGGTCGAGCAGGAAAAGGCCATTACCGGCCAGCCGACGCTCGTCACCGCGCTCATCGAGGATCAATCCGCCCGCAAGGATATCCAGCCCTTCGGCCTCGTCATGAAGAAGCCGGATATCGAGGAGGAAAACCTTCTCAGCGAAATTCCGCTGCCGGAAGCACGCCCCGCGCTCGAAACCGTCACCATCGAAAAGCCCGTCGTCGAGGAAAAACCCGTTGCGCGCACCAACAAGCGCGACGATGCCAAGGCTGACGACAAGGATGAAGACGTCGCGCTCGTGAAGCCCGAGCGCTCGCTGTTCGGCGATCTCTTCAAGAGCAAGGGTTCCGGCACCGGCTGGCCGGGCCGTGGCACGAAGGTCGCGATCTATGACGTCTCCAACGCGACGGTCTACATGCCCGATGGCACGAAGCTGCGCGCCCATTCCGGCATCGGCAAGATGCGCGACAATCCGGGCTACGAGCACGTGAAGATGACGGGACCGACCCCGGCCGGCATCTATCGCCTCCGGATGCGCGAGCAGCGTTTCCATGGCGTGGAAGCCATCCGCATGCTCTCCGTCGACGGGCGTGATCCGAAGAACCGCACGGGCCTTCTGACCCACACCAACCTTCTGCGCGGCCAGAAAGGCTCGCATGGCTGTGTCGCCTTCCAGAACTACGAGCCGTTCCTCAATGCCTTCAAGCGCGGGCATATCACGATGATGGTCGTAGTCCCGGAAATCCCGTCCTCCCGCACGCAGCTCGCCGCGCTCTACCGCAAGGCCGGCGCCTGATCCGAAACCGACTGTTTCTCTTCAAAAACCGGTGCCTTTGGGCGCCGGTTTTCGTTTTGTCGTACTTTCCTCTTAAATGTTATGCGCAAAAACGGTTGGTTTAGAAAACGCTAACAATTTTCGGTCAATTCTTGCCAAATCCAGTTGGTTGGGGAACGAACGTGACTGCTTTCGATTTTGGAATGAATGCCCGCGCCGTGCTTGCCGCGATGAACAAATCGCAGGCGATCATCGAATTCGATCTGACGGGCAAGATCCTGCATGCCAACAAGAATTTCCTTGATACGGTTGGTTACGAGCTTTCGGAGATCGTCGGTAAACATCACCGCATCTTCGTCGAGCCGGAAGAGGCGCGCTCGCCCGAATATGCGGCCTTCTGGGCGCAACTGGCCGAGGGGCGTTTCGACCAGCGCCAGTATAAGCGCGTCGCCAAGGGCGGGCGCGAAATCTGGATCGAGGCGTCGTACAATCCGATCTTCCGCGGCAGCAAGCCTTACAAGGTCGTGAAGTTCGCCACCGACATCACCGCCGCCAAGCGCAAAGCGATGGAGGACGACGGCAAGCTGACGGCGCTCGGCCGCGCGCAGGCCGTCATCGAATTCACCCCCGATGGCAAGATTCTGACGGCCAACGAGAATTTTCTGGCCGTACTCGGCTACCAGCTGTCCGAGATCGTCGGCCGGCACCATTCCATGTTCTGTCAGCCGGAGCATGTGGCAAGCACTGCCTATCGCGACTTCTGGAAACGGCTTGGCGAGGGGCATTTCGTTTCCGACCAGTTCACGCGCTTCACCAAAGGCGGCGGCAAGATCCACATCCAGGCCTCCTACAACCCGATCCTCGATGCCGATGGCCGGGTGTTCAAGGTCGTGAAATTCGCGACCGACGTGACCGAGCGCGTGCGAGCGATCGAGGAGATTGGTGCCGGTCTCGGCCGTCTTGCCGAGTGCAATATCCGCATGACGATCGACAACGCCTTCATTCCCGAATTCGAGCCGCTGCGCCGAGACTTCAACAATTCGATCGGTGCCTTCCAGGAAACGCTGTCGGAGGTGCTCGACCAGACCTATACGCAGAACCGCAGCGGGCAGGACATGCGCAAGGCGGCCGAGGAGCTTTCCGAGCGCACGCGCCAACAGGCCGTCGCTCTGGAAGAGACCGCGGCTGCACTGACGCAGGCGACGGTCGCCGTTCGTTCCTCGACGGACCGCACCCGCGAGACGCGCAAGCTGGTGCAGGACGCCCGTGCTTCAGCCCATAGCTCCGCCGGCGTGGTCAACGACACCGTCAGCGCCATGCAGCGCATCGAAGCTGCTTCCAGCGAGATCAGTCAGATCATCGGCGTGATCGACGAGATCGCCTTCCAGACCAACCTCCTGGCACTGAACGCCGGCGTCGAGGCCGCGCGCGCCGGGGAGGCGGGCAGGGGCTTTGCCGTCGTGGCGCAGGAGGTGCGCGAGCTTGCCCAGCGCTCCGCCAAGGCGGCGCGCGAGATCAAGACTCTGATCACCAATTCCAGCGCGGAAGTGCAGGAGGGCGTGCGGCTCGTCGGTGAAACAGGCCGGGCGCTGCGGGAAATCGGCAATTTCGTCGAAGAGATCGACCACAATGTCGACGCCATCGCCACCTCCGCCGCCGAGCAGGCGAGCGGCCTAGAGGAGATCAGCGCGGCGGTGAGCGACGTCGACCGGATCACCCAGGAAAATGCCGCCATGGTCGAGCATACGACCTCGACCAGCCAGACGCTCGCGGAGGGCGCGATCACCCTCAGCGAACTGGTGAACCGCTTCCAGCTCAACCGTCGCGCCCGCCGTCGTGACGGCAGCGAAATCTGGTCCCCCGAGGAGCGCGCCGCGCGTCTCGGCGCGATGCGCAAGGCATCCTGAGAACAGCGAAGGCGGGGCCGCAGGCCGGCCCCGTCACGCCCGTTCGACGAAGCCGTCGAGCACGCGTTTCTGGCCGGCGCGGTCGAAATCGATCGTCAGCTTGTTGCCCTCGATTGCCGAGACGTTGCCGTTGCCGAACTTGATGTGGAAGACACGGTCGCCGACGGAGAATTTCGACGGCTCGGTCGTGGTGGACTTCGCCACCAGTTCCCCGTCGATCGTCTTCGATCGCGGGCCGCTCTCGCCATAACCGATGCGCTCCACCGCGTGGCCGGAGCGGGAGCCCCAGTTGTCGCGCGTCGCATCCGTGCGGTTGGCCTGCGCGCGGCGCCAGCCGGGCGTCGAATAGGCGTTCTGGAACGGCTCCTGCTTGTCAAAGCGCGATTGGCCGTAGCCGCCGCCGCGGCCGTACCCGCCATAGGATTGCTCCACCTCGGCGACTTCGACATGGGCTTCCGGCAATTCGTCGAGGAAACGCGAGGGCAATGTCGATTGCCAGAGGCCGTGGATGCGGCGGTTCGAGACGAACCAGATGTGGCAGCGGCGCTTTGCCCGCGTGATGCCGACATAGGCGAGGCGTCGTTCTTCTTCCAGCCCCGAGCGGCCGCCCTCATCCAACGCGCGCTGGTGCGGGAAGAGGCCTTCCTCCCAGCCGGGCAGGAAGACGGTCTCGAATTCGAGGCCCTTGGCCGAATGCAGCGTCATGATCGAGACGGCATCGAGCTCGGCGTTCTGCTCGGCATCCATGACCAGCGACACATGGTCGAGGAAGCCGCGCAGCGATTCGAAGGCCTCCATCGAGCGGATGAGTTCCTTGAGGTTTTCCAGCCGGCCCGGCGCTTCGGCCGACTTGTCGGCCTGCCACATGGCGGTATAGCCGCTCTCGTCGAGGATCTGCTCGGCAAGCTCGGTGTGCGGCGTGGTCTCCAGCAGCGATTGCCAGCGGCGGAAATCCGTGACGACGTCGAACAGCGCCTTGCGCGCCTTCGGCTTCAGCTCGTCCGTCTCGATGATATCCGCTGCGGCGGCGAGCATGGGGATGTCGCGGGCGCGGGCATAGTCGTGCAGGTTGCGGATGGTCGTATCGCCAAGGCCGCGTTTCGGCGTATTGACGATACGCTCGAAGGCGAGGTCGTCGGCCGGCTGGCTGACGAGGCGCAGATAGGCCATGGCATCGCGGATTTCGAGCCGCTCGTAGAAGCGCGGACCGCCGATGACGCGGTAATTGAGGCCGAGCGTGACGAAACGGTCTTCGAATTCGCGCATCTGGAAGGACGCACGCACCAGGATCGCCATGTCGTTGAGCTTGTGCTCCTTGCGCTGGAGCTGCTCGATCTCCTCGCCGACGGCGCGGGCCTCCTCCTCGGAATCCCAGGCCGCGTGAACGACGACCTTGTCGTCATCGGGGTCATGCCGGTCGGTGAAGAGCGTTTTGCCGAGCCGGTCCTCGTTATGGGCGATCAGATGGCCGGCGGCGCCCAGAATATGGGCCGTCGAGCGATAATTGCGCTCCAGCTTGACGACCTTGGCGCCGGGAAAATCCTTCTCGAAGCGCAGGATGTTGTCCACCTCCGCGCCGCGCCAGCCATAGATCGACTGGTCGTCGTCGCCGACGCAACAGACATTCTGCGGCGTGCCCTTGGGGCGCTGGGCGAGCAGGCGCAGCCACATATATTGGGCGGTGTTGGTGTCCTGATACTCATCGACGAGGATATAGCGGAATTTCTGATGGTACTCGGCCAGCACATCCGGATTGGCGCGGAACATGCGGATCGGGTGCAGCAGAAGGTCGCCGAAATCGCAGGCGTTCAGCGTCTTCAGGCGGTTCTGGTAGGCGACGTAGAGTTCACGGCCCTTGCCGTTGGCGAAGGCGCGGGCGTCGCCTTCCGGGATCTGCGCCGGATCGAGGCCTTTGTTTTTCCAGCCGTCGATCATGCCGGCGAACTGCTTGGCCGGCCAGCGTTTGTCGTCGATGCTTTCGGCCTGCAGGATCTGCTTGATCAGGCGCACGACGTCGTCGGTGTCGAGGATCGAGAAATCCGAGCGCAGGCCGACGAGTTCGGCATGGCGGCGCAGAAGCTTCACGCCAATCGAGTGGAACGTGCCGAGCCACGGAATGCCCTCGACGGCGCCGCCGACCAGCAGGCCGATGCGCTCCTTCATCTCGCGCGCCGCCTTGTTGGTGAAGGTCACGGCGAGAAGCTGGCTCGGGAAGGCGCGGCCGGTGGCGAGAATGTGGGCGATGCGGGTGGTGAGCACGCGCGTCTTGCCGGTGCCGGCGCCGGCGAGCACCAGAACGGGGCCGTCGACGGTCTCGACCGCCTCGCGCTGTTCGGGGTTGAGGCCGGAAAGATAGTCCGGCGCGCGCTGCGCATCGCGGGCTGCCATGGCGCGCGCGGCAATGCCGATACCGCCGGACGGCTTGGCCGGAGCGGCAGGCTTTGCGCCGAGCTGCGGGTCTTCATCGAAGAAGGGAATGTCGTCGTAACCGCTGATCATGCGGCTCAATGTAGTGATTCGGGTCCGAAAGACCAGTTTTCCGTTCTGCTTTTATTCCACGGGGAAGAACAGGGGTGGAAAGATTGTGGAAAGCGCTGCTCGCTCAGGGCATTGCGCGCTCGGCATCGAAAACGCTGTCCACGGGCAATTGCAATGCTGTCGCCAGCTGGTTTGTCTTGCCGGCGAGCGAGACGATGGCGAGCAGTTCGCCATATTGCGCCTCCGTCATGCCCTTCGCCTTGGCGGCGGCGGTGTGGGAGTGGACGCAGTATGAGCAGCCGTTCGTGACGGAGACGGCGATGTAGAGCATTTCCTTTACCAGCGGATCGAGCGTCGAGGGCGTCGCCATCACGGCCTTCACCTCCGCCCAGGTGCGTTCCAGCAGCGCCGGATCGAAGGCGAGGTAGCGCCACATATTGTTGACGAAATCCGATTTCCTGACGGCGCGGATGTCGTCGAAGACGGCCTTGACGCGCGGGTCGGCTTCGATGTTTTCGGCAGGCTTGACGGTGCTCATGGTAGTCTCCTCCGGAAAGGCCGGCGGCGAACCGCCGGCCGGCAGACATCAGGCGAGTGCGAAGACGCGGGACGGGCCGCCCGTGCCGCCGCGCACTTTCGGCGCGCCGACGAAGATCGTGGCACCCTTTGCCGGAAGCTGGTCCAGATTGGCCGCGCCTTCAAGCCCCCAGTTACCGGAGGAGAGCCAGGCGTAGTGCGTGGCGAAATCCGGCGAGAGGCCATAGTCGAGCGAGAGCGTATCGACCGCGATGCCGACGGCGCTCGAATTTTCCGCAAGATACTGCACCGCTTCGACATGGAAGCCTGGGAAGTGCAGCTTGCCGTCGGCATCCGCATTGCGGAACTTGTCCGTGCCGAGATGTTTGCCCCAGCCGGAATGGAGCGCCACGCAGGCTTTCTCCGGCAGGTCGCCATTGGCTGCGATCCAGGCCTTGATGTCGTCCGGCGTCAGCTGGGCATCCGGGCTGGCATCGGCCTTCTCCCTGATGTCGATGACGGCGAGCGGCACGACGAGATCGGAGACCGGGATTTCGGCGACCGAAGTCCCGTCCTCGGAAAAGTGCAGCGGCGCATCGAGATGGGTGCCGGTGTGTTCGTTGACGCGCAGCTCGAAGAGGTTGAACTTGTGTTCCTTGTAATTGAACTTCTGTTCGCGCCAGAACTGCTGCTGGCCGAAGAAGGTCGGAAATTCCTCGTGGAGTTCGTGCGTCAGGTCCGTCACCTTCGATGGCGCCTGGGCGAAAGCCGGGCTGAGTACCCCTGAGCTTGCGGCGGCGACAGCGGCCCCGCCCGCGGCGGCGGCGCGGAAGAAGCTTCGTCTCGAAAGCATGCGGGATTTCACGGAGTCAATAATGCAGGCGTCGCACATGGTTTCCCCTCTCGTTCAATAGGTTTATGAAAGAATACTGAAATAGTTTGCGGCCTGTGGGCCGGCAGAAAAGCTATCACAAGGGAAAGGAGCGTCCAGTCACGCCCATGCTCGGATAAGGCGCGGCAGGGGAAGATTTCTCCACGTTTTCTTACATTTCGGTAACAGACCGAAGCCTCAATCTTACAATTCCGTAATGATCCGATTCTTTCATTGCCGGTTCATTTCCAAAACGGGATACTTGCCCTATGTCGCACTGCAAAACGTGACGGTTCGCTTCCATCGGAGAGAGAGTGCATGCGGGTTTGGAAACAGCTCCTTATCGGCCTTGGCGTCATTGCGGCCGGGGTTTTGCTCTGGGGCCGCTTCGCGCCCGGCGCAAACGGGATGCTGACGGCTGCCGGCCTGCCGGCGCCGCTTGTCGCGGCCATCGCGCCGGCCTCTGAGGAGAAGGCGGACGGCGGGAGCCAGGCCAATGGGCAGGGCGGCGGCCGTCGCGGCGGCTTCGGCGGCGGGCCGACGCTCGTCGTCACCAAGCCGGTCGCCATGGCCACCGTCAACGATCGCCTGAACGCCATCGGCGACGGCGAGGCGATCCGCACCGTGACGGTCACGCCCTATGCCACCGGCAATCTCACCGAAGTCCTCGTCGAATCCGGCACGCGGGTGGAGCAGGGGGCTGTCATCGCCCGGCTTGACAGCGACGAGCAGAAGATCGCCGCCGATCAGGCGCGCGTCACCGTCGAAGCCGCCCAGCAGAAGCTGAAACGCCTGGAAAATCTCCGTTCCTCCACCAGCACGGCCGATCTGCAGGATGCGCAGACCGCGTTGAAGGCCGCCGAACTGGCCCTGCGCAATGCCGAACTGACGCTGCGTCGCCGCGATATCACCGCACCCTATGGCGGCGTGGTCGGCATCATCTCCGTCAATCCGGGCGACTATGTCACGACGTCGACGGCGATTGCCCGCATCGACGACCGCTCGGAAATCCTCGTCGACTACTGGGTGCCGGAGCGGTTTGCCACCAGCATCAAGGTCGGCGGCGAGGTGAGTGCGACGGCGGTCGCGCGGCCGGGCGACGTTTTCACAGGAACGGTGCAGGCGATCGACAACCGCATCGACCAGGAAAGCCGCACGCTGCGCGTCCGCGCCCGCATCGCCAATCCCGAAGACGTGCTGCGCGCCGGCATGTCCTTCCAGGTGGCCATGCACTTTGCCGGCGATCTCTATCCGAGCGTCGATCCGCTTTCGCTCCAATGGAGCGCCGACGGTTCCTATATCTGGCGCGTGAAGGGCGATAAGGCGGAACGCGTGCCGGTCCATATCGTGCAGCGCAATCCCGATAAGGTGCTGGTCAAGGCTGAGCTTGCCGAGGGAGATGCCGTCGTCACCGAGGGCGTGCAGACGCTGCGGCCGGGCGGGGCTGTGCGCACGGCGCAAGAGCGCGGCATCAAGGAAAAACCTGCCGTCGCGGAGGGCACGTGATGTCGGGCGAGGCGAGCGGAATGAACGATGGCGGCAAGGCGGGTTTTACCGCGCTTTTCATTCGCCGGCCGATTCTCTCTCTCGTGCTCAACACGCTGATCATCATCGCCGGCCTTGCCGCCTTCACGGGCGTCGAAATCCGCGAATTGCCCTCCGTCGACCAGCCGGTCATCAGCGTCACCACCGATTTCGACGGCGCGTCGCCGGAAACCATCGACCGCGAGCTGACCGATGTCATCGAGGGTGGCGTTTCGCGCGTGCAGGGCATCAAGAAAATCTCTTCCGTCTCGTCCTTCGGCCGCAGCCGCGTGACGCTGGAGTTTTCCGACACCACGGATATCAACCAGGCCGCCAACGACGTGCGCGATGCGCTCGGCCGCGTGACGAACCAGCTGCCCGACGATGCCGACGACCCGCGCGTGGTGAAGGCCGATGCGGATAGCCAGCCGATCATGCGGCTTGCGCTGACCTCCGACACGCTGTCGCTCGAAGACCTGACGCTGCTGGCCGAAAACGAGATCACCGACCGGCTTGCCTCCGTCGAGGGCGTCGCCGACGTGGCGGTCTATGGCGATCAGGAGAAGATTTTCCGCGTCGATGTCGATCAGGCGAAACTTGCGGCGCGTGGGCTGACGGTGGCCGACCTGCGCAACGCGCTGGCGACCGCCGCCTTCGACGTGCCGGCCGGTTCGCTGAAGAGCCAGAGCCAGGATATCACGGTGCGTGCCACGGCCGACCTGACCAAGCCGTCCGACTTCGAAAACCTCATCCTGAAAAACCACGTGCGCCTCGGCGACGTCGCCATGGTCACGCTCGGCCCGGACGAGGGCTCGACGGCGCTGCGTTCCAACGGACGGCAGGGCATCGGCCTCGGCATCATCCGCCAGGCACAGTCCAACACGCTCGACATCTCCGCCGGCGTGAAGCAGATGGTCGCGCAGTTCGGCACGATCCTGCCCGAGGGTACCCAGATCAAGATCACCAGCGACGACGCCGTCTTCATCGATGGTGCCATCCATGAGGTGGAGATCGCGCTTGTCGTCGCCGTCCTGATCGTGACGCTCGTCATCTATCTCTTCCTGCTCGACTGGCGCGCGACGCTCATTCCGACGATCAGCATGCCGATCGCGCTGATCGGCACCATCGCGGCGATCTATATGGCGGGCTTCTCCGTCAACATCCTGACGCTGCTTGCCATCGTGCTGGCGACCGGCCTCGTGGTGGACGATGCCATCGTGGTGCTGGAAAACATCGTGCGCCGCCGGGCCGAGGGCCTGAAGCCGCGCGCCGCCGCCATTTTGGGCACGCTGGAAGTGTTCTTCGCGGTCATCGCAACGACGGCCACACTTGCCGCCGTCTTCGTGCCGCTCTCCTTCCTGCCGGGGCAGGCGGGCCGGCTCTTCCGCGAATTCGGCTTCGTGCTCGCCTTCGCCATCCTGCTGTCCTCCTTCGTGGCGCTGACGCTCTGCCCAATGCTCGCGTCGCGCATGCTGACGAAGGACATGACGCATGAACATACCGGCATCCTCGCCCGCATCGGCGGAGCCGCGTCGCGCTTCTACCGTGCGTCGCTCAAGGCCTGCCTCGGCGCGCCCTTCATCGTCTTCATCGTCGCTCTGCTGTTCACGGCGGCGGGCGCCACCTCGTTCTTCACCATCAAATCCGAGCTGACGCCGACCGAAGACCGCTCGATGGTGATGCTGCGCATCAATGCGCCGCAGGGCGTGTCGCTCGAATATGCGCAGGACCAGATGAAGATGATCGAGGACAAGCTGCGCCCGCTCTATGACGGCGGCGAGATCGTCAACATCTTCTCCATTTCGGGGCAGGGCGGTTCGACGAACAGCGGCTTCATGGTGCTGACGCTGGCGCCCTGGAGCGAGCGCGAGCGCTCGCAGCAGCAGATCGTGCAGGATATCAACAAGGCCGTCGCCGACGTGCCCTCGGTACGCGCCTTCGCGCAGCAGCCGAACAGTCTCGGCATTCGCGGCGCTGGCAACGGGTTGCAGGTGGCGCTTGTCGGCAACGACTATACCAAACTCGGCAATGCGGCGGCGGAGCTGGTGCGCAAGATCGAGGACAGCGGCCGCTTCCAGAACGTGCGCCTCAACTACGAGGCCAACCAGGCGCAGCTTTCCGTGACCGTCGACCGCGAGCGCGCGGCCGATCTCGGCATCGACATTACAGGCCTTTCCGCCGCCTTGCAGGCGATGCTGGAGGGCACGAGCGTCGTCGATATCTATGTCGACGGGCAGTCCTACCCGGTCAAACTGTCCTCCACCACGACTCCCATCAACGACCCGATGGACCTCGAAAACATCTTCCTCAAGACCGGCGACGGCAAGATCGTGCCGATGTCGTCCATCGCGACCCTGGAAGAAAAGGCCGTTGCGCCGCAGCTTTCACGTGAGCAGCAGTTGCGCGCCGTCTCGCTCTCCGCCGGCCTCAAGGACGGCTTGGCGTTGGGTGATGCGCTCACCATGGTCGAGGAGATGGCGCAGCCCCTGCTGCCGGAGGGCTCGCGCCTGATGCCGATGGCGGAAGCGGCCTCGTTGCAGGAGAATTCGAGCGGCCTCGTCATCACCTTCGGCTTCGCCATCGCCATCATCTTCCTTGTGCTTTCGGCACAGTTCGAAAGTTTCGTCAGCGCCGTCATCATCATGGTGACGGTGCCGCTGGGGCTTGCCTGCGCCGTCTTCGCAATGATCCTGACCGGCACGACGCTCAACATCTACAGCCAGATCGGCCTCGTGCTGCTTGTCGGTATCATGGCGAAGAACGGCATTCTCATCGTCGAATTCGCCAACCAGCTGCGCGATCAGGGGCAGGATATCCGCAGCGCGATCGAGAATGCCGCCAACATCCGCCTGCGTCCGGTGCTGATGACGATGATCGCCACAGTCGTCGGCGCGGTGCCGCTGGTGCTGGCAAGTGGGGCGGGTGCCGAAGCGCGCATCTCGCTCGGTTGGGTTCTGGTCGGTGGCCTTGGCCTTGCGACGGTCGTGACGCTTTATCTGACGCCGGTCGCCTATCTCGTCATCGCCCGCTTCACCAGCCCGCATGCCGATGAGGAGCGCCGTCTTGCCGCCGAGCTCCAGCATGCCGAGATGCTGGCGCGCACGCGCGAGAAAGAGCAGCCGAAAGAAGAGGTCTTGCCGCAGGCGGCGGAGTGATCGCTGCCGGAAATGCAGGGCATGACCGGATATTGCGGCTGGACAGCCGGGCGTCAATTTGCTGAGTAAACCTCAGAGAGTGAGGACCTTACCATGGCATTGGCGGATATCAGGACGGGCCAGCGCAACGAGGCGGGGATCGCCGCAGCGATAACCCGGCTTTCGGCGCGTTTCGGCACGCGGTTGCAGACCGGCGAGGCGATCCGCACGCAGCACGCCCACACCACCACCTATATTCCCGCGCAGCTTCCCGATGCCGTCGTCTTCGTGGAGAATGCCGAGGAGGTGAAGGCGGTCGTTGGGCTGTGCGCGGAGCTGAAGGTGCCTGTCATTCCCTTCGGCACGGGCTCTTCGCTGGAAGGGCAAGTCAATGCGCCCTTCGGCGGCATCTCGATCGATTTTAACGCTATGAAGCGCGTCCTCGAAGTGAATGCCGAGGATCTCGACTGCACCGTCGAACCCGGCATCACCCGCGAGGAGCTGAACGTCTACCTTCGCGATACCGGCCTGTTCTTCCCTATCGATCCCGGCGCCAATGCCTCGATCGGCGGTATGGCCTCGACGCGCGCTTCGGGCACAAACGCCGTGCGCTACGGCACGATGAAGGACAACGTACTGGCCGTGACCGCCGTTACGGCGACCGGCGAGGAGATCCGCACCGCCCGGCGGGCGCGCAAATCCTCGGCCGGTTACGACCTTACGCGCCTTCTCGTCGGGGCGGAGGGCACGCTTGGCGTTCTGACCTCCGTGACCCTGCGCCTGCAAGGCATCCCCGCCGTCATCGCCGGCGGCATCTGCGGTTTTCCGACGCTGAAGGATGCCAGCAATGCCGTGATCATGACCATCCAGCTTGGCATTCCCGTCGCCCGCATCGAACTGCTCAACACCTTACAGATCAAGGCCTGCAACGCCTATTCCGGTCTCGATCTGCCGGAGCAGCCGACGCTGTTCGTGGAGTTCCACGGCACGGAGGAGAGCGTGCGCCTGCAATCGGAAGAATTCGGCGCCATCGCCGCCGAATGCGGCGGCGGCGAATTCCACTGGAGTGCCGATGCCGAGGAGCGGGCAAAGCTCTGGAAGGCCCGGCACAATGTCTATTGGGCCTCGAAGGCGCTGCGTCCCGGTTATGAGGCGATTGCGACCGATGTCTGCGTGCCGATCTCGCGCCTGGCCGATTGCGTGGCCGAGACCGAGCGCGACATCGAGGAGCATGGTCTTCTCGCTCCAATCGTCGGCCATGCCGGCGACGGCAATTTCCATGTCTGCGTGGTCTTCGACGACAAGGACCCGGCTCATGTCGAAAAGGTCGAGGCCTTCGTCGGTCGCCTCAACGCCCGCGCGCTCTCCATGGACGGCACCTGCACGGGCGAACACGGCATCGGGCAGGGCAAGCAGGCTTTCCTGCCGACGGAGCTTGGCGGCGCGGTCACCCTGATGAGGCAGATCAAGCAGGCGCTCGATCCCGACAACATTCTCAACCCCGGCAAGATTTTTTCGACTTTGTAGCGGCAGTTCGCGTTATCCTGACGCGGTGGATTGGAATTCGAGGCATGCGGCGTGCTTTCTAGGATCATGCTTATCGGTGGCGGCCTTGTGGTCGTGGCGCTCTTCGTGGCGCTGCTGGCGCCGCTCTTCGTCGATTGGACGAATTTCCGGCAGGATTTCGAACGCGAGGCGAGCCGCATCATGGGCCGCCCCGTCACCGTGCACGGTAGTGTCGATGCCCGCCTCATCCCGTTCCCATCCGTGACGCTGAACGACGTGCGCGTCGGCTCGCCGGAGGATGGCAAGCCGCTGGTCGAGGTCGCGCGTTTCTCGATGGATGCGGAGCTGGCGCCGTTCCTCTCAGGCGAGGCGCTGATCTTCGACATGCGCATCGAGGAGCCCAAGGCCCGCATCAAGCTCTTCCAGGACGGCACACTCGACTGGGCGCGGGGCCGCAAGTCGGATATCCCCGCCCGCACGGTCATCCTCGAAAATGTCGCCATCACCGGCGGTGACATCGAATTCGTCGACGAGCAGACGGGCCGCACGCGCCATGTCTCCGGGCTCGACGCGCAGATTTCGGCGAAAACGCTGGCCGGTCCCTGGCGCATCGATGGGCGCGGTGCGCTCGATGGGGAAAGCGGGGCTTTCCAGCTGTCGAGCGGGCAGGTGGAGAATGGCGCGCTGTCCATGCGCGCCCGCATAGTGCCCGATAATCTTGCCTTCACCGCCGATCTCGATGGGGCATTGAAGATCGTCGATTTCCGTCCGCAATATCAGGGCGGTTTCACCGTTTCCGAAAAGCCGCGCGCCAAGGGCGAGGTGGTAAGCGATCCGATCCGCGTCGCCGGCAAGTTCGAGCTTTCCAACGAGCGCGTGCGTATTCCCGAATACCGACTGGAAGCGGGGCCTGCCGCCGACCCCTATGTGGTGACGGGCGAGGCGACGCTGGATACCGGCCGTGCGCCGGAATTCCTGTTGATTGCCGATGGCCAGCAGATCGATGTCTCGCGCATCGGCAACAGCGGGGAGACCGGAAAGACTGGCCGAGACCCGCAGCTTTCCGCCCGCCAGCGGCTTCAGGCGCTGCTGGCGATCGCCGCGGATATTCCGATCCCGCAGGTGCCGGGCCGCGCCAGTCTGTTCCTGCCCGCCGTCGTGGTGGGCGATACCACGGTGCGCGAAATCCGCCTCGACGTGAAGCCTGACGGAGACGGCTGGCGTATCGACCGGGCGGATGCGCAGCTGCCGGGCCGCACCGCGCTGGAGGCGAAGGGGCGGCTGACATTGCGCGAAAACCGCAGCTTCGTCGGCAATCTGCTGGTCGCGTCCAACCAGCCGTCTGGCCTCGCCACCTGGCTTGCCGGCTCCGTCGATCCGGAAATCCGCAAGCTGAAGACCGCGGGCTTTTCCGCCGACGTGAACCTGACGGACGAATTGCAGCGCTTCGAGAGCCTGGAAATCGCCATTGGCGGTGCGTCGCTGAACGGCCGGCTGGAGCGCGAATCCCGCTCCGATGCCGCGCCGACCCTGTCGCTGGAACTGCGCGGTAACGACGTGCAGCTGGACTCGCTGCAGGCTTTGACCGGTCTCGTCGCCGGCGATGCCTCGCTCGGCACGCTGGCGGACCATGCGATGGCGCTGGATATCAAGGTGGATCGCTTCACCGCCTTCGGCGAAAGCGCCAGCGGCGTCAATGCGGCGCTATCGATGAAGGACGGACTGCTGACGCTGAGCCATCTCGATATCGCCTCACTGGAGGGCGCGACGCTGTCGGCAAGCGGCACGCTGGGCGGAACATTGCTGGCACCGAGCGCCGGCATCGACGTGAAGCTGAAGGCGGAAGCCATGCGGCCGGTCGCCGATCTCCTGGCGCGCCACCTGCCGGCCCATCCGCTTCTCAGCCGCTTCGTCGCCAATGCCGGCTATTATGACAATGCCGACCTGTCGATCCGGGCGACCATGGCGGAGGACAAGCCGGCGACGCTGACCGTCACCGGCCCCGTCAATGAGGGGCGTCTGGAACTGAACGTTTCGGCGAAAACGCCGGCCGATCTCCTGGCCGGCAGCCGCTTCGAGCTGGAGGGCAGCCTGTTCAACCCGCAATCCGTCGTGCTCGCCGGGCAGATCGGGCTTGATCCACTGCCCTTCGATGCCGAGCCTGATGGCAGCGCCACAATCCGCGTGACGCAGCCGGAGGAGGGACCGGCGACGGTGTCTGCGTCTTTCAACGCCGGTAGTACGACGATTTCCGCGAAGGGCACCGCCATGCTGGCCGCGAACGGATTCCTCGACGGTACGCTCGCCGTGACCGCCAAGAGCGACGATATCGAACCCTATCTGATGATGAACGGCATCGCCGTGCCGCAGGCCGGCACCGGCTTGCCGATCTCTTTGCAGGCCTCGGTCACGACCAGTCCCGAAGCCATCGCCATCACGGAGATCACAGGCAAGGCCGATCGCAACGCGTTTTCCGGCAGTCTGACCTTCGATCGCGCGGCGACCGTGCTCAAGGGCACGGGCGCGCTGCGCTTCGATACGGTCGATTTTGCCTTCCTCGCCGAGGCCGTCGCTGGCCCGGTGCAGGATGTTGTCGAAGGTGGGCTCAACACCGCGCCGCTGGTGCAGCCGCTTCAGGATGCCGCCGATGTCTCCGTTGCGCTGTCGGCCGGTTCCTTCTGGCCGGGGCTTTATGACGCGGTCGAGGATTTCAAGGGCAATCTCCAGTGGAAGGGCGGCGAACTGACGCTCGACGACATGGAGGGCGACTGGCTGGGCGGACGGCTTTCGGGTCGCCTCAAGGTGGCCAATGCCGATGAGAACGGGCTCTTCGAGGCGCGCGCCCGGCTGACGGGCGCCGATCTCTCGAAGATCGCCTGGGCTGGCCAGCAAGGTGCTGTCGCCACCGGCAAGGCGGATGTGACGCTGGCCGTCGATGCCTCCGGCAAGAGCGTCCGGACCATGGTCGAGGGCGCGAGCGGTTCCGGCGAGGTGCATGTTTCGGACCTGACCCTGCGCGGGCTCGATACCGGGGCGCTGCCGGCGCTGCTGGCGGAAGGTGACCGCATCGAAGGGGATGTCACGCCGGAACGGGTCGCAGGTTTTGCCGCCGATGCCATTCTCCAGAAGGAAGCAGCCCTCGGTGACGTGCGCATTCCCTTCGCGCTGGCCGGTGGCAAGTTGCGCGTGCAGAGCTTGACGGCCGAGGATGCCGGGGCAGCGCTGACCGGCGATGCCGATGTCGATCTTGCCGGCGACACCATGACGGCGCGCCTTGCCGTCAGCTACAAGGCGGGCGAGGAGGCGCTGGCGGGGGCCGAGCCGGAAGTGGTGCTCGGCTATCGCGGGCTTGTCGAGGCGCCCGGTTTCGAGATGGACGTGCAGCCTCTGGCCAATTTCCTGTCGCTGCGCCGCTTCGAGACGGAGCGCCGGCGCGTCGAGACCTTGCAGGCCAATGTGCTGGAAAAGCAGCGCCTGCGCCGTGAGGCCGCCCTTTATCGCTCCCGTGCGGAGGCGCGGGCAGCCCTTGCCGAGGCGGCGCGCCTGCAAGCGGAGGAAGAGGCACGCCGCCGGGCGGAAGCGCTTGAGCGACTGGAACAGGAGCGCTCCACGCGTGCCGCTGCCGAGGAGGCCGAACGCGTGCGCCGCAAGGCGGCGGATGACGCGCGGCGTCTCAAGGAAGCCGAGCAGGAGGCGCGCCGGCTTGCCGAGCAGCGGGCGGCTGAGGAAGCGCGCAAGGCTGAGGACGAGGCGAAGCAGCGCCGTCTCGTCTCGCCCGGAGAGGGTGTCGAGCGCGGCGAGGATCTGCCGCCGGTCGATGGCGGCCAGCTGAATTTCAACGGCCTGCCGGGTGTCAACTAACCGGGCTGTCGGCCAACCGTTCCTTCAGCCATTGCAGTACATAGAGCCGCAGCGCCGAGGACAGATTGTCATCCACGGCGCGCGTATCGTCGATTTCGCGGATGAGGGCGGCCAGCGGCAGCGCCCGCCCGTCGGCGATATCCTTGAGCATGTCGTGAAAGGCCGGCTCCAGCGAAAAGCTCGTGCGGTGGCCATGAAGGGTCGTGGAATATTTGCGGATCATGCCTTGTGCATCGATTCAAGGGTTTGGGAGATCGATTCCGGTTTTCCCGGTAAAGGCTTGAAAAGCTTTCAGTCCTTCGTCTCGTCGGGCCGCTCTGATTGCTCGAGACGGCCCTGATCGAGGGTCTTTTCCGCTTTCTCGTTGAGGGCGCGCGTCAGCGTCTTCTCGGCCTTCGTCCGACCGAAAGTGAGCCGGTTCTGCTCGGCCTGCTTTTCCTTGTCGGAGCGGGCTTTCTGCTTGCGGAACTGGCGAAGATTGACGATGTCGCCGCTCATCGAAGAACTCAGTTCTTCTTGCGGAAGGAATCGAGCGAGACGACCGAGCCGCCCTTGTTGTCGTCGCCACCGGTCGGGGGCGTCGGCTCTTCGCCCGCATCCTCGGCCTTTTCCGGCGAAGCGGGATAGGCGGTGATCTCGGCGGAGTGTTCTTCCTCCTCCTCGACGGCCGGCACGTCGAATTCCAGTTCGAAGCTCACCGAAGGGTCGTAGAAGCCGCGGATGGCATTGAATGGGATGACCAGCTTTTCCGGCGTATCGGAGAAGGAGAGGCCGATCTCGAACAGGCTCTCGGTGACCTTGAGGTCCCAGAACTGGTGCTGCACGACGATCGTCATCTGCTCGGCATATTTCGCCTTGAGGTGCTGCGAGATGCGCACGCCGGGGGCGTTGGTCAGGAAGGTGATGAAGAAATGGTGCTCACCGGGGAGGTGCCCTGTGACCGCGACTTCGGACAAAACCTTGCGAATGACGCTGCGCAGCGCGTCCTGGGCGAGAATGTCGTAGCGAATGTGGTCTTGCGCCATCCGTTCCTGTCTTTCTTCCTGCTGCCTTTATATCAGGCATTGCGTCTCATCTCATGCGGTCGGGCACGAGTCATCTGGCACAGCTATAGACCATTTCAAGGGATTGGAGAAGGTGAAGGCTTCTGTTGCCAGGTGCCTTCGGACCCCGCCTGCCGGTGCGACCCGTCAGGACTTTGAGTGAAGTGTCACACCGCGATTAAGCAGCGAGACGAGCTTCCGCATAGTTGTCGTTTGCAACTACAAGTTTAGCCCGATAACGGTGGTACAATGCCGAGCAAAAAGTCGATCTTTACGCCCTTGTCGATCCTATTTCGCCCCCATCAAAAGCCGGTCCGTCAAGGGTTGACCGGTTTTTGGTGGAGGCGCCGGGTACCGCCCCCGGGTCCAATGGGTTTATTACACCGCCCGTTTATTGCCATAGCTGCCGAAGCAGCACGTCACATATAGGCATTCCCGGCGCGCAAGAAAAGGGTTTTGTGACGGGATTTCCGATTTACCTTCAGGCGGTTTCGGCAAGCGGCGGGGCTTCATTGGCCCAGCGGCTCTGGAATTCGGCAAGCGGGACGGGCCGGCCGAAATAATAGCCTTGGAAAACGGTGCAGCCGAAGGACTGGAGAAGCAGCAATTGCTCCTTCGTTTCGATGCCTTCCGCGACGACGGAAAATTCCAGCATGCGGGCGATGTCGAAGATGCTTTTGAGCAGGATCCGGTTGCGCTTGCTCTGGGGCGCATCCTGCACGAAGGAGCGGTCGATCTTGATCTCGTGGATCGGCAATTGCCGCAGGTGGCTCAGCGAGGAATAGCCGGTGCCGAAATCGTCGAGCGAGAGGATGATGCCCGCGGCACGCAGCGCCCGCATCTTCTCCACGATGACATCGACGTCGTCGACCATCATGCTCTCGGTGAGTTCCAGCTTGAGCCGGGTCGGATCGAGCTCGCGGGCCGCGATGCGGGCCATCAGGGTTTCGATGAAGTCGGCCTTCATGAACTGGTCGACGCTGACATTGACCGACAGTTTCAGATGGCGCGTCGCCGCGTCCTGCTGCCAGAAGGCGAGGGTGCGGCAAGCCTCGCCCAGCACCCAGTCGCCCAGCGCCGGCATCAGGCCGGCCTCTTCCGCGGCGGGAATGAATTCGGCCGGCGAAATATGGCCGCCGCCCGGCCGCTTACGACGCAGCAGCGCTTCGGCGCCGGACACTTTGCCGGCTTCATCGACTTGCGGCTGGTAAAACAGCTCGAATTCCCGGTTGGTGAGCGCGGCCTTGATATCGCGCGCCTGATCGAAGTTGTGCGCGAATTTCAGCTGCATCACATAGATGCCGCCACAGAGCAGAGCGACGGCGATGATCGTATTCACCCACGTGCCGAAGGTGCGAAATTCGTCCGCTATCGGCTGGGTCACCGGGGCGGTGAAATTAGTGCTCGAGAAGACAATGAAGGACCCGAGGCACAGCACGATGACGGCCAGCTGGAGGCGCGAGCGCTCGCGCTGGTAGTTGATATAGCCGAGCAGCGCCAGGACCAGCAGGAAGATATGCGTGACGCGCGGCGCCACGGCATTCGGCACGTCAAAGACGAGGCAGAAGACCAGGATGATGAAGAAGAAGGATATCTGCGAGAACAGCAGGGCCGCCGAAAGCTGACGGCGATGCGCCAGGAGAAAGCTCATGAGGGAGACGGCGATTACCGCGACGTCGATGCCGACAAGGGCCCAGGCTTGCCGGGAGGCAAAGAAGATGCCCCAGCCGAGCGCCATCACCGCAACGGCCAGAGAGGCTACGCCATAGGCAAGCCAGAATCTCTGCGAATGGTCTTCCGTCTGTCGCACCTGCCGATACCGTCGTTATCAGCGGCATGCCTGTTGCAGGCCGCAGCACACACCTCTACGTGGTATTTCTTCAGAAATTGCAAAAATACCGGTGCAAATCCTATGGGAGCCTGACATCGCCTATTATCGCTTGACTTGCCTCGAGCACGGGAAAACCATGGCCGTGCGTCAGGCTCGCCATGATGGCGGCACGCATGTTGATCGTAGAGGGAGACAGCATGACCGATTATCTCGCAGATGTCCGCAAATATGACAGCGGTGCCGACGAGGCCGTCGTCAAGAAGATCGTGAGCCATCTCGGCATCGCGTTGCGCAACCGCGACTCGTCGCTGGTCTCCTGCTCCGACCCCGCGGAACTCGACCGCGTCAAAGAGAAGTGGTGCGGCAAGAAGTTCGGTATCACGGGCGACGCCGCCGACAAGGCGGTCGAGGCCGTTTGCAAGGCGATGGCCGACGACCGCACGAAATCGCGCGTCACCTTCTACTATCTCACGGCCAAGGAACTCGGGAAACTCGACGCGCTGGCCTGAGACAGGCCGGGCCTCAAGACAACGGAGCCTTGGGGAAAACGGGGAAATCCCATTTCGTCCTTTGGTCGCCGCCGTTCGCGCATTAGTATCTTACGCTGGACAACGAATCGGCGGCGACCATGCAGCAATATCTCGATCTTCTCGCCCATGTAATGGAAAACGGCTCCGACCGCGGAGACCGGACCGGCACGGGCACGCGCGGCGTCTTCGGCCATCAGATGCGCTTCGACCTGTCGGAAGGTTTCCCGGTGCTGACCACCAAGAAGCTGCACCTGCGCTCGATCATCCATGAATTGCTGTGGTTCCTGAAGGGAGATACCAATATCGGCTATCTCCACGACAACGGCGTCACCATCTGGGATGAATGGGCCGACGAGAAGGGCGAACTCGGCCCGGTCTACGGCTATCAGTGGCGCTCCTGGCCGACCCATGACGGCCGCCATCTCGATCAGATCGTCGCCGTAATCGACAGCATCAAGCGCAACCCGAATTCCCGCCGCCACATCGTGTCGGCCTGGAACCCGGCGCTGGTCGACGAGATGGCGCTGCCGCCATGCCATTGCCTGTTCCAGTTCTACGTGGCGGACGGCAAGCTCTCCTGTCAGCTCTATCAGCGCTCGGCGGATATCTTCCTCGGCGTGCCCTTCAACATCGCTTCCTACGCGCTGCTGACCATGATGGTGGCGCAGGTGACGGATCTGCAGCCGGGCGATTTCGTTCATACGCTGGGCGACGCGCATATCTATGCCAACCATTTCGAGCAGGTGCGCACGCAGATGACGCGCCGGCCGAAGCCGCTTCCTTTCATGAAGATCAATCCCGATGTGAAGGATCTTTTCTCCTTCAAATTCGAGGACTTCACCCTGATCGGCTACGAAGCCGATTCAACCATCAAGGCGCCCATCGCCGTCTGATCTGTCAAACATCACGTTCTCTGACGAGGTGGCTCAGTTAAAGTGGAGAACACCTGTTTGGCTGGGCAGAATCTTTGGTGGAGGTTGTTCTCTGAACCCTTATCTGTCATGAGGTTCGCCCATTGCACTTGTTGTGCCTCAACAGCCTGATGGGTCGAGTTTGTGTCTAGTAAGCATCGCGCTAAAATGCCATCCGCAGTGTCTATTGTGGCGCGTAGCTATCCTGACCGCATAATTGGCATCGAAAATAGACTACCTTGGCATCTCGGTACCGACTTGAAGAATTTCAAGGCGCTAACGCAGGGGCATGCGATCATTATGGGGCGCAAGACATTCGAGTCTTTAGGGCGCCCGCTCCCGAATCGCGTGAATATTGTCCTGTCACGCTCTCCGATCGAAGATACCGATAAGGTCAAATGGGCGAGAGACCCCGAAACTGCCCTCCTGCTTGCTGACTTTTATTCTATATGTATGGATAAAAATCAGTTTTTTGTGATTGGTGGGGAGAATATATATCAGATATTTGATCAATATATCAATAAAATATTCCTTACAGACGTTTATAGTGGACCTATCAATGGTGATGCTAAGTTCGATTTCGATTTCGATCTGGCGGAATGGTACTATAGGTATGAGAGGGAGTTTCAGAAATCGGTGATTGATGATTTCCCATTTCGCATATCTTACCTAGTGCGCCGCAAACCTGAGCATCGGCAGCGCATGATTACAGAATTCAAAAACCGTAATCCTTTGTTCGAAGGCAACTGGGGTAAGTTGACTTATCTGCATTCCGCTGATCACGAACGCAAGGTTGAGGCAGAGCAGCTCAGTTTCATCGACAATCTATCGCCCGCTGCGTAAGCGGACGTCACATATCCCCTTCGATCACGAACTATTTTGCCGCATAGACGCGCATCCCGTCGTGGATTTGTTGAAAGGTGCCCGAGGGATACCTATAACGGGTTCACCTAGCGTTGCGCGGCGAAACAATCCGCGAAACGCGCAGCAACAGATCGATGGTGGATTTTCGCGGTTTGCGGAGATGCGCCAAGGGGACATGAAAGAAAGAGGTATTGATGCCCTGGAGCAATCAGAATGGCGGCGGCGGCCCTTGGGGTGGCGGCGGCAGCGGCGGTGGTGGAAACAATCAGGGGCCGTGGGGGCAGGGTCCGAACCGTCCTCGCGGCGGCGGTGGCGGCAATGGCGGCCCACCGGACCTTGAGGAAATCATCCGGCGTGGCCAGAACCAGCTGAAGAACGTCATGCCCGGCGGTTTCAACGGCGGCGCCGTTGTCATCGGCCTCCTGCTTCTTGGCGTCTTCTGGCTGATGAACTCCATCTACACCGTCCAACCGGACGAGCGCGGCGTCGAGCTGCGCTTCGGCAAGCCCAAGCAGGAAATCTCCATGCCGGGCCTGCACTTCCACATGTGGCCCTTCGAGACCGTCGAGCTCGTGAAGATCACCGAGCAGCAGCAGAATATCGGCCGCCGCACTGCCGCGTCGAATTCCGACGCCTCAGGCCTGATGCTGACGGGCGACCAGAACATCGTCAACGTGCAGTTCTCGGTGCTCTATTCGGTCACCGACCCGCAGGCCTACCTCTTCAATCTCGAATATCCCGCCGAAACGCTGCAGCAGGTCTCCGAAAGCGCCATGCGCGAAGTCGTCGGCCGCCGTCCGGCGCAGGACATCTTCCGCGATAACCGTCAGGCGATCGCCGAAGGCGTGAAGACGACGATCCAGGCGACCATGGACGCCTATGGCGCCGGCATCTCGATCAACACGGTTGCCATCGAAGACGCGGCCCCGCCGCGCGAAGTCGCCGACGCGTTCGACGAAGTGCAGCGCGCCGAGCAGGACGAGGACCGCTTCCTCGAAGAAGCCAACCAGTATGCCAACCAGAAACTGGGTCTCGCCCGCGGTCAGGCCGCGCAGGTCCGCGAAGAGGCGGCCGCCTATAAGGACCGCGTCGTCAAGGAAGCGGAAGGCGAGGCGGCACGCTTCCTTTCCATCTACGAACAGTACAAGGCAGCGCCCGATGTCACCCGCAAGCGTCTCTTCCTTGAAACCATGGAAGGCGTGATGAAGAACTCCAAGAAGGTCATCATCGACGAAAAGCAGGGTGGGCAGGGTGTCGTTCCCTTCCTTCCGCTCAACGAACTGGGCCGCACGACGGGCCAGCAGGCAGGAGGGACGCAGTAATGGGTAACCGTTTTCCAGCCATCCTGATCGCCATCGGCGTTCTCCTGTTCATCGCCTATTCCTCGGTGTTCGTCGTCAACGAGCGCCAGCAGGCGATCGTCATCCGCTTCGGCCAGATCCAGGACGTCAAGACGGAACCGGGCCTCTACTTCAAGCTGCCCTTCGGCTTCATGGATGCCGACAGCGTCCAGTATATCCAGGACCAGGCGCTGCGCTTCGATCTCGACGATATCCGCGTCCAGGTCTCGGGCGGCAAGTTCTATGAGGTCGATGCCTTCGTGGTCTACAAGATCACGGATGCCCGCCGCTTCCGCGAAACCGTCTCGGGTGACCGGGAATCGGCGGAATCGCGCCTTCGCACCCGTCTCGACGCTGCCCTTCGCCGCGTCTACGGTCTGCGCGGTTTCGAATCCGCTCTGTCGGAAGAGCGCGCTTCGATGATGCGCGAGGTTCGCGGCGAACTGACGAACGACGCCTCTAATCTCGGCCTGACGATCTCCGACGTCCGCATCCGCCGCACGGACCTGACGCAGGAAGTCTCGCAGCAGACCTTCGAGCGCATGAAGGCCGAGCGTCTTGCCGAAGCCGAACTGATCCGCGCTCGCGGTAACGAAGCCGGCCAGCGCCGCCGCGCCATCGCCGACCGTCAGGTCGTCGAGTTCATCGCGGCCGCCCAGCGCGATTCGGAAATCCTGCGAGGCGAGGGTGAAGGCGAGCGCAGCCGCGTGTTCGCCGAAGCCTTCTCGCAGGATCCGGCCTTCTTCGACTTCTACCGGTCGATGAGCGCCTACCGGGAAGCGATGGGGGCGTCGGACACGACGCTCGTGCTTTCGCCGCAGTCGGAGTTCTTCCGTTACTTCGAGGATGCCGCCGGCACCAAGCCCGCGACGTCAACGAATACGGGCACGGCAACGACGCCGTCGACCGCGAACTGACGACATGGCCGATTTCCTCACGGGAATCGCCTTCTTCCTGATCATCGAGGGGCTGGTGTACGCACTGGCCCCTTCGATTTTGCGGCGCATGGCGGAAATGCTGCCGCAGGTTCCCGAGACGCAGCTGAGGGCGAGCGGGCTCTTTGCCATCGGGCTCGGCGTGCTGATGGTCTGGTTCATCGGGGGCGCATGACGGCGGCCCTTGCAGGAACCCGCGAAGACGGGCATGACTTTCACATCAATTCAGCGTGGCGGACTGATTTTTGCCGTATCCGGGGCAAACACTCGCCATGAGATCCGGAACGAATGGGGATGCCTGATATGGCTTTGAAGACGACGTCCAGCGCAGCCAAGGCGGCGCTCGCGCTCGCGGTAACGTTCTCGCTTGTGGCGGGCACACCGTTCGCCGTGCCGGCCGCCGCTGAGGTGAAGCCGACGAACAACGGCCCGGAATCCGTGGCCGACCTCGCCGAGAGCCTGCTCGACGCCGTCGTCAACATTTCCACGTCGCAGAACGTCAAGAGCGACGACAAGGCGCCCATCCCGCAGGTGCCGGAGGGTTCGCCCTTCCAGGACTTCTTCGACGAATTCTTCAAGGGCGAAGGCGGCGAGGGCGGCAACCAGGGCCAGACGGTCAATTCGCTGGGCTCCGGCTTCGTCATCGACCCCTCGGGCTTCATCGCGACGAATAACCACGTCATCGAAGGCGCCGACGATATCGAGGTGAACTTCGCCAACGGCTCCAAGCTGAAGGCCAAGCTCGTCGGCACTGACCCGAAGACCGACCTTGCACTCCTCAAGGTCGAGCCGAAAGCGCCGCTGAAGGCCGTGCCCTTCGGCGATTCCCGCACCATGCGCATCGGCGACTGGGTGATGGCGATCGGCAATCCGTTCGGTCTTGGCGGTTCGGTGACGGTCGGCATCATTTCGGCGCGCGGCCGCAACATCAATGCCGGCCCCTACGACAATTTCATCCAGACAGACGCCGCCATCAATCGCGGCAATTCCGGCGGCCCGCTGTTCAACATGCATGGCGAGGTCATCGGCATCAACACCGCCATCATCTCGCCCTCGGGCGGCTCGATCGGCATCGGCTTCTCCGTGCCGACGGAACTGGCGCAGAACATTTTTACGCAGCTGCGTGAATTCGGCGAGACCCGCCGCGGCTGGCTCGGCGTGCGTATCCAGCCCGTCACCGACGATATTGCCGAAAGCCTCGGCATGAAGGAGACCAAGGGCGCGCTGGTGGCCGGCATCATCAAGGGCGGCCCGGTCGATAACGGCTCGATCCAGACGGGCGACGTCATCACCCGCTTCGACGGCAAGGATGTGCATGAGATGCGCGACCTGCCACGCGTCGTCGCCGAAAGCCCCGTCGGCAAGGCGGTCGATGTGCTGCTGCTGCGCGACGGCAAGGAGATCACGGTCAAGGTGACGCTCGGCCGTCTCGAGGACGGTGAGAAGCAGGCCGATGCCGGCGACGAGATGGTGCCGGAAGAAGGCACGATCGAAGAGGGCACGACGCCCGAGACCGGCGAGAAGACCGCGCCGGCCCCTGCCGACCTAGTGCTCGGCATGGCGATCGGCGATCTCGATGCGGATGCCCGCAAGACCTTCGATATCGTCGAAAGCGTCAAGGGTGTCGTCATCACCGAGGTCGCGCCGGATTCGGCCGCGGCCGAGCGCGGCATCGTGCCGGGCGATGTGATCGTCGAGATCGGTCAGGAAGCGGTGACCACGGCCGAGGAGGTCACGACCCGCGTCGACAAGCTGAAGTCGGAAGACCGCCGCAACGCGCTGATGATGATCGCCAACCATACCGGCGCGCTGCGCTATGTCACGGTTCGTATCGATTGAGACAAAAGGGTGAGTCCCGTCAGGGACTTGCCGGCATTCTCGGACAGAGTGAATCAGGCCGCTGGAGCATCGCTACAGCGGCCTTTTGCACGGGCTCAGCCGGTCACGAAGTCCGACTTGCGGTAGCCCTGCAGGTAGAGCAGCGCGGTAAGATCGCCGTGATCGATGCGGATTTTCGCTTCGGCGGCAACGGCTGGCTTGGCGTGCAGCGCGACGCCGGCGCCGGAAAGGTGCAGCATGCCGAGGTCGTTGGCGCCGTCGCCGACGGCCATGGCCTCGTCTGGGGAAATGCCGAGGCGCGTGGCGATGTCGTTCAGGGCATCCACCTTTGCCTGCTTGCCGAGGATCGGCTCTGCGACTTCGCCGGTCAGCTTGCCGTCGGCGTCGAGAAGCAGGTTGGCGCGGTTCTCGTCGAAGCCGAGCGTCGCGGCGATGCGGCTCGTGAAGACGGTGAAGCCGCCTGAGACGAGTGCGGTGTAATAGCCCTTGGCCTTCATGGTGGCGATGAGTTCGCGCCCGCCCGGCGTCAGCGTGATGCGCTTTTCGATGACCTCGTCGACGACGGAGATCGGCAGGCCCTTGAGCAGCGCGACGCGCTCACGAAGGGCGGGCTCGAAGGCGATCTCGCCGTTCATGGCACGGGCGGTGATGGTCGCGACCTGGTCCTTGAGACCGACTTCGGCCGCCAGTTCGTCGATGCATTCCTGGCCGATCATCGTCGAATCCATGTCGGCGATCAGGAGCTTCTTGCGACGCGTCTCGGCGTCCTGCACGGCCAGATCGATCGGCGCGCCGCCGATGACGGCGCGGATTTTGTCGCCCGCTTCATCCGGATCGCTGTCGTCGCGAAGCGCGATGTCGCAGGCGATGCCGTCGGCGAGCCAGTAGAGGCCGGATGCATTGACGGCCTCGGCAGCCTTTTCGGCGAGCGCCGGGGTCAGAACAGGGTTTGACGGATTGGCGACAAGCGTGGCAACGAAAGCCATGATGGAAAACCTTGATCGAAAGCGGGACGCGATCCTGATAACGGGCCCGACGGCCAGCGGCAAGTCCGCGCTTGCCGTGCGGCTGGCGGCCGAGCACGGCGGCGTGGTGATCAATGCCGACAGCATGCAGGTCTATGACACGCTGAACGTTCTGACCGCCCGCCCGCAGCCCGAGGATATGGGCGGCATCGAACACCGCCTCTATGGCCATGTACCGGCGGGTGCTGCCTATTCCACCGGCGACTGGCTGCGGGAGGCAACTGCCTTGGTGGGAGAGCTGCGTATACGGGGCCGGTTGCCGGTCTTCGTCGGCGGCACCGGTCTCTATTTTCGGGCTCTGACGGGGGGACTCTCGGATATGCCCACCATTCCCGACGATATCCGGGAGCGGGTCCGCGCACGCCTTGCGGCCGAGGGCGCCGAGGCGCTGCACCGGGATCTTGCCAAACGCGACCCGCAAACGGCTGCACGGCTGAGGCCGAGCGATGGCCAGCGCATTCTGCGGGCGCTTGAGGTGGTCGAAGCGACGGGCAAGTCGATTTCGGCTTTCCAGTCGGCTTCAGGGCCGACATTGATCGATCCGGAGCGGGCGGAGAAGATCGTCGTGCTGCCGGACCGCGCGGTGCTGGCCGCCCGTATCGACCGGCGCTTCGCAATGATGCTCAAGGCGGGCGCGGTGGAAGAGGTGCAAGAGCTGCTTGCCCAAAACCTCTCGCCGGCCATGCCCGTCATGAAGGCGATCGGCGTGCCGCAGATCGCGGCGATGCTGGCGGGCGAAATGCGCGAGGCCGAGGTGATCGAGCGCGGCGCGGCCGCAACCCGGCAATATGCCAAGCGCCAGATGACCTGGTTCCGCAACCAGCTCGACGAGCGCTGGCGGCGGATCGATCCCCTTGCTGCGAATTAGCGGCGAATGAGGCTGCTGAGCGGCTTCTTGAGGAGCTGTTCGCGGATGGAGCCTTCGCGCCGCGGCGTTTCCTGCTGCTGTTCGCCGAAGGCGGGACGGGGCGGCTGGCGATAGGGATCGGCCGCCGGGCGCTGCTGTTCCGTCGTCAGTTCGCGACGGATGGTTTCGAACCGATCCTGCGCCGGCTGGTCATAGGCGCCAGCGGCCCCCGGCAGCATATCAGGACGATAGGGCTCATGCGCGGGCGGCGCGGCTGCGGCCGGGCGATAAGGATCCTGCACTGGCGCGGCTGCGATCGGGCGTGGTGCGGGGGCTACGTTCTGCAGCGTGTCGATATAGTCCTCCTCGTCCTCGTAGGGCGCATCCTCGTAGCCGGTCGGCAACGCGCCGCCCTGGCCCTGCGTGGCGAGATAGGCGTTCTGGAAGCCGGAAATATCCGGGCCGGTAATGGCGCGCATGCGCGCCACGATGTTGCGCAGATCGACGCTTTGCGGTGTCTCTTCGGTGACTTTCACGCCGGTGCCGTTCGCCTTGGGCAGGCGGCTTGCCTCGACGCGGGAGAAGCGCATGCGCATCGGCACCGCGACGGCTTCGCCGAAGGCGATCGCCTCGCCATTGCCGATCGAGGAGATGAAGCTCGTCGTCGAGGACGAGGAATTGGGGATCGCCGAGCGGATGATCTCCTGGTCGTGATCGTTGGCAAGGCGCATCGCGAAGATCGTCGAGCACTGCGACAAGATGGTCGGATCGAGTTCACCGGGGCGCTGCGTGATGATGCCGAGCGAGACGCCGTATTTGCGGCCCTCCTTGGCGATGCGGGCGATGGCCTGACGCGTCGGCATGAAGCCGAGCTTCGGATCGGCCGGCACATAGCGGTGCGCCTCTTCGCAAACGACCAGCATATGCACGCCGCCATTGCTCCACAGGCCGATTTCGAAGGCCATGCGGCAGAGAACCGAGGCGACCGAATTGACGACCTCCGAGGGAATGCCGGCGAGCTGGAAGGTGGTGACGGGCTTGCCGTCACCGGGAATGCGGAAGATGCGGGCGATCGTATCGAGGATCGTGTCGGTGATCGTGTTCGACGAGAACATGAAGTGATAGCGCGGGTCGTTGATCGCCGACATGATCTTGACCTTGAGCGAGCGCAGATGCGGCTTTTCCGCCCGTCCCTCGAGCCGGCCGATGCGCTCGTCGATCAGCGCCAGCAGGTCGGCGATGCGGAAGGGGACCGGCGTATCCGACGTCACCGAGCTCTTCTCGCTTGCACGGCGCACCAGGCCGTTGTCGCTGGAGCCGCGGAAGGCGCGCTTGGCCTCCGGGATGAGGTCGCGCAGGATATCCATTTCCTCAGGCACCGGGGGGCGTCCGCGGAAAACGACCTCGGCGAATTCCTCCAGCCGGAACAGCCAGAAGGGCAGGTCGAGCGTATCCGTATCGATGACGACCGCGAGGTCGCCGAAGGCGGAGGCGAATTCGTTGTGCGGGTCGAGGATCAGCACGCGCAGGCGCGGATCGGCCTGGATAGCCTTGTGCAGCAAGAGCGTGACGGAGGTCGATTTGCCGACGCCAGTGGTGCCGACGATGGCGAAATGCTTTTCCAGCATGGAAGGCACATGGATCGTCGCGTCGATGCTCTCGTCCTGCGTCAGCTTGCCGATGGCGCAGACATCGTTCTTGCCGGTGTCGTAGACCTTGGCGAGATCGGAGGCGCGGATGCGGTGCGCGATGGCGCCGAGATGCGGATAATCGGTGATGCCGGCGGAAAATTCCTCGCGGCCATCAGGGCCCACATGAACTTCGCCGAGCAGCTCGACTTCGATGCGGAAGACGGTATCGCGATTTTCCACCCAGCTTTGCTGGTCAGTGGACATGGAATAAACGAGAGCGACGATGCGGTTGCGGCCGACGGAAATCGAGATGAGGCGGCCGACGGCCCAAAGTTCCGTGAGTGCGGTCTGCCCGCCTTCGGCGACGGCGCTGATGGTGGCGTGCGAGCCGTTGCAGGCCACGACGCGGCCCATCAGACGGTTGCCCTGCAACACGTCGTCCCGGCGTTCCTGTTCGCCCGCCACAATAGAACTTTGAAAATCATTGTTCAGCAATCACGGCACTCCTTGCCATCAAAGGCGAATTCTAGCCGAGGCCGCTTAATAAGACGTTTCGTGTTGACGCGGCTTTGCATCGCCTTTTGCCGTCCGCGCCGGATTCCGTGCCGTTTCGAAGCATCGGGAAAAGCGTTGACGCGCGCCGGCTTTGTGGCTAACACTTCGACCCATGAAAAATCTGACGGTTGTTATTCTTGTGGTGGGAACGCGCATGGGCAGGGTGGTGTAACCATCCGGCGAAAGCACCCATGCGCGGTAAGCAGGCTCCTCCAAGGGGCCTTTTTTTATGCCCGAAAATTCGATAAGCACCCTGGAAATACGAAAGAGACGGACGGGAAACCGATGAGCGGAACAGAAAACCAGATGACGGGCGCCGAGATTGTCTTGCAGGCCCTGAAAGACAATGGCGTAGAACATATCTTCGGCTATCCCGGCGGCGCCGTGCTGCCGATCTACGACGAGATCTTCCAGCAGGACGATATCGAGCACATTCTCGTTCGCCACGAGCAGGGCGCCGGCCACATGGCCGAAGGCTATGCCCGCTCCACCGGCAAGGTCGGCGTCATGCTGGTCACGTCGGGTCCGGGTGCGACGAATGCCGTCACGCCGCTGCAGGATGCGCTGATGGATTCCATCCCGCTCGTCTGCCTCACCGGTCAGGTTCCGACCACGCTCATCGGTTCAGATGCTTTCCAAGAATGCGACACGGTAGGCATCACGCGCCCCTGCACCAAGCACAACTGGCTGGTCAAGGACGTCAACGATCTCGCCCGCATCATCCATGAGGCCTTCCGCGTCGCGCAGTCCGGTCGTCCGGGCCCCGTCGTCGTCGATATCCCGAAGGACGTGCAGTTTGCCACCGGCACCTACACGCCGCCGTCGGCCGCCCCCGTTCAGAAAAGCTACCAGCCGAAGATCCAGGGTGATGCCCGCGCGATCGAAGCGGCCGTCAGCCTGATGAAGAGCGCCCGCCGTCCAATCATCTATTCCGGCGGCGGCGTCGTGAATTCCGGTCCGGAAGCCTCGCGCCTGCTGCGCGAACTCGTCGAGATCACCGGTTTCCCGATCACCTCCACGCTGATGGGCCTCGGCGCCTATCCGGCTTCCGGTAAGAACTGGCTGGGCATGCTCGGCATGCACGGTTCTTACGAGGCGAACATGGCGATGCATGACTGCGACGTCATGATCTGCATCGGCGCGCGCTTCGACGACCGTATCACCGGCCGTCTCAACGCGTTTTCGCCGAATTCGAAGAAGATCCACATCGATATCGACCCGTCCTCGATCAACAAGAACGTCCGCGTCGACGTTCCGATCCTGGGCGATGTCGGCAATGTCCTGGAAGATATGGTCCGTCTGTGGCGGGCCGGCGCCAAGGACTACGACAAGTCGCAGCAGTGCGACTGGTGGTCCTCGATTGCCAAGTGGCGTGCGCGCAACTCGTTTGCCTACAAGGCGAGCAACGACGTGATCATGCCGCAATATGCGATCGAGCGGCTCTATGAGCTGACCAAGGACCGCGACACCTACATCACGACGGAAGTCGGCCAACACCAGATGTGGGCGGCGCAGTTCTACGGCTTCGAGCAGCCGAACCGCTGGATGACCTCGGGCGGCCTCGGCACGATGGGCTACGGCTTCCCGGCGGCGATCGGCGTGCAGGTCGCGCACCGCGACAGCCTCGTCATCGACATCGCGGGCGACGCCTCGATCCAGATGTGCATTCAGGAAATGAGCTGCGCGGTCCAGTATAACCTGCCCGTCAAGATATTCATCCTGAACAACCAGTATATGGGCATGGTGCGCCAGTGGCAGCAGCTGCTGCACGGCAACCGTCTGTCGAACTCCTATACGGAAGCCATGCCCGACTTCGTCAAACTGGCGGAAGCCTATGGCGGCGTCGGCATCGCCTGCGACAAGCCCGGTGATCTCGATGGCGCAATCCAGGAGATGATCGATGTCAACCGCCCGGTCATCTTCGATTGCCGCGTGGCGAACCTCGCCAACTGCTTCCCGATGATCCCCTCGGGCAAGGCGCATAACGAAATGCTGTTGCCCGACGAGGCCACGGACGAAGCGGTCGCCAACGCGATCGACGCCAAGGGCCGCCAGCTCGTTTGATGAAAAGGTAGAAACGATCATGAATGCACACCTACAGCCCACCGGTTCTGCCTACTTCATCGCCAAGGAAACCCAGGTCGCGGAGAGCCACACGCTCTCCGTGCTGGTCGATAACGAGCCGGGTGTTCTTGCCCGCGTGATCGGCCTGTTCTCCGGCCGCGGCTACAATATCGAAAGCCTCACGGTCTCCGAGACCGAGCATGAGGCCCATCTGTCGCGCATCACCATCGTGACGCGCGGCACGCCCAGCGTCCTGGAGCAGATCAAGTCGCAGCTCGAGCGCATCGTGCCCGTCCACCGCGTCGTAGACCTCACCGTGCGCGCCAAGGCGCTCGGCCAGGAACGGCCAATCGAGCGGGAAGTGGCGCTGGTGAAGATCGTCGGCTCCGGCGAGATGCGCCAGGAAACGCTGCGTCTGGCCGATGCCTTCCATGCCAAGGTTGTCGATGCGACGACGGATCATTTCATCCTGGAAATCACCGGCAAGTCCTCGAAGATCGACCAGTTCGTGGCGATCATGAAGCCGCTCGGCCTCGTCGAAGTCTGCCGCACCGGCATCGCCGCGATGAACCGCGGCCCGCAGGGCATGTGAGGTTTCTCACAGCTTGCATTCGGCAAAGGGCCTTTCCGGAAACGGAAAGGCCCGTTGTTTTACTCAGATCATTTCCAGCGGCCGCTTGCGGGTCGGTGGTGAGAAGGCTTCGTCGAGCAGGCGCAGGTCCTCCGAGGTCAGGCGAATTTCCGAGGCGCGGAAATTGTCGCGTACCCGTTCGGGCGAGCCGGATTTCGGGATGGCGATGACGCCGGCCTTGGTGAGCAGGAAGGCGAGCGCGACCTGGGCCGAGCCGACATTGTGAATGCGGCCGATCTCCTCCAGCACGGGATGGCCCAGAAGGCGTCCCTCGTCGAGCGGTGAATAGGCCATGATCGGGATGCCCTGCACCTGGCTCCAGCGCAGGAGATCGAATTCGATGCCGCGGCGGGCGAGATTGTAGAGCACCTGATTGGCCGCCGGGCGATGCGGCTCGGCGTCTTCGAGCAATTCCCGCATGTCGGAAATGTCGAAGTTCGAGACGCCCCAGGCGCCGATCTTGCCCTCAGCCTTCAGCGTCTCGAAGGCCTCGACGGTTTCGGAGAACGGGTGACGGCCGCGCCAGTGCAGCAGGTAGAGCTCGATATGGTCGGTGCCGAGACGCTTGAGGCTGGCTTCACAGGCGGCGATCGTGCCGGCGCGGCTGGCATTGTAGGGCAGTACCTTGCTGACGAGAAACACTTCGTCACGCCGCCCCTTGATGGCCTCGCCGACGACTTCCTCCGCGCCGCCGTCGGCATACATTTCCGCCGTGTCGATGACCGTCATGCCGAGATCGAGCCCGGCGCGCAGGCTTGCGGCCTCCTCGGCCATCGATGCCTCGCCTTCGCCCATATGCCAAGTGCCGAGGCCGAGCGCCGGGACCTGTCGTCCGCCGGGAAGGGTGACTGCCGGTAGTTCCGCTTTCATGCTGCACTCCACGAGAGACGCCATACATCAGCAATCGGAATTGTATGTATGACAAGAATTGGCTGGTCGTCGCCAAGAGATGGACTATCAATCGGAAAAAACAATCCGGATCACAAGAGACTGCCATGCAGATCGAAATCTTTCTGGCGCTGCTGGTCTTCGCCTTCACGACCTCCATCACGCCCGGCCCGAACAATATGATGCTGTTCGCCTCCGGCGTGAATTTCGGTTTCGTGCGCACGATCCCGCATATGTGCGGCATCGGCGTCGGCTTCCTCGTGCTGCTGCTGGCCGTCGGTTTCGGGCTCGGCGCGCTGCTGGAGGCCGTGCCGCTGGTCTATACGGTGCTGAAATTTGCCGGCGGCGCCTATCTCGTCTGGATCGCCTGGAAGATCGGCACCTCGCGCTCGCTCGGCGAGGGCAAGGCCGGTGCCCGGCCGATGAGCTTCCTGGAGGCCGCCGCCTTTCAATGGGTCAATCCGAAGGCCTGGGTCATGGCCGTTTCGGCCATGGCGACCTATACCAACTCGGCCAATTACACGATGAGCGTGCTGATCGTCGGCATCGCCTTCGCCATCGTCAATTTCCCGAGCGTCTCGACCTGGGCGGGCTTCGGCTCGGCGCTACGCGAGTGGCTGTCCGTTCCGGTGCGGCTGAAGTGGTTCAACATCACCATGGCGCTGCTGCTCGTCGCCAGCCTCTGGCCGATGCTGCGCTAAGGGCGTATGAAAAGGCAATGCCCGAGGGACTGCCATGTCGCATGATCACGACCACGACGACCGTCACCATCACCATCACCACGACAACCATTTCTCGCCGATGGAAGCGCGCGTTCGCGCGCTGGAAACAATCCTGACGGAGAAAGGCCTGATCGATCCCAAGGCGATCGACGTCATCGTCGAGACCTACGAGACGAAGATCGGCCCGCGCAACGGCGCCCGCGTCGTGGCCAAGGCCTGGGCGGAACCGGATTTCGCCGACTGGCTGAAGCGGGATGCCACGGCGGCCATTGCCAGCCTCGGTTATACCGGCCGGCAGGGCGAGCATATGCGGGCCGTGTTCAACGATGACGATACGCACAATCTCGTCGTCTGCACGCTGTGCTCCTGTTATCCCTGGTCCGTGCTCGGCCTGCCGCCGGTCTGGTACAAGGCGCCGGCCTATCGCTCGCGCGCCGTCATCGATCCGCGCGGCGTTCTGGCGGAATTCGGCGTGACTCTTCCCGAGACCCAAAAAATCCGCGTCTGGGATTCGACGGCGGAGCTGCGTTACCTCGTCGTGCCGCAACGCCCCGAGGGCACCGAGGGACTGGACCAGGAAGCGCTCGCCGATCTCGTGACGCGCGATGCCATGATCGGCACCGGGCTGGCGCTGGCGCCGGAGGCGCGGCCATGAACGGACCGCACGATCTCGGCGGCCAGCATGGCCTCCGTCCAGTCGCGCCGGAGCCGAACGAACCGTATTTTCACGGCGACTGGGAAAAGCGGGCGCTGGGCGTGACGCTGTCCTGCGGCGCTTTCGGCGCCTGGACGATCGACGAGAGCAGGCATGCGCGCGAAAACATCCCGCCCGCCACCTATCTCTCGGCGAGTTACTACGAGATCTGGATCCGCGCGCTGGAAACGCTGTTGCAGCGCCACGGCTTCGTCAGCGCCGCGGAACTGGCCGAGGGCCGGATGCTGGAAAAGGGCGCCACGCCGAAGCGTGTCCTGAAGGCCGACATGGTGCCAGCCGTGCTTGCCAAAGGCAGTCCCTGTGACCGGCCGGCGGAGGAAGCCCCGCGCTTTGCCGCCGGCACACGCGTGCGCACCCGCAATTTCAACCCGACGACCCACACGCGCCTGCCGCGTTATGCCCGCGACAAAGTCGGCGTGGTCGAGACCGTGCAGGGCTCGTTCGTGTTTCCCGACGACAATGCGCATGGCAAGGGCGAGAGCCCGCAATGGGTCTATACCGTCGTCTTCGATGGCGGCGAGATCTGGGGCGAGGGGGCTGCACCCGGCCTGACCGTCTCCATCGATGCTTGGGAGAGCTATCTTGAGCCGGTGTGAGACGCTTGCCGATACACCCGGCCTGCCGAAATCCGCCGAGGGCGATCCGGTCTTTGCCGAGCCCTGGCAGGCGCAGGCCTTTGCGATGACGGTGCGGCTGCATGAGCAGGACTTGTTTTCCTGGGCCGAATGGGCCGAGGCGCTGTCGCGCGAGGTGCATCGGCCCGGTCGCGCGGTCGATGGCGCCGATTATTTCGAGTGCTGGGTGGCGGCGCTGTCGTCGCTGCTGTCCGCGCGCGGCGTGGCAAGCGAGGCGGAACAATCAGCGCTTTCCGATCGCTGGGCGCGCGCTGCCGAGGCGACGCCGCACGGCAAGCCTATTCTTCTGGAAAATGCCGGCTAAATCCGGTCCGCCACGAAGCGGGCAAGCCACGGGCCGATGAAGGTCACGAGGATCAGCCGCGCCGTCTGCAGGGTCATCACGAAGGCGATGTCCACATTGGCGGAGGCGGCGATGACGGCGACCGAATCGAGGCTGCCGGGGCTGGTGGCGAGATAGGCCGTCAGCGGATCGACGCCGAGCAGGACGACAAGCGCTCCGGCCAAAAGGCCTGAGAAACAGAGCAGCGCGACGATGGACAGCACTGTCGGCAAAAGGGCGCGGCGCGCATGCAGCAGAATGGCGCGTGTGAAGCCGAGGCCGATATTCCAGCCGAGCAGCGCAAATGCGATGACCAGCAGTCCTTGCGGCAGGACGATCGTCACGGTGCCGGACGTGTTGAGCACCGAGGCGAGGGCGAAGGGGAGAAGGAAGGCACCGGCCGGTATGCGCAGTTTCTGGCCGGCGAGGCCGGCGAGAATGCCGATGGCCAGCATCGCAAAGAGCGGAAGCACGGGTACCGGCTCGAACCAAGCATGTGGCGGTGCGGCCGCACCCTCATGGCCGGCAAAATGCGCGACCAGCGTGGCGAGGCTCGCGACGAACAGCACGCGCAGATATTGCATGAAGGCGACGAGGCGCATATCGGCGCCATAGGCTTCCGCCATCATCAGCATGGAGGAGGCGGCGCCCGCCGAAGAGCCCCAGATCGCCGTCGTTCCGGGCAGGACGCCGGTGCGTGCGATCATCCAGCCGCTGAAGGCGCTGACCGCGATCACGGAAAAGACGACGGCGAGGATCAGCAGCCAGTTGTTGAGGAAGGTGGCGACGAAATCCTGCGACACCGTGCCGGCGATCATCAAGGCAAGGACGACCTGCACGACGAAGAAGCAGAGGCGCGGAAGCCGGATCGTCCCGCCGGCCAGCGCCACGACGATGCCGGCAAGCATTGGGCCGATCATCAGCGCCGCCGGAAAGCCGGTCAGGTAGAGCGGCGTGGTCGTTATCAGTGACAGGCAGGCCACGCAGGCCCATTGCAGGGCGGCGGGCAGGCGCCCGAGGCCGGTGGGCCGGGATGCGGTCTCGTCTGGGGTCGGGGAGGCGGGGGACACATCAACGCTCCGTAGGTCGTGTTTTCCATACAGCGGCGGAGCTGTGGCGAACAGGGCCAAAACAGGGGGTAGGCGGAGTGTGCAGCTGGTGAACGGGGTTCCGCCCCTTGCTTCACGCCCGCGAATCCTGCCAAGTCCCGGCATGGAATTCGCACCCCAACAGGATGAAGCGCTCAAGGCTGTCGCAAAGTGGCTGAAGGACGGGCGCGAACCGCTTTTCCGGCTGTTCGGCTATGCCGGAACGGGCAAGACGACGCTGGCGCGGCATTTCGCCGAAAATGTCGACGGTGAGGTGTTGTTTGCCGCTTTCACCGGCAAGGCGGCGCAGGTGCTGCGCTCCAAGGGCGCGAGCAATGCCAAGACGATTCATTCGCTGATCTACCGCCCGCGCGGCGAGGAAGAGGTGTCGGACGAGGAGACGGGCAAGACCTCGATCTCGCCGATGTTCTCGATCAATCGCCAGAGCCCGGTCGCCAAGGCGGCCCTCGTGGTGGTCGACGAATGCTCGATGGTCGACGAGGCGCTCGGCCGGGACCTCATGAGCTTCGGCACGCCGATCCTGGTGCTTGGCGATCCCGGCCAGCTGCCGCCGGTCACCGGTGGTGGTTACTTCACCAATCAGGAGCCGGATTACCTGCTGACGGACATCCACCGGCAGGCGCGCGACAACCCGATCATCCGCCTTGCCATGCAGGTGCGCGAGGGCAACGACATCGGTTATGGCGACTATGGCGCCGCCCGCGTCATCGGCCGCAACGAGGTCGACCAGACCCTGGTGCTCGAGGCCGATCAGGTGCTTGTCGGCACCAACCGCACGCGCCGGCGCTATAACCAGCGTCTTCGCGAGCTGAAGGGGTTTACGACGGACTATCCGCAGTCCGGCGACAAGCTGGTGTGCCTGCGCAACGACCCGGCCAAGGGTCTGCTCAACGGCTCGCTCTGGCAGGTGATGAGCTCGTCGAAGGAAACGGTGAAGCCCGGCATCAACCTGATGATCAGGCCCGAGGACGACGACATGGATCGCGGCGCGGCCAAGATCAAGTTGCTGAAGGCGGCCTTCGAGAACCTCGAGGAGGAAATCCCGTGGTCGACGCGCAAGCGCTATGACGAGTTCGATTTTGGCTATGCGTTGACCGTGCACAAGGCACAGGGCTCGCAGTGGAACGATGTCGTTCTGTTCGATGAGAGTTTTGCATTCCGCGACACACGTGAACGCTGGCTTTACACTGCCATTACGCGCGCCGCGGAAACGCTCACCATCGTACGATAGACGGATCTTTTTCGCTGAAGCGCGAAAAGGATCCATCCATTTTTCTCACGCAATTCCGGGCGCAAAACCGCGGTGCACTTTTGCTGGAATTGCTATGGGACCCGTACGACGAACCGCCTTTCAGGAGGCGGAGACGAGAGGCCGGTCATCATGTCCGGCCGCTTAACGCCAGCCTTAATGGCCGACGATCCCGAGCATGACCGCCTTGGCGACGGCCTGGAAACGGTTGTTGCTGTTGAACTTGGCGATGATGTTCTTTTCCATAACCTGCACTTCGCCGGGCTCGACTTCGAGCGCTCGGGCGATGCGGCTCGTCGGATAGCCCTCGGCCATCAGCGAGAGGCAGCGCAGTTCCCCGGCGGTCAGATGCGCCTGCGGCGTGTTGTCGTTGGTCTCGGGCTCGAGCGCGCCGGTGAAATCGAGCAGTTCGTTGATCTGCTGCATCTGGCGGCGGATCGTAGATTGCTGGGCGGCCAGCTCGCGCTTGCGCGCCGTCATAGCGGTGCGGAAGATCATGTCGGCCTCGTCCTGGCTTTCGGCGGACGAAAGGCGCTCCAGCAGTTCCTGGATGACCGCGACGGGCATGCCCGTCTCGCGACAGGTGTTGACCACCGCCATCTGCTGGATTTCTTCCGGGCCATAGACGCGCATGGGCCCGACGCGAGCGGCCTTCAGCAGGCCCTTTTCCTCGTAGAAATGAAGCGTGCGATGCGTGACGCCGAAGGCGTTGGCCATGTCGGCGATCGCCAGGCGTCCCGCCGGCAGATTTTCCGGGAGCGGGGTCACGGGCAGATAACGGATGGATTTACGCGCGCCGGAGCGGGCGTCGGCGGCGACTTTCTTCGACTCGTTCGTCATCATGAAAGCAGCCCGCAAAAAAGAAGATCGGTCATGTCATTACCCCCGGTCGCCAGCCTACACCTCGTTCAGAGACGAGGCTTCAAGACGGCGAAAAACGCCCCATTATCGCTCGCTGCTTCTCCGGCCTGTCTGCCAGGAAACCACCTACGACTCTGCCAGAGTTCCAGATCCATCTCGAGAGGAGATTGTGCAGGGATCCAAACCCCGAAGCGGCACAGAATACCAATCCGCCCAGGTTCATAAAATAAACTCTGGGGCCGGGCGTGCCTATCGTTATATCTAGGGATGTATTTCCTGGGTGGGCTTCCCGCTTTGCGGCGGGGAAGAGCGGACTATCGCGTCAGGGTGGCGCCGGCGTCGTCAACGATTGCCGCTTCGGCCAGCGCTGCGCCCGGCGTGATCGTGCAGGCCGCCGGCTGGCGGAAGTGCGGCGTGCCGCGCGGCGTCGACTGGCTGCTGTGGGAAAGGCATTCCATCACGCTGCTTGCCGTCCCCTTGCGGATAGCGTGGCGGTAAAGCGGCCCGCTGGCCGAAAGGGTCCGGGCGGCGAAGGCGACGGCTTCATAGGCGATGCCCGCTTCGCTCTTCAATTGATCACGCGAAAAATGCCGCGCGTAGATCGTGGCGCCGGACTGATCGTGGATCAGTCTTGCATAGACGCCGAGCCCATCCGGCCGGTTCTCCACGCGGATGGAATAGGAAAGCGGCGGCGGCGCACCGGTCTCAAGCGTATCTGCCAGACGCACGGTGCGGTGATATTCCGCCGAATTGGAAATGGCGCGGGCAAGCGCGTTGCACTCGCCGCTCTGCGGCCAGCATTGCAGGATGTGCAGCTGCGGCAGCAGCTCGACCATGCCGCCGAGCCTGTTTTGCATCGACAATACCTGCTGCACCTTGGCGACGGCCGCATTGGTGGCTTCGGGATAGAAGGAGGGCGCAAGGAAGAGCAGCGGCAGCAGCGAGAAGAGCGCAAGCGGCGAGGAGATCGGCTTGGGAAGCCATGAGCGCTTTGGCCTCGATACGGCATTGGCGAGAAGCCGCGTTGTCTCCGCCTCGTCAATTGCCGGTTCATCGCCGGCATCCGCCGCGATTTGCGCAACGCTGTATTCCGGGACGTAACTGCCGAGCGGCACGCGGATGCGCAGCTGTTCAGTCGTGCCTTCGGTCTCGTAATACTGTTCGAGAAGCTTGCGCAGCTTGCCGGCCTGCACGCGCACCAGCGGATCATTGCCGGCATCGAAGCCCGGCGGCCGGCCGAAGACGTCTATGCCGATGCTGTAACCCTTGAGCTGGGCGGCTTTGCCGGCCAGTTCGTTTTCCACGACATAGGAGAGGAACGAGCGCAACCGCTCGGAGCGGGCGAAGGTTTCGCTGGCAATGACGGCATGAAGCGCGCGCCGCACGAGATCGCACGGCGGCCTGTCGGTCCTGCTCATGGTGTCGCCACAGAGGAGGCCATCGTCGCTGCCTGAGTTCCTTCCCCATTTCGGAACAGAGGCGGCCGGAATGACCGCTACCCCCAAAAATCACGGGGAGTTTAGCGGTGATTCTTGATGAACGGCAAGGGGTGGTTGACCGCGTGTGCGGCAATTGTCCGCCATCGTACCGCCATCCAGCGTTTTCAGGCGATTGCCCTTGTGGAAACAACGCGCTAGACCTTGTTTTCAGTCATAGGAGCCCGCGTCGTCATGCCTGCGAAACTGTCGGTCAATCTCAACGCAATCGCCATGCTGCGCAACCGCCGGGACCTGCCCTGGCCGAGCGTCACGGCACTTGGCCGAATTGCGCTTGAGGCGGGCGCTTCAGGACTGACCGTGCATCCGCGCCCCGACCAGCGCCATGTGCGCTTCAGCGATCTCGGCATGATCCGCAGCCTCATCGACACCGAATTTTCCGGTACGGAATTCAACATCGAGGGCTTCCCGGAAGAGAATTTCATGCGCCTCATCGAGGAGCACCGTCCCGAGCAGGTGACGCTGGTGCCGGATGATCCGGCGCAGGCGACCTCCGACCACGGCTGGGATTTCCGCAAGAACCACAATCTGCTCGGCAACATCATCGAGCGGCTGAAGAAATTCGGCCTGCGCGTTTCGGTCTTCGCCGATGGCGAGCCGGATCGGGAATCGCTGACGATCGCGCGCGATCTCGGGGCCGACCGGATCGAGCTTTACACAGGCCCCTATGGCGGCTGCTACGATAATCCGGCGGAAGCCGTGCGCATGGTCGAACTGCTTGGGGAAACGGCGGATATCGCCTTCGAACTCGGCCTTGGCGTCAACGCCGGCCATGATCTTACGGTCGCCAACCTGCCGGCGCTCGTGGCCCGCATTCCGCGCCTCGAGGAGGTCTCCATCGGCCACGGCCTGACCGCCGATGCGCTGGAATATGGCATGGCGGAGAGCGTACGGCGCTACCGCCGCGCCTGCGGCCAGGATGTCTGACGGCCATGCGGCGCCCCTTCGGAGCGCCGCATCTTTTCGCGATCACCCGAGGAAGGCTGCCTTGCTGGCGGCAACGAAATCCTCGAAGGCTGTCGGCTTGCGGCCGGAGAGCGCCTCCGCATCGCCGGTGACGGCTGCGATCTTGCCTTCGCGCGTGTTGGCGTCGAAGGAGACGATGGTGGGGATGATGCCTTCCGGCAGGCCGGCGCCCTTCAGGCCCTCGGCAAGCTGCGCATCCGTGACATGCACGACCTTCAGTTCCTTGCCGGTGGCGGCGGAGACGATGGCGGCGATGTCTTCCGCCGTGCGCGCCTTGGTGCCCGTCAGCGTATAGATCTTGCTCTCGTTGCCGGCCTTCAGGATTGCGCCGGCAAGGGCGGCGGCGGTGTCAGCGCGCGTGATGTGGGCGATCTTGCCTTCACCGGTCGCCGTGTACCAGGAGCCGGTCTGCAGTGCATGCGGCAGCGACATGAACAGGTTTTCTGCATACCAGCCGTCGCGCAGGATCGTGTAGGGAATGCCGGTCGCCTGGATGGCCTGTTCGGTGCCGAGATGGTCGGGGGCGAAGGTGACGAGCGAATCGTCCGGCTGCGGGATCGACGTGTATAGGATATGCTTGGCGCCGGCCTTCTTGGCGGCAGCGACGGCGGTCTTGTGCTGGGCGAGGCGCTTGCCGGGAACGCCCAGCTCGTCGGTGGAGATGATCAGGATCTTGCCGGCGCCGGCGAAGGCGGCATCGAGCGAGGCCGGGTCGTCGAAATCGGCGGCGCGCACGGTGACACCCTTGGCGGCATAGCCGGAGAGTTTTGCAACGTCGCGCGTCGTGGCGATGATATCGGCCGGAGCCACCTTGCCGGAGGCGATGAGGTTGTCGAGGACGAGGCGGCCGAGCTGGCCGGAAGCGCCGGTGACGAGAATGGTGTCGGTCATGTCTGTGCCTTTCTGGGCGGGGTTTCCGGCTGGGGCAGGGTGGAGCCGTCGAACCCGTGGATGTCGGTCTCTTATTGAGACTTGCTCTTATCTGGTAATCTGATAGAGCCTGTAAAGGAGGCAGTTTTTTCTGCGGTGGTTACCTGGAGGGAACCGACTATGAACAAGATCGTCGGCAGCGCCGATGGCGAACGCGTCATGCTCATCGATGGCGTGCCCATGTCGATGGACGACTGTCCGGTGCGCGACGTGCTCGACAGCGTCGGCGGCAAGTGGACGTCGCTGATGATCTTGGGCCTTGCCGATGGGCCGCGCCGCTTCTCGCAGCTGCGCCGCTTGATTCCCGATATTTCGCAGCGCATGCTGACCCAGACGCTGCGCGACCTCCAGCGCGACGGCTATCTCACGCGCACCGTCTATCCGACCCAGCCGCCGAGCGTCGAATACAAGCTGACGCCGCTCGGCCATTCCTTCCTTGCGCTTCTACGCACGCTCGTGCAGTGGTCTTCGGAAAACCACACCGCGATCCGTGCCGCACGCGCGGCTTACGACGCGGAACAGGACTGACGAAGACGTAGCGGGGACGGGCATGAAGCCACTGGATATCGGCATTGCCGGCGCGGGCCCCGCAGGCCTTGCAGCCGCACTGTTCCTTGCGCGTGCCGGCCATCGGGTCGAATTGATCGAGCGCTTCGAGCGTCCGTCTCCTGTCGGTTCCGGCCTGCTGATGCAGCCGACAGGGCTGACCGTGCTCGATGCGCTCGGCCTTTCGCCCGCCATCCATGCGCTTGGAAACCGCATCGATCGGCTGCACGGCGCCGATGCCCTGAGCGGCAGGACGGTGCTCGATGTGCGTTACGATGCTCTGGCCGGCGGGCGCTATGGCTTGGCGGTGCACCGTGCCGCGTTGTTTTCAACCTTGCATGATGCGGTCGTAGCGGAAGGTCTGCCCATTCGCACCGGCATCACGCTGGCGAAAGCCGAAACGCGGCAGGCTCGCACGGCGCTGCATGATCCCGAGGGCGAGATCGTCGGCGACTACGATCTGGTAATCGATGCGACGGGCGCGCGGTCTCAGCTCGTCGCCGCCTCCGTCGTTGCGCCGCCGGTCAAGGAACTGCCCTGGGGCGCCTTCTGGGCGACGCTGGATTGCGACGGCATCGCGCATGACTCTACGGCCCTCTCTCAGCGGTATGACGCTGCGAAAGTCATGATCGGCGTGTTGCCGGTCGGCCGGGCGCATGCCGGCGAGGGGCGCAAGGCCGCGTTCTTCTGGAGCCTCAAGACGGCAGAGGCGGAGGCGGTGAAGCAGGCCGGTCTCGATCGCTGGAAAGCCGGCATTGCCGGCTACTGGCCGGAGGCGGTGCCGTTCCTCGACCAGATCACGGACTGGGACCAGCTGACGCTCGCCCGCTACGCCCACCGCACCGCACTGCCGCCCTATGCGGACGGCATCGTCTTCATCGGCGACAGCGCGCATTCGACGAGCCCGCAGCTCGGGCAGGGCGCGAACATGGCTTTGCTGGATGCTGCGGCGCTGGCGCATGCGCTGTCTTCGGCGGCGACGCTGGACGAGGGGCTTGCGGCCTATGCGAATGCAAGGCGCAACCATGTGCGCCTGTTCCAGCTGCTCTCCTATGTCTTCACGCCGTTCTACCAGTCGGATTCGCGGGCGATCGCCTGGCTACGCGACCGGCTCGTGGCGACGGTCGCGAAAATTCCGCCGGCCCCGCAGGTCCTTGCGGCGATCGTGTCCGGCACGCTTGCCGACCCGTTCACGCGGGCCGGTCTGGAAGAGTGCCGCTGGCTGGAGAGCGTGCTTCAGGAGGCATGACCCGGCGGCTGCCAGCCATCGAGATCGAGCGCCCAGGTTTGGCCGATGAGGTCCTTGCCGAAGCTGTGATGCGCCTCTTCCTTTTCCAGCACGAAGCCGGCCGCCTGATAGATGCGCCGGGCCGCGGTCAGGATGTCGTTCGTCCAGAGTTCCAGCCTGCTGTATCCTGCGTCCTGCGCAAAACGGATGCACTCCGTCACCAACAGCGTGCCGAGCCCCTGGCCGCGAGCGGCATCCGAGACATGCAGCAGGCGTAGCTTCGCCGTCGTCTCGTTCGCCTTGACTAGGAAGACGCTGCCGACGAACCGGCCGTCCTGTTCGGCGATCCAGCAATGTTCGCGCGCGGGATCGAAATTGCGCAGGAACTGCGCGCAGATTTCCGCCACCAGCGCCTCATATCCCGCGTTCCAGCCGTAGGTTTCGGTGTAGCTCTGGGCCTGGCTGGCGATCACGCGGCCCATATCGCCGGGGCGATGGGGACGGATGACGGCTTTGCCAGATGCGCCGGTGAGCAGGGTCGTGGCGCGGTCCAGCGCCGCCGTCAGGTCGAGCCGCTCGGTTTGCGCTAAAGGTTCGATAAGCTTTGCGATGCTTTGCCGGGAACGTATGGCGAGATCGGCCGCGACGGCCCGGCCGTTTTCGGTCAGGCCGAGCAGGCGTCCGCGTCCGTCCGCCGGGTCCCTGCGGGCATCGACAAAACCTTTGCCGACAAACGTCTTGAGCAGGCGGCTGAGATAGGCGGGATCGAGCGACAGCTCCTCGGTGAGCTCAGAGGCCGAGGTGGTGCCGCGCGCGGCGAGCTCATAGATGACGCGCGCTTCCGTCAGCGTATAGGGCGTGTCGAGATAGGCGCGGTCGAGCACGCCGATCCGGTTGGTGTAGAAGCGGTTGAAGGCGCGGATCGTCTCGATCGGGTCTGATGCGGCTTCGTCAGGGGCATGGGCAGTCATGGTGATCTCCTTCGACCACAATGTTTCCCAATTTAATTGACTGAGTCAAATAAATTATGCGGCCTTGCTGGCGACATCAGTGCCGAGGGCGAAATCGACGGCGGCTCTGGCGTGGATCGCCGTGGAATCGAAGCCGGGCAGGGCAAGCGCATCGGGATCGAGCAGCAGGCAGATTTCCGTGCAGCCGAGGATGACGCTGTCTGCGCCCTCAGCGCGTGCGGCATCGATCAGCGCCAGCACGCGGTCGCGCGAGGTATCGAGCACCTTGCCTTGGCACAGTTCGTTGAAGATGACGTCGTGCATCAGGATGCGGCCTGCCTCATCGGGCACCATGACGTCGAGTCCGGCAGCCTTCATGCGCTCTGCATAAAACCCGTGTTCCATCGTGTAGCGCGTGGCAAGCAGCAGCGGACGGTGCTTGCCGGCGGCGTGGATTTCGCCTGCGGTTTCGTCGATGATGTTGAGCAGCGTTGCCTTGGTGGCGGCCTGCACGGTATCGGCGACGAGGTGCATCGTGTTGGTGCAGATCAGCACGCAATCGGCGCCGGCCTTTTCAAGACCGGCGGCAACCGCACCGAGCCGTGCGCCGGCGGCGTCCCAGCGGCCGCCATTCTGAAGCTCGACGATCGACTGGAAATCGACCGAATGCACCAGCACTTCCGCCGAATGCAGGCCGCCGAGCCGTTCGCGCACAGCCTCGTTGATCATGCGGTAATAGACTGCCGTGCTCTCGAAGCTCATGCCGCCGATAAGGCCGATCGTTTTCATGGTCGTTTCCTCCGCTCTGTCTGGATGGCAGGGAGAATGCAGTGCAACCGGCGGCGATTGTTCGCAAACTTTGCGTCCATTCCGCGAATTTGCAGGAAATTTTCTTGCATAAAATTCAAGTGACGCTCATTGCTTGCGTGAATGAAGGCAGCGATGGAGAATCCCGGCGTGCTGGATGAACGAGACCGGAAATTGCTGGCGCTGTTGCAGGAGGATGCGGGTGCGCCCGTTTCCATGCTGGCGGAAAAGGTGAGCCTGTCGCTCTCGGCCTGCGCGCGGCGTATCCAGAGACTGGAGGAGAGCGGCCATATCGCGGGCCGGGTGGCGCTGCTCGACCGCGACAAGATGGGTGTACCGACGACGGTTTTTGCCCTCATCAAGACCGCCCATCACAGCGACGACTGGATCGCGCTGTTTTCGAAGGCGATCGCGGATATTCCCGAGGTCGTCGAGGCGCACCGGCTGACCGGCAATTACGATTACATCCTGAAGATCGTGCTGCCGCGTGTCGAGCACTATGACGTGGTCTACAAGCGCATCGTGCGCCGGGTCGAGCTTTTCGACGTGTCGGCGTCGATCTCGATGGAAAGCCTCAAGAGCGGATCGCGCCTGCCGGTCGAACATGCCTGAAAGCACGCACAAAAAAGGCCGGTAAAACCGGCCTTTTTCGGTGTCTGTTGCGACAGATCAGGCAGCGACGAGCTGATCAGCCGACATCTTGCCGGACTTACGGTCGCGAACCAGTTCGAAGGAAACCTTCTGGCCTTCGTTGAGGGCAGCGAGGCCCGCGCGCTGTACAGCGGAGATGTGGACGAAAACGTCCGGCTCACCGCTATCCTGCTGAATGAATCCGTAGCCCTTGGTCGTGTTGAACCACTTTACGGTACCAGTTGCCATGACGAAACCTTTCCTAGCCGTCAAATCAATCTTCGGCCGCCCGTCGGGCGGCCTTGGGTGGTCGAATTTGAAGGGGAAGTTCGTGGAGCTGCAGGCTGGAAACCCGCAAATGCGACGTCAACGTTCAAATCTCGATGCGGGAGAAATAAGTGCTTCGGCGCGACCGGTCAAGACGCGCCCGCACGCTCGTCCTTATTCCGGTGCGGAAAGTGCCTCGTCGTTTGCGCATTGCGAGATGGGCCGTTGCCGGAAGGAATAAATCGCGACGATCCGGCCTTCGTCGTCGTCCGTGTCGACCTTCAGGCAGGCGCAGGCATAGCCGTAATTGCCGTTGGTGCGCACATAGTCGCCCTCGGAAATATCGGGAATGCGGTCCATGCCGTCGGGCTCGGTGCCGCCGCCCTGGCTCATCATCGTCCATGTGCCGTCGGCATCGTCCAGCCACCAGTTGCCCGGCGTCGGGTTCTGCAGCCAGCCGCAGCGGCTTTCAGCAGCGTTGGCGGCGGTGGAAAGGGTTGCGAGCGTGAAGAGCGCGGCAAGAAGGGTCTTTTTCATAGGCGTGCTCTTAGTTCTGGATCTTCTTGCAATGGAACATGTCGCCGCTCGTCTCGGACGCCCAGTCCATCTCTGTGCCGGTGAAATTGGCGAGACCGATGCGGTAGTCGTCGGCGAAGGTCAGCGTATAGGCGCCGCCATCCTTTTCGCTCTTGAGGATCGGCATCGGGCCTTCGCCCGAATCATAGGTGTCGGCGGTGAAGGTGAAGGTCGAGACCTCGCAATCCCAGGTGCCGACATAGGGCGGCTCCTCGGCAGCGGCGGCGGGCAGGGCGGAAACAAGCAAGGCGGCGGCGACGAGACGAAGCATGGCGCGGGATCCGAAACAGGAGGGTGGATACTCCCGTAACGGGCGAGGGCCGCCAATTATTCCCGCATGGGTGCTGCCGGTCCGAAAAAGCCCCGCCGGAGCGGGGCTTTCCTGAAATCAGGCGGGGCGTCGCTTGTCGACGCGGTTATGGTCGAGGAAAGCGGCAATGGCCGCTTCGCCGCAGAGGCGACGCTGTTCGACGAGGGCGGATGCAAGGCGGGCGGCATCGCGGAAGGTGGCGATGTCGGCATTTTCCGCCGCCGGATTGCGGGCAAGGCAATCGGCAACGATATCCGCCATGGTGCGCGGCAGGAGGTCGGTGCAGTCCAGCATGCTGTCGAACACGGCGCCGATGGGAACGATCTTGTCTTCGAAGATCACCATCGGTTCGGCGCGTTCGTCTTCCCAGGCATCGAAGGCCTCGAGAGCGTCACCAAACAGTTGCTGAAGCGTGATGGGAGCATGTCCTTCGTGAAGGTCTGGCAGGAAATTCAACATTTTCTGTCTCCTTGGCGTAAGGGCGTTTCGCTTGTTACTCCTGTACATAGACCCCTGGGTTCAGGCTTGCCGATCCGCGACGCATATCGGCCTGCTGCACCGCAGGTCTCACAAATCTTAACAAGAGGAAACGGATTGGGAAGCGAAATATTTTGTTGTGAGCCGGCTCGCGATCGCATTCCCTTGGAGTTCTGTTTCAAAACAGCGACATAGGCGGAAGAAATTTTTGATGGCGTTTGTGCGTTGCAGCGCCATGCGGTGTCCGCTTGGCGAACATCAAGTCGGCAGATCATGCTTTTTTCTATTGTCGCGAGAAGATCGTTGACCACGGCACCAGACATCGCTAGAAGATGCCGAACCGTACGGTACGGTACGCAAAAGGGCGGGTGAAAATCTTGCAGATCGCAGAGCAGGCAAAGATGGGCGCAGCCGCCGCGGGACTGACGGAACGTCAGGGCGCGGTGCTGGAGCGCGCGCTCGGCCTGCTCGTGGAAGGCGGCGAGCGGGCCTTGACCACCGCCGGTGTGGCGCGCGCCGCGAACTGTTCGAAGGAAAGCCTTTATAAGTGGTTCGGCGATCGCGACGGGTTGATCTCGGCGATGATCACCTACCAGGCCGGCAAGGTGCGCACGGTCGAGGTCGATGCGCGTGCGCTGACGAGTGAAAGCCTGCGCAAACATCTCGTCGCCTTCGCAGGCGATCTGATCGATGTTCTCTCGGGCGACGTGTCGCTGGCGCTGAACCGCCTTGCCATCGGCCAGGCGAGCCGCGAGGGCGCCGGTCTGGGCCGCCTGCTGCAGGAGCGCGGCCGTCGGCAGATCGGCAAGCGCGCCGCGGCGCTGCTGGAAGCCGGCCGCAAGGCGAAGCTGCTTGCATTCGACACCGCTGACGAGGCATACGGCACGCTCTACGGCCTTGTCGTCTCCGACATGCATTTGCGCATGTTGCTGGGCGAGGACGCTAGCGCACTCAAAAAGGAATTCTCGCCACGCGCGGAGAAGGCGGTCGATGCCTTCCTGACGCTTCACGGCGCGAAAAGGTAAGGCCGGCAGGAGAAACCGCCGGTTCAGGTTAAACAGACAGCAAGGGAAGGAAACATCGATGCGCGTCTATTACGATCGTGATGCCGATCTCAACCTCATCAAGGCGAAGAACGTCGCCATCGTCGGCTACGGCTCGCAGGGCCGTGCTCACGCCCTCAACCTCAAGGATTCCGGCGCCAAGGGCGTCGTGATCGCGCTCAAGGCCGGTTCGCCGACGATCAAGAAGGCCGAAGCCGATGGCTTCAAGGTCATGACGGTCGCCGAAGCCGCCAAGTGGGCCGACCTCCTGATGATGGCGACGCCGGACGAACTCCAGGCCGACATCTACAAGGCCGAAATCGCCGGCAACATCCGTGACGGCGCTGCCATCGCGTTTGCGCACGGCCTCAACGTGCATTTCGGCCTCATCGAGCCGAAGTCCTCGGTCGACGTCGTCATGATCGCGCCGAAGGGCCCGGGCCACACGGTTCGCGGCGAATACCAGAAGGGCGGCGGCGTTCCCTGCCTCGTTGCCGTTCACCAGAACGCTTCGGGCAACGCGCTTGACCTCGCGCTCTCCTACGCCTGCGGCGTCGGCGGCGGCCGTTCGGGCATCATCGAAACCAACTTCAAGGAAGAGTGCGAAACCGACCTCTTCGGCGAACAGGTCGTTCTGTGCGGCGGTCTCGTCGAGCTGATCCGCGCCGGCTTCGAAACGCTGGTCGAAGCCGGTTACGCGCCGGAAATGGCCTATTTCGAGTGCCTGCACGAAGTAAAGCTCATCGTCGACCTGATCTATGAAGGCGGCATCGCCAACATGAACTACTCGATCTCCAACACAGCCGAGTGGGGCGAATACGTCACGGGTCCGCGCATCATCACCGCCGACACCAAGGCTGAAATGAAGCGCGTCCTCAACGACATCCAGACCGGCAAGTTCACCTCCGAGTGGATGCAGGAATGGAAGGCCGGCGGCGCACGCTTCAAGGGCATCCGTCGCAACAACGACTCGCACCAGATCGAAGAAGTCGGTGCGAAGCTGCGTGGCATGATGCCGTGGATCGGCAAGAACAAGCTGGTCGACAAGGCTGTCAACTAATCGTTTGCGCGCCAAAGCGTGAACGACGGACCGGGCGGTTTTCCGCCCGGTTCTCTATTTCAGTCAAGCTGAAATAATGCAGTGCATCCTCTGATCTATTGCGACGCAGCAAGTAATAATCTTGCGCGAACGCCCGAACGGGAACAAAATGCGCAAGTGTTTCGTTCAGCCGTCAGGAGGATGGTGCAATGACCACGATTATCCAATACTTCGCCTGGTTCGACCTTTTTATCCTGGGCAGTATAGCCATGCTGGTGCTGCTCAGCCTTTACAGCGACCGCGCCACCTGAGCGCTCCCGCAATCTGAAAGATGTGCCGGAGCGGCTATGTTCCGGACAGTCTTTCCCTGCGCGTAACCTTGTTGGTGCGCCTCTTTCGTCGCGCGAATATTTAGGTCAGCATTATTGACATAAATACGGCGCCGTGATGAGGTGCGTTCAAACAACAAGCCCGAGGAAACCCCTATGTTCAAATGGGAACAGGCCTTCGCGACCCGCGCGTCGCGGATGAAGGCATCCGAAATCCGTGAACTCCTGAAACTGCTGGAACGGCCCGACATCATCTCGTTTGCCGGCGGCATTCCGGATCCGGCCCTGTTTCCGAAGGAAGCCTTCTCCGCCGCCTATACGGACGTGCTGGCAGGTGAGGGCGCCAATGCAGGCCTGCAATATTCCGTCAGCGAGGGCTATAAGCCTCTGCGCGAGTGGCTTGCCGGCGAAATGGGCAAGCTCGACATTCCCTGCACCGCCGACAATGTCTTCATCGTCTCCGGTTCGCAGCAGGGCCTCGACTATCTCGGCAAACTCTTCCTGTCGCCGAAGGATACGGCCCTCGTCACCTGGCCGACCTATCTCGGCGCGCTACAAGCTTTCAATGCCTACGAGCCGACCTATGACCGCCTGAACCTCCAGGGCAACCGCACGCCGGACGCCTATCGCGCCACGGCGGAAGAGGCCGGCGGCCGCGTCAAGTTCGCCTATCTCTCGGCCGATTTTGCCAATCCGACGGGCGAAACCGTCGATCGCGCCGGCCGCGAAAAGCTGCTGTCGCTTGCCGAAGAACTGGACATCCCTGTTATCGAGGACGCGGCTTACCAGTCGCTGCGCTATGACGGCGAAGCCGTGCCGCCGATCCTGGCGTTGGAAATCGCCAAGACCGGCAATATCGACGCCGCCCGAACCATCTATTGCGGCTCCTTCTCCAAGACGCTGGCTCCGGGCCTGCGCGTCGGTTACATCGTCGCGGCTGCGCCCGTCATCCGCAAACTCGTGCTGATGAAGCAGGCGGCGGACCTGCATTCCTCGACCATCAACCAGATGGCCATCGCCCATGTCGCCGAACGCGGTTTCGACGCGCAGGTGGCCAAGATCAAGGCTGCCTACAGTGCGCGCCGCGATGCCATGCTGGCAGCGCTCCAGAAATACATGCCGGAAGGCGTTTCCTGGACGAAGCCGGAAGGCGGTATGTTCGTCTGGGTCACGCTGCCGGCCGGCATGGACGGCGCGAAACTGCTTGCCCGCTCCATCGAGACGGAAAAGGTCGCCTTCGTGCCCGGTCAGGCCTTCCACGCCGATGGCAGCGGCGCCAACACGCTGCGTCTCAGCTTCTCCTGCGCCGATGCGGCGACCATCGAGGAGGGCATTTCCCGTCTCGGTCGTCTGCTGAGCACGGAGCGGCTTGCGGCCTGAGCGGAAACCCCTCCCTAAATCCCTCCCCACAAGGGGGAGGGACTAACCTGCGGCACTCTCGGCTAACGATTTCTTGCGAGGAGCTTGCCGCTGGCTTTTCTCCCCGCTCGTGGGGGAGATGCCGGCAGGCAGAGAGGGTCTTGCCTGCCTATGCCGCCAGCCAAACCAGCGCCGATTCGAACACCAGATCCGGCAGAACCTCGAACGTATAGGGCGCATGCACGCGCTCCCACTTCTGGTGATAATCCCGCCCCCACGGCCCGATATTGACCGTCGGGAAAGACAGCAGTCCGTCCGGCACGTTGTCGGTGAAGGCCGCTGACGTGGTGTTGGCGGCGAGCAGGCCGGTTTCGCCGGCGTCCGGCCGATGACCGAAGAAGCTCATGTCGGAAATGCCGGCAAATATCTGCTTGAACTTGATCGACGTGCCGTGCCGCCTGGCGGCGTCCTGCATGACCGTTTCCAGCCGGCCCTGTATCAAGCGCCCGGTCTCGCCGGCGCGCTCCAGATGGACCAGCGGATAATGCAGGCTGCCGAAGCCGATAATGACAGCGGGGCCCTCTATCCCTGCTTCCGTCGCAGCTGCCGCCACGATCTCCCGGCTGACCTTCAGAGGATCGGTGCCGCCTGATAGCGAGCGGTCCAGCGCGGCGAGACGGTCGAGGGCATCGCCGCCGCGCGTCTTCAATCGCGCCAGAAGCTCAGCATAGGTCAGAACGCTGCCTTCGGTCTTCGCGGCCGGCCGGCCGCGATAACGTGCCTGATGGGCATCCTGCGCTTCCAGCGCGGCGTTCAGCGCGCCGGTCACGACTGTGCGGAATTCGCCGAGAATATCGGCGGGGCTGCGGCGGTGGGTCAGCCAGTTGAAGGAAAGCCAGACGCGGTCCGGCGTCGTCACGTCGTAGCCATCCCTGATATCGCGGGCTTCCAGGCACACCGGCGGCGGGGACCGTTCGCCGAAGGCCTCGTCGCTGAGCTCCGGCACGGTATCCATGGCGCGCACGATTTCCGCGCTGATGCGATGGGCGCTGGTGCCGTTGAAGGGGTAGCCGGCATGGGTGGGGCGGCCGATGACGAAGGCGAAGGGCGCGAATTTGCCGATCGAGCCCAGATAGACCGTACGGCCTTCCTCGCCGTCGCGCTCGCAGCTCGATGCATCCAGATTGATGCCGCCGACAATATCGAGGTCGAAGCGGCGAGCGATCTCCGGCAGGGCATTGCGCAGGCTGCGCATGCCGCGCGAGCGGTTCTCCTCGTCCGGCGTTGCGACGAAGAGGATGTTACCGTCCGGTGCCTCCAGTCCGGCAAAACGCTCCAGTGCCGCTATGCCGGCGGCAAGGCCGCTCTTCATATCGAGCAGGCCGCGCCCGGCGATGAAATCGCCGCTCTCGAAATCCTTGAGCGCCTTCGCCTCCGCACCGTTCAGCGGGCGGCTGCGCAATTCCTGGAGCAAGGCTTCCGTCAGCGGTTCCGGATCGCAGGCGAGCGGCGCCAGCGTGCCGTAATTGGCGATGGACACGGTATCGAAATGGCCGGCCATCACCACCGTGCGCCGGCCGCGGCCGCGCACCAGCGCCACGACATTCTGCGTCATCGGTTCGCCATGGCTGTCCACGGTGAAGAGCTGGTCAGTATGGCGTTTGAAATAGGGCGTTTCGGCAAGATGCGCCCGCAACCGCTCGGAGAAAGCCGCTTCGTCCGGCGAACCGGTGACGCTTGGCCAGCGGGTCATCAGCAGCGAAAGATTTTTGGCGCGGGCGGCGGCGGTTTGGATGGCATTTTCGGTCGTCATGAAGGGCGCCTGTCGAAAGCGGTTGCATTGAGATGAACGCTATCCAAGGATGGCGGCAAGCGAAACGGCAATCTTTTGAAAAAATTGCACCTGATATTGCCGTTTCGTCATTCAAATCTGGCATTCTGGCAGCTGATATCATGGACACGACCGACCGCAAACTTCTCGCCCTCCTGCGCAAAGATGGCCGCGCCTCGCTTTCGGCGCTCGCCGCGGAGCTCAACGTTTCGCGCGGCACGGTGCAGAACCGTATAGACCGGCTGACGCGCGACGGCGTCATTTCGGGTTTCACCGTGCGGGTGACGGAGGCGGACGATCCCCATGCGGTTCGCGCCATCACGATGATCGAGATCACCGGCCAGAAGACGCTCGCCGCCGTCAAGGCGCTGCGCGGCATCCCAGAAGTGCGCGCGCTGCACACGACGAACGGTGCCTGGGACCTCGTCGCCGAGCTGCATGCGGAAAATCTCGTGGAATTCGAGCGGGTGCTGCGCGGCATCCGCGCCATGGACGGCGTGTCGAAATCCGAGACTAGCCTGCTATTGACGACGCTTTAAGGAATTACGGCATCACCACGTCAATTTCCTCGCCGGTCGAGGAATAGGTGACGCGCCCGCCCTTCCAGCCGTCTTGGCCTTCGAGGCGAATTTCCAGCGTCACCTTGCCATCGGGCGAGGGCACCATGAAGCTGCCGTCCGGTGACATCAGCTGGCCGATGGAGAAGGTGTAGCGGCTGAGCGACATGTCCGAGCCGACCTTCAGCCGCGTGAAGGTGCGGGCGGTCAGCTCGTTGAGTTTTTCCGCGGAGAAGAAGGCGAGGTCGTCCATGCGGAACAGCCGCTCGGGATGGAATTCCGCATCCCACGGCATCATCATGCTGGAGGCGGTGATGCCCCGGTCGTTGGCATTGTATTCGCGCATCGTGCCGGGCGTATCGGGCACCTCGGCCAGAATGCGCATCGAATCGTTGGACACGCTGAGTTCGGCGAACCGGGCGTTCTTGCCGAATTGTTCGCTTACCACGGCAAAGACGTCGCGCGTCGTCGTGGCATCGAGCCAGTTGCGGTTGGGCTGGCGCGCATCGGGCAGGTCGGTCGCCCGCACGGTGCCGTCAGCCGTGAGATCCACCGTGCCGCTGTTGGTGAAGAGCGCCAGCTCGCCCGATTGCGTCCAGTCGGTGAAATGCACGGTCCAGCGTTGCTCGGGCTTTCCGGGGCCATCTGAAAACAGTCGCAGCATCATGTAGTTCAGCGTCGATTTGTCGTTGCCCCAGGCCTTCTTCGCGACATCGCGAACCTTGCCGAGCTTGGAAAGATCGATATCGGCAAGCGACAGCGCCGGCTCCTGCTCGGTGCCGGGGAACATCGGCGAGGCGATGGGCGAGCGCGTGACGCCCGAAATATCCCAGGAATAGCCGACCGTTGCCCCCTTGGTGGTGGGATGATCGGCCTTCACCTGCACGGATTTCGGATAGACCGTGAGATCGCGGATGACCGGTTTGCCGCCGATGACGCCGGTCAGGCTTTCGAGGGCCGCTTCCTTCGGCCAGTCGTCGTCATTGATGAAATTCATGTTGCGGGCGCGCGCGGTGTTGGACAGGTCGCCGCCGATGATCCTGCCGCCGGCATCCGCATAGACGGTCGCGCTTTCACGCGACGAGGTGACATAGATCGACCAGCGGATATCGCCATAGGATGGTGCGGGAAGCAGGAAGACCCGCTTGGTGATCTCGATGGACTGCACGCTCGCTTCGCCTTCGAGCTTGGCATAGGCGATGGCGCTTCTGGCGACGGCATCCACCTTATTCAGCGCCACCATATCGAGCGTGAAGAGGCCGCTTGCCAGATTGTCGACCATGGAGGGCGCCTGGCGTGCCGAGGGGCCGCTCACCACCTCGGCGCTGAAGAAGAGCAGGCGCGTGCCCTGCCGCACCCGCCACTCATCGACATCGTTGGTGCCCGCGCCCTGCACGAGCATGGTCACGTCCTTGTCGGTGATGCGCAGCGTGTGCACCTGCGGGGGCTTGCCGAGCGATTCGGTGACGAGCCCGGCGGCGCGGGCGGCTTCCCCCGGGGCCGTGATGTAGCTTTCGGCGGCGTGTGCGGGCAGGCCGGCGAGGACGAAGAGCGCCAGCCAGACCATCGGGAATGTCCGCCAAATGCTGGATACGATCCCCATGTGCATCTCCTCCGCTCGTCACCGGAATGCCCATCATCCGTAGGGATGGACGGCGTGGCAAGCCGGTTTATTACTGGGCGGACATTGCAGGGTAAAAGAGGCTTTCCATTGCCGGTCAGCCGGTTACACTCCGGCTCTGTCGTCCCGCCCGCCTACCGAAAGTGCCTCATGTCGCTGCGCCTCGCTACCTTCAACATCGAAAACCTCATGACCCGCTTCGATTTCACGGGGTTCCGCAATCAGGTCCGGCAGGATCGCGTGCTGCGGCTCTTCGATATCCGAAACGAGGCGGAATACCAGCGGCTGGAGGAGGCCCGCACCGTGGCGCATACCGACGATACACGCCAGCATTCGGCGCTCGCCATCGCGGATGCCGATGCGGACATTCTCTGCCTGCAGGAAACCGATAACATGGCTGCCCTGCAGGCCTTCGAATACGGTTATCTCTTCCGCATGGTCGGCAATGGCTACCGTCAGAAATATCTCATCGAAGGCAATGACAGTCGCGGCATCGACGTTTCCGTGCTGATGCGCGAGGAGACGCGTGACGGCCAGAAGATCGAATGCATCGATATCCGCAGCCATGCCGGCGTCACCTATCGGGATTTCGATCTGCACACGCCGGATCTCGGGCAGGGCGCCAAGCCGGAGGACAGGATCTTCAAGCGCGATTGCCTTGAAATGGACCTGCGCATCGGCGGGCGGCCGCTGACGCTCTATGTCGTGCATTTCAAATCGATGGGGCCGGGCCGGGAAGGCCTGGATGGCCGGCAATCCACCCTGCCCGTGCGCCGCGCCGAGGCGCGCGCCGTGCGCCGCATCATAGAGGATCGCTTCGGCAAGGGCCAAACGGCCGACAAGGCCTTCGCCATTTGCGGCGATATGAACGACTATCAGGAGAAGCTGGCGATCGAGGGTGACAAGCGCAGCGGCTACCGTTTCGTGCCGCAGCAGGAGGCGGCAAGCGCGCTGGATGTCTTCAGCGAAGACGGTTTTGCCGTGAACCCGATGCTGCGCCGGCCGGTGGACGACCGCTGGACGCTCTATCACAGCCGCGGGCCGGAGGAGCGCCACCTCTGCCAGCTCGACTATATCTGGCTGTCGCCGTCGCTTGCCGAGCGCAATGCCAAACGCGTGCCCGAGATCATCCGCGCCGGCCAGCCCTTCCGGACCCTCTTCCCGCCGGGGCAGGAGGTGGAGCGCTATCCGCGCGTCGGCTGGGACCGGCCGAAGGCGTCCGACCATTGCCCCATCGTCATGGAGCTCGATTTATAGCGCGTATTTCTGCTTGCCCCCGGCGGAGTGCTCGGGCACCTTTGGCGTGGTCCTGCGGTAAAAACTGAATGCGGAGAGTGCCTTGTCCCGTCGCTACGCCATCTATGACGTCTTCACTGACACGCGGCTCGCCGGCAATCCGCTGGCCGTCGTCTTCGATGCAGATGGTCTCGAGGACGCCGCGATGCAGCGCATCGCCGGCGAATTCAACCTCTCCGAAACGGTCTTCGTGAAGACGCCGGAAAACCCGGCCCATGCCGCGCGCCTGCGTATCTTCACCCCCGGCCGCGAATTGCCTTTTGCCGGCCACCCGACCGTTGGCGCGGCCATTGCCATTGCCGAGGCAGGCGATGGCAATGGCGGCGGCTCGCGCGATCTGGTGAGCGTTCTCGAAGAGAATGTCGGGCCGGTGCGCTGCGCCGTGAAGGTCGGCGGTACGAAGGCCGCCTTTGCCGAGTTCGACGTGCCGCGTAAATCCGTGCGCCTCGATGCCAGCTTTGAGCGTCAGGCGATCGCCGATGCCTTCAGTCTGAAGCCCGGCCAGATCGGCTTTGAAAACCACGTGCCTTCCCTGTGGAGCGCCGGCGTCGCCTTCGTGATGATCCCCGTCCACGATCTCGTGGCTGCCGCGGCGGTGGATTTCGACCCGGCGCTCTGGGAGCGCTGCGCGCCCTTCGCCGAGGGGCGACTTGCCTCGGCCTATCTCTACTGCCGGGGCGGCGTGAACCATCTCGCCAAATTCCACACCCGCATGTTCGCGCCCGATATGGGCATTGCCGAGGACCCGGCAACGGGGGCCGCCGTCGCCGCCCTGTCCGGCGCCATCCATTTCTTCGACAAGCTGGTGGACGGCCATCACCCGTTCCTGATCGAGCAAGGCGTCGAAATGGGCCGCCCCTCGCATATCCACCTGCATCTCGATGTCGCGGGCGGCGCGATTGCCGGTGCGCGCATCGGCGGCGAGGCGATCCGCATCGCATCGGGAATGCTGGATTTGTGACGTTTATTTTGCGCTGCGGAAGAAATTTTTGCGCAGACGCATTTTTTTCCGGCTGCGGTATAGACAAGGTCTGCGAAGCTCTTTATAGCCCCCGTCAGACCGCTGGAGCGGTCAAGTGGGTGATTAGCTCAGTTGGTAGAGCAGCTGACTCTTAATCAGCGGGTCCACGGTTCGAGCCCGTGATCACCCACCAAAACTTTCCTTATTCCGCTGATTAAACAAAGACTTCCCCTTCAGGGGCGCTTATCGTGCGCGCTGTTCAAAGCCATAGGCGCCGCCTTCCAGATACTCTTCAAAGCAGAAAATCACCTGCTGTGATCGTTGGCCTGCCGCCCATCTCCGGGCGGAAGTTGTTCATCCCATTGCCGTCGGTATCATATTCGAAGAACGTTTGGCTTTGCCACAGCTTATCGCCGTGAACCAGTGCAACTCTCCAGCATGGCTATGAAAGTCTTGGTGTGCATTGAGATGGAGCTGTGTCCTGTGGGTACGCGGAGCGTTGTCACGGCGGGCTCAAAATCGAGGATGCGATCGCGTGCGCCGGGAGAGAGACCAACATCGGTCGTGCTGCGGAAGACGAATGAGTCTTTACCGCAACGCCTGTCAGCCTATCCGCGCCATTCCCGCTGCAGGGTTGGTCATTTCCGCTGTCGCCGTTCCGTTTGTTTTTGCCGCCAATGCTGACCAGTGCGTTGTTGACCTGTCCGCCGGACAGCGTGTTGAAATGGCTTGAGCCAATTAACAGGTCGACGTCGTGAGGCTGGAATCATGGGCCGTGCCATCACCGGCGAGCTTGTGGCGCATGGAGGAGGCGACCGTCCTTCCTCCGGGATAATCGGCTTCGTTGGGGCTTGGCGTGGGCATGGTAGAAGGAGCGCTCATGAAAGGCAAAATGCTTTGCGAACACAGCCCCTTGCTAAGCCTGCTGGTACCCCCATATTGCGCGGACAGAAGAGGCAGGAGATTACGCGATGAGTGACGGCAGGATCAGGACACCGCAGGAGGTGGTCGGTTATTGGTGCGAGATATTGACCGCAAAGGACTGGTTTCAATCGACGCCGGAGCTGGATGCGCGCGTGCACGAACAGTTCGTCGCGACCCATCTTGCGCTGTCGCGCGAGGTGACGGCGGAATGGCGTGCGAGCCCGGAGGCGCGTCTTGCCGCGCTGATCGTGCTCGACCAGTTTCCGCGCAACATGTACCGCGCCTCGCCGCTGGCCTTTGCGACCGACTGGATTGCGTTGCGCGAGGCACGTCTGGCGGTGGAGGCGGGGGCCGACAAGGGCGTCGCCTACGACCGCCGGCATTTCTTCTATATGCCGTTCGAGCATTCGGAAGATTTGGCCGATCAGGATCTTTCGGTGAAGCTTTTCGAGGCGCATGGCGACGAGATGTATCTGGATTATGCGGTTCGTCACCGCGATGTCATCGCGCGATATGGCCGTTTCCCGCATCGCAACGGCTTTGTCGGACGTATTTCGACGCCGGCAGAAGCTGCCTATCTCGCCGAACCGGGGGCGGGCTTCTAGCAAGGCGGGGCGGCCGGTTTAAAATGGCCGCAATCATGGCTAGAAGGGGGAACGGAATCGCCTGGTTGCGATGCGTCGCCTGTTTCTGTTCACCGAGGATGGCCTCTTGCCGATCTCCCGTCTCGTTTCCATCCTTCTTGCCGTTCTTCTCCTCGCGGCATCGCCCGTTGCGGCCCAGACGGCGGCCGCACCCGCCACCGACGCGACGCAGCTCGAACAGGCCAGCGCCGATCTCGACAAGGCCGGCGCCCAACTGAACAGCATTCGCGAGCGGGTCGACAAGGCGCAGGATGACGATGCCCGGCTCGTTGCGCTGAAAGTGGAGACCGAGACGCTGAACCGGATGATCCTCGCGACCTCGGTCGCGACGCGTCCACGTCTCGAAGCGATCAAGGCCCGCCAGACGGAGCTTGGCGATCCGCCGGCCGAAGGGGCGCCGCCCGAAGCCGATGTCGTCAAGGAGGAGCGCAAGAAGCTCGCCGCCGAGCGCAACGAGATCAACGCGCTGACCGGCGAGGCGGAAAACCTCTCCATCGAGGCGACGAAGCTTTCCAACCGCATCACGGAAATCCGCCGACAGCTGTTCACCGATGCGATCCTGAAGCGCACCGACATCAACACGGAGCTCTTCGCCGAGGCCTCCGGCGCGGTCATGGACGAGACGGCGACGCTTGGCCGAACCGTGACGGCCTGGCTGCAATTCGTCTGGAAGTTCAAACGGATGCAGCTTTTCGGCGCTGTCGCGCTGTCGCTGATGGCAGCCCTCGTTCTGCTGTCCGGCAGCTATCGGCTGTTTTCGCCCTATATCACCCGGGCCGCGCAGCAGGAGAAGCCGCACTATATCACGCGCCTTTCCGTCGCTTTCTGGTCGACCATCCTTCCCACCATGGCGGCGAGTGCCTTTGCCGGCGCTAGCTATTTCTTCCTGGATACGTTCAATGTCCTGCGGTCGGACATCGCGCCGCTGGTGGCCATTGCGCTGGGCGTGACGGTTGCCATCTATTTCGTCGCGCAGCTCGCCAATGCCGTCCTGTCGCCCGCCGACGGGCACTGGCGCCTGATGCGGGTCTCCGATCGCGGCGCGCAGCTGCTGTGGCTCTCCATCTTCAGCATGGCGATCGTCAACGGCGCCGATTACTTCCTCGGCGCGATCAGCGAAGTGCTTGGCTCGCCCGTCGTTCTGACCGTCGTCAAGAGCTTCTTCGCCTCGCTCATCATCGGCGTGCTTCTGGTCGTCACCGCCTTCATCCGGCCCGTGCTGCATCAGGGCGAAGCACCGAATGCGGCGGGCCGCCCGTGGCCGCGCTCGATCTTCGTGCTGCTCATCCTGACGGGCCTCGGCCTGATCTTCTCGTCGCTGCTCGGCTATGTCGGCATGGCCCGGTTCGTCGCGACGCAGATCGTGGTGACCGGCGCGATCGTCGTGACAGCCTATATCGGCTTCCTGTCCGGGCGCGCCGTTTCCGCGCCCGACGCCTTCGGCGCGACGACCGTCGGCAAGCGGCTGGAAGAGCGCTTCGGTCTCGGTCCGGTGGCGCTCGATCAGATCGGTCTTGCCGCGGGTCTCGCGATCTATCTGCTGATCTTCGTCTGCTTCGTGCCGCTGGTGCTCCTGCAATGGGGTTTTCAGGTGGCCGATATCGAATCCTGGGCCTACCGTATTTTCACGGAAATCCGCATCGGCAGCATCACGATCTCGCTGGTCGGCATCCTCGCTGGCATCATTCTCTTCGCACTGGGTTTCATCGTCACGCGCTGGTTCCAGAAGTGGATCGACGGCAATGTACTGGCGCGCAGCCAGGTCGATGCGGGCGTGCGCAATTCCGTGCGCACCGCGGTCGGCTACGCTGGTGTCGCCATTGCCGGCCTCGTCGGCATATCGGCGGCGGGCATCAATCTTTCCAGCCTCGCGCTCGTCGCCGGTGCACTCTCCCTCGGTATCGGTTTTGGTCTGCAGAACATCGTCTCGAATTTCGTCTCCGGCCTGATCCTGCTTGCCGAGCGTCCCTTCAAGGTTGGCGACTGGGTGGTGGCCGGCACGACGGAGGGGTTCGTGCGTCGCATCTCGGTGCGCGCCACCGAGATCGAGACCTTCCAGCGCCAGACGGTCATCGTGCCGAATTCCGTGCTGATCAACGGTCAGGTCGGCAACTGGACCCATCGCAACAAGCTGGGTCGCGTCGATGTGACAGTCAGCGTCCATGGCGGTAACGATCCGCAAAGGGTCAAGGATGTCATCTATACTGCGCTGAAGACACAGCAGGGCCTCCTGCGAAATCCCGAGCCTGTCGTTCTCCTGCAGGCCTTTTCCTCGGCTACGCTCGATTTCGAAATCCGGGCTTTCCTTGCTGATATCCTGACTGACGTTTCCGTGAAGTCGGAACTCAGGGCGGCAATTCTCGAGCGCTTTCGCGCTGAACAAATTGCTTTGAGTGCGCCGTCGTCACCGGAAGTGGCGATCAAGATTTCACCCGAAGGCGCACAGCTCATGGCGGCCCTGCTCAACCAGGCCACCGAAAAGGTCCGTGGGCCTGACACGGCTGGGGAAGCCGAACCGGACGAAAACGATCCCGAAGCCTGATTTCCGGCACATGAATGCCGCATTCATGCTGCATTCAGCCGCCCCCGCATAAAACGTGATGCAAATCCGCTGGAGGAACGATACTGTTTCTCCAGGGCTTGTTGAACAGGGGCGGCGCTGCGCGCCGGGCGAAAATGAAGCGAATGATCATGATGCTGCTCGTGTCGGCTGCGATGACCGCTCCGGCCATGGCTGCTACCGTCACCAACAAGGACGCCGACACGCAGGTTCTGGTCGTCGTGGAGGGTGGCAACCGCGCCGAGATCGCGCTGGAGCCCGGTTCCACGGAAACGATCTGCCCTTCGGGCTGTTTCGTCACCATGCCGAACGGCGACCGCATCGCCTTGAACGGCGGCGAGGATGTCGAAATCCAGGGCGGTTCGGCCTCGGTCAAGTAAACACCGAACGGTGGTTTTTCGAGAACGGCGCGGAAGAAGTTCCGCGCCGTTTTCCTTTGTGCGCAGAACAAACGGAGTGGCAAAGGAATGCCGCTACGCTTTTTCATGCTCTCTAAATTTAACGCTTTCGCAAAGGGTTGCGGTTACCTCTAGGCTCGGGGAAAATTCAGATCACGAAGGCATATCATGGCGTTTATCGGCATTTCCGGGATGCAGTATTCCGGCGCGTCTCTCTCGCATCATCGTATTCTTGTTGCGGAGGATTCGAATGTCTTCACCTCCATGATCTCGAAGCGGCTGAAAGAGCTTTTTGATCTGGATGTCGAGATTTGCCGCAGCTTCGAAGAACTCGAGCTCGCTTATGACAAGTCGACCGACAAGATCACGCTGGCGATCTCCAACATCAATCTGCCGGGTGCGGAGAAGGGCGAGGCGCTGAATTATCTCGTTGATCTTAGCATTCCCACGATCGTCTTCACCGGTACCTTCCAGCAGACGACGCGCGATCAGCTGCTGTCCAAGGAAATCGTCGATTATATCCTGAAGGACAATGTCTTCGCGGTCGATATGCTGGCGGAGTCGGTCTGCCGCTTCCTGACCAATCACCAGCATCATGTGCTGATCGTCGATGACAGCGCCACCGCCCGCGCTCTGCTCTCGACGCGCCTGAAGCGCTACAATTTCCGCGTCAGCGTCGCGGAGAACGGTTCGACGGCGCTCGCGCTGCTCAAGGCCAATCCCGACATCGCGCTGATGATCACCGACTACAACATGCCCGATATCGATGGTTTCGAACTGACGCGGCGCATTCGCGGCACGGTCGGTTCGCACCAGCTGCGCATCATCGGCGTGTCCTCATCGACGGATCGCCTGCTCTCCGCCCGCTTCCTGAAGGCCGGCGGCAACGACTTCATCATGCGGCCCTTCATCGATGAGGAATTCTACTGCCGCGTGAATCAGAACCTCGATACGCTGACCCAGATCAGAACGGCGCAGCAGCGTCAGAAAGCCTGAAAATCAGATAGGCCGAGACTCCACCCAGATCTGTCCCTTACGTAGCGTGAGATATTTCTCGCGGGATTAACCACTTGGTAAAACCGGTGGTTTGTAATGCGTGCCGACGGGAACAATAAGATCAGGATAGTGGACGGGTGGACGTGGATTCAACTCCGCAGCGAGGACCAGCATTTCTGCGCCATTCCGGCCAGCATGTGCTGCTCGTGGAAGATTCCCGCATGTTTTCCACGGCGCTCAAATATCGCCTGGAGAAGGAGCTCGGCCTTCAGGTCACGCATTGCCCCAGCATGGCGGCGGTGCGCACCATCTTCCAGACCGAGGCGCCGGAATTCGCGCTCGCCGTTCTCGACCTCAACCTTCCCGATGCGCCCAATTGCGAGGCGCTCGACTATGTGATCTCCAAGGGCATCGCGCCCCTGGTCTTTACCGGCTCGTTCAGCGATGCGACGCGCGACCAGATCCTTGCCAAGAACGTGCTGGATTATGTCGTGAAGGACAGCCCGGCCGCGATGCAGCAATTGGTGCTGGCGGTGGATCGTATCCTGACCAGCGGCAAGACACGTGTGCTCGTCGTCGATTCGGACCCGGAAAGCCTTCACAAGCATGTCGGCCTGATTGCCAAGCAGCGTTTCCAGATCACCGCCGTGGAGAGCGGGGCTGCGGCCCTTGACGCCCTTGATGCCAACAGCGGCATCGACATGGTGGTCTGCGATCTCGACCTGACCGATATGGACGGCTTCGCGCTGCTGGAGGAAATCCGAAAGCGTCATGGCGACGACACCGTGCGAGTGGTGGGCCTCTCCACCGCGACGGACCGCATGGTTGCGGCCCGTTTCCTGCGGGCCGGCGGTGATGAATACATCCAGAAACCCTTCCTGGAGGAAGAGTTCAACAGCCGTATTTTCCACGTCGCCGCGATCCAGAAGCGCGTTCAGTCGCTGCACCGCATCGCCGCACGGGACTATCTCACCGATATCTACAACAGGCGCTATTTCTTCGAGGCCGGCCCGCGGCTGGTCGACCAGGCGGTGCGGCGCGGCGAACCGATGTCGATTGCTATTCTCGACATCGACCATTTCAAGCGCCTCAACGACACCTATGGCCATGAGGTCGGTGACGTCGTGCTGAAGGCGGTTGCGCGGCGTCTCAAGCACCGGCTCAACGACCGGCATCTTCTGGCGCGGCTTGGCGGCGAAGAGTTCGGCATCATCTTCCACGGTCTGTCGCTGGAAGCGGCGCTTGATTGCTGCGAGCATTTGCGCAGGGAGCTCGCAGCCCAGCCGATCATCGCCGATGGCGAGGCATTGACTATCACGGTCTCGGCGGGCCTTGCCGTCATCGCCGAGCGGGAAACTTTCGACAACTACCTGAATGCCGCCGACCAGTTCCTGTATATGGCCAAACATGCGGGACGGAACCGGGTGTTCTCCGAACTGTCGCTGATGAACGCGCTGGCAAGCTGATCCCCGCCGAAGGGGCGAGGATGCTGCATGTCATCAAAATTTAGCGTGCGATGGCCGAGAGCGTCAGCTTGCGTTCAGCGCGCTCCTGCTGGGGCGACCGGTTGTAGAGTTCGCGGTAGCACTTGGAGAAGTGCGAGGCGGAGACGAAACCGCAGGCGACTGCCACTTCCACCACCGGCATGGAGGATTGGACGAGCAGGTGGCGCGCCCGGTCGAGCCGGATTTCGAGATAGTAGCGGGCGGGCGAACGGCCCATTTCCTGGCGGAACAGGCGCTCGATCTGGCGGCGCGAGAGATCGGCGCTGTCGGCGATCTCCAGAAGCGACAGCGGCTCGGATAGATTGCCTTCCATCAGCTCGATGATCGACAGCACCTTGGCGTTCTGCACGCCGAGGCGCGCGCGCAGCGGCAAGCGCTGGCGGTCGTGCGGGCCGCGCACGCGGTCGGTCAGGGCCTGTTCGCAGACGCGGTTGACGAGGTTTTCGCCAAAATCCTGATCGATCAGGTTCAGCATCATGTCGAGCGAGGCAGTACCGCCGGCACAGGTATAGATGTTGCTGTCGATTTCGTAGAGGTCGGCATAGACGTCGGCCTGCGGATAGGCCTCGGCGAAGCCGGGCAGGTTCTCCCAGTGGATGGCGCAACGCTTGCCCGAGAGCAGGCCCGCCTGGGCGAGAACATGGGCGCCGGTACAGAGCGAGCCGACCGCGATGCCGCGATTATAGACTTCGCGCAGCCAGGCATTGACCGACTTGTTCGAGAAATCCTCGACATAGATGCCCGAACAGACGAGCACCATGGAGGGGCGGTTTTCGCCGCCGAGATATTTGCGCTCGTCGGCAAGCGAGGAGTTCACCTCGATACCGATGCCGCTGGAGGACAGCACCTGCTGGCCGTCCGTGGAGGCGAGGCGCCAGGTATAGGCTTCGTAGCCGAGCATGCGGTTGGCGATACGCAGCGTCTCGATGGCCGCCGAGAAGGGCAGCATGGAGAAGTTGGGCACGAGGAAGAAAACGAGAGAGCGCTTCTTGACGTTTTGCTTGTTCATCACGGTGTCCATGCTGGAGGCCTGAATGTCGCGATGGTCGCAGGGAGAACAGTCGCAGCGCTAGTATTTTTGCGACACGAAAGAGGATGGTTACGACCGATGGGGGCTACGTATCGCTGATATGTCAGTATCTCCGAGCGAAAATAAGGCGATTGTGCAATGCAGCACATTTGCGACCTCGCTTCAGGCATCGTCGGATTGCGACAGCGGATGCGGCGTGCAACGCGCGGATGTTCCCGTTTGACAAGAAGCGCCTCGACCGCCAGATACGGAGCGGAATTTCGAAGGATGATTACAATGCTGCCAGATGGATATTCGGATGTGCCGGCGGGCAAGCTCGCTGCCGTGGTGACCTGCCTTGAAATGCCGGCGCCGCCGGCCGTTCGCGCGGATCCCGAACAGCCGGGCATAACTCTCGAGCGTATGGAGAAGGTCGATCTCGCCTGGTATCGCGATCTCTACCGGCGCATCGGCACCGAATGGCTGTGGTCCTCGCGCCTTGCCATGTCGGAAAGCGAGCTTGCCGACATTGTCCATCACCCCGATGTCGAGGTCTATGCCGTCATGAAGGATGGGCGCGGCGAGGGGCTTATGGAGCTCGATTTCCGTGAGGACGGTGTGGGCGAACTCGCCTTCTTCGGCCTGACGGCTGCCGTCATCGGCAAGGGAACAGGGCGCTGGCTGATGAACCGGGCGATTGCGCGTGCCTGGTCGCGACAGGGGCTCACGCGATTCTGGGTGCATACCTGCACGCTCGATTCACCCCAGGCGTTGGATTTCTACATCCGCTCGGGCTTTACGCCGGTGCGGCGCCAGATCGAAGTTTTCGACGATCCGCGGCTGACGGGCATCCTGCCGGACACGGTCGCGCCTGAAATCCCGATGATCTGAGCCCAAAAGAAAACCGCCGGAGAGACTTTTGAAGGTCATGTCCGGCGGTTTGTAGCGTCGTGGTCGTTCGGCATGTCGCCGTTACAGTCGTCCGTCATCGCGTGGTCTTGTTCGACGAACGGAAACCGATGTCCTTGCGCAGGTCGAAGGGCATGCTTTCCAGTTCGCGTTCCACACGATAGCGCTGCCAGGCGGAAACGATCCGTTCGGAAAGTTCATGGACGATATGAGACAGGGTGCCGGCGCCGGCAGCACGCCGAACCGGGTGGTGATCCAATGCTATTGCCATTTTCAGGGTTCCTTTCGAGCTTGGGAGGTTTCGAAAGGTCGCGACCTTGATCGTCACTATGCCGCGGCCTCACATATCAATCAAACGAATATATTTGATTGGATCGATCAGTGTTCTTCATGTTTGATGAGCGTAGGCCAGCCGATATCCTGCTTGAGATAGTCGGGCAGGTGGGCCAGTTCTTCGGCGGTGTGATGAGCGAGTGCGCGCCGGCGGCGGGCCTCGAGCGCGTCGCCAACGAAGCGCCGTATTGCATAGTAGAATCCGTTTCCACGGGCGAGAACGGCAAGATCGGCGCCGCCAGCATGGGATTTCTGCGTTTTCATGGCGTTTTTCCTTCCATTCGTGTGCTTGCAGATTGACTATCCGCCCATCCTGTATTTCAATCAAACGAAATGAAGTGACAGTTTGCTTCAGAATTTCTGATCCATGGAGACCCGTCATGAATCTTCTCATGCGCCAGACGCTCCCGCTTTTGGAACTCGATATCCTTAAGACCTTCGTGGCGATCGCCGAGACCGGCAACTTCACCACGGCCGCCGAGACGGTGCACCGCACGCCCTCCGCCGTCTCCATGCAGATCAAGAAGCTGGAGGAATTGCTCGGCTGCTCGCTCTTTCGCCGCGATGCGCGCTCGGTCGTGCTGACCCATCACGGCGAGGTGCTGCTGTCCTATGCGCGGCGTCTCATCGCGCTCAGCAACGAGGCGGTGTCGCGCTTCATGATGCCGGAGATGAACGGCGTCGTGCGGCTCGGTGCGCCCGATGACGTGGGCGAGCTGATCCTGCCGGAGGTGCTGAAACGCTTTGCCGAGAGCTATCCGTCCATTGCCGTGAATGTGTCGATCGAAAACAGCGCCAATCTGCGCCGTGCCGTCGCCGAACGGCGGCTCGATCTCGCGATCTTCAATGCGACCGACGGCACGATCCCGGTTCCCGGTGAAATCCTGCTCAAGGAACAGCTCGTCTGGGCGGGCAAGAACTGCGGCAATGCTCATCTGAAGACGCCGCTGCCCGTCTCGGTCTGGGAGGAGGGCTGCATCTGGCGCGCCAAGGCGCTGGAGGAGCTGAGCCGTTCAGGCCGCGATTTCCGCGTCGCCTATTTCTGTGCCCACCACATGGGCCAGCGCGCCGCCATTCGCGCCGATCTCGCCGTCGCCCCGCTTGCACGCTTCCTCATCGGCGACGATATGGTGGCGCTGGGCGAGAAGGACGGGCTGCCCGATCTCGGGCACTATCATATCGGTCTCGTCGTCAATGAGGAGGCGGAAGCGCCGGCGCAGGCCGTCGCCGAGTATATCCGCACGGTCTTCGCCCGTATGGAGCGCCGGCCGATGGACATGCTGCAGGTCGCCTGCTGATCTCAGGGAGCCGGGCGCAAGCCCGGCTTTCTGCTATTCGTAGGTATAGGACGCGCACATCTCGTCGCTGCTCTCAGGCGCGTCTTCCGTCGAGAACACGGCGACGATCGTATCCGTGCCGTTGCTGGCCGACCACGAGGCCACATAGGTGACGGGCGCGCCGCAGAGCGTGTTGCCATTGAGGAGAACCGGGTCCTTCGGATCCGCCACGCTATAGACCGACGCCGGCACCGACTTGCCATCCACGACGAACGTATCGCCGATGAGATCGTCGAATTCGATCTTCTTGCCGTTTTCGAAGGTGATGCCGAAATCGTCGAATTCGATATCGCCGGTAATTGACATCGCGGTGTTGCTGATGGCGGCGTAGCTATCGGCAAGGGCAGGCGAGGCCAGGCCAAGCGACAGGGCGAGGGCGATAAGACGCGTGCGGTTCATGGCGGATGATCCTTAATAGCGGCGGCAGCTCATCGTACGGTTGCTCTCCGAAGAGGAGAAGTCGAGCGTATCCGATGTGATTTCCGAAAGCGTGATATAGACGTCATCTGACAGGAACAGCGAGTATGAACCATCAGAGCCTTCCTGGACCTCCTGCACATCATAGCTGTCGTCGCCGATGCTGTAGACGGTCGCGGTGAAGACGAAGGGCGCGCCGTCGCATTCCCATTCGCCGGTAAAGGGATAGTCCCCCTGCGCGCGCACCGTCGTGGCGGCCGCAAGAAAGAAGAGGCTGGCGGCGGCAAGGCGGGCGAGCGACATGGAGCGGCTTTCGTGCGCTGGAGGGATGGCGAGGGATCACGCGATCTATCGTGTTATCGACGGGCGACACCCTCGGCCTATTCGCGCACCTTGCCGATAAACCGCCGGAAACAAAACGGATTTTGTTGGTGTGGTTTATGGACATGGTAACCGCGGCCAGTGGCCGCGGCGGTACTACTCGCGGCTGCGGCGCCTGCGGCGACCGCCACCTTCACCGCCGCCATCGTCGGATAGCACCTTGCGCTCGGGCAGGGCGACGACCTTGGCGAGTTCGGGGAAGGGATCGACCTTGTTCGGCATCGCCATGGCATTGACGAAGAGCTGCTGGAAGTTGGGTTCCAGCGCCGTCTCGATCTTCTCGATATGGGCGACAGTCCGTTCGATCTCACGGCGGTGATCGCGGTTGAGCAGCGCCATCAGCGCGCCGGTGCCGGCGGCATTGCCGACCGCCTTCACCTCATCGAGGTTGCAGTCCGGGATGAGGCCGAGCACCATGGCGTATTTCGGATCGATGAACGAGCCGAAAGCGCCGGCAAAGCGGATCGTATCGACATGATCGACGCCCTGCTTTTCCATCAAGAGCTTGATGCCGGCATAGAGCGCCGACTTGGCGAGCTGGATGGCGCGGATGTCATTCTGCGTCACCGTGATGCGCTGCTCGCCGTCATGCAGCAGGTAGGAGAAGGTGCGGCCGTTCTGCAGGATGCGGGGGCTTTTCTCCGCCATCGCGCCATCGACCACGCCGTCCTCGGAGATGACGCCGGCAAGGTACATTTCGGCGACGACCTCGATGATCGCGGAGCCGCAGATGCCGGTGACGCCGACGCTGGCGGCCTGTTCGGCAAAGCCCTCTTCATCCGACCATTTTTCCACACCGATGACGCGGAATTTCGGCTCCAGCGTGATAGGGTCGATGCGCACGCGCTCGATGGCGCCGGGCGCGGCGCGCTGGCCGGAGGAGATTTCCGCACCTTCGAAGGCCGGTCCGGTCGGGGACGAGGCGGCGACGACTCGCTGGCGGTTGCCGAGCACGATTTCGGCATTGGTGCCGACATCGACGAGCAGCATCATGCGATCCTGCCGGTAAGGGCCCTCTGCAAGCGTCGCGCCCGCTGCATCCGCGCCGACATGGCCGGCGATGCAGGGGAGCGTATAGAGCCGTGCGCCGCGGTTCACCTCGATGTCGAGCTCATGCGCCCAGTATTGCAGGGCGCCGGAAACGGCGAGCGCGAAGGGCGCCTGGCCGAGTTCCGTCGGGTCGATGCCGAGGAAGAGATGGTGCATGATCGGGTTGGCGACGAAGACCATGTCGAGAATGTCGTGCCGGTCGACTTCGCCCTCGGCGCAGACCTTGCCGATCAGGCCGTTGACGGCCTCGCGCACCGCCTTGGTCATGGCTTCCCGTCCGTCCGGGTTCATCATGACATAGGAGACACGGCTCATCAGGTCTTCGCCGAAGCGGATCTGCGGGTTCGACGTGCCGGAGGAGCCGACGATGCGGCCCGACAGCAGCGAGACGAGATGCATGGCGATGGTCGTCGAGCCGATATCGCAGGCGATGCCATAGGCCTCATTCTTGAGGCCCGGCCATAGGCCGACGATGAAGGGACGCGAACTGTCCATATCGCGGTGAATGGCGGCGGTGACGCCCCAGTTGCCCTTACGCAAGATCGACTGGACCTGCGGGATGAGGTGCGGCGCGACCAGCAGGTCCTTCCAGCCCCAGTCCTTTTCCAGCATCACCTTCAGGCGGTCGAGATCGCCGAGCGGCTTGTGCATGTCGGGTTCGTCTACTTCGACATAGCAGAGCTGGACGGCGGCGTTGCGCTCGATGACGCGGTCGGTCGCGGCCTTGCGCACGACCTGCGCATTGACCACGGTATCCTGCGGCACGTCGATGACGAGGTCGCCCTGGATGAGCGCCGAGCAGGACAGGCGGCGGTTTTCCGGCAGGCCACGCACCTTGTCGTAGCGCTCTTCCTTCGGGCCGCGGGCCGAGATGTGGTCGTTGGAGGAGACGATCTTGTGCTTGGCGAAATTGCCTTCCTGCACCTCGATCTGACAGCGCCCGCAGGTCGCGCGACCGCCGCAGACGCTCTCGACATAGACGCCGAGTTTGCGCGCGGCTTCCAGCACGGGCGTGCCGACCGGGAAACGGCCGCGCTTGCCCGAGGGCATGAAGAGGACCAGCGGTTCCTTTGCCGAAGCTTCCGTCATATTGGTCTCGCTCTCACCTTCAATGCGCATCGGATCGTTCTTTCCACTGGCGGCAGGGCCGCCTTACGTCTTCTTCTTGGCAAGGCGGCGCGCATTGCTGCGCACGCGTTTGCCGTAAGGTTTCAGCGCGGCCGTGGACACGGCCCGCACCGTCGTCTCCGGCGAAGCCGCCGTCATCACGGCCTTCGCCAAAGCAAAATTGGCCGCCACGACGCTTTCCGTCGCAGCAGCCATCTTTTCGGTGACCATCCGGGTCATCTCGGTCGTGTTCTGCGTCGAGCCCGTCAGCGCCGCGAACCCCATCTCCTGACAGCGCATGGCGATCACGAGGGGTGCCTCCAGCCAGAGGCTGAAGGCGTCGCGGCGAAGCTGACG
>NZ_JBYOLC010000008.1:0-274967 GCF_057798995.1 Shinella sp. 20P9.1.1
CCCCTTTTCATAAAAATAGAGAAAATCGACAAGTGATTGGTTTTGTTGTGATATTTCGAGTGAAGCCAAGAGTAGGACCCCAGAGCGCCGATCGAACCTGCGATTCCGCAATTCAAAATCTTGTCCAGGTGGTAAAATTTCTTACTGCCACCGCATAGCGTGCTTTCGGACGACCGAGACATCCTCTCAGCCCTTTTCCGGTCCTCCCCAGCGGGCTATTCAGACGGGAACAGAGCGGCTCCGGCATCGCTGGCGCCTTTCTCCTCTATATATGGATACGCAGACCAATCATGGCGTCGATATCAGAGACACTGCCCAAACTACCTATCACGGATGTGTTGCCCGATCTCGGAGCCGTTCTTTCCGGCGGCGCGCGCGCGGTGCTCTCGGCGCCGCCTGGAGCCGGCAAGACGACACTGGTGCCCCTCTACTTGCTGGAGCAAACCTGGCGCGGCGATGGCAAGATCGTTCTGCTCGAACCCCGGCGTCTTGCGGCGCGCGCAGCGGCTGGCCGCATGGCGTCCCTGCTCGGCGAGAAAGTGGGTGAGACCGTCGGCTATCGCATGCGGCTGGACAATCGCGTCTCGGCGAAGACGCGCATCGAGGTGGTGACGGAAGGCGTCTTCGCCCGGATGATCCTCGACGATCCCGAGCTGGCGGGTGTTTCCGCCGTTCTCTTCGACGAATTCCATGAGCGCTCGCTCGACGCGGATTTCGGGCTGGCGCTGGCGCTGGACGTGCAGGCGGCCCTGCGCGAGGACCTGAGGATCGTCGTCATGTCGGCAACGCTCGATGTCGACAGGGTGTCCGCGCTGCTCGATCATCCGCCCGCCATCGTCAGCGAGGGCCGCAGCTATCCTGTCGAGATCCGCCATCAGGACCGACCGGCCGGCGAACGTATAGAAGACAGTATGGCGCGCGCCATCATAGAAGCGCATCGCGCGGAAAGCGGATCGACCCTCGCCTTCCTGCCGGGGCAGGCCGAGATTCTTCGCACCGCAGAGCGGCTTGAGGGGCGCTTCGGGCCGGAGACGACGGTGGTGCCGCTTTACGGCAATCTCGGCCAGAAGGAGCAGGACGCGGCGATCCGCCCCGCGCCCGCAGGCACGCGAAAAATCGTGCTGGCGACCTCGATTGCCGAAACGTCGATCACCATCGACGGCGTCCGTATCGTCATCGACAGCGGTTTGCAGCGCCTGCCGGTCTTCGAGGCGGCGACCGGGATCACGCGGCTGGAGACCGTACGCGTCTCCCGCGCCTCGGCCGACCAGCGCGCCGGCCGCGCCGGGCGAACGGAACCGGGCGTGGCGATCCGTCTGTGGCACGCCGGCCAGACGGCGGCGCTGCCGGCCTTCACGCCGCCGCAGATCCTGTCCTCCGATCTCTCCGGCTTCATGCTCGATGCCGCCCATTGGGGTGTTTCCGATCCTGCGTCTTTGCGGCTGGTCGATCCGCCACCGGCGGCGGCAGTGGAGGAGGCCCGCAACCTGCTGCGTCTGCTCGGCGCGCTGGATGGCGGCGGCGCTTTGACGCCGGCGGGAAAGCGCATCCGCGAACTGGCGCTTCCGCCGCGGCTCGCCGCGATGATCCTGTCCGCCGCCGAAACGGGCGAGCAGGGTGCCGCCGCGCGGCTGGCCGTGCTTCTCACCGAACAGGGGCTGGGCGGACCCTCGGTGGATATCGAGGAGCGCCTGCGCCGCTTCTCCCAGGAGCGCGGCGAACGGGCGGATGCGGCGCGAAAACTTGCCCAGCGCATGGCCGAGGGTTTTGGCACGGCCAGGGGTGGAACGACGAGCACGCCGGGCGCGCTGCTGCTGCATGCCTTTCCCGATCGCATCGCCCTGCAGCGCGGCGGCCGGGGGCGCTTCCTCATGGCGAACGGCCGCGGCGGCGAAGTGCCGGAGACCGAGCGACTGGCGGGCGCCGACATGATCGTCGTCGCCGATCTCACCGGCCAAGCCGGGCGGCAGCGCATCCTCGCCGCCGCCGAGATCGACCGCGCCACCGTCGAGGCCGAGCTTACCGACAAGATCGTGCGCGAGGACCAGTGCATCTTCGACCGGGCAAGCCGGCAGGTGCGCGCACGCCGCGTGGTGCGCCTCGGCGCGATGATCCTCGAGGAGGCGCCGCTCAAGCGCCCGACCGGGCCGAAGGCTGCGCAGGCGCTGGCCGACGGCGTTCGCGAGCTCGGCCTGCAAGCCATCCCGTTTTCGCGCGAGGCGGCGCAGTTGCGCGACCGCATCGGCTTCCTGTACCGCTCGCTCGGCGCGCCCTGGCCCGATACGAGCAATGATGCCCTGCTTGCCGCGCTCGACACCTGGTTCACGCCCTTCCAGGAAAACACCCGCGGGATCGACGACATCACGGCGGCGAGCCTGCACGATGGCCTGATGGCGCTGGTGCCCTATGAGTTGCAGCGCGATATCGCCAAGCTCGTGCCCACCCATTTCGAGGCGCCGACGGGGCAGCGCCATCCGATCCGCTATGATGGCGACGAGCCGGTGCTGTCGATCCGCGTGCAGGAGCTGTTCGGGCTGAAGCAGCATCCGTCCGTGGCCGGCGGGCGTCTGCCCTTGCTGCTGGAACTGGTTTCGCCGGCCCATCGGCCGATCCAGACGACGCGCGACCTGCCCGGCTTCTGGGCGGGCTCGTGGCGGGACGTGCGCGCCGACATGCGCGGGCGCTATCCCAAACATCCCTGGCCGGAGGACCCGGCCGAGGCCATGCCGACGACGCGCGCCAAGCCGCGCGGCACATGACGGAAGAGAAGGGACATATCATGGCATTCTATCAGGATATCGACTTCGAGGCCTCCGGCCGACGGCTGCGCCTGGAAACGCTGATCCGCCTGCGCTGGCTTGCCGTCGCCGGCCAGTCGATCAGCGTCCTCGTCGTCGCCTTCTGGCTGAAGTTCCCGCTGCCGCTGCTGCCGGCGGCGGTGCTGATCGCGCTGCTTGCGGCGGTCAACTTCTTCCTCGCCGTGCGCTTTGCCCCGGCACACCGGCTGACGCCCGCCTCCGCCTTCACGCTTCTTGCCTTCGATCTCTGCCAGCTGATGGCGCTGCTCTTCATTACGGGCGGCCTTGCCAATCCCTTCGCACCGCTGGTCTGCGTGCCCGTCATCATCTCGTCGTCGCTCCAGCCGATCCGCTTCAGCCTGACGCTCGGCGGCCTTGCCGTCGCCGGCATCACGGCGCTCGCCTTCACACCCTTCCCGCTGCCCTGGTATGTCGGCACGCTGCTCGTCGTGCCGCCGGTGCTGACGGCCGGCTTCTGGTTCGCCATCGTTTCGACCACCGCCTTCGCCGCCTTCTATTCCTATAGGGTGTCGCAGGAGGCCAAGGAACTTTCGGACGCGCTGACGGCGACCGAACTGATCCTCCAGCGCGAAAAGCATCTGTCGCAGCTCGACGGCCTCGCCGCCGCCGCCGCCCATGAGCTCGGCACGCCGCTCGCCACGATCAGCGTGGTGGCGCGTGAAATGGAGCGTGAACTCGGCACGGACGAGCGGTTCAAGGAAGACGTGCAGCTTTTGCGCAGCCAGAGCGAACGTTGCCGCGATATCCTGCGCCGGCTGACCACGCTTTCGACGGAGGACGAAGCGCATATGCGCGTGCTGCCGCTCTCCTCGCTGATGGAGGAGGTGCTGGCGCCGCACCGTGAATTCGGCATCACGCTCAACCTCGTCGAAGAGGGCGGGCGCGACGGCGAGCCGGTCGGCAACCGCAATCCCGGCATTCTCTATGGCCTCGGCAATCTCCTGGAAAACGCTGTCGACCATGCCCGCGAGGCGGTGACCGTCACCGTCGGCCACACGCCCGACAAGGTGACGATCGTCATCGAGGACGACGGCGACGGTTATGCGGCCGACGTTCTCCAGCGCATCGGCGATCCCTACGTCACCAAGCGGCAGAAGGACGAGCGGGCGGGCGGGCTGGGGCTCGGCCTCTTCATCGCCAAGACGCTGCTGGAGCGGTCCGGCGCCAAATTGACCTTCGCCAACCGCACGGGCGACCAGCCGGGGGCGCGCGTCTCGGTCGATTGGCCGCGGGCCCGCATGGAGACCAAGGGCGTGAAATGACTTTACCGGCACAGCCTTAGGGGTGATAAGCTGATCCCGATCAAGACTGGACGATATCCGCGACGGAAGACGAAAATGGCTGAAAACATCGAACCGCAGACCGCATCCGACGATATCGGGCCGGATCCCTCGCTTCTTCTCGTCGATGACGATGCGCCCTTCCTGCGCCGTCTGGCGCGCGCCATGGAAACCCGCGGCTTTGCCGTCGATACGGCCGAATCGGTCGCCGAGGGCATTGCCAAGGCCAAGACCAACCCGCCGAAATATGCCGTGGTCGATCTTCGCCTCGGCGACGGCAGCGGCCTCGACGTCATCTCCGCCATCCGCCAGCGCCGCGACGACACACGCATCATCATGCTGACCGGCTACGGCAACATCGCCACCGCCGTGAACGCCGTGAAGCTCGGCGCGGTCGATTACCTCGCCAAGCCCGCCGATGCCGACGACATCTTTGCCGCACTGACGCAGCGCCCCGGCGAAAAGGTCGAGCTGCCGGAAAACCCGATGTCGGCGGATCGCGTGCGCTGGGAACATATCCAGCGCGTCTATGAAATGTGCGACCGCAATGTTTCCGAGACGGCCCGCCGCCTCAACATGCACCGCCGCACGCTCCAGCGCATCCTGGCCAAGCGCGCGCCAAAGTAAAAATCAAGCGGGCTCGTCGCGCCGCCCCGAGACGATCGCCGACATATCAGGCCCGTCGCGGCGCGAATCCATCGCAAACTCCGCCAGAAGCAGCCGGCCCGCCGCGACGCGGGCGAAGGCGAAGGTGACCGCCTTGCGTGTCGGGGCCGCCAGCTTGTGCTCCGGCGCCTCGCGCAGCATGTGCGCGCCATAGCCGTCGGAGAGGAGGAGCCCGCACTCTTCCGGAAAGATATCGAGTGGTACGTCCTTGTGGGTGGCGAAGAACAGCCGGTCGCAGTGGCGACGGTAGTCGGGCCATTTGCGATCGACGCGAAAATCCTCGACCGACGTCTTGATCTCGACGATCCATATCTCGCCCTTGTCCGACAGGCTGATGAGATCGGCGCGCCGGCCGCTTGCCAGCGTCAGTTCCGGCAGCACCGCATGGCGCATTTCCATCAGCATGCGCTGCACGCCGCGGCGCACCATCATGGCACGGTCGGACTGGCGACCGTCGAGCAGCGGATTGTCGTTGTGAAGGGAAACGATCGTCATCGGTCAACACCTCGCGAATCACATTCTAGCCGCCGATCCCGCGAAATCGATGCGGCCATGCCGGAAAACGTTAAGACAGCGGGCAAAACTGCGGCGAGAAAAAGGTTCTATTAACTGCGCGAGACTGTTCTTGTGCGGCTTGGGCGCTCTGGGCTCCAAGGCCATTGAACGGCGCGCTGCGGCGTGCTTGGCAGTGTCGGGGCCGAGCGAAAGTGGCGAGATACCGGCATTGTTGTTGCAAAAAAACAATCCGGCAGCTTTTTGCTTTCGCATAAGCCCATGCCGCAGCGCACACACTTGCATTGACTGGGTTAATCGAAAATAAACCATAATCGATGAAAGTTCCCGCGTCCCGGAACATCTTAATTCCTTTACAAGAGACCCTCATGCGCTTCCGCAATGCCCTCCTCCTGTGCGGCCTCGCAGCAGCCGTCACGCTCGCTGGTTGCTCCTCGTCCTCGACCTCCCTTCCGGGCGAGAAGGTGGCGACCAATGCTATCTTCACGTCGGATTACGGCGCCGTCGAGGACAACGGTTATGCCCTGCCGGCGATCCCGATCAGCAAGGTGAACACCAAGTTCCACCGCCAGATCGTCGATTACGCCACCAGCGAGAAGCCCGGCACGATCGTCGTCAACACGCCGAACCGCTTCCTTTATTATGTGCTGCCCGGCGGCAAGGCCGTGCGTTACGGCATCGGCGTCGGCAAGTCCGGTTTCGCATGGCAGGGTGAAGCCTACATCGCCTGGAAGCAGGAATGGCCGACCTGGCATCCGCCGAAGGAAATGGCAGACCGCAAGCCTGACGTCGCGCGCTACGTCAAGGACGGCATGGGTCCGGGCCTGAAAAACCCGCTCGGCGCTCGCGCCATGTATCTCTTCAACGAGAAGGGCCAGGACACGCTGTTCCGCCTGCACGGCACGCCGGAATGGGCATCCATCGGCACGGCCGCCTCGTCGGGCTGCATCCGCCTGATGAACCAGGACATCATCGACCTCTACAGCCGCGTCCGTCCCGGCAAGGGCGCCCGCGTCGTCGTCCAGCAGTAAGCACAGGACAGTCTTTATATAGAGAAGAAGCCGCCGGATCGCTCCGGCGGCTTCTTTCGTTTGGGGCATTGAACGGCAAGGCGTGAGCCGCCTTGCCGCAAGACAAATCAGACCGCAGCGGCCTGCAGCTCGAGGCGGCGGCGGTGCAGGACCGGTTCGGTATAGCCGTTCGGCTGCGCGCGACCCTCGAGCACGAGCTCGACGGCGGCCTTAAAGGCGATCGAGCCGTCGAAATTGCCGGCCATCGGGCGGTAGAGCGAATCGCCGGCATTCTGCCCGTCGACGACGGCGGCCATGCGCTTCATCGTTTCGAGAATCTGCGCCTCGGTGATGACGCCGTGGTGCAGCCAGTTGGCGAGGTGCTGGGCGGAGATGCGCAGCGTCGCACGGTCCTCCATCAGGCCGACATCGTTGATATCGGGAACCTTCGAGCAGCCGACGCCCTGGTCGATCCAGCGCACGACATAACCGAGGATGCCCTGCGCATTGTTGTCGAGCTCGCGCTGGATTTCCTCCGGCGTCCAGTTCGGCCGCACCGCGACCGGAACGGAGAGGATGTCGGTGAGCTTTGCGCGTGGACGCGTGCGCAGCGAGGCCTGCACCGCGGCGACATTGACCTTATGATAGTGCGTCGCATGCAGCGTCGCCGCCGTCGGCGAGGGAACCCAGGCGGTGTTGGCGCCGGCCTTGGGATGGGCGATCTTCTGCTCCAGCATCGCAGCCATCAGGTCCGGCATGGCCCACATGCCCTTGCCGATCTGCGCATGGCCGGACAGGCCGCATTCAAGCCCGATATCGACGTTCCAATTCTCGTAGGCGGAAATCCAGGCGGCCTGCTTCATGTCGCCCTTGCGGATCATCGGACCCGCTTCCATCGAGGTGTGGATCTCGTCACCGGTGCGATCGAGGAAGCCGGTATTGATGAAGACGACGCGGTCCTTGGCGGCGCGGATCGCCTCCTTGAGGTTGATGGTCGTGCGGCGCTCCTCATCCATGATGCCCATCTTCATCGTGTTGGGCGCCATGCCGACGGCGGCCTCGACGCGGCCGAACAGTTTGGACGCGAAGGCGACCTCTTCCGGGCCGTGCATCTTCGGCTTGACGACATACATTGAGCCGGCAGGCGAATTCTGCCGGCGGCCGTTGACGCCGACATCATGCAGCGCGATCAGCGCGGTAACCATGGCGTCCATGATGCCCTCCGGCACCTCGTTGCCGTCGCGGTCGCGGATCGCCGGATTGGTCATGAGGTGGCCGACATTGCGCACCAGCATCAGCGAGCGCGCGCGCAGCGAGCCGGCCGAACCATCCGGCGCGGTAAAGGCACGGTCGGGGTTGAGGCGGCGCGTAATAGTCTTGCCGCCCTTAGCAACCTCCTCAGACAGATCGCCCTTCATCAGACCGAGCCAGTTGCGATAGACGACGACCTTGTCCTCGGCATCGACGGCGGCGACGGAATCCTCGCAGTCCATGATCGTGGTCAGCGCCGATTCGATCGCGACATCGGAAATATGCGCCGCATCGTCCTTGCCGGTCGGCGTGGTCGCATCAATGCGGATTTCGATATGCAGGCCGTTGTTGCGCAGGAGAAGATGCGTGGGTGCTGCGGCTTCGCCGACATAGCCGGCGAACTTCGTCTCATCCGCGAGACCCGTCTTGCCGCCGCCGATCAGCGCGACGACGAGCTTGCCGTCTTCAACGGAAAGGCCCGCGGCCTCGCGCCAGAACGTGCCGGCAAGCGGTGCGGCCTCATCGAGGAAGCCGCGCGCCCAGGCGATGACCTTGGCGCCGCGCACGGGATTGTAGCCCTTGCCCTTTTCCGCGCCGTCGGTTTCCGGGATGGCGTCGGTGCCGTAGAGCGCGTCGTAGAGCGAGCCCCAGCGCGCATTGGCGGCGTTCAGCGCATAACGCGCATTCATGACGGGAACGACGAGCTGCGGGCCGGCAAGGCTTGCGATCTCCGGATCGACATTGTCTGTCGTGACGGAGAAGTCGCCGCCCTCGGGCAGGAGATAGCCGATCTCGCGCAGGAAGGCCTCATATGCCGCCATATCGACCGGGGCGCCGTTTGCGCGATACCAGGCGTCGAGCTTTTCCTGCAGCGCGTCACGCTTGGCGAGAAGCGCGCGGTTTTCCGGAGCCAGATCATGCACGATGGCGGAAAAATCGGCGAAATAGCGCTCCGCATCCACGCCCGTGCCGGGAAGGGCTTCCGTGACGATGAAATCATAAAGGGCGCTGTCGATCGAAAGACCGGCTTTTTCGGTATAAGACATCTGAAAGGCTCCGAATGGGCGGGACAAGGGGGAGTATCCCGAATGGTCCCACTTTCCGGAGGTTTCATTCATAGTCAATTCGGCAAGGGCATAAAGAATTTATTCCGCTCGGGAATAAATCTTACTTATACCTCTTCCGCGATGCGCGGCCGGCCGCTGGCGGTGGCGGTAAACCGCGCCTCGATCAGCTTGCGCGACCCCTCGACTTCCGGTGCATCGATCGCCTCCGAAAGGCTGACGACCGGCTCGTCCGCACCGTTGGCGCGCGCCGCGTGGAGTGCCGCCGTCATCGCCCGCTCCTTGGCCAGCGAGAAGGCCTCGTCCTCGTTGATCAGGCGCAGGCTGTCGCCCGCACCGTTGACGATGAAGATGCCCTCTTCCGGCTGAGTCACGAAGACCGTCACGGCATTGCGCACCTGACCGACGACGGCACCGACGGCATTCGCCACGCCGGCATCCGAGGGAATGGAGGATTCCGCGCCCAGCATGTCGGCAATATCGGGATAATAGACAGGCGCCGAGGCGCCGAGGCCGACCAGCGGCCGGTCGAGCGCGATGCGGAACGCCACGATGCCGGGAACCCGGTGCAGCGCCCGGTCGATGGAGATCGAATTGGCCGGATCGAGCGCGCCCACGCCGTCATCGGCTAGGCAGGCGGAGAGGATGACATCGGCCGATTGCCGCGTCAGCCGGTCGACCAGCGTGCGGGCCAGCGCTTCCGGCGACTCCGCGATCGCCCGGCCGGAGCCATCTTTGGTGCGGGCGGCAAGTTCGAGGCCAAGGCGCGCGGCCACGGCATCCCACTGCCCCTGTCCGCCCAGCACATGCATGGCATCCGATGGCGTGATGCCGCAGATATGCACGAGGCCGCGCGCGACCAGCCGGTCGAGCGTTGCCTTCTGTGGTGTGGAGACCAGCAGGCCGTCGAGCGGCAGCGGCGTGGCGCTGATCTTTTCGTAAAGCGCCTGCTCCTGTGCCGTCAGGCCGCTCGCCAGCCGTTCCGGCACGCCGGTGCGCACGGCAAAACGCCCATCGTGGCGGCCCATATGCGGCGCGCGCAGCTGTCGTTCCAGCACGGGAACCACCGCCTCGGGATGCAGCTGCGAAGCAAGGCTGAGCGGCATGAAGCGGCGCGGCCCCAGATCGATCTTCGCCTTGAGGCCCCGGTCGTTGATGCGCACTTCCGAATCGCCGCCCAGCCCGAAGGTGCGCATGGCGACGGCTTCCACCATGGTGCGATAGCCGCCGACGACGGCACCTTCAGCATCGAGCTTGGGCCGGCCGTTGTCGAGCACCGCCACATCCGTCGTCGTGCCGCCGATATCGGAGACAACGGCATTATCGAGACCCGTCAGATGACGCGCGCCGACAAGGCTCGCCGCCGGACCGGACAGAATGGTCTCGATCGGCCGCAGCCGCGCTTCCGCCGCCGAAATCAGCGCACCGTCGCCGCGCACCACCATCATCGGCACATGGATGCCCCGGCGCTGGAGATAATCCTCACAGGCGCCGATCAGCCGGTCGATCATCGAGACGAGGCGAGCGTTCAAGAGCGTCGTCAGCGCCCGGCGCGGGCCGCCGAGTTTCGAGGAGAGTTCGTGGCTGCAGGTAACGGGCAGATGCGAGACCGCGCGGATGCGGTCGCGCACGCGCTGCTCATGCGCCGGGTTGCGCACGGCGAAATAGCCGGCGACAGCGAAGGAGGAGACGGTTTCCGACAGCACCGGCAGGGCTTCGTCGAGTGCGGCCATGTCGAGCGGCGTCTCGTTGCCATGTACGTTATGGCCGCCGGGCAGGAAAATGACGGGGTCGTTGCCGAGCGCATCGGCGAGCCCGTCGCGCTTGAGATCGTCGGGTCCGAAGCCGATCATCACGAGGCCGGCGCGCCCGCCCTGCCCTTCAACGAGAGCGTTGGTGGCAAGCGTCGTCGACAGCGAGACGAGGCCGATGGCCGCGACCGGCACCTGCGCCTCGGTCAGCACCGCCTCCACCGCGCCGGAAATACCGACCGCGAGGTCGTGGCGCGTGGTCAGCGCCTTGGCGCGGGCGACGACGCCCCGGGTTTCACTGTAGAGCACGGCGTCCGTATAGGTGCCGCCGGTATCGATGCCGAGTAACAAATGGTCTGCCACGAGAATTCTTCCGGACTTCCCGCCATCTCTTTTCAAAGCGGGTCTGGAATGGTGTTATTGCATGTCCAGGCCAAATGCCACCATCCTGCCGGCGACATCAGATGAAAGAACGAGGAGCCTTCCCTTGATCCCATTCTCCATTCGGCCGCTTCTGGCGCGTCTTCTTCTCGGCACCGCGCTTCTTGCCGGCAGCCTGCCCGCCCATGCCCAGGAAACGGACGAGGAGGAATACAAGGCGCAGATCCCGGACGTCGCGATCTACAAGGCGATGCTGGACGCCAACAAGCAGACCGGCTGGGTGCAGTTCCGCGAATTCTCGGGCCAGCAGCTCATCTATTTCACCGCCTTGCAGACCATGCATTGCCGGCTGAAGGAAGTGCGCTACTCGATAAACTCGGATACGCTCGACAAGACCTTCCCTATGGCAAAATGCGACCCGGAACTGCCCTTCAACCTGCCGTCGGACGACAGCCAGAACTGGCTCTACCTCAACCTGAAACCGGGTGAGGCCAAGACGATCGCCGTGCAGGCGGTGTGGGACGACGGCAGCGGCAGCGAGATCGTCATCTACCAGCCCTGCAAGAATCCGGAAGCGACCTGCGCCTCGATCAAGACGATCAAGAAGCCGAAGAAGCGTGGGGACGAGCCCGCACCCGTAACGCCAGCCCGTTAGCCGGCTGCGTCGTCAGGCGCTGCACCGGCCAGGGCTTCGTATCCTCGGTCATGTCGAAGCGGAAGCGATGCATCAGCACGCCGAGCGCGATGATCGCCTCCTGCATGGCGAAGGTCGCACCGATGCAGATGCGCGGCCCCGCACCAAAGGGCAGATACTGGAAGCGGTGGATCGCTTCGCGATTCTCCGGCAGGAAACGCTCCGGCATATAGGCACGCGGCTTCTGCCAGAGCAGCGCATGGCGATGCAGCGTCCAGGGCATGACGAGGATGGTGACGTCGCGGGGGATCTCGACCACCTCGCCGGACGGGCTCGTCCAGCGATCGTCGGCGATCGCCTCGCGGTTGATAGAAGGGGCCGGCGGATAGAGCCGCATCGCCTCCTCGAAGGCCGCCCGCGTCCAGGGCATGAGGTCCAGCCAGTCGACGGGATCGGCGCCGCTTGAGACGACCCGGTCGATCTCCTCCTCCATCGCGTCGCGCACATGCGGGGAATTGGCGACGCAATAGAGCGTCCAGGCCAGCGCACGCGCCGTCGTCTCATGGCCGGCACCGATGAAGGTGAGGATATTGTCCTCCACCTCCTCCATGGTCAGCCCGTCCGGCCCCGCCGCCCGCAACAGCAGCGTCAGGAAATCGTTCGGCGCGCTGCCGTCGTCCGCCTTCATGCGCTTGAGGCGCAGGTCCATCGTATCGCGCACGATCTTGCGGAATTTCCTCAACACCTTGAGCCCGCCGATGCGCGTCACGCGCGGCACCCAGGCGGGCGCCCGCAGCAGATCCATCGGATCGACCCGGCCCATCGAATGCAGGAGGTCGTCCACGTCGTCGGCGAACTTGTCGGAGGACGTGACGATCTCGCCGGAAAACAGCGTTTCCGAGAGGATCGCGAAGGCCAGCTCCGTCATGTCGTTGCCGATATCGAAGACCTCGCCGTCTGCGCCTTCATACTTCTTTGCATAAAGCTCGGATTGCGCCAGCATCTGCGTCGCAAAACCCTTGGCGTGGCGCGGCGTGAAGATCGGTGCCACGGCCTTTCGCGAGCGGCGCCACACCGCGCCCTCCGCCGTCAAAAGCCCATCACGCAGGATCGGGCGCAGCACGAGCTGGCGCACCACCGCCATCTTGTAGTTCTGGGCATTGTCGACGAGCAGGTATTTGATCAGGCCGGGATCGTTGACGATCAGCGTCTTCTCGCCGAAGAAACTCGTCATGATCCAGGGCAGCGTATAGGACGGCTCGCCCCACAATTCCAGCGGATTGCGGAAGACAGTGCGGATGATCTCCAGCTTCGACGGCGGCACGGTGCGCGGGATCGGGGCCGGCGGTTCGAACGGCTCGGGACGCATGTCCATTATCTGCCTCCTTGTTATCGGCACGTCTTACGGGAAGACTGGGCCGATATAGAGGCGGAGGTTAGAGAAGAGACTGAAGCTCTGCCAGCTTGTCGTTGATCAGCCAGCCGTAATAGTTCTCTTCCGGCCAAGTCACTTCGCCGGCGGCCCGGCGTGCAGCAAAGGCGGCGGCGCGGGCATCGGGGTTGCCGATATTGTAAAGTGTCGAGGTCAGGCCCGGATTCTTCGAAATATCGACGCCGGCGATCTTCTTGTAGGCATCGATCGAGCGGCGGATGGACGCCGCCATATAGGCGAGCGACATATCGGGATCCATGATCGCCTGATAGACGCCGGCCGCATCGTTTTCGTCCAGCTTGTCGTAACCGGAGATGCGTGAGACGTCGTCGGTCAGCGTCAACGCCGTCAGCGGGTTGATCTGGCCGAGACCAAAGGTCTGGCCGGCATAGAACGGCTGGAAGAACACCGCGCTGAAGCGGTTGTTCGGGAAGGACGTACCGCCGACCGTCTCACCCTTGAACGTCCGGTTCCAGACGCCCTCGCGGCACGTCCACAGCGCATAGGAGCCCTTCTTGTCGGCGCATTTGGCAAATTCCGGCCGCGCGACGAAATCGGCGACATTCTCGCCGTCATAGGCGAAGCGGAAGCTGCCCGTATAGGACGCCGCTTTCACATAGTAGCTCTGCAGCCGGTCATAGGCGTCAACATTGTAGGTGTGCTCGCCGACGATGGCGCCGACCATGTGGATTGGGGCAATGCCGTATTTCGCCGCCGTCGCCTTGATCTTGCTGGTCAGCTGGCGATCGCTCGCCAGGAGATCGCGCACCTTCTCGTATTTCGCATCGAAGGAGGTCTTGCCCGCCTTGGTGCGGCGCACGGAGGCGCCGGGAATGGCCGGCTGCTCGGCATTGCGGTTGCCTTCGGGCACCACGTCCATCGCCAGGGCCGTGGTCTGGCTCTGGAAGACGAGCGTGGCGGCAAGGGCAAACACAGGGATGAGCTGACGCACGGTTGCGGTTCCTGTCTGGTCGAATCTCTCGGCGGATGGCGGGACCGATGCAAGACAATCGTGTCGGAATGATGCCAGGCGCGGGCAAAGGCCTAGGCCGCGCCGCCTTTCCTGTCGAGCAAAAAAGCGGCACCGGCGGCACCTGATGGGCCGCCGGTGCCGAAAGGTCACAGGATGTAGCGCGACAGATCCGTATTGGCCGCCAGCACCCCGACATGCGCCTTCACATAGTCGGCATCGATGACCAGCTTGTTGCCGCCCTTGTCCGGCGCTTCGAAGGAAATCTCGTCGAGCACCCGTTCCATCACCGTCTGGAGGCGGCGCGCGCCGATATTCTCGACGCTGCTGTTGAGCTGGACCGCAACGTCGGCCAGCGCATCCAGCGCATCCTCGGTGAAATCCAGCTCGACGCTTTCGGTCTCCATCAGCGCCTTGTACTGGCGGATGAGGCTCGCCTCCGTCTCCGTCAGGATGCGGCGGAAATCCTCCTTGGTCAGCGCCTTCAGTTCGACGCGAATCGGCAGGCGGCCCTGCAATTCCGGCAGCAGGTCCGAGGGTTTCGAGACATGGAAGGCGCCAGAGGCGATGAAGAGGATATGGTCGGTCTTCACCGGCCCGTATTTCGTCGCCACCGTCGTGCCCTCGACGAGCGGCAGCAGGTCGCGCTGCACGCCCTCGCGCGAAACGCCCGCCCCCATGCCGCCATCACGCGCGGCGATCTTGTCGATCTCGTCGATGAACACGATGCCGTCGTTTTCGGCCGAGTGGATCGCCTCGCGCTGGATCTGCTCGTTGTCGAGCAGCTTGTCGGATTCGTCGTCGATCAGGATCTTGTAGCTATCCTTGACCGTCGTCTTGACCTTCTTGGTGCGCCCACCCATCGCCTTGCCGAACATTTCCGACAGGTTCAGCACGCCGATATTGGCGCCCGGCATGCCGGGGATCTCAAAACCGCCCGGCGTGCCGCTATCGGCGACGTCGACTTCGATTTCCTTGTCATCCAGCTCGTTGTTGCGCAGCTTCTTGCGGAACGAATCGCGCGTCGCCGGCGAGGCCGTGGCGCCGACCAGCGCGTCGAGCACGCGTTCCTCGGCATTGGCATGGGCCTTGGCCGTCACCTCGGCGCGCTTCTTCTCGCGCACCAGGCCGATGCCGACCTCGACGAGGTCGCGCACGATCTGCTCGACGTCGCGGCCGACATAGCCGACCTCGGTGAACTTGGTGGCCTCGACCTTGACGAAGGGCGCACCGGCGAGTTTTGCCAGGCGGCGGGAAATCTCCGTCTTGCCGACACCCGTAGGGCCGATCATCAGAATGTTCTTCGGCATCACCTCGTCGCGCAGGTCCGGTTCCAGCTGGTGGCGACGCCAGCGGTTCCTGAGCGCGATGGCCACGGCGCGCTTGGCATCGTGCTGGCCGATAATGTAACGGTCGAGTTCGGAGACGATCTCGCGGGGGGAAAAATTGGTCATTGGCTTTCCGTTTTCTGGCAGCGTTCCCGGGCCATGATCAGCGCCCGGCCGCCCCTTGGGGAAGGATCATCGTGTAATACTCCGCCCGCCCTGTCGAAAGGCGCGGGCAGGACGGCCTCAGCGGTCGGCATCCAGCGTCTCCACCACGAAATTGTGGTTGGTATAGACGCAGATGTCGCCGGCGATCTGCATGGCCTTGCGGGCGATCTCTTCCGCCGACTTGTCACTGTCCATCAGCGCGCGCGCCGCGGCATAGGCGTAGTTGCCGCCCGAACCGATCGCCATCGTGCCATGTTCCGGCTCCAGCACGTCGCCATTGCCGGTCAGCGCCAGCGTGACGGTCTTGTCGGCGACGAGCATCATGGCTTCGAGCCGGCGAAGATACCGATCGGTGCGCCAGTCCTTGGCAAGCTCCACGGAAGCCCGCATCAGCTGGTCGGGATATTGTTCGAGTTTGGCTTCCAGCCGTTCGAGCAGCGTGAAGGCGTCCGCCGTGGCACCGGCAAAACCGGCGATCACGTCGCCCTTGCCGATACGGCGCACCTTGCGCGCATTGCTCTTCATCACGGTCTGGCCAAGGCTCACCTGGCCGTCGCCCGCCATGACCACCTTGCCGTCCTTGCGGACGGTGATGATCGTCGTGGCGTGCATGGAAGCGTAGGGGTTGTGTTCACTCATAAGCATACCTTCGAAAACCCGGCATCCCGGGCAATGGCACCGCCAGCGAGGCGGCCTCGTTGTGTCCTATGTAAGCGGCGTTTCGCCAATTGCAAACGCCGCCATCGGGTCGCTCCCCGGCCCGCGCGCAAGGAAAGCGGGACAAGAACGCCGCCGTCCAAAATAAGCCTTGCTTTCCCCACTTGATGAGGCGGTTATGGTCTCCCAGCAACGCAAAGGGGTTACGGCAATGGCAAAAGGGCAGGTTCGCAGCAACAAGGAAACGCGCAAACCCAAGAAGGACAAGGTGGCCGAAAAGGCCCCCCCGACTCTGGGATCGCAGGTGAAGAACAGCGAGAGTGCGACGAAGAAGAAATGACGCGACGCAGGGGGATGCCGGCACGCCCGCATCCCTCTCTTCCCCTCTTCTTTCCGCCCCCTCCTGCGTCGAGGGGCCGGGTGGGCTTGCCAAAAAAATGGCCTCGATCCCCACCCCACCGCATTTTTCGCACCCCCATTTTCCCCGCTCGCCAAACCCGCACTATCCTGAATATCCTTCCACCGCCGGACGGATCGCGTAACGTGTCGATGCGGGCGGGAGGAGGCGCTTTCGTGTCCCGCCGAAACGTACGGCAGGCGCGAAAGAGGCGTGGAGCATCGGGGGCGTGACGTCCCCCGGCGTGCGAGGCTTCCCCCTTCCCCGGGTCGCGGGGTCGGCTTGGGTCCGCCATGCAAGCATTGCCACGCATGACCCCGGAACCTCTGCCAAGCGGTTTTCGGACAAGGCTCATGCGAAGACGATGCGCAGCGAAGCCTTGCCATGCCTGAAGGAGGATTAGACCGCCTCCGAAGAACGCCTGGGCCGCGCGAAAGCGAAGCCACCCACACACCCATTCCAGAGGCGACGCTTTCGCGCGGTTCTCCGGATCCCTCCATAATCCCGACGGCAAGCCGTGCGGGCCGCTCCCGCATGCGCCGAAAGCCCTCGAAAGACTGGCGTTTTTTGAAGAGCCCTGTTAAGGAGCGGCGGTCAAATTACCGGAGACTGCCATGAGCCGCACCGCCAGCGTTTCGCGCAAGACGAACGAGACCTCCGTATCGGTCACCGTCGACATCGACGGCACCGGCGCGTCGCGCATTTCGACGGGCGTCGGTTTCTTCGATCATATGCTCGACCAGCTGTCGCGCCATTCGCTCATCGACATGGACATCAAGACCGAAGGCGACCTGCATGTCGACGACCACCACACGGTGGAAGACACCGGCATTGCCATCGGCCAGGCCATCGCCAAGGCACTCGGCGACCGCCGCGGCATTACGCGTTATGCCTCGCTCGACCTTGCCATGGACGAAACGATGACGCGCGCCGCCGTCGATGTCTCCGGCCGTCCCTTCCTCGTCTGGAACGTCGCGTTCTCGGCCCCGAAGATCGGCACGTTCGATACCGAACTGGTGCGTGAATTCTTCAACGCGCTTGCCCAGCATGCCGGCATCACGCTGCATATCCAGAACATCTACGGCGCCAATAACCATCATATCTCGGAGACGTGCTTCAAGGCCGTCGCGCGTGTGCTGCGCACCGCGACCGAGATCGATCCCCGCCAGGCGGGCCGCGTTCCCTCGACGAAGGGTTCGCTGGCCTAACAAAGGCAAAGCTGGAGGCCTGTTGATGGCCACGTTCCTCTTTCTGATACCGCCCGGCGCAAAATCCGGTGACGAAAAAGCCCGCATCATCCGTGACCGCTTTTCCTGGGTCGCGTTCGTCCTGCCCGTGATCTGGCTGCTCTGGCATCGCGCCTGGCTTGCCGCGGCACTCGCCTTCGCCGTCCAGGCGCTCGGCGCAGCAATTGCGGACCATCCCGTCTTTGGCCTTTCCGGCCTCGGCATCTGCCTTGCCACCAGCCTCATCGTCGCGCTGGAAGGCCCTGCGATGGTCGTCGCCGGCCTTGAGCGCCGGGGCTGGACGGTCGATGCCGTGGTTTCGGCCGACGACCGCGCAACGGCGGAAGAGATTTATTATATGGAAACCCCGGCCGGCGAGGCGGAAGCGCGAGACAGCGTTTCCCTCCCGGCCTCCGAAACCTCCGCGCGCCGGCACGCTCCCATGCTCGGCCTCGTCGGTTTCAAGGAAGGACGCTGACATGCGCGTTGCGATCATCGATTACGGCTCGGGCAACCTGCGCTCGGCCACCAAGGCTTTTGAACGCGCCGCCCGCGAGGCCGGCATCGCCGCCGAGATCGACCTGACGGACAAGGCTGAGCGCGTCGCGAGCGCCGACCGCATCGTGCTGCCCGGCGTCGGCGCCTATGCCGATTGTCGCCGCGGCCTCGATGCCGTGCCCGGCATGGTGGAGGCGCTGCGCGAGACGGTCGAGGCCAAGGCCCGGCCCTTCCTCGGCATCTGCGTCGGCATGCAGCTGATGTCCTCGCGCGGCCTCGAAAAAACCACGACCGAAGGCCTCGGCTGGATCAAGGGCGACGTCGTCAAGATGACACCCCGCGACCAGAGCCTGAAGATCCCGCAGATCGGCTGGAACACGCTCGACCGCAACCAAGCCCACCCGCTCTTCGATGGCATCCCGGAAACGCTGCACGCCTATTTCGTGCATTCCTACCACCTCGCCGCCGAAAACCCCGAGGATGTGGTCGCGACCGTCGATTACGGCGGCCCGATGACCGCCTTCGTCGCCAACGGCAACAAGGCCGGCGCGCAGTTCCATCCGGAAAAGAGCCAGACGCTCGGCCTCGCCCTCATCACCAATTTCCTGCGCTGGAAGCCATAAAATGATCCTCTTTCCCGCCATCGACCTGAAAGACGGCCAGTGCGTTCGCCTCAAGCTTGGCGACATGGACCAGGCCACCGTTTACAATCCCGACCCGGCCGCTCAGGCGAAAGCCTTCGAGGACCAAGGTTTCGAATGGCTGCACGTCGTCGACCTCAACGGCGCCTTCGCCGGTGAGAGCGTCAACGGCGCCGCCGTCGATGCGATCCTGAAAGCCACGAAGAACCCGGTGCAGCTCGGCGGCGGCATCCGCACGCTCGATCATATCGAAAACTGGCTGTCGCGTGGCCTCTCCCGTGTCATCCTCGGCACCGTTGCGGTGCGCGATCCGGCGCTCGTTATCGAGGCCTGCAAGCAGTTTCCCGGCAAGGTCGCCGTTGGCATCGACGCCAAGGGCGGCAAGGTCGCCGTCGAGGGCTGGGCGGAAGCCTCCGAGCTCGGCGTGATCGAGCTCGCGAAGAAGTTCGAGGGTGCGGGCGTCGCCGCGATCATCTACACCGACATCGACCGCGACGGCATTCTGGCCGGCATCAACTGGGCCTCAACACTGGAGCTCGCCGGGGCCGTTTCCATCCCCGTCATCGCCTCGGGCGGGCTTGCCTCGATGGACGATATCCACCGCCTCGTCGCCCCCGATGCCCGCAAGCTCGAAGGCGCGATTTCCGGCCGGGCGCTCTATGACGGCCGGATCGATCCGACCGAAGCGCTGGCTGCCATCCGTGCAGCGCGGGGAGAAGCCGCATGACCCTGAAAGCCCGTGTCATTCCCTGCCTCGACGTGAAGGACGGCCGTGTCGTCAAAGGCGTCAGCTTCCTCAATCTCGTCGATGCCGGCGATCCCGTCGAATCGGCGAAAGTCTATGATGCGGCCGGTGCCGACGAGCTTTGCTTCCTCGACATCACCGCCTCCTCCGACAACCGCGACACGATCTTCGACGTCGTGGCGCGCACCGCCGATCATTGCTTCATGCCGCTGACCGTCGGCGGCGGCGTGCGCACCGTGGCCGACATCCGCAAGCTGCTGCTCGCCGGGGCCGACAAGGTGTCGATCAACTCGGCGGCCGTCTCCAACCCGGATTTCGTGGCCGAGGCGGCCGACAAGTTCGGCAACCAGTGCATCGTCGTCTCGATCGATTCGAAGAAGGTCTCGGCCGAAGGCGAGGAGGACCGCTGGGAGATATTCACCCATGGCGGCCGCAAGCCGACCGGCATCGACGCCGTCGCTTTCGCCGAAAAGATGGTCGAGCGCGGGGCCGGAGAATTGCTGCTAACCTCCATGGACCGCGACGGCCAGAAGGGCGGCTATGACATCGCCCTGACCCGCACCATCGCCGACCGCGTCTCCGTACCGGTCATCGCGTCCGGCGGCGTCGGCACGCTCGATCATCTCGTCGAGGGCGTGCGCGACGGCCATGCGACGGCGGTGCTGGCCGCCTCGATCTTCCATTTCGGCACCTACACGGTCGGCGAAGCCAAGCGCTACATGGCCGAGCATGGCATTGCCATGCGGCTCGACTGAGGAGAGAGCGATGAGCACCTTCACCCTTGCCGACCTCGTCGAGATCGTCGACGCCCGTTCGAAGGCCGATCCGTCGGAAAGCTGGACGGCCAAGCTTGTTGCGGCCGGACAGCAAAAGGCAGCAAAAAAGCTCGGGGAGGAGGCCGTCGAGACCGTTATCGCGGCGATCGAGGGCGACAAGGCCGCCCTGACGAGCGAAACGGCCGATTTGCTCTATCATCTGATGGTCGTATTGAAAATCGGCGGGGTGGCGTTACAAGATGTGATGGGGGAGCTGGAACGGCGCACGAGCCAATCCGGTCTCGTGGAGAAGGCCAGCCGGAAAAGCTGATGATTCAGGCAGCGCGCGACAAGGACCAGCCGGATATTCCGGATGATTTCGGCAACCGGGATTATTCGCCCTACCGCTTTTTCACGGCAGACGAATGGGCCCATTTCCGCGCCGACACGCCGCTCACCCTGACGGCCGACGAGGTTCAGCGGCTGCGCTCGCTGAACGACCCGATCGACCTCGATGAAGTCCGGCGCATCTATCTCTCGCTGTCGCGCCTGCTGTCGGCCCATGTCGAATCCTCGCAGATGCTGTTCGAGCAGCGCAAGCGCTTCCTGACCCTCTCGGACGAAGCCAAGACGCCCTTCGTCATCGGCATTGCCGGCTCGGTCGCGGTCGGCAAATCGACCACGGCGCGTATCCTTGCGGAACTCCTGTCGCGCTGGCCCTCCAGCCCCAAGGTCGATCTCGTGACGACCGACGGCTTCCTCTATCCGAATGCCGTGCTCCAGCGCGAGAACCTGATGGAGCGCAAGGGTTTTCCGGAAAGCTACGATATCGGCGCGCTCCTGCGTTTCCTTTCGGCGATCAAGGCCGGCAAGAAGGACGTCAAGGCGCCGACCTATTCGCACCTGACCTATGACGTGCTGCCCAATGCCTTCCGCACGATCGACCGCCCGGATATCCTGATCTTCGAGGGCATCAACGTGCTGCAATCGCGCAACCTGCCGGCCGACGGCAAGGTCGTGCCGATGGTTTCGGATTTCTTCGATTTCTCGATCTATATCGACGCCGAGGAGGCGCTGATCCACACCTGGTACGTCGATCGTTTCATGCGCCTGCGCGAAACGGCCTTCCGCAACCCGGATTCCTATTTCCACCGCTATGCGACGATCAGCGAGACCGAGGCGTTGGGTATTGCGGAAAACCTCTGGCGCAACATCAACCTGAAGAACCTGCACCAGAACATTCTTCCCACCCGCCCGCGCGCCGACCTGATCCTGCAAAAGGGCAGGAATCACCTCATCGAGACGGTGGTGTTGCGCAAACTGTAGCCGGATTCAAGCAATCCCAGCAAAACCGCGAAGCGGTTTTGCTGGGATTGCGCTAGACATCCTCTACGGATTGACGCGGCGAAGCGTGAGATTGATCCGGCCGGCATTCTTCAGAAGCGTCGAGGTATCGGGATAGATCCGGTCGACGCCGTGAAAGATAAGCCGGCTTTCCCCGCCAAAGACGAAGACATCACCACTCGACAGCCGGAACGACCGCGTCGGATCGTTGCGCGAAACGCCGCCGACGCGGAACAGGCATTGATCGCCCAACGAGACGGAAACGACGGGCGCGGCGAATTCGTTTTCGTCGCGGTCCTGATGCAGGCCCATCTTAGCATCGGGATCGTAGAAATTGACGAGGCAGGCTTCCGGCGGCCTGTCGAAGCCGGAAACATCGTTCCACAGGGAGAGAAGCGCCTCGGGAATGGCCGGCCAGGGGCGACCGGTTTCGGGATGGGTGGGCTGGTAGCGATAGCCGCGCTCCTTGTCCGTCACCCAGCCGAGCGATCCGCAGTTGGTCATGCGGACCGACATGGGTTTTCCCGTCTTCGGCATGCGCGGCACGAAGAGCGGTGCCTCGGCCACGACCTGCCTTATGGCGGCGGCGAGGGCCTCCTGCGCCGCGCGGTCGAAATGATCGGGGAAATAGCGCAGCCCCGGAGCGAGGCCGCGCCCGGACGTCGCCACTTACGCTTCCGAGAGGTCCGGAATGCGCAGCACCTGGCCGGGATAGATCTTGTCCGGATGGGACAGCATCGGCCGGTTGGCATCGAAGATCACCGTATGCTTGGTGCCCTTGCCCTTGCCGTAATGCGCCTCGGCGATCTTCCAGAGATTGTCGCCCTTCTTGACGGTGTAGAGCGTGGGGGCAGCGGCCGGCGTCGAGGTCTTCAGGAGTTCGGTCAGGTCAAGCTTTTCGAGCTTCAAGCCGGATTCGGGAGCAACCTTGAGCTCAGCGGCTTCCACCTTGGAAATGCCGAGCGTGTTGCCGACGGCGATGACGGCCTTTTCGAAGGCGGTCTGGTCGGCCACGACGCCTTTCAGCACGCATTTGTCGCCTTCGACGGAGACTTCAACGTTCTTGGTGCCGAGATCGAAGGAATCGAGTTCCTTCTTGACCGCTTCGGCTGCCGGCGCATCCTCGTCGTCGCCGATGCCGAGCTTCTTGCCGGCGTTCTTGATAAAGCTGAAGAGACCCATGCCTACCTCCCTGGTTTTTCCGAACTGGAACCTATCCGGTTCCAGATTTCTTTATTTTCGTTTGCCCTTTCGGGAAAACCGGTTTCCACTTTTCCCTGTCAAACTCTAAGCAGAGCCTTCCCGCAAAGGAAAGGTTTCGTTTCATTCCCATCGATTAACGGCCAAGTTGCGGCAATCATTCGCCACCGGGCTTGGCCCGCATACGTTTCACGTCCGAGCGGCCGGATTTTTCCTTGAGCCGGCGTTCGATCGAGCCTTTCGTCGGCTTGGTTTTCCGCCGCGGCGGCGGTGGCGGCGCGGCCGCCTTGAGGATCAGCTCCTTCAGCCGCTCGCGCGCATCCTCCCGGTTGCGCTCCTGGCTGCGGAAGCGGTTCGCCTCGATCAGCAGCACGCCCTCCTTGGAGACCCGGCGTCCGGCGAGCTTTTCGGCGTTCGCCTTGACCCGCTCGTTCAGGGAGGGGGAATTGCGCAGGTCGAAGAACAGCTGGACCGCGGTCGAGACCTTGTTGACGTTCTGCCCACCTGGACCGCCCGCCAGCACGAATTGCTCGGTCAGTTCCCAGCCGGCAATGGTGATCGTGTTGCTGATATAGAGAGGGTCGCTGGCCATGGAAATTCCTTTCCGGGCCGTTTTAGCGGGCAAACAGACAAACGGAAAGCCGGTTGCACAGACGAAAAACCCGGCCTTGTGAGCCGGGTTTCACGTGAATCATGACCGAAAGCTTACTCGGCGGCGGCCTTGAGGCCGGGTGCCGCGTCGCGCACGCTACCGTCCACCTGATCCTCGAACTTCTCGAAGTTGGCGATGAACATGTCGACGAGCTTCTGGGCCTGCCTGTCGTAAGCGGCACCGTTGGCCCAGGTCGAGCGCGGGTCGAGGATCTTGGTATCGACCTCGGGAACCGAGACCGGAACCTGGAAGCCGAAATTGTCATCGCGGCGGAAGAGCGCGCTCTTCAGCGAGCCATCGAGGGCGGCGGCAAGCAGAGCGCGCGTCGCCTTAATCGGCATGCGGCGGCCTTCACCATAGGCACCGCCGGTCCAGCCGGTATTGACCAGCCAGCAGTCGACGCCGTGCTCGGCGATGAGTTCCTTCAGCAGGTTGCCGTAGACCGTCGGGTGACGCGGCATGAATGGAGCGCCGAAGCAGGTCGAGAAAGTGGCTTCCGGCTCGGTCACGCCACGCTCCGTGCCGGCAACCTTGGCGGTGTAGCCGGAGAGGAAGTGGTACATGGCCTGATCGGGCGTCAGCTTGGCGATCGGCGGCATGACGCCGAAGGCATCGGCCGTCAGCATGATGATCGTCTTCGGATGCGGCGCACGGCCGGTCTCGCTGGCATTCGGGATGAAATGCAGCGGGTAGGCGCAACGGGTGTTTTCCGTCAGCGAGCCGTCGTTGAAATCCGGAACGCCGTTGGCGTCGAGCACGACGTTTTCGAGAACGGTGCCGAAACGCTGGGTCGTCGCGTAGATTTCCGGCTCGGCTTCGGCTGAAAGACGGATCGTCTTGGCGTAGCAGCCGCCTTCGAAGTTGAAGATGCCGTTTTCGCCCCAGCCGTGCTCGTCATCGCCGATCAGCGTGCGGTTCGGATCGGCCGAGAGCGTCGTCTTGCCGGTGCCCGACAGGCCGAAGAACACGGCAGCGTCGCCATCCGGGCCGACATTGGCCGAGCAGTGCATCGGCATGACCTTTTCCGACGGCAGCAGCCAGTTCAGAACGGTGAAGACCGACTTCTTCATCTCACCGGCATAGTAGGTGCCGGCAATGAGCACGATACCGCGCGACAAATCGCAGGCGATCATCGTCTCGGTGCGCGCGCCGTGGCGGGCCGGATCAGCCTTGAAGGTCGGCAGGTCGATGATCGTGAGCTTCGGGGCGAAGCCGGCAAGATCCTTCTCTTCCGGACGGATGAGCAGGTTGCGGATGAACAGCGAGTGCCAGGCAAGCTCGGTGACGACGCGGGTCGGAAGCGCATAATCCGCGTCCGCACCGCCGATGAGGTCCTGCACGAAGAGATCGCGGCTGCCGGCATGGGCCAGCATGTCGGCATGCAGCGCATCGAAATGCGCGCGCGACACGGCCTTGTTGTTGTCCCACCAGATGGCGTTTTCGGTGTTTTCGTCGCGAACGACGAACTTGTCTTTCGGCGAGCGGCCGGTGTGCTGGCCGGTCAGGGCGCGAAGGGCGCCGTGGGCGGTCTTCACAGCTTCGCCGCGACCGAGCGCCTCTTCATAGAGGGCCTCTGCTGCAAAGTTATACCGAACCGTGCCGTTGGTGTTGATACCCATCGCGGTGAGCCCCAGAGCGGGGTTGCGAACGCCGATTTCCTGCATGGTCCAGATTTCCTCCGTGGACGAAGACCCATGGTGAATTTTGCCGGAAGCTAATCTGCTCCTGTCATAAAAACAAGAGGCAATCGGAAATTAGGCAATAATATCAATTAATTAATCGATTTAAATATTTGTCTGACTTTTTTAATCGGTTGAATAATCGATTTAAAAGCCCATTGGAAAACCGGCCTGAAACGTCATCCTTTATCTCTGCCACAATTTGTTCCACCTTTACCCCCAGGAAGGCACATCACATCCAGGACAGGAACTCGGATCCGAGGTCGGGAAAGGCGCCGATGAATATGGAGACTAACAGGATGCAGACGATCGCACTCGTCGACGACGACCGGAATATTCTCACATCCGTGTCGATCGCTCTGGAGGCCGAGGGCTACAAGGTCGAGACCTATACGGACGGTGCGTCCGCGCTCGACGGCCTTCTCGCCCGCCCGCCGCATCTCGGCATCTTCGACATCAAGATGCCGCGCATGGACGGCATGGAACTCCTGCGGCGGCTCCGCCAGAAATCGGACATCCCGGTCATCTTCCTCACCTCCAAGGATGAAGAGATCGATGAGCTGTTCGGTCTCAAGATGGGAGCCGACGACTTCATCACCAAGCCGTTCTCGCAGCGCCTGCTGGTCGAGCGCGTCAAGGCGATCCTGCGCCGCGCGTCCAGCCGCGAGGCCGCTGCCTCGGCCGGCGGTGGCACCGCCGGCACACCGGCCAAGGCCGGCGAAGTGACCGCCCGCTCGCTGGAGCGCGGCCAGCTCGTCATGGACCAGGAGCGTCATACCTGCACCTGGAAGGGCGAGCCGGTGACGCTGACGGTCACGGAATTCCTCATCCTGCATTCGCTCGCCCAGCGCCCCGGCGTGGTGAAGAGCCGCGATTCGCTGATGGACGCCGCCTATGACGAGCAAGTCTATGTCGACGACCGCACCATCGACAGCCACATCAAGCGGCTTCGCAAGAAGTTCAAGATGGTCGATACCGATTTCGACATGATCGAAACGCTCTACGGCGTCGGCTACCGTTTCCGCGAAGCGGCTTAAAGTTTGCCAGGAAAAGTGGGAACCGGTTTTCTCGACAAGGCAAACGGAAACAAAGAAATTGGGACTCGGTCTGGCTCATCCAGAACCAGACGGAGTCCCAGGCGTAAAATCGCTTGCATGAACCGCGGCAGCGATGGCATGCCGCGGTCGGCGGCGTGATGTCGTCCGCATGAGGGACAGAATCAGGTGTTGCAGACCGTGCCGGACAGGGATGGAGACGACGTCGAGGGCAAGCCCGCGCCGCGCTCGCTGCGCCGCCGCTGGACGCATCCCTTCACGATCGCGCGCCGCATCTTCGGCAATGCCGTCTTTTCCAGCCTCACGCGCCGCATCCTGTTCTTCAATCTCGTCGCGCTGGTCGTGCTCGTCGCAGGTATCCTCTATCTCAACCAGTTCCGCGAGGGACTGATCGATGCACGCGTCGAAAGCCTGCTGACGCAGGGCGAAATCATCGCCGGGGCGATTTCGGCTTCTGCCTCCGTCGATACGAACTCGATCACTATCGATCCGGAAAAGCTGCTGGAGTTGCAGGCCGGCCAGAGCATCACGCCGCTGCCGAATGACGAGGACCTGGAATTTCCGATCAATCCGGAGCGTATCGCCCCGGTCCTGCGGCGGCTGATCTCGCCCACCCGCACCCGCGCCCGCATCTACGATACCGACGCCAACCTGCTGCTCGATTCGCGCCATCTCTATACGCAGGGCCAGGTGCTGCGCTTCGACTTGCCGCCGGTGGAGCCGGAAAGCACAGGCATCGTCGAGCGGCTGAACGTCTGGTTCAACCGCATGCTCCAGCCGGGCAATCTGCCGCAATACAAGGAAGCGCCCGGCGGCGACGGCTCGATCTATCCGGAAGTGATGAACGCGCTGACGGGTGTGCGCGGCGCCGTCGTGCGCGTCAACGACAAGGGCGAGCTCATCGTCTCGGTCGCCGTGCCCGTGCAGCGTTTTCGTGCGGTGCTCGGCGTTCTGCTGCTGTCGACGCAGGCGGGCGATATCGACAAGATCGTGCATGCCGAACGTCTCGCCATCATGCGCGTCGCCGGTGTCGCGGGCCTCGTCAACATCGCGCTGTCGCTGCTGCTCTCCTCGACCATCGCCAATCCGTTGCGCCGTCTTTCGGCCGCCGCGATCCGCGTGCGGCGCGGGGCCAAGGAGCGCGAGGAAATCCCAGACTTCTCGGTGCGCCAGGACGAGATCGGCAACTTGTCCATCGCGCTGCGCCAGATGACGAATGCGCTCTACGACCGCATCGACGCGATCGAGAGTTTTGCCGCCGATGTCAGCCATGAGCTGAAAAACCCGCTGACCTCGCTGCGCAGCGCCGTGGAAACGCTGCCGCTGGCGCGCACGGACGAATCGAAGAAGCGCCTTCTCGACATCATCCAGCATGACGTGCGTCGTCTCGACCGCCTGATCAGCGATATCTCGGATGCCTCGCGGCTCGATGCGGAACTGGCGCGCAGCGATGCCCGCACCGTCGACCTCGAAAAGCTGCTCGGCGACCTCATCGACATCTCCCGCCAGGTCAACACGCGCAAGAAACCTGTCAGCCTCGATTTCGTCGTCGACCGCAAGGACAATCCCAAGGTCAAGTTCGAGATTTCGGGCTACGAGCTGCGCATCGGCCAGATCGTCACCAATCTCATCGAAAATGCCCGCTCCTTCGTGCCGGATCCGGGTGGGCGCATCGTGGCGCGGCTGTCGCGCGGCCGTAATGACCGCTGCATCATCCAGATCGAGGATAACGGCCCCGGCATCCAGGCCGAGGACATCGACCGCATCTTCGAGCGGTTCTATACCGACAGGCCTGCCAGCGAGGACTTCGGCCAGAATTCCGGCCTCGGCCTCTCCATTTCGCGGCAGATCGCCGAAGCGCATGGCGGCACGCTGAAAGCGGAAAACATCGTCGACAAAGCGACCGGTGCGGTGCGCGGCGCACGCTTCACGCTGTCGCTGCCGGCCGGCGCGCAGAAATGAGCGACCCCGCCAACGTGCACGCGACGGCAATCGTCATCGGCACGACGGGACTTCTTTTCACAGGCCCCTCCGGCACCGGCAAGAGCGCGATCGCCCTCCATTGCATCGAGGAAGCCCGGGCGCGAGGCCTGTTTGCCGCTCTCGTTAGCGACGACCAGGTGCTGATATCCGAAGCCAATGGCCGCCTGATCGCGCGCGCACCCCAAAGCATTGCCGGACTGGCGGAAATACGCGGCGCCGGTATCGTTTCCGTAAAAACCATCGAGGCTGCGGTGCTGAACCGGGCCGTCAGGCCGATTGAGGCGCCCTTTGCCGAGCGGTTGCCGCCGGAGGAGGAACGCCTCGAGGTTCTGCCCGCCTGCTTCCTGCCCATGACCCGCCTTCCGCTCTTTATGTGTGCCACGGCGTTTTCGACTCTGCTCGCAATTCACCCGGAATTGCTGCGATCTTGATCGCAAAAGCCCCTTCAAAACAGAAAATCGGCCATTTAGGGCTTGCACTTGGCCTTTTCATTGACAAGATGGCCACCCCAGCGGTGGACGGAATTGTTGCATTGCGGTATTCGGCCGACCGTTTCGAGTTGGGAAAGTGGAGCGATTGCTGATGATCGGACTGGTGCTTGTCACCCATGGCAGGCTGGCGGAGGAATTTCGTCACGCCCTCGAACATGTGGTCGGTCCGCAGAAGGCGATCGAGACCGTCTGCATCGGCCCCGAGGACGACATGGACCAGCGCCGCCAGGACATTCTGGAAGCGGTCCAGCGCGCCGATCAGGGCCACGGCGTCATCATCCTCACCGACATGTTCGGCGGCACGCCCTCCAACCTCGCGATATCGGTGATGTCGGGCGAGAAGATCGAGGTGATTGCCGGTGTGAACCTGCCCATGCTGATCAAGCTCGCCGGCATCCGCGGCGAAAACAACATGGAAAAGGCGCTGATCGACGCGTCCGAAGCCGGCCGGAAATATATCAACGTGGCAAGCCGCGTCCTCAGCGGCAAGTAAGGTCCCCTGCCCTCCATGACGGTCTCGAAAGAGCTTCTCATCATCAACAAGCGCGGCCTTCACGCCCGCGCTTCGGCGAAATTCGTCCAGACGGTCGACGGCTACGACGCGGAAGTGACCGTCTCCAAGGACGGCATGACGGTTGGCGGCACCTCGATCATGGGCCTGATGATGCTCGCCGCCAGCCCGGGCTGCTCCGTCTTCGTGACGGCGACCGGCGCGCAGGCGCAGGCCGTTCTCGATGCGCTCGACGCACTTGTTGCCGACAAGTTCGGCGAGGAGATGTAAGTCTCTCGTTAATATAAGGATATAAAGACTTCTTTATGTCCGGTTGCTCCAACGGTCGTTTCCTGATAGGAAGCGCCATCACCAAAAGCCAGAAGGCTGGAGCTCTTCATGACCACCACGCATGATTATCATATTGCCGACATCGCGCTTGCCGATTTCGGCCGCAAGGAAATTCAGATCGCCGAGACGGAAATGCCGGGCCTGATGGCCTGCCGCGAAGAGTTCGGCGCTTCCAAGCCCCTCAAGGGCGCGCGCATCACCGGCTCGCTGCACATGACCATCCAGACCGCCGTTCTCATCGAGACGCTGGTCGCACTCGGTGCCGACGTGCGCTGGGCCTCGTGCAACATCTTCTCCACGCAGGACCATGCCGCCGCCGCGATCGCCGCCGCCGGCATTCCGGTCTATGCCGTGAAGGGTGAAACCCTCACCGAATACTGGGAATACACCGACAAGATCTTCCAGTGGACCGATGGCGGCTTCTCCAACATGATCCTCGACGACGGCGGCGATGCCACCATGTACATCCTGCTCGGCGCCCGCGCCGAAGCCGGTGAGAACGTGCTGGTGAACCCCGGTTCGGAAGAAGAAGAGATCCTGTTCGCCCAGATCAAGAAGCGCCTTGCCGCTTCGCCGGGCTGGTTCACCAAGCAGCGCGACGCCATCCAGGGCGTGACGGAAGAGACGACGACCGGCGTCAACCGTCTCTACCAGCTGCAGCAGAAGGGCCTGCTGCCCTTCCCGGCGATCAACGTCAACGACTCGGTCACCAAGTCGAAGTTCGACAACAAGTACGGCTGCAAGGAATCGCTGGTCGACGGCATCCGCCGCGGCACCGACGTGATGATGGCCGGCAAGGTCGCCGTCGTCTGCGGCTACGGCGACGTCGGCAAGGGTTCGTCCGCCTCCCTTCGTGGCGCAGGCGCGCGCGTAAAAGTCACGGAAATCGACCCGATTTGCGCATTGCAGGCCGCCATGGACGGTTTTGAAGTCGTTCAGCTGGAAGACGTCGTGTCCTCCGCCGACATCTTCATCACCACCACCGGCAACAAGGACGTCATCCGCATCGAGCATATGCGCGAGATGAAGGACATGGCGATCGTCGGCAATATCGGCCACTTCGACAACGAGATCCAGGTTGCCGCGCTCAAGAACCTCAAGTGGACGAACGTCAAGCCGCAGGTCGACCTGATCGAGTTCCCGAAGGGCAACCGCATGATCCTTCTCTCCGAGGGACGCCTGCTCAACCTCGGCAACGCCACCGGCCACCCGTCCTTCGTGATGTCGGCCTCGTTCTCCAACCAGGTGCTGGCGCAGATCGAGCTTTTCACCAAGGGCGACGCCTACAAGAACGAAGTCTACGTCCTGCCCAAGCAGCTCGACGAGAAGGTCGCCCGCCTGCATCTCGCCAAGCTTGGCGCAAGGCTCACGGAACTCTCCGACGAGCAGGCCGGCTATATCGGCGTGACGACGACCGGCCCGTTCAAGGCTGAACACTACAGGTACTGATCCTTACCCGGATTATCCACAACATCTAGAGGCGGCGCGCTTGACACAGGCGCGCCGCCTCTTTTTTGGCCTCGTCCCTTCCCGTCGATTCGGGAAACAAGTATCGTTTAAGGCATTGATTCGGCGTAGAGATGCGGACCTTCGCGCCGGATTGGGATGTCTTGTCGATCAGGCGGCAAACGGACGGAGACATACCGGGGATGATGTCGGAAGAAAAACGAGGCCGTTCCGGGCATGCTTTTGGCGTGCCGGAGCGGGACTGCGCGCATGGATTTGCGCTGCAAAATAATTTTATGGTTAACCATTGGTTAACGAGCGGCAAGCGCCGTCTCGTTTCGGCACTGTCGGCAGGCTCGGCGCTGATGGCCTTTGCCAGCCCGGCCCATGCCGCCGGTCGCTATTTCGCCACCACCGAAATCATCACGGGCTCCATGCTGCTCGGCGTCATGTCGGCGGCGACGGTTTCGGCGCTCTGGATGGGCCGCCAACGCGCGAAGATGGCCGCCGAAAGCAGCGCGCTGAAAGCCAGCCTTTCCGATGCCAGGCACAACGTTTCCCGCCTGCAGGCGCTGATCGGCGACAAGGATCGCCGCATCGTCGTGTGGGACGGCCGCTCCGGCAAACCGGAATTTTTGGGCCAGCTGCCGGCCGAGACCGGCGCACCCCAGGCCGACAACGAATTCCTGGCCTTCGGCCGCTGGATGAAACCCGCCTCGGCCGGCGAGATCGAGCGCGCCGTCGAAAAGCTGCGCTCGCAGGCCCAGAGTTTCGATCTCGTCGTGGAAACCAGCCGCGACGAAGTGCTGGAAGCCCAGGGCCGCGTGTCCGGCGGACAGGCCTTCGTGCGCTTCGTGGCGCTCAACAACCTGCGCGCCGAGGCCGCCGAGCTGAAGCTCGAGCGCGACCGCCTGGTCGCGGCTCTCACCACCCTTCAGGGCCTGCTCGACCAGATCGACCAGCCCGTCTGGCAGCGCGCCGCCGATGGCTCGCTCGCCTGGGTCAACGAGGCCTATGCCGAGGCCGTCGAGGCGAAGGATGCCGCGAGCGCCGTGCATGAAGGCCGCGAACTGCTGCCGACCATCGCGCGCGAAAAGATCCGCGCCGCCAGCACCTATGACATGCCCTACCGCGACAAGGTTTCGACCGTCGTGCACGGCAACCGCGGCTTCTTCGACGTCGTCGATGCCCGCAGCCCGACGGGCTCGGCCGGTATCGCCGTCAACGTTTCGGATGTCGAGGCCGTGCGCGAAGAACTCGTGCGCACGCTGAAAAGCCATGCCGAAACGCTCGATCATCTCGCCACACCCGTCGCGATCTTCGACGGCGACCAGCGCCTGCAATTCTACAACCAGGCCTTCCAGCATATGTGGGAGGTCGACATGGCCTTCCTCGAAGGCAAGCCCGGCAACGGCGAACTCTTCGACAAGCTGCGCGCCGCCGGAAAACTGCCCGAACAGCTGAATTGGAAGCAGTGGAAGGAAACCGCCCTTGCCGTCTACCGCGCCATCGAGACGCAGACCGACCTCTGGCACCTGCCGAACGGCCAGACGCTGCGCGTCTTCGCCACCGCCCGCCCGCAAGGCGGCGCGACCTGGGTCTTCGAGAACCTGACGGAAAAGGTCGATCTCGAAACGCGCTACAACACGCTGGTGCAGGTACAGGACGAGACGATCGATCATCTCGCCGAAGGGGTCGCCGTGTTCAGCCCCGACGGGCGCATCCGCCTCTCCAACCCGGCCTTCCGCGCGCTCTGGGGTATCAGCGAGGCGGAGGCGAAATCCGGTACGCATATCCGCGCCATCGAGCAGGCCTGTGCGGTCTCCTACGACAAGCCGGACGGCTGGAAGCGCTTTGCGCATATCATCACCAGCTTTGACGACGAGCGGCCGTCCTGCCAGGGCGTGCTGGAGCTGCGTACCGGCCTGGTGCTCGATTTCGCCGTCATTCCGCTCTCCAATGCCCAGACGATGCTGACCTTCGTCAACATCACCGACAGCGTGCGCGTCAGCCGCGCGCTCACGGAAAAGAACGATGCGCTGCGCAAGGCCGATGCGCTGAAGAACGATTTCGTCCAGCACGTGTCTTACGAGCTGCGCTCGCCGCTCACCAACATCATCGGCTTTGCGGATCTCCTTAAGACGCCGACCATGGGCGAACTCAACGACCGTCAGTCGGAATATGTCGACCACATCGCGACCTCCTCGGCCGTGCTGCTGACCATCGTCAACGATATCCTCGACCTTGCGACCGTCGATGCCGGCATCATGGAACTCGACTATACCGAGATCAACCTGACGGACCTGCTCGACGACGTGTCGATGCAGTTCGCCGACCGGCTGCACGAAGCGCAGGTGACGCTTGAGATCACCGCGCCCGACAATCTCGGCACCATCGTCGCCGACCAGCAGCGCCTTAAGCAGATCCTCATAAAACTGCTCGGCAATGCCGCGAATTTCGCCCCGGCGCACAGCTCCATTGGCCTGCGCTGCTGGCGCGAGGGCGCCGACCTCGTCTTTACGGTCACTGACCGCGGGCCGGGCATTCCGCAGGACGTGCTGAAGACGGTGTTCAACCGCTTCGAAAGCCACGGCCGCCAGGGCGGCGCGGGCCTCGGCCTTTCCATCGTCGAAAGCTTCGTCAGCCTGCACCACGGCACCGTCTCCATCGACAGCCAGGAGGGCCGCGGCACCAACGTGACCGTACGCATTCCCTCGGCGACGATGACATCCTTCGCAGCGGCGGAATAGGCCGGCATGGCGCTCGACATCTTCCTCGTCGACGAAGCCGCGACCATTCGTTTCGGCGAGGACATGGCGCTTGCGGCCAAGCGCGGCGACTATATCGCGCTGTCCGGCGATCTCGGCGCCGGCAAATCGACCTTTTCACGCGCACTCATTCGCGCGATTGCCGATGACGCTTTTCTGGAAGTGCCGAGCCCGACCTTCACGCTGGTGCAGAGCTATGACCTGCGCGTGCCGGTCGCGCATTTCGACCTCTACCGCATCGCCGATGCCGCCGAGATCGACGAACTCGGTTTCGACGAAGCGCTGTCTGATGGCATCTGCCTCGTGGAATGGCCGGAAAAAGGACTTGGCGCGCTGCCGACCGATGGCATCACGCTGACCTTCACCCATGAGCGCAACGGCCGGCGGGTCACCATTGAAGGTCCGGCACCGGCCGTGAGCCGGATTCGCCGGTCGCTGGCCATCCGCGCCTTTCTCGATAACGCCGGCTATCCGGCCGCAATGCGCCGCCATCTGACGGGCGATGCCTCGGTGCGAGCTTACGAGCATGTCTACACCGGTGGCCAGCGTTTCGTACTGATGGACGCGCCGCGCCACGCGCCGGGACCGATCCTTGTGCAGGGCAAATATTATCAGCAGATCGCCCACATCGCCGAGGATGTGAAACCGTTCATCGCCGTCGGCAGACATCTCGTCGCGCGCGGCCTGCGTGCGCCTGAAATTTACGCGACGGATATCGAACAAGGCATCCTGATGATCGAGGACCTCGGCAGCGACGGCGTGCTCGACGAAAGCGGCGTGCCGATTGCCGAGCGCTACCGCGAGAGTGCGGCGTGCCTGGCCCATATGCACGGGCAGGCTTTTGAGCGCGACCTGCCGGTCGCCGGCGGCATCGTGCATCATGTGCCGGATTTCGACCGGGATGCGATGCAGATCGAGGTCAGCCTGCTCACCGACTGGTATCTGCCCTGGAAACGCGGCACGCCGGCGAGCGACAGCGAGCGCCAGGCCTATATCGCGATCTGGGATGGCCTGATCGCCAGCCTTTCGGCCGCAGAACACAATCTGCTGCTGCGCGATTTCCATTCGCCCAATATCATCTGGCGACCCGAGGCAGATGGCACCGACCGCGTCGGCATCATCGACTTCCAGGATGCGATGATCGGCCCCTCGGCCTATGACGTCGCCTCGCTGGTGCAGGATGCGCGTGTCGATATGCCCGAGGGCGTCGCGGACGAGGTGCTCGACCGCTATCTGTCGCTCCGCGCAAACCACCCCGGTTTCGACCGGAACCGTTTCCTGCGCGACTGGCATGTCATGGCGGCGCAGCGCAATTGCAAGCTTGTCGGCATCTGGGTGCGGCTGATGCAGCGCGACGGCAAGCCGGCCTATATGCGCCACATGCCGCGCACCTTCCGCAATCTGACGCGTGCGCTCTCCCATCCCGATCTCGCCCCCTTGCGCGACTGGTGCGAAAAGGCTGGAATCCTCGCGACCGAATCATAATCGCGAGTGCTTGATGAAAATCGAAGACGCCATGGTGCTGGCCGCCGGCCTTGGAACGCGCCTGCGCCCCATCACCGATACGATGCCGAAGCCGCTGGTGCCGATCGCGGGCAAACCGATGATCGACTATGGGCTGGACGCGCTGGCGCAAGCGGGCGTCAAGCGCGCGGTCGTCAACGTGCATCACTTTGCCGACCAGATGACGGCGCATCTTTCAAACCGCACCGAGCCCGAAATCATCCTGTCCGATGAGACGGCGCAGCTGATGAATTCCGGCGGTGGGCTTGCCAAGGGCCTGAAGCTGCTGGGCCGCGCTCCCGTGCTCGTCATGAATGCCGATCTGTTCTGGATCGGCGAAAAAGCCGGCGAAAAGAGCAATCTTCAGCGCCTATCCGAAGCCTTCGACCCTGACCGCATGGACATGCTCCTGCTCTGCGTGCGGCTGGAGGATACGACGGGCCATAACGGCAAGAAGGATTTTTCGATGGATGCGGACGGGCGGCTCACCCGTTACAGCGCGGAAAGCGGCAATCCGGTCGTCTATGCCGGCGCTATCGCCATGATGCCGGCCCTGTTCGATGATGCACCCGACGATGCCTTCAACCTCAACATCTATTTCGACCGCGCCATCGAGAAAGGCCGGCTCTTCGGCCTGATGCTCGCGGGACACTGGATCACCGTCGGCACGCCTGACGCCATTGATGCGGCGGAAGCCGTCATCGGCCGTTTTCACGAGGCGGCGGCGTGACCAGCGCCCGCGGCGGCCGCATCTTTTCGATTCCGGCGAGCCTGCCTTTCCTGAAGACGGTGGCGGCAAGCCTCATCGACGGCCGCCTCGTGCCCGGCTTCTCCTATGATCCGGCCGATCCGCTGGCGCTGGCCGACGTCACGATCTACGTGCCGACGCGCCGTTCGGCCCGCGTGCTGCGTTCGGAATTCGTCGATCTCTTCGGCGGCAGATCGGCGATCCTGCCGGCCATCCGGGCGCTGGGCGAGACGGATGACGACAGCGGCTTCTTCGACGAGGTGACGCCCGCGCTTCTCGACATGGCCGAACCGCTGTCCGGCCCGGCGCGCCTCATCGAGCTTGCCCGCCTCGTGCTCGCCTGGCGCAACAGCCTGCCCGCCGCTGTGACCTCCGTACATGCCGAAAGCCCACTCGTCGCCCCCGCAAGCCCGGCCGATGCCGTCTGGCTTGCCCGCAACCTTGCCGAGATCATCGATGCGATGGAAACGGAAGAGCTGGACTGGTCGGCGTTCGACAGCCTCGACGTCTCCAACCATGCGCTCTGGTGGCAGCTCACCGCCGAGTTCCTGAAGATCGCCAGCGACTTCTGGCCGGCGCGCCTGACGGAGCTTAGCCGCTCCTCTCCGTCGCTCCGGCGTAATGCGACGCTGCATGCCGAAACCGAACGCTACAGCCATTCGCCGCCGGCAGGCCCTGTCATCATCGCCGGTTCGACCGGCTCCATTCCGGCAACCGCGGGATTGATCGCCGCCGTGGCGAAGCTGCCGAACGGCGTGGTGATCCTGCCGGGGCTCGACCGCTTCATGTCGGACGCCGAATGGCTGCTCGTCGGCCACCAGGGCGGCGTGGAGGGTGGGCAGAAGCCGGATGCCGCCGCGCGCAGCCATCCGCAATATGGCCTTCACCGCCTGCTCGCCCGCATGGGCTCTACGCGCAACGACGTGGAACCGCTCGGCTCACCCCCCGACCATCTGGAATACCGCTCGAAACTCCTCTCCAGCGCCTTCCTGCCGACGCAGGCGACGGCCGGCTGGGGCGAGGTGCGTGGCGCGCTCGATGCCGACCGGATGGTCGCAGCGTTCCGCGACGTCTCCCTCGTCGAGGCGGCCAATGAGCGCGAGGAAGCGCTGGCGATTGCCATTGCGCTGCGGCTTGCGCTTGAAGACAGCGAAGACGCCCAAGCGGCTTTGATCACGCCCGATCGGAAGCTCGGCCGGCGTGTTGCCGCCGAACTCGCCCGGTTCGGCATTGAGGCGGACGATTCGGCCGGCACGCCGCTGCTCTCCACCCCGCAAGGCACCCTGCTCAGGCTTCTGGCCGACGCAGCCTTGCGCCCCGGCGACCCGGTGCCGCTCGTCGCGCTTCTGAAACATCCGCTTGCCCGGTTCGGGCTTCGAAACGAGGACCTAAGCGCGGCCGTGACCGCGCTGGAGCTGACGGCGCTGCGCGGCGGGACGGCGGAAATCGACATCTCGGCGCTGGAGCCGCTGCTGGAGACCGCCCTCGAACGGCAGGCTGGGGATCGCCATCCGCCGGTCTGGCGCACCGCGCTGCCCGAGACGGCGATCCCGCTTGCGCGCGATCTGACGCGCCGCGTCGCCGCCGCCGTCGAGCCGCTAGCCGGCGTGCTGGTGCAGCAAAGCCGCACGGGGCGACGCTTCTCCTCGAAACTGCCGCTCTCCGACTGGGCCGAGCGCACCGGCCGCGCGCTGGAAGCGGTGGCGGTGGATGAACGCGACAATCTCGCCGCCCTCTGGTCGGGCGAGGCCGGCGACAGCCTCGCCAATCTTCTCAAGAGCGTGATGGAGACGGACGGGCAGATCGAGGCCGACGGGCCGCAATGGTGCGATATCATCGAGGCGCTGGCGGCGAGCGAAAGCGTCAAGCCGCGCTCGATGCGCCATCCGCGCGTCTTCATTTTCGGCGCGCTCGAATCGCGCCTGCAAAGTGTCGATACCGTCGTGATCGGCGGGCTCAATGAGGGCACCTGGCCGGGGCAGGCGGCGAACGACGCCTTCCTCTCGCGCATCATGAAGGTGGAGATCGGTTTGGAGCCGCCGGAGCGGCGCATCGGCCAGCTCGGCCACGACTTGCAGATGGCCGCCGCCACGCCGAAGCTGGTCCTGACGCGGGCGCTGCGCAATGGCACCGCGCCGACCGTGGCCTCCCGCTGGCTGCAACGCCTGCTCGCCGTCGGCGGGCCGACGCTGGCCGCCGACCTGCGCAGCCGCGGCAAAAACCTCATCGACTGGGCCGGCGACATCGACAAAAGCGCCAGCGTGTCGACCGCGCCGCGCCCGTCGCCAAAACCGCCGGCGGACTTGCAGCCGAAAAAATACTCGTTCAGCGAGATCGGTCGTCTGCGTCGCGATCCCTATGCCATCTATGCCCGCCATATCCTGCGGCTGCACCCGATCGCGCCCTTCAATCTCGATCCAGGACCGGCCGAACGCGGTTCGCTCTACCACCGCATCGTCGATCGTTTCGTGCGTGCGGAGGGGAGCGGAGAGCCGCTGACCCTTATCGGCCATATCCTCGACGAGGAATTCGACGCCATTGCGCTCCCCCCGCATATCGATGCCGTCTGGCGGCCGCGTTTTGCCGCCGTCGCCCGCGCCTTCGTCGACTGGCACCTGAACCGCGCGCCTGAGGTGCGCGAAAGCCTGACGGAAGTGCCGGCCTCGCTCGATCTTTCCATCGGCGGCATCCGCCTGACGGGCATTGCCGACCGCATCGATATCCTGCCCGACGGCAGCGCCGATATCCTCGACTACAAGACCGGTAGCACGCCGTCGCTGAAGGTGGCGCGCGCGCTGCTCGATCCGCAATTGGCGCTGGAAGCCGCCGCCATCCGCCGCAGTGCCTTCCGCGGCCCCGGCCAGCGCGAGCCGGCAAACCTTCTCTATGTACGCCTCAAACCCGGCGAACGGTTCGAGGCAGAGCAGGTCAACAACGAGGGTGCCAAGACCAATTCGAAATCGGCCGTGGAACTGGCGGAGGATGCTCTAGCCGAGTTGGAAAAGCTGCTGACCGGCCTGATCGACGGCCGTTTCGGCTTCGCCTCGCGGCTCATTCCCGAGCAGGAGCGCGATTATGGCGGCGAATACGACCATCTGGCGCGCGTCGCCGAATGGTCGTCCGCGGAAAACGGTGGGGAGGGCGACGATGCGTGAGAGCGAAGCCGAAGACCGCCCCGCCTCCGCCGACCCCGCAGCTTGGCTGAGCTGGACGTCGCAGAAGCAGGCGACGGCATCGGACCCGGCCCGCTCGGCCTGGGTTTCGGCCAATGCCGGCTCGGGCAAAACGCATGTGTTGACCCAGCGTGTCATCCGGCTGCTGCTCGCCGGCTGCCGGCCCTCGGCCATTCTCTGCCTCACCTATACCAAGGCGGCGGCCTCCGAAATGTCGAACCGCGTCTTCGAGCGGCTCGCCGAATGGGCGACGCTGTCCGATGAAGAGCTGTCCGACCGGGTCGCCGCCATCGAGGGTAAGCGGCCGGACCTGTTCAAGCTCGCCGAGGCCCGCCGTCTCTTCGCCAGAGCGCTTGAAACGCCGGGTGGCCTGAAGATCCAGACGATCCACGCCTTCTGCGAGGCACTGCTGCACCAGTTTCCGCTGGAGGCCAACGTCGCCGGCCATTTTTCCGTGCTCGACGACCGTGCGGCCGCCGTGCTGCTCGCCGATGCGCGCCGCACGCTCCTGACCGCGACGGCAAACGAGGACGATCCCGCGCTGGCCGACGCCTTTGCGACAGTGCTCGACATCGCCGACGATACCGGCCTGGAAAAGCTGATCTCCGATATCGTCGCCGCCCGCGGACCGATCCGCGCCTTCATCGACGAGGCGGACCGGGACGGTGGCGTGGGCGCCGTGCTGCGGCGGGAAACGGGGATCGCGGCGACGGAAACCGCTGACACCATCCTCGCCGCCTTCTGGCCGCTCGACGGTCTTTCGGGTGCAACGCTGGAAGCCTATCTCTCGGCGGCGGAGACGCTAGGCAGCGATACGGTGAAAACCTCGGCCGCCGGTTTGCGGTCCGTAAGCCGGCTCACCGATCCGGAAGCCCGCCGCGCCTTGCTTCACGGACTGTTCTTCACGAAGGACGGATCGCCCAAGAAGATCGGCACCGCCTTCTTCTCCGCTGCGCTGAAAAAACAGTTTCCGCAATTCGAGGACGCGCTGACCGCTGCGCAGGACCATATGGTCGCCTGCACCGAGCGGCTGCGGCGCCTGCGCATGGTCGAGGCGACGCTGGCGGCGCTCACCATCGCCGAACGGCTGATCGGCGACTACGAGGACCTGAAGCGGGCGCGCAGCCTGCTCGATTTCGACGACCTGATCGACCGCACGGCGACGCTGCTCACCCGCGAAAAGGTGAGCGCCTGGGTGCATTACAAGCTCGACCAGGGCATCGATCATATCCTCGTCGACGAGGCCCAAGACACCAGCCCGCGGCAATGGCAGATCGTGAAGGCTTTGACCGACGATTTCTTCGCCGGCGAAACGGCGCGGCGGGTGGAGCGCACGATCTTTGCCGTGGGCGACGAAAAGCAGTCGATCTATTCCTTCCAGGGCGCGCGGCCGGAACGCTTTGCCGAGGAAGGAAGGGAGGTTTCCCGCCGTACGCGGATGGCGGAGGCGGCCTTTAGCCCGATCCGGCTGCTGCTCTCCTTCCGCTCGACGCGCGACGTGCTGTCGGCGGTGGACCAGGTGTTTCTGGAGCCTGCCAATGCGCGCGGCCTCTCGCCCGATGGCGACGAGATCGTGCATGCCTCCAATCGCGGGCGCGAGCCCGGTGCGGTCGATGTCTGGGAGGTGATTGCCGCCCCGCCGGGTCTCGATGAGGAGGACTGGACAGCGCCCTTCGACGCAGTGGCGGAGGAAGCGCCGATCAACGTGCTGGCGCGGCGCATCGCCGATACGCTGGCCAGCTGGATCGGCCGCGAGACGGTGACAGAGAAGGGCAAGGCGCGGCCGATGGCGGCGGGCGACGTGATCGTGCTGGTGCGCAAGCGCGACGCCTTCGTCAATGCGCTGACGCGCACGCTGAAGCAGCGCCACAACCTGCCCGTCGCCGGCGCCGACCGGCTGGTGCTGACCAAGCATATCGCCGTGCAGGACCTGATGGCGCTCGGCCGCTTCGCCGTGCTGCCGGAAGACGATCTTTCGCTGGCCGCCCTCATGAAGAGCCCGCTCTTCGGCCTGAACGAGGAGACCGTGTTCGAGCTTGCCGCCCGGCGCGGCGAGCGGCAGAGCCTGTGGATGCGGCTTCGGGAGATGGCGGAAACGAATGCTGCACTCGACCCGATCGTTCGCCGGCTTGCCGACCTTATCAGCCATGCACGCGAACAATCCGTGCATGATTTTTACGCGCGCATTCTGGGTGCCGGTGGCGGGCGGCGGGCGTTCCTCGCCCGGCTCGGCGCGGAGGCGGGCGAGATCATCGACGAATTCCTGACCTTCGCGCTGGAGCAGGAGGAAAACGGCCTGCCCGGCCTGCAAGCCTTCGTTTCCACGCTGGAGCTGGAGGCGCCGACGGTCAAGCGGGAGCAAGACAAAGCGCGCGGCGAGATCCGCATCATGACCGTGCATGCCGCCAAGGGCCTGGAGGCGCCGGTCGTCTTTCTCGTCGACGGCGGCTCCAAACCCTTCAATGCCAACCATATGCCGAAACTGCGCTTCCTTGCGGGCGGTCCTCTGGCCGGCGGCCTGCCGGTCTGGCTGCCGCTGAAGGACCTCGGCAACGCACTGACGGAGGCCGATGCCGAGCGCATCAAGGCAAGTGCGGAAGAGGAATACCGCCGGCTCCTCTATGTGGCCATGACGCGCGCGGCCGACCGGCTCGTGGTCTGCGGCTATCGCGGCCGGCAGGAAGCCAAGGACACGTGGCATGCCATGATCGCCACGGCCCTTGCCGCCGGCGAAAGCCGTTGCGTCGAGACGGCGTTCTCGACACCGGGTGAAAGCTGGCAGGGTCTTTCCTGGCGGGAGGCGGGTGCTGCCGATATCGGCGCGGTATCGACGGCCGCCGTCGAAGAACGGGCGAAGGCGGTGCTGCCCGAAGCGCTCGGCAAACCGCTGCCGCCGCAGAAGGCGTTGCCGCGTCCCTTAAGCCCCTCGGGTGCGGCCGCCGTCATCGAGACCGACACGGCCGACCTTCTGGTGCCCTCCGCATTATTTGGCCGCAAGGGCGGTGGCGCGCCTGGTAGCGGGCTGGCGCTGGAGCGCGGGCGCATCCTGCACCGGTTCCTGCAGATCCTGCCGTCCTTTGCGCCGGAGGAGCGCCCGGCGGCGGCGCGGCGCTATCTGGAGCGGGCGGTGGCGCATTGGCCGGACCATGCCCGTGCCTCGCTCGTGGAGGCCGCGCTGGCGGTGATCGGCGACGAGAGCCTAACAACGATCTTTTCGCCTTCGGCGCGTGCGGAAGTGTCGATCATGGGCACGCTGTCCTTGGGTCGGCGGGATTTTGCGGTCTCCGGCCGCATCGACCGCATGGCCGTCAGCAGAGGGGCCGTCGAGATCGTCGATTTCAAGACGAACCGCGTGCCGCCGGCCGCCGTTTCCGATATCCCGTTCGAGCATCGGGCACAGCTTGCAATCTATCGCGCGATCCTCACGCCGCTCTATCCGGAGACGGAAATCCGCTGCGGGCTGATCTATACGGAGGCGGCGAAAACCTTCTGGCTGGAGCCGGCGCTGCTCGATGCGAGCCTTGCCGAACTCACGGCAAAGTGAGATACCGGGCGGGACGGATCGTGCCGGCCCGGCAATTCAGGGCTTGAAACCGAGAGCCCGGCGCATCACATTCCATGCAACAATCACCGTTCAAGGAGAGCCTCATGGCTACCGTAAAAGTCGACCAGTCCAACTTCCAGGCTGAAGTCCTGAATTCCGCAGAGCCGGTCGTCGTCGATTTCTGGGCCGAATGGTGCGGCCCGTGCAAGATGATCGCGCCTGCGCTTGAGGAAATCTCGACGGAACTCGCCGGCAAGGTGAAGGTCGCCAAGCTGAACATCGACGAGAACCCGGAACTGGCCGCCCAGTTCGGCGTGCGCTCGATCCCGACGCTTGCCATGTTCAAGGGCGGCGAAGTGGCCGACATCAAGGTTGGCGCCGCGCCCAAGACGGCACTCGCCTCCTGGATTTCCAGCGCCGCCTGATCGGCCCGACTGATCCACATGAAAAAGCCCGGCTTCGGCCGGGCTTTTTGCGTTTTCAAGTGGGTGGGGTTCCATTGTCGGCCAAGACATCACCGACGAGATAGAGCGAACCGCCGATCAGGATGCGGGGCGGCACGGCATCTTCCGCCGTGATGCGGCCGATTTCGGCGAGCGCTTCGGCGACAGTCGAGAACGCTTCCGCTTCAAGGCCGGCGCGGGCGGCATCCTCGGCCAGCGCCACCGGGTCGAGGCCGGCATCGGAGCCGCGGATCGGCACGGTGAAGACGCGCTCGGCCAGACCGCCGAAGGGCTCGAAATAGCCGACCGGGTCCTTGGTGTTGATCATGCCCGTCACGAGGAAGAGCGGGCGGGCCTCGCGCTCCTCGAAATTCGCCATGGTCTCGGCGATCACCTGGCCGGCACCGGGATTGTGGCCGCCATCGACCCAGATCTCGCTGGCGCGCGGGGCGATGCGCGCCAAGGCGCCATCCGTCAGGCGCTGCAAGCGGCCCGGCCATTCGACATGGGAGAGGCCCATTTCCAGCGCATGTTCGGAAATCGGAAAGCCGGTGGCCTTGACCGCGCGGATCGCGGCAGCGGCATTGGCATATTGGTGGCGACCTGGCAGGCGCGGCAGCGGCAGGTCGGCAAGGCCGAATTCGTCCTGATAGACGAGGCGGCCATATTCCTGATGCGCCATGAAGTCCTGGCCATAGACGGCATGCGGGCAGCCGAGCCGCTCGGCAGTCTCGATCAGCACGTCGCGGGCGGCGTCTTCCGTCTGGAAGCCTATGACGACGGGCACGCTGCGCTTCATGATGCCGGCTTTTTCGGCGGCGATCAGCTCGACACGATCGCCGAGATAGGCCTGATGATCGAGCGAGATCGGCATGATGATGGAGACGGCCGGGCGCGGCATGACGTTCGTCGCATCGAAGCGCCCGCCAAGGCCGACCTCGATGATCGCGACATCGGCCGGATGCTCGGCAAAGAGCACGAAGGTGACGGCGGTCAGGATTTCGAAGACGGTGATCTTCTGGCCGCCATTGGCATCCGCGACACGGCGCACGGCATCCGCCAGAACCGCGTCTTCCACGAACTGCCCGCGGCCACCCTTGACACCGAGGCGGTAGCGCTCGTGCCAGTTGACGAGATGCGGCGAGGTATGGACGTGGACGCTGAGGCCCTGGGCCTCGAGGATGGCGCGACAGAAGGCCGTGACGGAGCCCTTGCCGTTTGTGCCGGCCACATGGATGACCGGCGGCAGTTTCAGATGCGGATCGCCAAGCGCCGCGAGCAGCCGCGTGATGCGGTCGAGAGACAGGTCGAAGCCCTTGGGATGGAGACCGAGAAGTTTCTCGATCTCCGCTGCCGCTTCGCTGACCACCACGCCGGTCATGTTACTGGGCCGCGATGGCGACGGCGCCGTTGGTGGCCGAGACAGCTGCCGGCTTCTTCATGAGGATCTTCAGAAGACGGGCCAGCATATCGGGAATGTCATGGCGCTTGACGACCATGTCGACCATGCCGTGCTCCATGAGATATTCCGACGTCTGGAAGCCCTCGGGCAGCTTTTCGCGGATGGTCTGCTCGATGACACGCTTGCCGGCAAAGCAGATTTCGGCACCCGGCTCGGCGAGATGGATATCACCCAGCATGGCATAGGAGGCCGTGACGCCGCCGGTCGTAGGGTTGGTGAGCACGACGATATAGGGCAGGCCCGCTTCCTTGAGCATTTCCACGGCGACGGTGGTGCGCGGCAGCTGCATCAGCGAGAGGATGCCTTCCTGCATGCGCGCGCCGCCCGAGGCGGGGAACATGACGAGCGGGCACTTTTCGGCGATCGCGCGTTCGAAGGCCTTGATGATCGCCTCGCCCGCGGCAATGCCGAGGGAGCCGCCCATGAAGTTGAATTCATGCACGACGGCGACGAGCTTGACGCCGCGCGACTTGCCGACGCCAGCGACGATCGTGTCTTCGAGGTCGGTCTTGACGCGGCTGTCCTTCAGGCGATCGCTGTACTTCTTCGAATCGCGGAACTTCAGCGGGTCCTGCGCGACTTTCGGCTGCTGCAGGGCCTCGTAGACGCCGTCATCGAAGAGGTCCTTGAGGCGAGCCTTGGCCGGCATCTTCATGTGGTAGCCCGAGGCCGGGATGACCCACTTGTTTTCCTCGAGATCGCGGTGGAACACCATCTCGCCGGTTTCCGGGCACTTGATCCAGAGATTTTCCGGTACATCCCGGTCAGGGCGGCCAAGCATCGAGTTGATCTTCGGCCGAACGTAGTTCGTGATCCAGTTCACGGTCTAGACTCCCGTTATAATGGTGGTTCCCATGTGGGAACTTTACTCCGCCGCCGCAAGGCGCGACGCGCGCACGCCCGATGCGAGGCTCATGACCAGCGTTTCGACACCGGCAACGGTGGCAGCACTCGCCTTGCCGTCCGCCGTCAGGCTGGAGGCGATCTGGTTGACGATGGCGGTACCGACGACGACGCCATCCGCCGAAGCGCCGATGGCGCGGGCATGTTCAGCCGTCTTGACGCCGAAGCCGACGCAGACCGGCAGCTTCGTATGGGCCTTGATGCGGCCGACGGCGCTGCCGATGAGCGAGGGATCGGGCAGGGCCGAACCGGTGATGCCGTTCATCGAGACGTAATAGACGAAGCCCGACGTGTTCTTCAGAACGGCCGGCAGGCGCTTCTCATCGGTCGTCGGCGTGGCGAGACGGATGAAGTTGATGCCCTTGGCGAGTGCCGGGATGCACAGTTCGTCATCCATTTCCGGCGGCAGGTCGACGACGATCAGGCCGTCGATACCGGCGTCCAGCGCCTCGTCGAGAAAACGCTCGACGCCATAGATGTAGATCGGGTTGTAGTAGCCCATCAGCACGATCGGGGTCGCGTCGTCTTGCCTGCGGAAGTCGCGGGCCATCTGGATCGTCTTGGCAAGCGTCTGGCCGCCGGCAAGCGCCCGCTGGCCGGCAAGCTGGATCGCCGGACCGTCGGCCATCGGATCGGAGAAGGGCATGCCGAGCTCGATGACGTCGGCGCCGGCCTTCGGCAGCGCCTTCATGATCTCCAGCGAACAGGCATAATCCGGATCGCCGGACATGAAATAGGTGACGAGGGCCGGGCGGCCTTCCGCGGCGAGATCCGCGAAGCGTTTGTCCATGCGTGCAGTCATTCTCAGAGCTCCATGCCGAGGATCTTGCCGACGGTGAAGATGTCCTTGTCGCCGCGGCCGGAGAGGTTCATCAGGATGATCTGGTCCTTGCCCATTTTGGGCGCACGCTTGATCACCTCTGCAATGGCATGGCTCGGCTCCAGCGCCGGGATGATGCCTTCAAGCCTGGTCAGAAGCTGGAAGGCTTCCAGCGCCTCGTCGTCCATGATCGGAACATATTCGGCGCGGCCGATCTGGTGCAGCCAGGCATGTTCGGGGCCGATGCCGGGATAGTCGAGGCCGGCCGAGATGGAGTGGCCTTCCTTGATCTGGCCGTCGGCATCCTGCAGCAGGTAAGTGCGGTTGCCATGCAGAACGCCCGGCGAACCCGCCGTCAGCGAGGCACAGTGCAGGTCGCCGTCGAGGCCCTTGCCGCCGGCTTCGACACCGACGATCTGGACGCTCTTGTCGTCGAGGAACGGATGGAAGATGCCGATGGCATTGGAACCGCCACCCACCGCCGCGATGACCATGTCCGGCAGGCGGCCTTCGGCGGCCATCAGCTGCTCGCGGGCTTCCGTGCCGATCACCGACTGGAAGTCGCGTACTAGCTCCGGATAGGGATGCGGGCCTGCGGCGGTGCCGATCAGGTAATAGGTGTCGTCGACATTGGTGACCCAGTCGCGCAGCGCCTCGTTCATGGCGTCCTTCAGCGTGCCGCTGCCTGACGTGACGGGCTTCACCTCGGCACCGAGCAGCTTCATGCGGAAGACGTTCGGCGCCTGACGCTCGACGTCGGTCGCGCCCATATAGACGACGCAGGGGAAGCCGAAGCGCGCGGCGACGGTGGCCGAGGCCACACCATGCTGGCCGGCGCCGGTTTCGGCGATGATGCGCGTCTTGCCCATGCGCTTGGCGAGCAGGATCTGGCCGATGCAGTTGTTGATCTTGTGCGAGCCGGTGTGGTTCAGCTCCTCGCGCTTGAAATAGATCTTCGCGCCGCCGAGATGCTGCGTCAGACGTTCGGCATAATAGAGCGGGCTCGGGCGGCCGATATAATGGGCGCCGAGGTGCTTCAGCTCTGCCTGGAAGGCCGGATCGGTCTTGGCCTTGTCCCATTCCGCCTGAAGTTCGAGGATCAGCGGCATCAGGGTTTCGGCGACGAAACGACCGCCGAAAATGCCGAAGCGACCGTCCTCATCGGGACCTTCGCGATACGAATTCAGGTTGGGTGACTGGTTCACTTGCCTCTCCCTGCGACGGCGGTCTTGTCGTCCGCCTTGTTCGCCGCTTCAAAAAACGCTTCCATCAGGCCGAGGTCCTTGACCCCCGGCGCGCTTTCGACACCCGAACTGGTATCGATGCCCGGCGCGCCGGTCAGTTGAATGGCCTCGGCGAGGTTATCCTTGTTCAGCCCACCCGAAAGCATGTAATCGACGCTTCCGTCAAGCAAATGCATGAGTTCCCAGTCGAAGGAGACACCGTTGCCGCCCGGAAGCTCGGAGCCTGCCGGGGGCTTGGCGTCGAACAGGAACCGGTCGGCGATGCCGATATAGGGATCGATCTTCTTCAGATCATCAGCCTCGCGCACCGAAAATGCCTTCATCACAGGCAGGCCATAGACCGCCTTGACGGTCAGCACCCGCTCCGGGCTTTCCTTGCCGTGCAGCTGGAGAATGTCGGGCGAGAGCTGGTCGACGATCTCGTCCAGCGTGTCGCTGTCGGCATCTACCGTCACCGCGACAATCTTCACGCGACCGCGCACCCGGTCGGCCAGACGGCCGGCGTCGGAGGGCTCGATATTGCGCGGGCTTTTCGGAAAGAAGATGAAGCCGATGTGGGTCGCGCCGAGCGCAACCGCCTTGTCGACGGCCTCTTCGGTCTTCAGCCCGCAGATTTTAATGTCGCGTTTCATGGGCAAGGGGTTCGCACGAATCACCGGAAGAGTCGAGCCGAAAGACGGCGGCAAGAGGACTGGAAACGCCACCCTTGCACGGCCGACAAGGCTGCCCATATGGAAGGAAACGACAGACCGGAGACATCCATGCGGCTCATCATCGCCATCCTCCTGCCCTTTCTCGTGTTTTTCACCATCGGGCGGCCGATTGCCGGCATTATCTGCCTGATTTTGCAGGTCACGCTGATCGGCTGGCTGCCGGCCGCCATCTGGGCGGTCTATGCGCTCAGCCAGTACAATACGGATAAGAAGATCAGCGAAGCGCTCGGCAACCGCCGTTAGTTTTGGTTCAGCCAAAATCCAGGGCATGCAAAAGGCTGCCATTGCGCTTCAGCCAGCGTTTGGCTTCCTCCGTCGCCGGGCAGAGCTTTTCGCACAGGGCCCAGAAGGCCGAACTGTGGTTCATCTCCTCGAGATGCGCCACTTCGTGGGCAGCGAGATAATCGATGACATGCGGCGGGGCCATGGCAATGCGCCAGGAGAAGCTAAGCGCACCATCTGCCGAGCAGGAGCCCCAGCGGCTACGGGTATCGCGCAAGGTCAGCGATTTGACCTTTTTCCCGATGCGGCCCGCATGAACAGTGACCAGCCGGTCCAGTTCCAGCCGCGCTTCCTTCTTCAGGAAATCCGAGATGCGGCGGGGAATGCTCTCTTCCATGCCGCCGACGCGCAGCACCGCCTCGTCATCGATAACGACAGCCTCGGTGAGCCCGCGCAGCCGGCCGGTCGCCTCGATGCGGTGGGCGATGCCGCGGATCATGACGTAACCGCCGTCGGCCAGTTCGTTCGTCGTGCGGAACTTGGCGAGCTTCGTCATCAGCCAGCCCTGATGACGATCGAGGAAATCGCGGATTTCACGGTCTGCAATGCCTGACGGCACCGTCATGCGCAGCGCCCGGCCGCCCGGCTCGATGCGCAGCGTCAGACGGGTAGCGCGGGAATCCCGCTTGATGGTGAGCGGCAAACGCCGGCCATTGACGTCAAGCTCGCGCCGTTCCGGCGGCGGCGGCGTCTTCAGGGCCTTTCGGGGCTTGGAAGCCAAGGAGAACATGCTGCCTTTCATAGCCGATTCGAGGCCGGCTGAAATGCCTCAACGAAAAACCGGCGCTCGCGGCGCCGGCTCTTTCTTTATCGGTCCTGACGGTCTCAGGTCGCCGGAAAGCCGGGCACGTCGCCCTTCCCTTCGGCGCGGCGTTCGCGCATGAAGCGGTCGAACTCCTCCTGGTCCTTGGCGCGGCGCAGCTCGCGGCTATAGGCGTCGAACTGTTCGCGCATCTCGTCGAGCTTGCGGCGCTCCTCGTCGAGGCGGGCGAGTTCGGCGTCACGCCAGTCGTCGAAGGCGACGTTGCCGGTGGTGCTGCGGAACGCGTGGCCGCGGCCGCCGCGGAACTTGCTGCGGCAGGAGGCGAACATGCCGTCGAGATTGTCGTTGGCGTCTTTCTTGAAGTTTCTCAGGCGATCGCCGAAGATGATGTAGGCAAGCATGGCAAGGCCGAGCGGCCAGAATACCACGAAGCCCAGCACCATCAGGGCGATGGTCGCAGGCGTCCAGTCCGGACGAATGAGCGCTGACTGGTTCATGTGCAATCTTCCTCACGATCGACGGAAACCACCTCGGTTTCCGGTGAATTCGATGTGGTTAGACCGCCCACCGCGTTCAAGACGATGGCGCATGAATTCGGGCAAGTACCTGAAACGAGCCTGAAAAATCAGGAGGCCGCTTCAGCCTTTCCGCCCTTGATGACGCGCGGCACCGGCTTTGCCTTGTTGGCCTTGCCGTGGGTCTCGATGAAGGACAGGATGCGCGGCGCGATCTCCTTGCGGAAGCGCGAGCCGTTGAACACGCCGTAATGGCCGACATCCGGCTGCATGTAGTGCATGCGCATGTCGTCGGGGATGTTCGTGCAGATCGTCTGCGCCGCCTTGGTCTGGCCGACGCCCGAGATGTCGTCGTTCTCGCCCTCAACGGTGAGCAGCGCCACCTTGCGGATCGCCGTCGTATCGACGGGACGCGACCGGTGCATCATCTCGCCCTTCGGCAGCGCGTGTTTCATGAACACCGTTTCCACGGTCTGGAGATAGAACTCGGCCGTCAGGTCCATGACGGCAAGATATTCGTCGTAGAAATCGCGGTGCTTTTCGGCCGCATCGCCGTCGTTCTTCACGAGATGGGCGAAGAATTCCTTGTGCGCGACGACATGGCGGTCGAGGTTCATCGACATGAAGCCCGAAAGCTGCAGGAAGCCCGGATAAACCTGGCGCATGAAGCCCGGCTGCGGCCACGGAACCGGCATGATGACATTGTCGCGGAACCAGTCGAGCGGCTTTTCCTTGGCCAGATTATTGACCGCGGTCGGATTGATGCGCGTGTCGATCGGCCCGCCCATCAGCGTCATGGTGGAGGGCGAGAGCGGATCGTTGTCGGCTTCCATCACGGCAACGGCGGCCAGCACCGGCACCGCCGGCTGGCAGACGGCGATCACATGCGTATCCGGCCCCAGCGCGTGCAGCATCTGGATGACGTAATCGATGTAGTCGTCGAGATCGAAGGTTCCCTCGGAGATCGGCACCATGCGGGCGTCGATCCAGTCGGTGATATGGACTTCCGCATGCGGCAAGAGCGCCTCGACGGTGCCGCGCAGCAGCGTCGCATAGTGGCCGGACATCGGCGCGACGATCAGGACCTTCGGGTCCTTGCGGTGGCCGGCGGGCAGACAGCGCTCGAAATGGATGAGATTGCAGAAGGGGCGCTGCCAGACGATCTTTTCGTGAACGGAGACGTTCTTGCCGTCGATCGGCGTGGTGGGCAGATCAAAGGCCGGCTTGCCGTAGCGCCGGGTGGTGCGCTCGAGAACCTCGAAGCCTGCAGCCATCGTGCGGCCGAAGTAGGTATGCGAGATCGGGTTGAACGGGTTGCGGAAGGCGATCCGCATCTGGTCCGCCGCAGCGCGCCAGGGCGCCATCATCGCATGATTGAGTTCGTAAAGCTGATAATACATCGGACGCGATACCCCATTTCGTGGCGCGGGCTTAAGTCGCGCACCTGTCACCCGGTTTCCGCACTTGCGAAAACACTAACATGTTTTCGCTGCGTGGCAACATTCCACACCAACATCCTACGTCCGCGAACCTTTCGCGGACATGAACGGAGCACAGCCGCTTCGGTGGGCGTGCAAGCGGGCGGCTTCATTCCGCAACGCAAACGACCGCCTTGATCAGGCCGGCCTTGTCGGTCGCCCAGCGGGCGAGATCGGCGGGCACGGCGTCCAGCGTGGTACGGTGGGTCACCAGCGCCTCGATCGGCACATGGCCGGCGCGGATGCTTGCCATGACATGCTCGAAATCGACCCGCGTCGCATTGCGGCTGCCGATCAGCATCATTTCGCGCTTGTGGAATTCCGGATCGGAGAAACGGATCTCGTCCTTCACCACGCTGACCAGCACCAGCGCCCCGCCATGGGCGACATAGCCGAAGGCCGCTTCCATGGATTTGCCGTAGCCGGTCGCATCGAAGACGACATCGAAACCGTCGCCATCCGTTACCCGGCTGACCTCATGGGCGGCAGCGGCCCCGGCGACAAGGCCGGATGTGAAACCGAAACGCTCCGCCGCCATGGCGAGGCGTTCTTGCGACGTGTCCATCAAGGTAACGTCATGGCCAGCAATGCGCGAGAAAAGGGCGGTGCCGAGACCGATCGGGCCGGCACCGATGACGAGGGCACGGGAACCGGCCGGCGCCAGCGAGCGGCGCACGGCATGGGCGCCGATGGCCAGGAATTCGACGGTCGCGGCGGCCTCCAGCGAAAGGCCTTCAGCCGGGTAAAGGTTTTCGGCGGGAACGGTGATCTCCTCGCAGAAGGCGCCATCGGTGTGCACGCCGAGCACGCGGATCGCGGTGCAGCAGTTCGGCTTGCCCTTCCGGCAGGCGACGCAGGTACCGCAGGAAATATAGGGGTTCACCACGACGGGCGTGCCGGCGGAAAGACCGCTTGCGCCGGGCTCGATGACCGTCGCGGAGACCTCGTGGCCCATGATGCGGGGGTATTCGAGGAACGGGTGTTTGCCCTCGAAGATATGATAATCCGTGCCGCAGATGCCGACATGGCTGACGGCGACGCGTGCCCAGCCGTGCGGCACCGCAGGCCGTTCCCGTTCGACCGCCTGTAGGCGGCCGGGTTCTACGCAGACGACGGCTTTCATCTCAGCGGCTTCCGCGACGGCGCAACTGATCGAAATAGACGATGACGATGATCAGCAGGCCCGTGATGATGCGCTGCCAGAACGAGTTGACGTTCAGAAGGTTCGCACCGTTGTTGATGGTGGCGAGGATGAAGGCGCCGAGCAGCGGGCCATGCACCGATCCGACCGCGCCGAACAGGCTGGTGCCGCCGATGACCGAGGAGGCGATCGCCTGCAATTCCCATCCTTCCGCCTGCGTGGCATTGCCGATGCCGATGCGCGAGGCGAGCAACAGACCGACGAAGGCCGCGCAGGTGGCCGAGAGGATATAGGCGAGATAGATCGTGCGGTTGACATTGACGCCCGACAGACGCGCCGCCTCGCCGTTCGACCCCACCGCGAAGAGATAGCGGCCAAAGCGGGAGAGATGCAGGAAGACGAAGGCCGGGATCGCCACCAGGATGACCATCCAGAACAGGCTCGGCACGCCTAGGAAATCCATGCGGGAGAAGTTGGTAAACCCCTCGTGGTTGATCGAGATCGTCGAGCCGTTGGTGATGAGCAGGCCGATGCCGCGCAGCGAGGTCAGCGTCGCCAAGGTGATGATGAAGGGCGGCAGGCCCATGCGCACGATACCGAAGCCATGGAAGGCGCCGATCGCCACGCCCATCAGGAGCGTCAGGATGATCGAGGCCCAGAGCGGCACGCCTGCCTGAAGCAGCCAGGCGACGATGACGCTGGTGAAGCCGACGATCGCCCCGACCGAGAGATCGATGCCGGCCGTGATGATGACGAAGGTCTGGCCGACGGCGAGGATCGCCGTCATCGCGCCCTGGCGCAGCAGGTTGGAAATGTTACCCGGAGTCCAGAAGGCATGGGTGGACAGGCCGAGCGCCAGCCAGAGCGCGGCCAGGAGCCCGAACAGGGTGAGGCCGAGCAGGATGTTCCGGCCCCTCCTCGGTGCCGGTGCGCTTTCCGTCGTCGTGTCCACGCTCATGTTTCTTCTCCCTTTTTTCGCGTAGCGCTCAGATACCAATTGCCTGGGTCAGGACGTCTTCATGAGTGCCGGCCCGATGGTCGTGGCTCGCAACGAGCCGGCCGCTACGAAAGACATGCAACCGGTCGGACAGTTCATAGACTTCCGGCAGGTAGGACGAGATCAGGATGATGCCGGCGCCGCGTTTCAGCAGTTCGCCGAACAGCCGGTAGATTTCCGCCTTGGTGCCGACATCGACGCCGACCGTCGGCTCGTCGAAAATGAAGAGTTTTGCGCCGTGGCTCAGCCACTTGCCGATGACGATCTTCTGCTGGTTGCCGCCGGACATGGCGGACGCCAGCACGCTGCGTGACGGCGTCTTGATGCGCAGATCCCGGATCTGCCGGTCGGCATTCCCGGCCTCGTCGCCCTTGCGGATGATGAGGCCCGAACTCAGCCGCTTGAAGACCGGCAGGTTGATGTTGAGGCCGATCGACAGGTTGAGGCAGAGGCCCTGGTCGCGCCGGCTTTCCGGCGCCAGCGCGATGCCGAGGTCCATGGCCTCCCGCTCGTTGGAAATCTCGACCCTCTGGCCCTCCCAGAGGATTTCGCCCGATTTCACCGGCTGGCGGCCATAAAGGCCGAGCGCGAATTCACTGCGCCCGGCGCCGATGAGACCATAGAGGCCGACGATCTCGCCGGATCGCACCGTCAGCGACACATCTTCGAAACCGGGACCGGACAGGTTCTTCGTTTCGACGATCGGCTTGCCGATAACGACCTTCTCCTTGTGATAGATCTGCTCGATCGAGCGGTTGATCATCAGCGCGATCAGCTCGGCCTCGTTGGTCTCGCCGATCAGCCGCGTGCCGACATGGGTGCCGTCGCGCAGAACCGAGACGCGGTCCGCCAGTTCGAAGACTTCTTCCATGCGGTGGCTGATATAGACGATGGTGACGCCCTGATCGCGGAGCCGGCGAATAAGCCGGAAGAGCTGGGCCGATTCCTGGCGTGTCAGATAAGCGGTCGGCTCGTCGAAGATGAGGAAGCGGATGCCGCGCATGGCAGCCTTGGCCGTCGCGACGAGCTGTTGCTGGCCGATGGTCAGGCTGCCGAGCAGGGCACCGGCGGGAAGCTGGAAGCCGAGATCGTCCAAAACGGCCTGGGCGGCGTGCTCCATCGCGCCCTTGCGCATCAGGCCGTAACGATTCATCTCGTCGCCGAGGAACATGTTGGCGGCCACGGAGAGATGCGCGCAGAGCACGACCTCCTGATGCACCGCATTGATGCCGCGCGAAATCGCCTCGGTAGGGGTCGCGAGCTGGACGGATTTGCCGCACCAGAAGACCTCGCCGGCCGTGCGCCTGATAACGCCGGTCAGAAGCTTGATGAGCGTGGATTTACCAGCACCGTTTTCGCCGACGATGGCGTGGATTTCGCCGGCCAGGAACGTCACCGTCGCCGGTTTCAGCGCTTCGACGAGGCCATACTTCTTCTGCAGACCGCGCAGTTCGAGGATCGGCGCGCCGCGCGGCACGGTGTCGGATTCGGCGAATTTCGCCTGATCGTCATGCCGATGGCTGAGCTCTTCGAGGCTGCTCATCGCTTTCTCCTCCCTGACTGCGGAAAGCGTCCCGCCCGGATGATGCCGTCCGGGCGGGACGGGGTCAAACCATCATGGTTTTCCCGTCAGTTGACCTTCGGGTTCAAGAGGGCGTCAATCTTCGGATCGGCCATGTTGTCCTTGGTCACGAGATTGGCACCGGTATCGACGAAGGCCTCGACCTTCTCGCCCTTGGAGACGGCAAGCGCCGTCTTCACGCCGTCATAGCCCATGCGATAGGGATCCTGCACAACGAGGCCGGCCAGCACGCCCTCCTTGAGGAAGCCGACGGTCTTCTCATCCGAGTCGAAACCGATGACCTTGATCTTGTCGCCGAGCTTGTTTTCCGCGATCGCCTGGCCGACGCCCTGCGCCATGATGAGGTTGGAGGCGAAGACGCCGACGAGGTTCGGGTTGGCGGTGATGAGGTCGGTCATCATGTTGAGGCCGGTGGTGGCCTGACCGTCGGCATATTTGTCGGCCACGACCTTCAGGCCCGGATATTTGGTCTTGACCTGATCGAGGAAGCCTTCGCGGCGCTGGTCGAGCGAGCCGACGCCCGGCAGGCTGGTGATGATGGCGATCTCGCCCTCTTCCTTGCCCGTCGCGGCCTTGACGGCGGCAGCAAGGCCATCGGCGCCGATGCGGCCGCCCTGCACGTTGTCGGTGGTCAGGAAGGAGGTGAAGGCCTTGGAATCCGCCGAGGAATCGATGCCGATGATCGGAACGGATTTCGCTGCCTCATCGACCGGCTTTCCGAGCGCCTTGAATTCCGTCGGCGAGATGACGACGGCGGCAGGACCGCCGGCCACGGCGTTTTCCAGAATGCTGATCTGGCCGTTGATGTCGGATTCCGACTGCGCGCCGAGCTCCGGCACGGTGACGCCGAGATCCTTGCCGGCCTGGCGGGCGCCGGCGAGCACGATCTGCCAGTAGAAGGACGTCGTGTCCTTGACGATGATCGGGATGGTGACATCCTGCGCGAAGGACGCGGCCGGTGTCAGGGTGGCGAGGACTGCGGCACCCGCCAATGCCGTGAAAGCGCGGCGGGACAGAAGCGATCTTACAATGCTCATCAGGTTTCTCCTCTCAGATGCTTCCTGTCCTCCTTGAGGGGATCGCGTTGCAGGAAGCGAACAACTCGACCTTTTATCGATAAAAAACATTTTCTGCGGCAAGCTACACCCGAGCCGGTTTCCTGGCAAGCGGATGATGGTCAGGCAAAAAGCTACGTTTCCAAATGATCCAGTCCATCGTCCCCCGTCCTCCCAAACGGTGACAGCCGCATTCTGCTAGACGCGGAAGACTTCATGCGGGTGCAGAACACCCTTCTTCAGAATGATATTGCCATAGAGGCGGAATTCCGTCGTGGCGACGATATAGGCCGCCTTCTTCGCCATCTCATAGAAGGCGAAACGCTCGACCGAATGAACGGTGAAATCGCCGGCAAGCCGGTTCACCAGCTGCTGGAACGTTACACAAACCTCTGGCACCGCGGCGGGATCGCCGACGACTTCCATGCGCCAGGCCGCCTCAGGCACGAACGTATCGAGCGGCATATGGGTCAGGATCGCCTCGGTGATCGCCACGGCATCGACACCATCGGCACGGATGACCTTCGGGCCTAAAAAGCTTGAGGGGAAATTGGCATCGGCAATAACGATATCGTCGCCATGGCCCATCGTCCTGATCGCGTGCAGAAGCTCCGGCCCGAGCAGCGGATGAATGCCTTTCAACATGGTCTTGCGATCCTTTCCGATCAAAATCTATTGCCTGACGGCATCTTGCCCCAGTTCGGGCGCCACCAGCGTATGCGGCTCGAAAGCCGGGTAAATATCTTTGCTCAAATCCAGGCGCGCGAGCGCCATGTTGCGGTGCAGGCTCTCCGGCTTGGCGGTGCCGATCAGCACGGACGCGACGGCTGGATGTTCCAGCGGAAACTGCAGTGCCGGTGCGGCAAGTGGAATACCTCTCCTTTTCGCAATCTCCATCATCGCACTGACCTTGCCGGCGATTTCTGGAGTTGCCGGCATATAATCGAAATGCGCACCCTCGACCGGGCCGGTCGCAAGAATACCGGAATTGAACACGCCGCCAACCACTAGCGACGTGCCTTTCGTCTCGCAAAGCGGCAGCAGTTCCGCCACCGCTGAGCGATCCAGAAGCGTGTAGCGGCCGGCGAGAAGGATGCAGTCGAGATCGGCCTCGCGCAGCACGTCGAGGCAGACGGGGATCTCGTTGACCCCGAGACCGAAGGCCTTGATGGCGCCCGACGATTTCAGCGCATGCAACGCTCTTAAGCCGGAGTCGAAGAACTGGCGCATATGAAAGGCATTGCGCTCGGCGCCGTGCGTATAGACGCCGATATCGTGCACATAGAGCATATCGATGCGGTTGAGGCCGAGCCGGGCATGACTGAGCTCGACCGAGCGCATGATGCCGTCATAGCTGTAATCGTAACGCACATCGAAGGGCAACGGATCGACATAGCCGTAGTTCGGCACTTTGTCGTCCGGTACCGGAAACATGATGCGCCCGACCTTGCTGGAAAGCACGTAGCCACCCGGCTTGTCGCGCAAAAAATCGCCGGTGACACGCTCGGCGAGGCCGAAGCCATACCAGGGGGCGGTGTCGAAATAGCGCAGGCCTTCGTCCCAGGCGGCTTGCAATGTCGCCATCGCCACGTCACGCGGGCAGGCGCGGTAGAGCCCGCCAAGAGCGGCGGTGCCGAAACTGAATTCGGTCACGGCAAGGCCCGTCCTCCCGATGGTCCGCGTCTTCATGTCTCCTCCCGGCCGGCGTCCTCCCGCCAGCGCTTTTGTCTTTTATCGACAATAGACAGATTGCCGTCAATGGGTAATATGACGACAGGAGGAGCCGGGAGGAATGGGACGCATGGTGCGACAGCCGTGCGTCTGGCCATTTTCCCGGTCAACCACTAGAGCATTTCTGCTTTTCTTCGAATCGCGAAAACGCTCTGATTGTTAGTTTTCGCGCAATCCCGGACGCAAAACCGCTGCGCAATTTTGCTGGGATTGCTCTAAGGGACGCGAACCCCAACAACCGGCGGCACCCATGGCCAAACAGAACACCGTCTTCAAGGACGCCTTCAATCGCTGCCTCAAACTGCTGGAGCAGACCGCAAGCCTGCCCTCAGAGCCGGAGCTTGGTGCGACACTCGGCGTGAGCCGCACGACTGTGCGCGCAATCCTGACCCGGCTTGAAGAGGTCGGCCTGCTCACTTGGGAGAAGCGCCGGAAGATCGTGCTGCGCAAACCCGTGGCGGCCGATTATTTCCCGACGGAGGAAACAGATTCGCTGTCGGAAATCATCGAGCGCAGCTTCATGCGCCGGATTCTGGCCGGGGGTGCGGAGCCCGGCATGCAGATCAACGAGCTGGAGCTCGCCCGCGAGATCGGCATCGGCACGACGAGCGTGCGCGAATTCCTCATCCGCTTCAGCCGCTTCGGCCTGATCGAGAAACGGCCGAACAGCCATTGGGTGCTGAAGGGTTTCACCCGCGATTTCGCGCTGGAGCTGACGGAGGTGCGCGAAATGTTCGAGCTGCGCTCCGCCGCCGCCTTCGCGCATCTGCCTGGGGAACATCCGGCCTGGCAGGAGCTCGACGCCATCGAGGCGGTGCATCACGCCATCCTCGCCGATATCGAAAACCGCTATCTCGACTTTTCCGAGCTCGACGAGCGCTTCCACCTCCTCGTGCACCGTGCTTCGAAGAACCGCTTCGTCGTCGATTTCTACGACGTGATCGCCATCGTCTTCCACTATCATTACCAGTGGAACAAGACGAATGCGCGCGAGCGCAATGCGCGGGCGCTGGAAGAGCATCTCGCCTATATCGCGGCACTACGCTCGCGTGATCCGGCGCGGATCGAACACGCCTGCCGCCGGCACCTGAAATCGGCGCGCGAAACCCTCCTGCAATCGATCAACTGACGGGAAATCCATGGCAACGCCCATCCTGCAATTCGGAACGAGCCGCTTTTTGCAGGCCCATGCGGACCTCTTCGTCAGCGAAGCGCTGGAACGCGGCGCGGCGTTGGGCCGCATCGCCGTCGTGCAGACGACGGGATCACCGGAACGCGCCGGCCGGCTTGCGGCTCTTGCCGCGCCGGAAGGGTATCCCGTCATCATTCGCGGCCGGCGGGATGGCCGGGATATCGACAGCCGGCAGTGCGTCACCAGCATTGCCCGCACCCTTTCGACGGTGACGGACTGGGATGCAGTGAAAGCGGCCTTTCGCGATGAGGCCGAGGTCGTCATTTCCAATACGGGCGATACCGGCTACCAGGTCGGCCCTGACGATCGGGCCGGTGCCGTGCCCGCCTCGTTTCCGGGCAAGCTACTGGTGCTTCTTCACGATCGCTTCCGCGCCGACCGGCCCGGCCTGACGGTGCTGCCCTGCGAACTCATTGCGCGCAACGGCGATGTGCTCAGGCGCCTGATCCTCGATCTGCAATCCGATCGTTACCCGGAGTCCGGCTTTCGAAACTGGCTATCGAAGGATATGATCTGGGCCAATACGCTTGTTGACCGCATCGTCTCCGAGCCGATCGAGCCGGCCGGTGCCGTGGCGGAACCCTATGCGCTCTGGGCAATCGAAAAGCAGCCAGGCCTGACCGTGCCGTGCACGCATCAAAACATTCTCGTCGTCGACGATCTCACGCCCTATGAGAAGCTGAAGCTGCATATCCTCAATCTCGGCCATACGGTGCTGGCGGATATCTGGCTGAAAGAAAACCGGCCCGCGGACGAGACCGTGAAGGCGATCCTTGCGGACATCAGCGTTCGCGAACGGCTGCTCTTTCTCTACAGGCAGGAGGTCATCCCGAGCTTTGCCGCCAAGGGGCTTAGGAACGAGGCGGAAACCTATGTCGCCGCGACGCTGGATCGCTTCGACAATCCCTTCCTCGATCACCGGCTTCGCGACATCGCCAATCATCATGCGGAAAAACTCGTCCGCCGCATTGTGGATTTCCATGCCTGGACACCCGAAGTGCCCAAGCCCGAACTCCTGGCGATGGCCGGCGGTCAGTAACCGCCGCCGCGCTTTTCCGCTTCCTTTTCACCGAGGAAGCTGCGGCGCAGGTTTTCGACCGCCGAAACGAGGCAATTGACATCGGTGCCGATCGCCAGGAAATCCGCGCCGAGATCGCGATAGACCTCCGCCTGCGGCAGCGAGACGGTCATGATGCCCCGCGCCTTGCCGTGCGCCTTGGTGCGCGCGAAAATATGCTTGATCGCTTCCAGCACCTCCGGCGCACCGGGATTGCCGAGATGGCCCATATCGGCCGCCAGATCCGACGGACCGATGAAGATGCCGTCGACGCCGTCCACGGCAGCAATCTCGTCGACCGCCGCAAGGCCCGCGCGGTTTTCGACCTGCACAATCAGGCAAATCTGGTCATTGGCGGTCGTGATGTAATCCGGTGTTCGGTTGAAATCGCTTGCCCGGCCAAGGCCGGCACCGACGCCGCGGATGCCGTGCGGCGGATAGCGCAGGGCGCGCACTAGAGCCTTGGCCTCCTCGGCCGATTCGACCATCGGGATCAGGAAGGTCTGGGCGCCCTGGTCGAGCAACTGTTTCAAGATCCAGGCCTCGCCCATCGGCGGGCGCACCATGGCATGGGTGGGCGTGTGGCGCAGCGCCCCGATCTGCGCGCTGATCAGCGGCATGTCGTTAGGGCCGTGCTCACCGTCGATCAGCAGCCAGTCATAGCCGCTGGTCGAGAGGATTTCCGCCGCATAGGCGCTGCCAAGTGCTGCCCAGAGACCAAGCTGAAACCGACCCTCGCGAAGGGCTGCCTTGAAGGCGTTTTTGGGTGCTGTCACGATTTTCCCTCTCGACATAAGCCGGCCGGCGATGTTCGCCGGCCGGGTCATCAGACTGAATACTGCTTATGCAATGCCACCAAGGCAGACATATTTGATCTCGGTGAACTCCTCGATGCCGTAGCGCGAGCCCTCGCGGCCGAGGCCGGAGAGTTTGACGCCGCCGAACGGCGCCTCCGCCGTCGAGATCAGGCCGGTGTTGACACCCACCATGCCGTATTCCAGCGCCTCCGCCACGCGGAAGACGCGGGAGAGTTCCTTGGCATAGAAATACGAGGCAAGCCCGAACTCCGTGTCGTTCGCCTGCGCGATCACATCGTCCTCGTCCTTGAACCGGAACAGCGGCGCGACCGGACCGAACGTCTCTTCGCGGGCGACGGCCATATCCGGCGTCACATCGGCAATCACGGTCGCTTCATAGAACGTGCCGCCCAGCGCATGGCGCTTGCCGCCCTGCACCACACGGCCACCCTTCTTCACGGCGTCGGCGACATGCTCTTCGACCTTTTCAAGGGCCGCATTGTCGATCAGCGGGCCGAGGATGACACCCTCGTCGAAACCGTTGCCGGTCTTCAGCTTGCCGACGGCGCTCGCGAGCTTTTCGGAGAAGGCGTCATAGACACCCTCCTGTACGTAGAGACGGTTGGCGCAGACACAGGTCTGGCCGTTGTTGCGGAATTTTGCGATCAGCGCACCCTCGACCGCCGCATCGAGATCGGCGTCGTCAAACACGATGAAGGGCGCATTGCCGCCAAGCTCCAGCCCGAGCTTCTTGATGGTCGGGGCGCACTGCTTGTAAAGCTCCGCACCGATCTCAGTCGAACCGGTGAAGGTCAGCTTGCGCACCGTTGGATTGCCGGTCATTTCCGCGCCGATCTCACGGGCAGAACCCGTGATCACGCTGAACAGGCCGGCGGGAAGGCCGGCGCGTTCGGCGAGGATGGCGATTGCAATCGCCGAGAACGGCGTCTGCGAGGCGGGCTTCAGCACCATGGCGCAGCCGGCGGCAAAGGCCGGGCCGGCCTTGCGGGTGATCATGGCATTGGGGAAGTTCCAGGGCGTGATCGCCGCCACGACACCGATCGGCTGCTTCATCACCAGGATGCGCTTGTCCTTCTGGTGGCCGGGCATGATATCGCCATAGAGGCGGCGGGCCTCTTCGGCGAACCATTCGACGAAGCTGGCGCCATAGACGATCTCGCCGGTGGCTTCGGCGAGCGGCTTGCCCTGTTCCATGGTGAGGATACGGCCGAGATCGTCCTTGTTGTCGATCATCAGCTCGAACCACTTGCGCAGGATGCCGGAGCGCTCCTTGGCGGTCCTCGCCGCCCAGCCCTTCTGGGCGACGGCTGCGGCATCGATGGCTTCCTTCGTCTCCGCGGCACCGAGCTTCGGCACGTAGCCGACAAGCTCGCCCGTCGCCGGGTTCTTCACCGCGATGCCGCTGCCGTCAGCTTCGATCCAGCGCGTGCCAACCAGCGCCGCCTGGCGCAAAAGGCTCGGGTCTTTCAGTGTCATCGGCGTTCTCCCATTGCGATGCCGTCATTTGTGTCGCAAGCGTTATATTGCCTCCCCCACCCCTTCGACAATGCGGCAGACATGCGATTTTGACGCTTCGCGGCGCTGGCCGGCCGGTCTAAGGTCGGCCCGCTGATTTGATACGAGGCTTAACAATGACCCATCCCACCGGCCGCACCGCCGACCACGCCATTGCCCCCATCTTCCTCGACCGCTGGTCGCCCCGCGCCTTCACCGGCGAGGCCATGCCGCAGGAGGTGCTGCTATCGCTGTTCGAGGCCGCGCGCTGGGCACCGTCGGCCGCCAACGGCCAGCCCTGGTATTTCGTCTACGGCCATCGCGGCACCGAGGCGTTCCAGACGATCTACGACACGCTCGACGAGGGCAACCGGCGCTGGGCCGACAAGGCGTCCGTGCTTATCGTCATCGTCTCCCAGACGCACCGCAAGAATGCGGCCGGCGAGATGCGCCCGGCCTATACGCATGCCTTCGACACCGGCACCGCCTGGGGTTATCTCGCGCTACAGGCGATCCATGCCGGCTATCACGCCCATGGCATGGGCGGCATCGACAGGGACAAGGCGAAAGATGTTCTGGGCATTCCCGATGGTTTTCGGGTGGAAGCGGCCGTCGCCATCGGCAAGATTGCACCGAAGGAAACCCTGCCGGAGGACCTCCTGAAACGCGAGGTGCCGAGCGGGCGCAAGAAGGTCGCGGAGTTCGTCTCCGAGGGACGCTTCATCGCCCCCTGATTCGGCCAGCCGGAGCAATATCATGGATAGTTTTGGTGACGACCGCCTCTGGGCGGCACTGACGGGACGGGACAAAAGACAGGACGGCGTCTATGCCGTCGCGTCGAGCGGCATCTATTGCCGCTTCGGCTGCCCGTCCCGGCCGCCGCTCAGGAAGAATGTCCGCTTTTATGCGAGTCCGGCCAAGGCATCGGAAGCCGGCTACCGGGCCTGCAAACGCTGCAAGCCGGACGAGCCCGCCGCATGACGGCGGGCTTTCCGATATCGATCAGATATCGAGGTTTGCGACGCTCAGCGCGTTTTCCTGGATGAAGTCGCGGCGCGGCTCCACCTCGTCGCCCATCAGGCGGGCAAACAGGCCGTCGGCATCGGTCGCGTCGTTGACCCTGACCTGCAGCAGCGAGCGGACGTTCGGATCGAGCGTCGTTTCCCAGAGCTGTTCGGCATTCATCTCGCCCAGCCCCTTGTAGCGCTGCATCGACAGGCCCTTGCGACCGGCCGCGAAAACGGCATCGAGCAGAGCGCGCGGGCCGTTGATTTCCGTCTGGCCATCCTTACGGCGCAGCATCGGCGGCACCCGGTAGGCATCCAAGAAACGCGGCGAGAGCTGATCGATGTGGCGGGCATCGGCCGAGCCGATCAGCGCCATGTCGATATGGGCGGATTCCTTGACGCCGCGCACCATGCGCTCGAAGCGCAGGCCGCCATCGTTCGCGACGGACCCGGTCCAGCCGCGCTCCGTCTCCTCGGCGATGAGATCGAGACGCCGGGCAACCTCCTCCGCCTTTGCAGCAAAGGCGTCCCGGTCATGGCTGAGTTCGAGGTTCAGCGCACCGGTGATCGCCGCCTGCTCGACGATCGAGCGGCTATAACGCGAATGCAGGCCGTCGATCAGTGTGCGCAGGCGCAGCGCATCCTGGATCAGTTCGCGGATATCCTGGCCGGCGCGCACTTCGCCGGAGCCCAGCTCCAGCGTCGCATCGTCCAAGCCGGCATTGATCAGGTATTCTTCCAGCGCCTTTTCGTCCTTCAGGTACTGGCTCGATTTGCCGCGCGCCACCTTATAGAGCGGCGGCTGGGCGATATAGAGATGGCCGCGCTCGATCAGCTCCGGCATCTGGCGGAAGAAGAAGGTGAGCAGCAGGGTACGGATATGGGCGCCATCGACGTCGGCGTCCGTCATGATGATGATCTTGTGATAGCGCAGCTTGTCGGCGTTGAACTCGTCCTTGCCGATCGATGTGCCGAGCGCGGTGATCAGCGTGCCGATTTCCTGGCTGGAGAGCATCTTGTCGAAGCGGGCGCGCTCGACGTTCAGGATCTTTCCGCGCAAGGGAAGGATGGCCTGGTTTTCGCGCGAACGGCCCTGCTTGGCCGAACCGCCCGCCGAATCGCCCTCGACGAGGAAGACTTCGGATTTGGCCGGATCGCGTTCCGAGCAGTCTGCGAGCTTGCCGGGCAGCGACGAGATGTCGAGCGCGCCCTTGCGGCGCGTCAATTCGCGGGCCTTGCGCGCGGCTTCGCGCGCTGCGGCAGCCTCGACGACCTTGCCGACGAGGATTTTCGCGTCGGCCGGATGCTCTTCGAACCAGGTGGAGAGCGCTTCGTTGACGAGGTTTTCGACGACCGGTCGCACTTCCGAGGAGACGAGCTTGTCCTTGGTCTGCGAGGAGAATTTCGGATCGGGAACCTTTACCGACAGCACCGCCGTCAAGCCTTCACGGCAATCCTCGCCCTGCAGCGTCACCTTTTCGCGCTTCATGATGCCGGACGTATCGGCATAGGAGACGACCTGGCGGGTCAGCGCGCCGCGGAAGCCCGCCATATGCGTGCCGCCGTCGCGCTGCGGGATGTTGTTGGTGAAGCAGAGCACGTTCTCATGGTAGCTGTCGTTCCACCACATCGCGACTTCGACGGTGATGCCGTCCTTTTCGCCGCGGATGGCGATGGGCTTCGAGACCAGCGACTTCTTGGCGCGGTCGAGATAGTGCACGAAGGCTTCGAGGCCGCCCTCATACATCAGCTCGTCCTGCTTGATATCCGAGTGACGGCGATCGGTGAGCAGGATGCGCACGCCGGAATTCAGGAAGGCGAGTTCACGCAGGCGATGTTCGAGCGTCGAATAGACGAATTCGATGTTGGTAAAGGTTTCGCTCGAGGGCAGGAAGGTGACTTCCGTGCCGGTCTCGCTGCCGCACTCGCCCGTCACCACCAGCGGGCCATCGGCGACGCCGTGGGTGAAGCTCATCTCGTGGATTTTGCCGGCGCGGCGGATCTTCAGCTTCAGCTTGACCGACAGCGCGTTCACCACCGAGACGCCCACGCCGTGCAGACCGCCGGAGACCTTGTAGGAATTCTGGTCGAACTTACCGCCGGCATGGAGCTGGGTCATGATGACCTCGGCGGCGGAAACACCCTCTTCCTTGTGGATATCGGTCGGGATGCCGCGGCCGTTGTCCGTCACGGTCACCGAGCCGTCCGCATTGAGCGTGACCGTCACGATATCCGCATGGCCGGCAAGCGCTTCGTCGATCGCGTTGTCGACGACCTCATAGACCATGTGGTGCAGACCCGAGCCGTCATCGGTATCGCCGATATACATGCCTGGGCGCTTGCGCACGGCATCGAGGCCCTTGAGGACCTTGATCGAATCTGCGCCATACTCGGCCGGGCCGTTTTCGGTCTCGGGTGTGTCAGTCATTCAAACGTCTTTCCAGAGTTTCGCGGACCGGGGTCTCGCGGGACGGCGGGAAGCGCGGCGAATCACCGCTTTCCAAGTCTTGGAATATAGGGATTTTGCCCCATAGTTCCAAATCCGAGCACCGCAAAGGCGGCAGAATTCAGGGGATCGTCAGGGTTTTACCCGGTTATTGCACGCTTTTTCAAGAATGCCGGCAAGACGGCGTACCGTCTCGGGCGGAAGGTTGGCGATTTCGGCCGAAACGCGGTTGGCGAAGGCCGTATATTCCGGCGGCAGGCCCGATGTATCGACCACCACGCGCGGATCGGAAATCTGCGCGATGCGGAACAGTTCTTCCGCCTCGTCCCAGATGACGTTGAAATAGCCGGCGACGCGCTGGAGGAAATCGAAGCTCGGCATGCCGCGCTTGCCGTGCTCCAGTGCCGAGAGATAGGCCGGGCTGACGCCGAGAGCCGCCGCCATCTCCTTCTGCGAAACGCCCTTGCGATCCCGAAGGTGCCGCACGGCCTTGCCGAAGGGTGTCGTCATCGCTTGTCACCGGGGTGGCGAGCGAGGCGGACATAGAGCGCGCCCTCGCCGCCGTGGTTACGGGCGGCCGCCTCGTAGGAGGAGATCAGCGGGCGGAATTCCGGCAGCGAGAACCAGAGCGGCACCGCGCGCTTCAGGGCGCCGTCGCTGCCGAGCGAGGTGCCCTTGCCAGTGATAACAAGCACATGGCGCAGACCCCGCTCATGCGCCTTGATGAGGAAGCCAAGCAGGAAGCCGTGCGCCTCGCTCTGGATCATGCCATGCAGGTCGATGCGCGCTTCGAGTGCCAGACGGCCCTTCGCGATCTTGCGCTTGACCGGGCGCTCCAGCGGATGGTGTTTCGTTTCCTTGCCGCGACCGATGGTGAGCGCGATGCCTTCGGCAGGCGGCTGTCCGGCCTTGGTTTTCTTCGGCTCGGGGGCTTTTTCCTCCGGGATTTTCTCGGCAAAAACGGCTTCGAATTCCGTCAACGCGTCGAGCTTGCCCGGCATGGCGCGGGTCGAGCGTGCCACCTTGCCCCAGAGGATGCGGTCCTCGCTGGAAAGCGTCTTATCCCTGGGCATGGAGGTAGCGCTCCGCTGCCGCCTTCGGGATGAGGATGTGGAAGGTCGCGGCATTGCGGACATGGCCCGCCAGCGCGCCGGCCACGTCTCCCGATCCGGTAAAGATATCGCCGCGCGCCGGGCCGACGATGGCCGTGCCCGTATCGAGCGCCAGCATCAGCCGGCGGAACGGTTTGCCGCCATCCATATGAGTGAGGCTGTCGCTCGAGATGAAGAAGGGCAGGCCGAAGGTATGGATCATGCGATCAACGGCCAGCGAGCGGCCGGCGATCAGCGGCACCTTGGCGGCCGCAATAGGCCCAAGCGCCAGGCCTTCGACCGCCGCCTCCTTGAAGAAGATGAAGGAGCGGTTGTGCCAGAGCACGTCGTCCACCTGGTCCGCATGCCGCGCCAGCCAGTCGCGGATCGAGGCCATGGAGACGGTGGCGGCATCGATCTCGCCGCGATCGATCAGCAGCTTGCCGATGGCCGAGAACGGATGGCCAGTCTTGGCGGCATAGGTGATGCGCTTCACCGTTCCGTCGGGATAGACGAGGCGCGCCGCACCTTGCACATGGGCGAAGAACACGTCGACCTTCGAGCGTGCATAGGCGATTTCGAGGCCTCGGCCATCGAGATAGCCGCGCTCGATGGCGCCACGATCGGGATGTTCGACGATCACGCCGTCCTTCCGCATGCCGAAGGCATAGCCTTGCGGGTAGCCATCCGGTCGATTGGCGTCATCCACATCGACGAGATCATCGGGGCGGCGGTAGAAAGGATAGCGGTAATCCGCGTCCGGCTCGGCCTTCACCGCCACTTCCGGCTCATAGAAGGCGGTGACGAAGCCGGCGGAGCCATCTGCCTTCTCTATCAGGAACGGCACGCACTGCGTCTCGAAGAAGGCGCGCACGGCGGCGGCGCCCTCCGGTTTTTCCCTGTCCGCTGCGTCCAGCAACATCAAAAGCTCGCCGGCGGTGATGCCGAGCGAGCCTGTCTTATAGGCTTTGACGTCGCGGATATGATCGCGACAGCGGCGCATTACCGCCATCAGCGGTGTGGGATCGTCCTCGTCCCAACCGGGAAGCGCCGCAAACCGGGCCGGAACCAGGCGATACTCCATTTGCGTGCCTCGCTCAGCCTTCCGATTCGGTGGCGATCAGCTTCCAGTTCGGATCGCGCGAGCGGATATCGCGGGCAAAGGTCCAGAGGTCGTTGACCTCGGCCACCGTTTCCGCGTCACCGTCGATCAGCGTGCCGGCCTTGTCATAGGTGGCGGAGATCAGCTGGCTGACGATGCGCAGCGTCACATTGGCCTCGCTGTCCTTGACCTCCGCGCCGATGAGATCGGCCTTCTCGATGCCGACGAAGCTGGAGCGAACCACTTCGCCCTTGCTCTCGCGCTCGGAGATCGCCGCATCGAAACCCTCGTAGACTTCACGCGACAGAAGGTTCTTCAGCGTCTTGCGGTCGCCATCGGCGAAGGCGACGACGATCATCTCATAGGCCATGCGGGCGCCATTGACGAATTCCTTCGGGTCGAAAGACGGGTCGGTCTTGACCAGGGCGCGCAGCTGTTCGTTGAGCGGGGTGCCAGCCGGCGTGAACGCATCGATGGCGGCGTAGGGATTTTCCTCCTCGTCTGCGTCGCGCTTCGGCAGCGTCACCACCTTGCCGCGATCGGCCGAATCAGCCTCGGGCGCGCCTTCGCGCTTCGAATAGGGATCGAAGGGCGGACGCTCGCTGCCGGTGCGGCGGCCAAGCACGCTGCGCAATTGCAGGAAGATGACCACCGCAGCCACGAGGAAGAAAATCGTTACAAAGTCGAATGAGCCCATTATCGATCCGCTGCGGTTTCTGTTTTTTGTTCCTTTTCCATATAGTCCGCAAACCCGCATCATTCAAATGGCGATGACGTGAATGCGGCGAAGACGCGCGGAAGGCTCGCCGGCAGTATCGAACGACGCAAATCTGTGCGAGATTGGGACCGTATGTTGAGAATCCTTCTTCCCCTCTTCTTTCTTCTCCTGCCGCTGGCGGAGATTGCCTGTTTCATTCTCGTCGGACGGCGGATCGGTCTCCTGCCGACGCTCTCGCTCGTCGTGCTCTCGGCCGTCGCCGGCATCGTGCTGATGCGCATTCAGGGTTTCGGCGTGCTGACGCGACTGAGGCGATCCGGCCAGGACGGCCGCGCGCCGGGCAAGGAACTGCTCGACGCGGCCATGATCCTGATTGCCGGCATCCTGCTTCTGATCCCCGGCTTCCTCAGCGACATCGTCGGCCTTGCGCTGTTCCTGCCGCCGGTCCGGACCTTTCTCTGGAACCGGCTGATGCGCAACGTCGTTGTCGTCAATGTCGGCGGTGTGCACCCCGGCCCGGAGCAGCCGCAGACCGGAGCGCAGCGCACGATCGATCTCGACGAAACCGATTTTCATCGCGGCGACCGGCCCTAAGCACCGGGTTGTAAGGCCGGGGCTGAAATGCTAGATGGCCTGACTTTCCAGAGTCTCCAAGGATACTTTCCATGACCGAAGCAGCAACCGAGACCAACGGCGCAAGCCCGTCGCTCAACATCCTGGCGCAGTATGTGAAGGACTTCTCCTTCGAAAACCCGGGTGCTCCGCGGTCGCTGCAGGCGCGCGACAAGGCTCCGGCCATCAATATCAGCGTCAATGTCAACGCCAACCCGCTCTCCGAGACCGACTTCGACGTCATCCTCTCGCTGAACGCCGAAGCCAAGGATGGCGACAAGATCCTGTTCAACGCCGAACTCGCCTATGGCGGCGTCTTCCGGGTCACGGGCTTCCCGCAGGAGCACATGCTGCCGGTCCTCTTCATCGAGTGCCCGCGCCTGCTCTTCCCCTTCGCCCGCCAGATCATTTCCGACGCGACCCGCAATGGCGGCTTCCCGCCGCTGATGATCGACCCGATCGATTTCGCTCAGATGTTCTCCCAGCGCATGGCGGAAGAACAGGTCAAGGCCAAGGTTCAGGCCAACTAAGCCAAACCTCACCTCTGAAACAAAGACGCCCGGCCACCTTGTGACCGGGCGTTTTCTTTGCGTTCAAATTGTTGAGCCGGATTCAGGCGCCGTATTTTGCCCAGATCGCCTTGCCGCCCATCTTGTCCACCATCGCATTGTGCGCCGCCTGCTCGGCTTCCGTGACGCGGGGGGCCAAAGGCCGCGGCCGCAGGCCGAGCGGCTGGATCACCTCGTCCTCGTTTTCGACCAGCGTCTTGCGGCCGTTTTCCGCAGACCCGAGACCAAGTGCTGCCTGCCGGCCGCCGATCATCTCGATATAGACTTCCGCGAGCAGCTCGGAGTCGAGCAGCGCGCCGTGGCGCGTACGGTGTGAATTGTCGATGCCGTAACGGCGGCAGAGCGCATCGAGCGAGTTCGGCCCCATCGGATGTTTGCGGCGGGCAAGCGCCAGCGTGTCCGTCACGTTCTCCTGAAGGATCGGCGGGCGGCCGAGCCGGTCGAGCTCGGCATTGATGAAGCCCATGTCGAAATTGGCATTGTGCGCGACCCAGCGCGCGGTGCCGAAAAAGTCGAGGATCTGATCGACCACCTCGGCGAAGGACGGCTTGTCCTTCAGCGATTCGTCCGTGATGCCGTGCACCGCAAGCGCGTCGGGATGGACCTTGCGGTCACCCGGATTGATATAGAGATGCAGGGTGCGGCCGGTCGGGAAATGGTTTTCCAGCTCGACGCCGCCGATTTCGATGACGCGGTCGAGCTTGTTGTCGAGGCCGGTGGTTTCCGTATCGAAGATGATCTCGCGCATCAGTCCCGCTCTTCTCTCAAGGTTTCGATCACCTCTTCCACCTGTTTGCGCGCCGCTTCAAGCCCGGCGTCGGTAAACACGATGAAATCGGCGCGCTTGCGCTTTTCAGCATCGGGCATCTGGCGGGAGAGGATGAGCGCGAATTTCTCCTCGGTCATACCGGGACGGGAGAGCACGCGCCGGCGCTGCGTTTCGGCACCGCAAGTGACGACCACGACCTTGTCGACGCGCTTTTCGCCGCCGATTTCGTAGAGAAGCGGGATATCGAGCACGACGAGGGCCGAACCGTTCTGCCGTTGTGTTTGCAAAAAAGCCGTTTCGCGCGCCCGCACCAAGGGATGGATCACCGCTTCCAGCTCTCGGAACCGCTCCGGCGCCTGCGCCAGAATGGCGGAGAGAACCTTCCGGTCGATCACGCCACCCCTGAGCGCTTCGGGAAAAAGCGCTGCGACCGGGGCCACGGCCTCGTTGCGATAGAGATCATGCACCGTCGCATCGGCATCATGCACCGGCACGCCGAGATCGCGGAACATTGCCGCGGTCGTCGACTTTCCTGTCCCGATCGATCCGGTGAGGCCGAGCACGATCATCAATGTTTCTCCATATCCGCGAGGATCAGCTGGCGCAGCGCATCATCCACGGTAGGGCGTACGCCGAACCATTTTTCAAAGCCGGGTGCTGCCTGGTGCAAGAGCATACCGAGACCATCGACCACGGCAAAACCCTGATCGACCGCCTGGCGGAGGATCGGCGTGACCAGCGGTACATAGACGATATCGGTAACGACCGCGCCGTTTGCCAACGGCGAGAAATCGAATTCCGGCGCCTCGTCACCATCCATGCCGAGCGAGGTCGTGTTGACGAACAGCCCGGCATCTTTCATCACCTCCGGCAGCGCCGCCATCGCATGGGCGTGCACCTTCACACCGAAGCGGTCGGCAAGCTCCTGCGCACGCGCCGCCGTGCGGTTGACCACATGGATTTCGCCGACGCCACGATCCCGCACCGCCTGGATGATCGCCCGGCTGGCTCCGCCCGCGCCGAGGATCACGGCCCGGTCGGTTTTGTCCCAAGCCGGCGCCGTCGCATCGAGATTGGCAAGGAAACCGTAGCCATCCGTGTTGGTGGCATGAAGCGCGCCGTCCTCGAGCCAGAGTGTGTTGGCGGCACCCAGCTCCTCGCTCAACGCATCCGGCCGGTCGGCGAGCTTGAACGCCGTCTCCTTGTGCGGAATGGTGACATTGCCACCGACGAAGCCGGATTCACCACGCTTTAGACGGGATATGAAGCCGGCGAAATCTTCCGTTATTACCTCCTGCCGCGTATAGGATCCTTGAAGACCCAGCACCTCCAGCCAATGGCCATGAATCAACGGCGAACGGGAATGTTTGACGGGACAGCCCGTGACGAAGGCATTTCTTAACAATGTTTCACGTGAATCATGCATCGATAGCACCGAGATCGCGAAGCTTAGCCAGCAGCGGAAGCAGCGGCAGGCCGAGAATGGTAAAATAATCGCCGTCGATCCGCTCGAACAGCTGCACGCCCTCGCCCTCCAACTGATAAGCGCCGACGCTCGCCAGGACCCGGTCGCCGACACGAGCCAGATGACGATCGATGAAGGCATCCGACAGCGGCCGCATCGTGAGATGGGCGATGGAGACATGGCTCCACAGCATCTCGCCGTCGCGCACCAGTGCAATGCCGCAGTTCAGGGAATGGGTGCGGCCCGACATAGAAGCAAGATGCGATTTCGCCTCAACCATATTGGCCGGCTTGTGAAACACGCGGCCGTCGAGCGATAGGGTCTGATCCGAACCGATCACCAGGGCACCGTTATGGCGGCCCGCGACGTCGCGCGCCTTCTCGATCGCCAATGTCTCGGCGACGTCTTGCGGCGAGGGATTTTGCGCAGCAAGGGCACTTTCTACCGCGCGCTCGTCGATGCGGGCCGCTTCCGTCGTGAAGGCGAGGCCGGCATTTTCCATCAGCATACGCCGAAAGGGGCTCTGCGAGGCAAGAATCAGCGTCATCGATTTCTCCCGATTCATCTTTCCGCGTTACCGGCTCTTCGGACGAAGAGCAACGATAGCGGCGGCGGTTTCCTCGATGGAGCGGCGCGTGACGTCGATGATCGGCCAATTGTTGCGGGCACAGAGCGCACGGGCATATTTCAGCTCCTCGGAAATCTGTGCCCGGTCGATATAGTCATCACCACGAAATTCCTGAGTCTGGCCGAGAATCCGGTTCTGCCGTACCTGGGCGATGCGATCCGTCGTGGCGATGAGCCCGACGATCAGCGGCTTCGTCGCCGTCGACAGCCGTTCGGGCAAGGCAACCCCAAGCACGATCGGCACATTGGCCGTCTTGATGCCGCGGTTGGCCAGATAGATGCTTGTCGGTGTCTTCGAGGTCCTGCTGATGCCGATCAGGATGACATCGGCCTCGTCGAGATCGGCCGGCAGCTGGCCGTCATCATGGTCCATCGTGAAATTCAGCGCTTCGATGCGCGCGAAATATTCCGCATTCATCACATGCTGCGCGCCGACCCGACGACGCGACGGCGCGCCGAGATAGGACTGGAAGAGATCGATGACCGGTTCGAGCACGGACACGCAGGGCACGCCCATCTCCCGGCAGCGCTGGTCGATGATGTCGGAAAGCTCGCGGTCGACGATCGTATAGAGCACGATGCCCGGCGCGCCGTCGATCGCATCGAGCACCGGCATCAGCTGCTTGCGGTTACGGATCAGCGGATAGACATGTTCCAGCGCCTGCGAGGACTGGAATTGCGCCGCAGCCGCCCGGCCCGCGGCGATCAGCGTCTCGCCGGTCGAGTCCGATATCAGGTGCAGATGGAAGTAATTTTTCGTGCTTTCCACAATATCCTCCGCGCCCTGTTGATGGACTGGGACAAGCGTGAGCTAAAAGCGGGAGGGGTCCGGACGCAAGGGGATAACTGGAAAGTTGTCCACAATTGGCGGTTTGCGGGAGAGCGATTGTCCCGGCATGTGGATAAGACTCATGACACGGCAAAGTGTCGCGCTTCTCCACAAGCTATCCACAAGCGGTTATTTTTCAGCTCTGGCGGATCATTTTGATTCAATTGAGTGAATCCGCTTTTCCTCGATTTCCTCCCGAAAGCTGGGAATAGCTCTGCCGTTTTCCCCAGCTCGTGGAACAAAGCAGGACTCATGTGGAAAGGATTTAATCCTTGATAGTCACCGACTCTAAGAAATAGAAACCTCTTTTAAGAGATTATTTCTTTATTGGGAGAAGCCCACAGTGAGCTCGAAAAGCCGGAAGATCGTCGATGTCCTCAACGGGAAGACGATCTCTCCCCCTCCCCTGTGGCTGATGCGCCAGGCAGGACGCTACCTACCGGAGTACAGAGCAACGCGCGCTGCGGCGGGAAGTTTCCTCGATCTCTGTTATTCGCCGGAACTGGCAACTGAAGTGACGCTGCAACCGATCCGCCGTTACGGCTTCGATGCGGCGATCCTGTTTTCCGACATTCTCGTCATCCCCGACGCATTGAAGCGGAATGTGCGCTTCGAAGAAGGGCATGGACCGCGCCTTGACCCGATCGATGTCGATGGAATCCTGGCTCTTGATGGCAAAGGTGTCCTGGATCACCTCCAGCCGGTCATGCAGGCCGTTGGTCGCATCCGGGGCGCCCTCCCCGAGGAAACGACCCTGCTCGGCTTCTGCGGCGCACCCTGGACCGTTGCGACCTACATGATCGCCGGACACGGCACGCCCGACCAGGCGCCCGCCCGCCTCTTCGCCTACAAGGAACCGAAGGCCTTCGCGCATCTCCTCGATACGCTGGCGGATCTCTCGGCCGATTATCTCGTCGCGCAGATCGATGCGGGTGCCGATGCCGTGCAGATTTTCGATTCCTGGGCGGGTGTCCTCGGCGAAAAGGAATTTTCGGAATTCTCCATCAAGCCGGTCCGGAAAATCGTGGATTCCGTGAAGGCCCGCAGGCCGCAGGCCAAGATCATCGCCTTTGCCAAGGGCGCCGGCCTCTTCCTGAAGACCTATCGCCAGGCGACACGCGCCGATGCCATCGGGCTTGACTGGTCCGTGCCGCTCGCCTTTGCCGCCGAATTGCAGAAGGACGGCCCCGTCCAGGGCAATCTCGATCCGATGCGCGTCGTTGCCGGCGGTACCGCGCTGGATGAAGGCGTCGATGCCATCCTGCAGGCGCTTGGAAACGGTCCGCTGATCTTCAATCTCGGCCACGGCATCACGCCGCAGGCCGATCCGGAGCATGTCACGCGTCTTGTAGCGCGGGTGCGTGGAGAAAATCGGTGAGCGAGAAACAGACGAGCGAAAATGCCGGGCGCCAGGCGCGACTGCGCGCTGCCGCCGCACTCACGGTCTTTGCCCTGCTTGCGCTTCTGCTGATCCTCTATCCGCCCGATAATCTCTATCTGTGGATCAAGGCCCTGCACATCATGGCGGTGATCTCCTGGATGGCCGGCCTGCTCTACCTGCCGCGCCTTTTCGTCTATCACACCGACGCGCCAAAAGGGTCCGCCCAGTCGGAAACCTTCAAGGTGATGGAGGGGCGGCTCTATCGCACGATCATGCAGCCGGCGATGGGGCTTGCCTGGCTGCTCGGCCTCTATCTCGCCTGGTCCGTTTACGGTTTCCAGGGCGGTTGGCTCCATGCCAAGCTCGCCTTCGTCATGTTGCTGACGGGCGTTCACCACTATTTCGGCCGCGCCGTGAAGGCTTTCGCCGAAGACCGCAATGAAAAAACCGGCCGCCAATGGCGCATCTGGAACGAAGCTCCGGCGCTGTTGATGGTCCTCATCGTCATCATGGCTGTCGTCAAGCCGTTCTAGGGCTGTGTTTTACCGCATTCTCCGACGCCGAAGCGAACCCGCTTCGGCCGGAAATGCTTCAGCCACACCGCGACAAAACGGACGAAATGCACGAGGCCCCTTGCGACGGCGCCCCGGAACCGCTATTTTCCGTCCATCTCATCTTCATGGCATGTGTATTCGTTCAGTGAACTGCACCGTTTCCCCGCAGTTCGTCCTTGACCCGCACGCCTTTTCCCATCCGATACCCTGCAGCATGGACCATTCATGGCCGAAATGAAGCTACAAGACCTCAAGAACAAGACTCCGACCGACCTCCTGGCCTTTGCCGAATCACTCGAGGTCGAAAACGCGAGCACGATGCGCAAACAGGAACTGATGTTTGCCATCCTCAAGATGCTGGCCTCGCAGGATGTCGAAATCATCGGTGAGGGCGTGGTGGAAGTGCTGCAGGACGGTTTCGGCTTCCTGCGCTCGGCCAATGCGAACTACCTGCCCGGCCCGGACGATATCTACATCTCCCCCTCGCAGATCCGCCGTTTCTCGCTGAAGACGGGCGATACGGTCGAAGGTCCGATCCGCGGTCCCAAGGAGGGCGAACGTTATTTTGCGCTTCTCAAGGTCAACACGATCAATTTCGACGACCCGGAGAAGATCCGCCACAAGGTTCATTTCGACAACCTGACGCCGCTCTATCCGAACGAACGCTTCAAGATGGAGCTGGAGATCCCGACCTCGAAGGATCTCTCGCCGCGCGTCATCGATCTCGTCGCGCCGCTCGGCAAGGGCCAGCGCGGCCTGATCGTCGCCCCGCCGCGGACGGGTAAGACCGTTCTCCTGCAGAACATCGCGCATTCGATCACCGCGAACCATCCGGAATGTTACCTGATCGTCCTCCTCATCGACGAACGTCCTGAAGAAGTGACGGACATGCAGCGCTCGGTGAAGGGCGAGGTCGTTTCCTCGACCTTCGACGAACCGGCGACGCGCCACGTCCAGGTTGCCGAAATGGTCATCGAGAAGGCCAAACGCCTCGTCGAGCACGGCCGTGACGTGGTCATCCTGCTCGATTCGATCACCCGTCTCGGCCGCGCCTACAACACGGTCGTGCCGTCCTCGGGTAAGGTTCTGACCGGCGGTGTGGACGCCAATGCCCTGCAGCGCCCGAAGCGCTTCTTCGGTGCGGCCCGTAACATCGAGGAAGGCGGCTCGCTGACGATCATCGCGACCGCGCTCATCGACACCGGCAGCCGCATGGACGAAGTCATCTTCGAAGAGTTCAAGGGTACCGGCAACTCGGAAATCGTGCTTGACCGCAAGGTGGCCGACAAGCGCATCTTCCCTGCCATGGACATTCTCAAGTCCGGCACCCGCAAGGAAGACCTGCTCGTGCCGCGCCAGGATCTCCAGAAGATCTTTGTCCTGCGCCGTATCCTTGCGCCGATGGGCACGACCGATGCGATCGAGTTCCTTATCGACAAGCTGAAGCAGACCAAGACGAACGGCGACTTCTTCGATTCGATGAACACCTGATCGGTCTCGATCCTGTCGGAATCTCGTGGTCCCGCCGCAAGGTGGGGCCATTTTCGTTTTAAGCGGGAATACCGATTCTTTTCCGAAACGATCCGATCTATTCGTATCAGTAACTTTTAACCGGATGATGCTGTGAGCCAGGATACGATCTTTGCCCTGTCGAGCGGGAGCCTGCCCTCCGGCGTAGCGATCATACGGCTGAGCGGCCCGCAATGCCGGTTTGCTGTTGAAACGACATGCGGCCGTGTCCCAGCGCCCAGGCACGCTTCTCTTTTACCGATTCGTGATCGAAACGGTTTGCTGCTGGATGAAGGTCTAGTGCTTTTCTTTCCCGGCCCTACGTCCTTTAGTGGCGAGGACACCGCAGAACTCCAGATTCATGGCGGCCGCGCCACCGTGAAAGCGGTTCTATCCGCGCTTGGAACCCTGCCCGGTCTTCGCGCTGCCGAAGCCGGGGAATTCTCTCGCCGCGCGTTCCAGAATGGAAAAATGGACCTCGTTGCGGTGGAGGGACTGGCCGATCTGATCGCTGCCGAGACAGAAATGCAGCGCCGTCTCGCTGCGGAGCACGCTTCCGGCCATCTCTCAGCGCTTTACGATTCGTGGGCGAAACGTTTAACGCATGCACGTGCGATGATCGAGGCGGAGCTGGATTTCGCCGACGAGGATGACGTTCCGGGTTCGATTGCATCGACGATCTGGCACGACATGCGGCAGTTGCAGCAGGAGATTCTTAACCATCTTTCGGGTGGTCGGGCGGGGGAGATCGTGCGCGATGGCCTGAACGTCGTGATCGCAGGTCCGCCGAACGCGGGAAAATCAAGCCTCCTCAATTATTTAGCGCAAAGAGATATCGCGATCGTCACCGATATTCCGGGAACGACGCGTGATATCCTGCATGTCGATTTGGATATTGCTGGTTATGCAGTCCGTCTGCATGACACGGCGGGCTTGCGGGAGACGGATGATGTTGTCGAGCGCGAGGGTATCCGGCGAACGCAGCAGTCGATTGACAGCGCCCATCTCGTGCTGCTCCTCTCGAGCGAGGCAGATATTGACTGGCAGAGCCTCGCAGGACCCTATACCGGTCCAACCATCCGCGTTCTGACAAAAGCCGATGTGCAGCGGGTATCTTGGCCGCATGGCAATGTAGATGTTATGATCTCGGTGAAATCCGGGCAAGGCATGCCGAAGCTAATGGACGCGGTGCGAGCATTCTTGCCGGATTTGGAATCCGGTGGTGCTTTGTCCTTGCCGACCCGCGAGCGGCATTTTTCCAATCTGCAGGAAGCGCGCGAGCATATCGAGCGTGCTTTGGCGGCGGAAGCAGTTGGCTTAGACATTCAAGCCGAACACCTCCGTCTCGCCGGCCAGGCATTGGGGCGGGTGACTGGTAGAGTTGATGTTGAAAATCTTCTCGACGTTATTTTCTCGGAATTTTGCGTCGGCAAATGATTCACGTGAAACAGCACAACGTGCGCGAGTCTTATGGCGCGTTTCACGTGAAACAAGCAGGTGAACGGTGATGACCAAAGAACGTTATGATGTTGTCGTTATTGGCGGCGGGCACGCCGGCGTTGAAGCGGCCGCGGCATCAGCCCGCCTGGGCGCAAAGACGGCCCTGGTAACCCATAAAGCCGCAACGATCGGTGTTATGTCCTGTAACCCAGCGATCGGCGGCCTTGGAAAAGGCCACCTTGTTCGTGAAGTGGATGCGCTGGATGGTTTGATGGGAAGGGTCGCGGATCGTGCCGGTATCCAATTCCGCTTGCTGAACCGTCGCAAGGGCCCGGCGGTGCGTGGTCCCCGCACACAGGCTGACCGGAAACTCTATCGGGAAGCGATGCAGCATGAGATTGGTGAAATCGCCGATCTCGATGTGATCGAAGGCGACGCTTTTGATCTTGATATTCAAAATGGCAATATGGCCGGCATCCGAATGAAGGACGGCCGGTATCTTTCCTGCGATGCCGTGGTCGTGACCACGGGCACGTTTCTACGCGGACTTATTCATATCGGAAACGAAAAGATTCCGGCTGGCCGTGTTGGGGAAGAACCGTCCATTGGCCTTTCCGCGACTTTTGAACGCTTGGGTTTGCGGCTTGGCCGTCTCAAGACGGGCACGCCTGCCCGTATCGATGGCCGAACGATTGATTGGGCTGCCGTTGGACGCCAGGGCGCTGACGAAGAGCCGGTGCCGTTCTCCTTCATGACGGATCGTATCACCACGCCGCAGATCGAATGCGGAGTAACGCGCACCACACCGGAAACGCACAGAATCATTGAAGAAAATATCGGCAAGTCGGCGATGTATTCCGGACAGATCGAAGGGGTTGGCCCACGCTATTGCCCCTCTATCGAGGACAAGATCGTCAAATTTGGCGAGCGTGACGGTCATCAGATCTTTCTTGAGCCCGAAGGTCTGGATGATCATACCGTCTACCCGAACGGCATCTCCACATCCTTGCCGGCTGATGTTCAGGATGTATTTATTCGGACGATTCCGGGCCTCGAAAAGGTAACGATCCTTCAGCCGGGTTATGCGATCGAATATGATCATATCGATCCCCGTGAATTGTCGGCGACGCTGGAGGTCAGAAGTCAGCCGGGCCTCTTTCTCGCCGGGCAGATCAACGGGACCACGGGATATGAGGAGGCCGCCGCGCAAGGCCTGATTGCCGGCATGAATGCTGCCCGGCGCGCTGGTGGCCGCGATGGCTATATCTTGAGCCGCACTGAGAGCTACATCGGCGTGATGCTGGATGACTTGACGTCACGCGGCGTGACCGAACCCTATCGTATGTTTACCTCCCGTGCTGAATATCGCCTGTCTCTTCGTGCCGATAATGCGGATGCGCGCCTGACCCCGCTCGGTCTGGAGCTCGGTCTTGTCGGCCATGATCGCAGACGGCGCTTTGCGGATTGGTCCGGCGAGATGACCGCGGCGCGCGAGACGTTAAAGAACCTCCGTCTATCCCCAAACGAGGCTGCCGTTCATGGATTGAAGCTCAATCAAGACGGTGTTCGTCGAACCGGCTACGATCTGTTGGCCTATCCCGAGATCGACTACGCGCGACTTGTTTCCGTGTGGCCGGAGGCCCTTGGCGGGTATGCGCCCCGCGTGCGGGAGGCGGTGGAGATCGAAGCAGCCTATGCAGTTTATTTGAACCGTCAGCAGAGCGACATCGTCGAAACGCGACGGGAAGAGGAGCGGAGGATACCGGTAGATTTCGACTATAGTACGCTTCCCGGCCTGTCCATCGAGCTGCGGCAGAAGCTGTCGATATCACGGCCGGCCAATCTTGCCCAAGCGGCACGGGTTGATGGTATGACGCCGGCGGCGTTGACACTGCTGTTGGTGCACCTTAAGCGCTTGCCGGAGGAAGATCAGGCACAGGTTTCTCACGCATGACGAGTCTGCCGCGCGAATTGAACGGTCTGAATGTTTCACGTGAAACGATCGACCGGCTGAACACCTTTGTAGCCCTTTTCCAAAAGTGGGCAAAGGCGATCAATCTGGTAGCTCCCTCTACATTGGCGGAAGTTTGGAGCCGACATGTCGCTGACAGCGCGCAAATTTATGCGCTCAATCCCGGCCCGCGAATCTGGGCGGATTTGGGCAGTGGTGGCGGCTTTCCGGGCATTGTGACGGGCATTTTGCTCTGCGGCGCGGGTGGCGGATGGGTCCATCTTGTAGAGAGCAACAATAAGAAGGCGGCTTTCCTGCGAACGGCGATCCTTGAGACGGGAGCTCGCGCGTCCGTACATCCGATTCGAATCGAAGAAGCGCCGTCGGTCATTGCGAAATGCGATGCGATTTCCGCACGGGCCCTCGCCGACCTCGATCTCCTGATGGAATTCGGGGCTCCCTGGGCGGAGCGCAATTCGGATTTGCGCTTTTTCCTCCATAAAGGCAGGGATTACCAGCGCGAGGTCGATAAAGCGCTTGGTCGCTGGAGATTCGATCTGGTAAAACATGCCAGTGTCGTCGAGCCGGATTCTGTCGTGCTCGAACTGTCCAAGCTCTCACGAACTTCCTAGGGATTGGCGGCGTCCATGATAGGCGAAAAGAACCGGATCATTACCATTGCGAACCAGAAGGGCGGCGTCGGCAAGACGACGACGGCTATAAATCTCGCAACGGCCCTTGCCGCGATCGGTGAACGTGTGCTCATCGTCGACCTCGACCCGCAGGGCAACGCCAGCACCGGCCTGGGGATCGACCGCCGCAGTCGCGAGCTTTCCTCCTACGACCTGATGGTCGGCAGCCATGGTGTGGTTGAGACGGTCATGCAGACAGCCGTCCCCAATCTCTCGATCATTCCCTCGACAATGGACCTGCTTGGTGTCGAGATGGAGATCGCCCAGCAGAATGACCGCGTCTTTCGCTTGAAGCGCGCGCTGGCCTCCCCTGAAGCATTGTCTTACTCTTACGTGCTCGTCGATTGCCCGCCGTCGTTCAATCTTCTAACGATGAACGCGCTGGCGGCAGCGCATTCCGTGCTCGTGCCGCTGCAATGCGAATTCTTCGCTCTTGAGGGCCTGAGCCAGCTGCTCGAGACTGTCGATCAGGTGCGGCGCACTGTCAATCCGCGGCTCGATATCCAGGGCATCGTGCTGACCATGTTCGACTCGCGCAACAATCTGGCGCAGCAGGTCGTCAACGATGTTCGTACGCATCTCGGCGAAAAGGTGTATCATACGCTTATCCCGCGCAATGTGCGTGTGTCCGAGGCGCCGTCCTATGGCAAACCGGCCATTCTCTACGATCTCAAATGCGCCGGAAGCCAGGCCTATCTTCAGCTTGCTTCCGAAGTAATCCAGCGTGAAAGGCAGCGCAAAGCTGCCTGATTTTAGTATCCGTGAGTAGAACCGATGAATGATGACAACTCAAAGCGGCGCCTTGGCCGCGGCCTTGCAGCCCTGATCGGTGAAATGGACCAGCTTCCGGCCGCTGATATCGATGCGCGCCCAACGGTTAATCCGGATCGGCTCGTGCCCATCGAATTTGTCGGCCGCAACCCGCGCAACCCGCGCCGCTATTTTGATGAATCGGAACTGCAGGATTTGGCCTCCTCGATCCGCCAGCATGGTATCGTGCAGCCGGTTGTCGTCCGAACCACGGCGGACAACCGCTTCGAGATCATCGCAGGCGAACGGCGCTGGCGGGCGGCGCAGCTTGCCGGCCTGATCGAAATCCCCGTTATCATCCGGGATGTCGATGACCGCACGGCGCTGGAAATCGCCATCGTCGAGAACGTCCAGCGTTCGGATCTCAATCCGCTGGAAGAAGCGATGGGCTATGAGTTGCTAATCGCGGACCATGGCTACACGCAGAACGATCTCGGTGAAATCATCGGTAAGAGCCGCAGCCATGTGGCAAACAGTCTTCGCCTCTTGAAGCTGCCGGAACCGGTGCGCGACATGCTGGCTTCCGGCACGCTCTCTGCCGGGCATGCGCGTGCACTCATTCCGACGTCGGATCCCATCGCGCTTGCCAAGGCTGTCGTTGCCAAGGGCATGTCGGTGCGCGACGCCGAGCGGTTGGCCCAGAACGATATCAAGGCGCAGAGCGACCCGAACCACGGCCAAACGGCGCCGAAGGACGTGAAGGATGCGGACACGTTGGCGCTGGAGCGCACACTGTCCGACGTGCTCGGTCTCGATGTCACCGTGAACCACAAGGGGACCGGCGGCCAGCTCAGGATCGCTTACAAGACCCTCGAGCAGCTGGAAGAAATCTGCCGGCTTCTCGAGCGCCGCTGAGCAATCGCGGTAAAGCCGGCTATTTAGCCGGATTCAACGTCTTGCGGATTGCAGCACGGTTGCCAGCATGGTTTGCATGGCGATTGTATCCTCAAGCGACGCCCGCTGGCGGCTTTGCAGGATTGCGGCTTGCAGGCGCTGGGTTTCCCGGCGGATGGCCGGCCCGGTCCAAGTCTTCAGGGCACTTTCCACGATCGGCTTGCGGCGGAAATGCAGGTGGCGGCCCAGCGTCGCGATAACCTGACCGGCGGGCGCGCGCTTTTCATCCATTTCGGCGCGCATGATTTCCAGCAGCTGGAACTGCCGCAGGCATCCTTGCAGGACAAGGAAGACCGGCGTCTTCGACGAAACGATCTTCTGGATGGCGTGCAGAAATCCTTCGCGGTCGCCCTTGAGAATGGCGTCGATGGCATCGTCGGTGGAAATAGCACTGGCGTCGCCGACGATGTCTTCGACGTCCTGTTCCTCGATGGTTTCTTGGCCACGGCAATAAAGCGCGAGTTTGCGCACTTCGTTGCGGGAGGCCAGGCGGTCGCCGCCGATCGTCTCCATCAGGCGGTCACGGGCGGCTGGGGAAATGCGCAGGCCTTCACTTGCCAGTTCCTGGTCGATTAGCGCCTGTAGGGCGCGTCCATCGTCGGCATAGCAGGCGATGGCGACGGCCTGAGACGACGACTCGGCCGCCTTGCGCAGCGCAGCGCCCTTTTTTAGGTCACCGGCTTCGATCAGCAGCGTGGAATCGCCCGGAGGCATTTTGGCCAGCATCTCCAATGCATCCGAAACGCCCTTTTCGCTGCCGGCATTGCGGACCCAGACGAGGCGATCGCCGCCGAACAGGCCGATGGCATTCATCTCGTCCATCAGCTTGCCGGCCTGGTTGCCGATTTCTCCGGCGTCGAGTTTCACGACGGAGAAGGCATCCGCCAGATTAACGCCGCTTGCAGCCGCAAGGGCTGCGGCGCGTTCGGAAACGAGGCCGCGATCCGGTCCATAGATGAGGAAGAGCCGCACGGGCAGAGGTTTCCGTTTCAGGAAAGCATCGAATTCGTGCGACTTGATTTCGGCCATAGCCGGCTCAACGCCGGCCGAGAGCCGACGCGACGTCCGCGCGGATGAGCTCGGCGAGTTCGCGGGCAGCGCGGTTTTCGCCGTCACGCACGGCGCGCAGCTTGGCGAATTCCTGGACCGGGAAATCGACAAGGGCAACGCTCGAGCGCTTTCCGGAAGCCAATGTTTCGCCGGAGTCGGACTTCGTCAGGTTATAGTCCGCGGACACGACGATACGGCCGGCGCGAGCGATATCCGTGGTCACGTCGTCGAGCACGCCGATGTTGCGCACCGATACGTTCAGTTCCAGATGGTAGAGCGCCGATTGGGGTTCGCCGGCGCCCCCAGCGAAGAGGAAAACCAGATCGTTGCGGACCTGCTGTTCCACACGGGTATCGGCCTCCGAAATCTCGACGGCCGCCAGCTTCGTATCCGTACCGGAACCGGTCGAATAGAGCGGACGCACTTGGCAGCCCGCCAGCGCGCTGACAAGCGCGATGCCGGCGACGAGTTTTGCAAGGCGCGAAAGACCGGTTCCGTCAGACAACAACATTCACGATCCTCTGCGGTACGACGATGATCTTCTTGGGACGCTGGCCGGCGAGCACGGCCTGGACGGGCTCGAGCGCGAGCACGGCCGCTTCGACTGCACTCTGGTCCGCATCGCGGGCGATTGTCAAATCTGCACGCTTCTTGCCGTTGATCTGCACCGGCAGGGTGATTTCGTTTTCCGCGACCAGCCGGTCTTCATAGGCCGGCCACGCAGCGGTTGCGACGAGACCCTCGCCGCCGATCTCGCGCCAGGCTTCTTCCGAAAGATGCGGCGTCATCGGGGCGACGATGCGGATCAGGATGCCGACGGCTTCGCGCAGCGCCGAGACCAGATCGGCCGAAGCGGTGCCCGCGGCGGCATTGGTCAGCGGTGCGGCCAGCGCATTGACGAATTCATAGATGCGTGCGACGGCCTTGTTGAAGGCGAGCTTGTCGTAATCGGCCTGAACGGCCTTCAGCGTCTTGTGCGCGATCTGCGAAATGGCCAGCGCTTCGCCATCCGTGCCGGGGCGGCTTTCGGCGCCCTTCAGCGCAGGAGCTGCTTCGGAGATGAGGCGCCAGACGCGCTGGACGAAACGGTGGGCGCCTTCGACGCCGGCTTCCGACCAGATGACGTCGCGGTCCGGCGGGGAGTCCGAGAGGACGAAGAAGCGGGCGGTATCGGCGCCGTAGGAGGCGATGATATCGTCGGGATCGACGACGTTCTTCTTCGATTTCGACATCTTCTCGATGGAGCCGATGGCGATGTCTTCGCCGGATTCGAGATGCACCGCACGGCGCTTGCCGTCGACTTCCTCGATGCGGATCTCAGCCGGCGTCACCCATTCGCGCTTGCCGTCGATGGCGCGGCTATAGGTTTCGTGCACGACCATGCCTTGTGTGAAGAGGCCCTTGAAGGGCTCCTTCAGGTCGAGATGGCCGGCGACCTGCATGGCGCGGGTGAAGAAGCGCGAATAGAGCAGGTGCAGGATCGCATGCTCGATGCCGCCGATATACTGATCGACCGGCAGCCAGGCATTCGCCGCGACCGGGTCTGTTGGATTGTTTTCCCAGGGTGCCGTAAAGCGGGCGAAATACCAGGACGAATCGACGAAGGTGTCCATCGTGTCCGTCTCGCGGCGGGCATCCTTGCCGCACTGAGGGCAGGCGACGTGGCGCCAGGTGGCGTGACGGTCGAGCGGGTTGCCCGGCTTGTCGAAGGTGACGTCGTCGGGCAGCTGCACCGGCAGATCGGCCTTCGGCACGGGCACGACGCCGCAGGCCTCGCAATGGATGACTGGGATCGGGCAGCCCCAGTAGCGCTGGCGCGAGATGCCCCAATCGCGCAGGCGGAAATTCACCTTGCGCTCGCCCTGCGGCGCGTTGCCCAGGGTGGCCGCCGTGAGGCGCTTGGCGACCTCTTCGAAGGCCTCTTCGGTGCTCAGGCCATCGAGGAAGCGCGAATTGATCATCACGCCGTCGCCGACATAGGCCTCGTCGCCGATCGTGAACGTGGCGGCGTCGCCGTCCTTCGGCATGACGACGGGTACGACGGACAGGTCGTATTTGCGGGCGAAGTCGAGGTCGCGCTGGTCGCCGGAGGGGCAGCCGAAGATGGCGCCCGTGCCGTAATCCATCAGAACGAAGTTCGCGATATAGACCGGCAGTTCCCAGCTGGGATCGAAGGGATGGCGCACACGGATGCCCGTGTCCATACCCTTCTTCTCGGCGGTCTCAAGCGCTGCAAGCGACGTGCCGGCGCGGCGGCATTCCTCGCAGAAGGCCATGATGTCAGGGTTCGTGGCGGACACTTCCCTGGCCAGCGGATGATCGGCCGAAATCGCCAGGAACGAGGCGCCGAACATCGTATCGGGACGCGTCGTATAGACGGTCACGTCTTTCTCGGCGGTGCGGGCGCCTTCAGCGATTTCCCAGCGCACCAGCATGCCCTCGGAACGGCCGATCCAGTTCTTCTGCATCAGCCGGACCTTTTCCGGCCACTGGTCGAGGGTTTCCAGCGAATCGAGCAGGTCCTGGCTGAAATCGGTGATGCGGAAGAACCACTGGGTCAGCTCGCGCTGCTCGACGAGCGCGCCGGAACGCCAGCCGCGGCCGTCGATGACCTGCTCGTTGGCGAGAACCGTATGGTCGACCGGATCCCAGTTCACCTTGGACTGCTTGCGGTAGACGAGGCCCTTTTCCAGGAAGTCCAGGAACAAGTGCTGCTGGCGCTGATAATATTCCACGTCGCAGGTGGCGAATTCGCGCGACCAGTCGAGCGACAGGCCCATCGACTTCAGCTGCTTGCGCATCGTCGCGATGTTTTCATAGGTCCAGCCCTTGGGGTGGACCTTGTTCTGCATGGCGGCGTTTTCGGCAGGCATGCCGAAGGCGTCCCAGCCCATCGGGTGCAGTACGTTATAGCCGCGGGCGCGCTTGTAACGGGCGACGACGTCACCCATCGCATAGTTGCGCACATGGCCCATATGGATGCGGCCCGACGGATAGGGGAACATCTCTAGGACGTAATACTTTTCGCGCGGGTCGTCGTTGTCGGTCAGGAAGACGTTCTCGTCGTTCCATTTTGCCTGCCAGCGGGGCTCGGCATCGCGCGGATTGTAACGTTCGGTGGCCATGTCTTTGATGTTCCGGAAGTCTTTTGGGAGTTTTGGCGAGCGGTTCGCCCATGCGAATATAGTGGCGAGACCTTCATCATGAAACCGCCGAAGCGTCAAGTTTTCCGGCCTCGGGCCGGCTTGTCGCGCTTGGCAAGCGGCGTCGTTTTCGCTAGGTCCTGACCCTCGATACCAGAGGAGAGTGACGATGGAGCTTCAGGACCGCCTCGCAGAGGTTCAGGGCCGGATGAAGAAGGCGGCGGCGGAAGCCGGCCGCAAGCCGGATGCGGTCACGCTTGTCGCGGTGTCGAAGACGTTCGATGCCGATTCCATCCGCCCGGCCATCGCCGCCGGCCAGCGGGTTTTTGGCGAAAATCGCGTGCAGGAAGCGCAGGGCAAGTGGCCTGAACTGCGCGCCGAGACCGACAGCATCGAGCTGCACCTGATCGGCCCGCTGCAATCCAACAAGACGGCCGAGGCCGTGGCGCTGTTCGATGTCATTGAGACGGTCGACCGCGAGAAGATCGCCCGCAGCATCGCCGACGAAATGAAGCGGCAGGGCCGCAGCCTGCGGCTCTATGTCCAGGTCAATACCGGCCTCGAGCCGCAGAAGGCGGGCATCGCACCTGACGATACGGTCGCTTTTGTCACTTTCTGCCGCGAGGAGCTCGGCCTGTCGATCGAGGGGCTGATGTGCATTCCGCCAGCAGAGGAAAATCCCGGTCCGCATTTCGCGTTGCTGGCCAAGCTCGCCGAGCGCTGCGCTCTCGAAAAGCTCTCCATGGGCATGTCGGGCGACTACGACGTTGCCATCGGTTTTGGCGCGACCTCGGTGCGCGTCGGGTCAGCGATCTTCGGAACGCGCTGACGTCGGGAACGCGCCGTTCCCAGTTTGACGAACGGCAAGAAACGGGCCGGCCTTTTGAGGCTTTGGTCTGGCTTTGCGGATTGCCTGCCCTCTCCTATTCTTCCTGCCGAGGAACCGGCCGTTAATCGGCTGCGCATGGCGGGAGGAAGCGATGCAAAAAACCTATGCCGAGATTTATCGGGCGTGGAAGGACGATCACCAGACGCATTGGCGTGAGGCCGCGCGGGCGATCGACTGGTTCACGGAGCCGACGGACATCTTCGATGCTGCCCAGGGCGTCTATGGCCGCTGGTTTCCCGATGCGCGCGGCAATACCTGCCACAACTGCGTCGACCGCCATGTAGCGGCGGGCCGCGGCGATGTCGCGGCGCTGATCTACGACAGCCCGGTGACCGGCCGGAAGGCCCTCTTCACCTATGCCGAGCTGCTGGAGCGCGTAAACGCCATGGCGGCGGTGCTGGTCGATCAGGGCGTGGAACAGGGCGACCGGGTCATCCTCTACATGCCGATGATCCCCGAGGCGATTTTCGCCATGCTGGCCTGTGCGCGCATCGGCGCGATCCATTCCGTGGTGTTTGGTGGTTTTGCTGCAAGCGAGCTTGCCGCGCGCATCGACGATTCGACGGCCAAGCTTGTCGTGACGGCGAGCTGCGGCATCGAGCCGAACCGCCTCGTCGCCTACAAGCCGTTGCTCGATGCCGCCATCGACCTGGCCCGCCACAAGCCGGATCGTTGTCTCGTGCTGCAGCGGCCGGAGCTTGCCGCGACGCTGCAGGATGACCGGGATATCGATCTGGGTGCGGCGCTAGACGCGGCCCGTTGGCGCACCGTCACCTGCGCATCGCTGGCGGCGACCGATCCGCTCTACATCCTCTACACATCAGGCACGACGGGCCAGCCGAAGGGTGTCATCCGCGACAATGGCGGCCATATGGTCGCGCTCGCCTGGACCATGCGGGCGCTCTACGGCGTGAAACCCGGTGAGGTCTATTGGGCGGCGTCGGATATCGGCTGGGTCGTCGGCCATTCCTACATCGTCTATGCGCCGCTGCTGAACGGCAGCACGACGGTGCTCTATGAGGGCAAGCCAATCGGTACGCCGGATGCCGGCGCCTTCTGGCGGGTGGTGGAGGAGTACAAGGTCTCCGTGCTCTTCACGGCGCCGACGGCCTTCCGCGCCATTCGCAAGGAGGATCCCGAAGGAGTGCTTGTGAAGCACTACGATCTCTCCAGTCTGCGGGCGCTGTTCTTGGCCGGCGAGCGGGCCGACCCCGATACGCTGCGCTGGGCCGAAGCCGTGCTCGGCGTTCCCGTCATCGATCACTGGTGGCAGACGGAGACCGGATGGGCGATCGTCGGCAATCCGCTCGGCCTCGATGTGCTGCCCGTGAAACACGGCTCGCCCACCGTGCCCATGCCGGGCTACGATCTCCATGTGCTCGACGATGCGGGCCATGAGGTGCCGGCCGGTACGCTTGGCAATATCGCCATCAAGCTCCCCCTCCCTCCGGGCTGCCTGCCGAGCTTCTGGAATGCCGACGAACGGTTTCGCACCGCCTGCCTCTCGGAATTCCCCGGCTACTACAAGACGGCGGATGCCGGTTATATCGACGATGACGGTTATGTCTTCATCATGTCGCGCACCGACGACATCATCAATGTCGCCGGTCACCGTCTTTCGACGGGCGCGATGGAGGAGGTCTGCGCCGGCCATCCCGACGTCGCCGAATGCGCCGTCATCGGCGTTGCCGATGTAATTAAGGGCCAGGTGCCGGCCGGATTTCTCGTGCTGAAGAGCAATGTTTCACGTGAATCATCGCTCGTGGAGGCGGAGGTGGTGCGCCTTGTGCGCGAAAAGATCGGCCCCGTCGCCGCCTTCAAGACGGCGATCTGCGTGAAGCGTCTGCCCAAGACCCGCTCGGGAAAAATCCTGCGCGGCACGATGCAGAAGATTGCCGACCGCGAAGACTGGAAGATGCCGGCGACGATCGACGATCCGGCCATTCTGGATGAAATCGCCGAAGTCCTCTCGGGGCGGCGGATCAGCTAGGGATTTCTGTTTGCGCACAAGGCCAGGCTTGGGAGATAAGCCCGCTTCCCTATCCTCCGTCATCCTCGGGCTTGACCCGAGGATCCACGCATCCGCACCGTCCTGCCTGTGGCATGGATCCTCGGGTCAAGCCCGAGGATGACGGAGAGGAGGAGAGGGGGCGGTTCGGGCACAAAAAAACCGGCCGCTTTTGGCGACCGGTCTTGTCATTCCGTGATGGCGACGATGCTTAGAAGCGGTCGTCTTCGTCCTCGTCCGGGGTGGAGGACTTGAGCGACTTGAGCTTGGCGAAGACGGCGTCGGCGTCGATTTCCTTTTCCTCTTCACGGTCGCTGTAGGGCAGCTTTTCCGTTTCCTGGGCGGATTCGAGCGTGGCGCCGAGTTCGGCGGCCGTCGGCAGCGGGCGGCCCTTCGAGGCGCGTTCGACTTCGAGGTCGAGATCGATCTGCGAGCACAGGCCGAGCGTGACAGGATCCATCGGCGTCAGGTTCGTCGAGTTCCAGTGGGTGCGGTCGCGGATCTGCTCGATCGTCGACTTGGTGGTGCCGACGAGACGCGAGATCTGTGCGTCCTTGAGTTCCGGATGGTTGCGCACCAGCCAGAGAATGGCATTCGGGCGATCCTGGCGCTTGGAGACCGGCGTGTAGCGCGGGCCCTTGCGCTTGGATTCGGGAACGCGAACCTTCGGCTCGGAAAGCTTCAGCTTGTGGTTCGGGTTGCCTTCGGCGCGGGCGATTTCTTCGCGCGACAGCTGGCCGGTCGAGATCGGGTCGAGGCCCTTGATGCCCTGGGCTGATTCGCCGTCGGCGATCGCCTTCACTTCAAGCGGATGCAGTTTGCAGAAAGTCGCGATCTGTTCGAACGACAGCGCCGTGTTGTCGACCAGCCAGACCGCGGTCGCCTTTGGCATGAGGAGCTGCTGAGCCATGCATATAGTCCTTCTGTGCGTCCGCGCCGGTGTCGCGGGTCGTCGGGTAGTTAACCACTATGTTCCGGGAATTGCGCCCTCTATACCCTCACTGTCGCAGAAATGCAATTCTTCAAGAGACAAATGACCTTTGTCTAATTGCCGTAATGCTTTGACCTGATATGAATGCGCCCAGGAGTGGCGGGACCGGAGGAGAAACACGGTTTCCCGCGCATGCGCAGTCCATAGGGAGGCATCCATGTCCGCAAAGACCTATCCGGTCCTGAAATCCGCAAAAAGCCGTACGCTCATCGACAACGATACCTATCAGAAATGGTATCGCGAGAGCGTCGAGAACCCGGAGCGCTTCTGGGACAAACACGGCATGCGCATCGACTGGTTCAAGCCCTATACGAAGGTCAAGAACACCTCGTTTTCCGGCAAGGTCCCGATCAAGTGGTTCGAGGACGGCATCACCAATGTCTCCTACAACTGCATCGACCGTCACCTGAAGGCGCATGGCGACGACGTCGCCATCATCTGGGAAGGCGACAACCCGTATATCGACAAGAAGATCACCTATAACGAGCTCTACGAACACGTCTGCCGCATGGCGAACGTGATGAAGAAGCACGGTGTGAAGAAGGGTGACCGCGTCACCATCTACATGCCGATGATCCCCGAAGCGGCCTATGCCATGCTCGCCTGCGCGCGCATCGGCGCCATCCATTCGGTGGTCTTCGGCGGCTTCTCGCCGGACGCGCTGGCCGGCCGCATCGTCGACTGCGAATCGACCTTCGTCGTCACCTGTGACGAGGGCGTGCGCGGCGGCAAGCCGATCCCGCTCAAGGAAAACACCGATATGGCCATCGACATCGCCGCCAAGCAGCATGTCATCGTCAACAAGGTGCTGGTCGTGCGCCGCACCGGCGGCAAGATCGGCTGGGCGCCCGGCCGTGACATCTGGCATCACAAGGAAGTGCTGAGCGTGCCGCGCGATTGTCCGCCGGCCAGGATGAAGGCGGAAGACCCGCTGTTCATCCTCTACACCTCGGGCTCGACCGGCAAGCCGAAGGGCGTGCTGCACACCACGGCCGGCTATCTCGTCTATGCCTCGATGACGCACAAATATGTCTTCGATTACCAGGACGGCGATATCTACTGGTGCACGGCCGACGTGGGCTGGGTCACCGGCCATTCTTATATCGTCTACGGTCCCTTGGCGAACCGCGCCACCACGCTGATGTTCGAGGGCGTGCCGAACTTCCCGGATGCCGGCCGCTTCTGGGAGGTGGTCGACAAGCACAAGGTCAACATCTTCTACACCGCGCCGACCGCGATCCGCGCGCTGATGGGTGCCGGCGACGATTTCGTCAAGCGATCCGACCGGTCGTCGCTGCGCCTGCTCGGTTCGGTCGGCGAGCCGATCAACCCGGAAGCCTGGGAATGGTATTACAACGTGGTCGGCGAAGGCCGCTCGCCGATCGTCGATACCTGGTGGCAGACGGAGACCGGGGGTATCCTGATCACCCCGCTGCCGGGGGCGACGGATCTGAAGCCGGGTTCGGCGACGCGGCCGTTCTTTGGCGTGAAGCCCGAGCTTGTCGATAACGAGGGCAATGTGCTGGAAGGCGCGGCCGACGGCAATCTCTGCATCACCGACAGCTGGCCGGGCCAGATGCGCACGGTCTATGGCGATCACAAGCGTTTCGTCGAAACCTACTTCTCCACCTACAAGGGCAAGTATTTCACCGGCGACGGCTGCCGCCGCGACGAGGACGGCTATTACTGGATCACCGGTCGCGTGGATGACGTGCTCAATATTTCCGGCCACCGCCTCGGCACGGCCGAAATCGAGTCGGCCCTCGTCTCGCACCATCTCGTGTCGGAAGCCGCCGTCGTCGGCTATCCGCACAGCCTCAAGGGCCAGGGCATCTATTGCTACGTCTCGCTGATGGCCGGCGAGGAGGGCAACGACGCTTTGCGCCAGGACCTTGTCAAACACGTCCGCAAGGAAATCGGCCCCATCGCCACGCCGGATAAAATCCAGTTCGCACCCGGCTTGCCGAAAACCCGCTCCGGCAAGATCATGCGCCGCATCCTGCGCAAGATCGCCGAGGACGATTTTGGCGCACTCGGGGATACCTCGACGCTGGCTGATCCGGCCGTAGTGGACGACCTGATCGCGAATCGTCAGAACAAGGCTGGCGGCTAAGCGGTCCGATTTGCGGAGCGAATAAAGTGAAACGGCGGCCGATGGCCGCCGTTTTCGTTTTGGGGGATTGCCTGTGAGATCGTTCGAATGGGGCAACGCCCTTCCTCCCCCTAAACGTCATCCTCCGGTCGAGCCCGAGGATGACGGAGGAGAGGTGGCGGCAGAGATGCATGAGACCGAGTGGATTCCTGAGCCGGATTCTTCCGCTCTCAAAAATCGATCGCCCTGCCCTTGATCTCCCAATCGCCGAACCGTGCAGGGTCCTCGCCGCCGCGGCCGCCGATCTCCTCGGCACGCTCGACGGGCTGGGACGACTTGCGGCGCTCCTCGGCCTCCTGCAAGGCACGCTGGGCTGCGGGCGAAAGCACTTTGCGGCCGTCGGAATGATTGTCGTTGTCGCTGTCCATGAAAATCGGCATCCTTCCGGGATATTGAAGAAGTGCGGGTGGTTTCCCATCCTATAGGAGCGTGAAGACGCTGTGGAAAGCGGTGATTCACGTGAAACATGTCCTTGACACCTGGGAATGCCGACCGGGTGAAGCCTTATACAGGAGCCGAAAACGCATGAACATCGTTCGCACAGCCATGCTGCTCGCCGTCATGACGGCGCTTTTCATGGGCGTGGGCCTGCTCATCGGTGGCAAGGGCGGCATGATGATCGCACTCGTCGTCGCAATCGGCATGAACGTCTTCTCCTACTGGAATTCCGACCGGATGGTGCTGTCCATGTATGGCGCCAAGCAGGTCGATGAGCGCACGGCACCCGAATATTACGGCATCGTGCGGGATCTCGCTGCTCGCGCCGGCCTGCCGATGCCGCGCGTCTTCGTCATGAACAGCGACCAGCCCAACGCCTTCGCGACTGGCCGCAATCCGGAAAATTCCGCCGTCGCCGCCTCCACTGGCCTGCTGAAAGCGCTCTCCTACGAAGAGGTGGCGGGCGTTATGGCCCATGAACTGGCGCATATCCAGAACCGTGACACGCTGACCATGACGCTGACGGCGACGCTTGCCGGTGCGATTTCCATGCTCGCCAACTTCGCCATGTTCTTCGGCGGTAGCAACAACCGCGAGAACAACAATCCGCTCGGCTTCGTCGGTGTGCTGATTGCGATGATCGTCGCGCCCTTCGCCGCCATGCTGGTGCAGATGGCGATCAGCCGCACGCGCGAATATTCCGCCGATAAGCGAGGCGCGGAGATTTGCGGCAACCCGCTGTGGCTGGCCTCGGCTCTTGGCAAGATCGCTGTCGCAGCCGGCCGTGTTCCCAACAATGATGCCGAGCGCAATCCGGCGACGGCGCATATGTTCATCATCAACCCGCTTTCGGGCGAACGTATGGACAACCTGTTTTCGACGCATCCAAACACGGAGAACCGCATCGCGGCGCTTCAGGAAATGGCCCGCACCATGCAGGCCCGCTCGACGGAACCGGTCCGGGCTGATACTGCCTCACGCAAATCGCGCTCCGTACCGACGACGGGCTGGGGACGCGGTGGTTCCGAACCGCCCAAAGGTCCCTGGTCTTGAACGACGACACGCGCAGAAACAAACCCTATCCGAAACGCCACGGCGGCCCCCGACGACCCGCGCCGGAAGCGGTGGCTGAAAGCCAGCCGGAAAAGCCTGGTCTTCGCGCCCGGCAGGCGGCGGCAAAAATTCTCGCGGCCGTGGTCGATCGCAGGACGTCGCTCGACGGCATGCTGGATCTGGAAAACGGCAACCCTGCCTATCGCCAGCTGAACGATGCCGACCGGGCACTGGTGCGCGCCATCCTCAACACGGCGCTGCGCCATCTCCCCCGCATCGAGGCCATTCTCGATACGCTCGTCGGCACGCCGCTGCCGGACGGTGCCCGCGCGCTGCATCATGTCCTGACCGTTGCCGCCGCGCAGATCCTTTATCTCGACGTGCCGGACCACTCGGCCGTCGATCTCGCGGTGGAGCAGGCGCAGCTCGACCCGCGAAACCGCCGTTTCGCCAGCCTCACCAATGCGGTGCTGCGCCGGCTGTCGCGCGAAAAGGCCACGCATCTCACCGCGACCCGCGCCATTCCGGTTATTCCCGACTGGTTCTATGACCGCTTCGCCGCCATCTACGGCCGGGAGCATACCGCCAGCATCGCCGAGGCGATGCTGGAGCCTTCCGCCATCGACCTGACGGTCAAGTCGGATGCCGAAGGCTGGGCCGCAAGGCTCGGCGGTCTCGTCCTGCCGACGGGATCCGTCCGCCTTCCCGCCGCCTCCGGCGCGATTCCCGCGCTCGAAGGGTTCGAGGACGGTCAATGGTGGGTGCAGGATGCGGCGGCGAGCCTGCCGGCGCGGCTGTTTGGCGATCTCACGGGCAAGCGCGTCGCCGATCTCTGTGCCGCACCGGGCGGCAAGACGGCGCAGCTGCTGCTCGCCGGCGCTGACGTCGTGGCGCTCGACCAGTCCGGCAACCGCCTGAAGCGGCTTGTCGGCAATCTCGAGCGTCTCGGTCTTTCGGCGACGACGCAGGAGATCAACATGGCGGATTTCCGCACCGACGATCTCTTCGACGCCGTTCTGCTCGATGCCCCCTGCTCCTCGACCGGCACGATCCGCAAACATCCCGACGTGCTCTGGACCAAAGGCCCCGAGGATATCGAAAAGCTCGCGCGTCTGCAGGAGCGCCTGCTGCGCCATGCTCTGACGCTGGTCAAACCCGGCGGCGAGCTCGTCTTCTCCAATTGCTCGCTCGATCCCAACGAGGGCGAGGACATGGTTTCGCGCGTTCTCGCCGACAACCCGGACTGGCGAATCATCCCCGCCGATCCCGCCGACTGGCCGGGTCTGGAGGATGCGGTTTCACCGCGCGGCGAGCTTCGCACCACGCCGGCCATGCTGCCGGCCACGGGCGACTATGCCGGCGGATTGGATGGATTTTACGCGGTAAGGCTTCGGAAAGCCGGTTGAGCGCAAAATCATCCCAAAATATTGCCGAGGTCATCAACAGTCCATCAGCAGGCGATGAATTGACGACGCTCCTCTCCTCGGCCTACCTATAGGCTTGGAGGCATTCGTTAACCATGCAGCTTTCCGACCGGCAGCGGCTATCCTATCTGTATATGCGTGAGGGCTGGCGGCGCTTCTCGCGCAGGCTTGCCTTGGGCCGGATCAGCGCCATGCGTTTTTCCGGCGGCACGCCCGATCGACTGATCGTCGCGCCGACGGATTTGCATCCCGCCGATTCTTTTGCCGGCGAAGAAATCATGGCCGGCCGTTTTCCGCTCGCCGGCCGCAGCCTCGAATGCGAGGGTGAATCACCCTTCGCGCTGGAACTGCCGTCGGAAGAGTTCGCCGTTCGCCTGCATTGCTTCGGCTGGCTGCGCCATATGCGCCTCGTCGATCCGGAAAAGGCGGCGCACACCACCCGCTTCATCGTCGACGATTGGCTGCAAAGCCATGGCCGCGTCATCGGCGGGCTTGCCTGGCGGCCGGATGTCACGGCGCAGCGCATCATCGCCTGGCTCTCCCATTCGCCCGTTGTGCTGAAGGATGCCGATTATCCTTTCTACCGCCGTTTCCTGAAGAGCCTCGCCTTCCAGGTGCGCTACCTGCGCCATGTCGCCGATACGACGCGTGACGGTGAGCCGCGGCTGCGCGTGCGCATCGCACTTGCAATGGCCTCCATCGCCATGCCCTCCTCGCCGTCCAAGATGCGCAAGGCCGCGCGCCATCTCGACGAGGAGCTGGACCGGCAGATCCTGCCGGACGGCGGCCATTGCTCGCGCAATCCGCGCGCCGCGCTTGATCTGCTGCTTGACCTGCTGCCGCTGCGCCAGACCTATGTCAATCTCGGCCATGACATGCCGGCGCAGCTCATTCCCTGCATCGACCGCATCTATCCGGCGCTGCGCTTCTTCCGCCATCAGGGCGGCGAACTCGCGCTGTTCAATGGCGCGACCTATACGCTGGCGAACGAACTGATGTCGGCACTGCGCTATGACGAGACCGGCGGCGCGCCCTTCAAGGCCCTGCCCTCGATCAATTATGACCGGGTGGCGGTGAAGGACACCGTCGTGGTCATGGATACCGGCATGCCGAAATCCGTCGATCTCTCGTCGACAGCGGCGGCCGGCACGCTTTCCATCGAAATTTCCTCGGGAAAGAACCGCTTCATCGTCAATTCCGGCCGGCCGCGTTTTGCCGGCGAGGCGATGCGGCAGATGTCGCGCATGACGGCAGCGCATTCGGTGGCGACGCTGAACGACACGTCCTCCTCGCGCATCTCCTCCTCGCGCTTCCTTGGGCCGATCATCATCGGCGGCGTCAGCAAGGTGAATGTCGCGCGGATCGAGCGCGATTCCGGTGCCGATGGCGTGACGGCCAGCCATGACGGTTATCTCAAGCGCTTCGGCCTCATTTACGAGCGCGATATCCTGGTGTCGGCGACGGGCGGCGAAATTCGCGGCCGCGAGCGCTTCTTCAAGATTGCCGCGCCGAATGCACCCATCGAGAAGGGCACGGCCGTCGTGCGCTTCCATGTCCATCCGACGATCCAGCTCTACCGCGCCTCGGCCAACGAGACGCGGCTGGTGGCGCCGGATGGCGAGGCCTGGGCGCTGACCTGCCTGGATGTGCCGGTCGAGGAGGAAGAGGACGTTTTCTTCGCCGACCCCTCAGGCGTGCGCCCGTCCCGGCAGCTGACGCTGACCATGCCGCTTTCCGAGATGCCCGAGGTTCAGTGGTCGCTGGCGCGGCAACGTTGAGAATTCAGCCTTTCAAGGTTTTCTCCCGCCCGCGCCTGTGATAACGGGGCGCATGACCATTTGCCCCTCCTCCCGGGGCCGCAGAACGGAGCGCCCCATGGCCGTTGTTTCCAAGAAAATCCCCGCCCCTGATCGCGTTGCCATCCGCACCGCGCTTCTCTCCGTGTCCGACAAGGCCGGCATCGTCGAGCTTGCAAAGGCGCTGGCCGACAAGGGCGTTCGCCTGCTCTCGACGGGCGGCACGCACAAGGCGCTCAGCGATGCGGGCCTCGCCGTCACCGACGTTTCCGAGGTCACGGGTTTTCCCGAAATCATGGATGGCCGCGTGAAGACGCTGCACCCGTCGGTGCATGGCGGCCTGCTGGCGATCCGCGACGATGCCGAGCATGTCGAGGCGATGAAGGCGCACGGCATCGGCGCGATCGATCTGGCGGTCATCAATCTCTATCCGTTCGAAGAGGTTCGCGCCAAGGGCGGCGACTATCCGACGACGGTCGAGAATATCGATATCGGCGGCCCGGCGATGATCCGCGCTTCGGCGAAGAACCATGCCTATGTGACCATCGTCACCGATCCCTCGGACTATCCGGCGCTGCTGGAGGAGCTGGCCGACGGTTCGACCTCCTATGCCTTCCGCCAGCGTCTTGCTGCAAAGGCCTATGCCCGCACGGCGGCCTATGACGCTGCGATTTCCAACTGGTTTGCCGAGGCGCTCGATATCGCCATGCCGCGCCACCGCGTGCTCGGCGGCGTGCTGAAGGAAGAGATGCGCTACGGCGAGAACCCGCACCAGAAGGCGGGCTTCTATGTCACGGGCGAGAACCGCCCCGGCGTGGCCACTGCGACGCTGCTGCAGGGCAAGCAGCTCTCCTACAACAATATCAACGACACCGACGCCGCCTTCGAGCTGGTCGCCGAGTTCCTTCCGGAAAACGGTCCGGCCTGCGCGATCATCAAGCACGCCAATCCCTGCGGCGTGGCCACCGGCAAGACGCTGAAGGATGCCTATGCGCGGGCGCTCGCCTGCGATCCGGTTTCGGCCTTCGGCGGCATCATCGCGCTGAATTCGACACTCGACGGCGAGACGGCGGAAGAGATCGTCAAGCTGTTCACCGAGGTCATCATCGCGCCCGATGCCGATGAGAAGGCCCGCGCCATCATCGCCTCCAAGCCGAACCTGCGCCTGCTGGTGACGGGTGCCCTGCCCGATCCGCGCATTCCCGGTCTTTCGGCAAAAACGGTCTCCGGTGGCCTGCTGGTTCAGAGCCGCGACAATGGCATGGTCGAGGACCTCGAGCTCAAGGTCGTCACCAAGCGCGCGCCGACGGCGCAGGAGCTTGTCGACATGAAGTTCGCCTTCAAGGTCGCCAAGCATGTGAAGTCGAATGCAGTAGTCTACGCCAAGGATGGCCAGACGGCCGGTATCGGCGCCGGCCAGATGAGCCGCGTCGATTCCGCCCGCATCGCTGGCCTCAAGGCCGAGGAAGCGGCCAAGGCCATGGGGCTGGCCGAACCGCTGACACGCGGCTCCGCTGTCGCCTCGGAAGCCTTCCTGCCCTTCGCTGACGGCCTGCTCTCGGCGATTGCCGCCGGTGCGACGGCGGTCATCCAGCCGGGTGGTTCGATGCGCGATGCCGAAGTCATCGCGGCGGCGGATGAAGCGGGCGTCGCCATGGTCTTCACCGGCATGCGCCATTTCCGCCACTGATCCTTAGCCGGAATCATCCGAAAAATAGAAACGCCCCCCCTTGCGGGGCGTTTTGCGTTTCAGGCGCCGACTTTCGCGGCCGGATAGGGCGTGCGCAGCAGGAGCAGGAAGCCCACCACGAGGAAGACGATAAGCGCCATCATGCCCGCGCGGGCTGAGCCCGTCACGGTGGTGATGAGCGCGACCGAGAGCGGCGCCAGGAAGGACGTGGCGCGGCCTGAGAGGGCGTAGAGGCCGAAATAGCGGCCGGCCTCGTCCGGATGGATGCTTCTTGCGAGATAGGAGCGCGCGGAGGCCTGCACGGGGCCGAAGGCGACGCCGATCAGCAGGCCGTAGAGGATATAGGCCTTTTCCGCTGCGGTACCGAAGAGGCCGCCGGAATCCTCTGTTGGAAGCGGGATCAGGCCGAACAGGGTGAAGCCGGGGCCGGTCGAGACGATGCCGATGGTTGCGATGGTCAGGCAGACGAGGCTCATGACGACGACGGTCTTGGAGCCCAGGCGCGTATCGAGCCGGCTGGCATAGAGGCAGCCGCCGATGGCGACGACATTGAGGATGATGCCGTAGATGCCGAGTTCGAAGGTCTGCCAGGCGAACATGCCGGCGGCGAAGGTGCCGCCGAGCGCCAGCAGGCCGTTGACGCCGTCCTGATAGATCATGCGGGCGACGAGGAAGCGGAAGATGCCGGGCTTGCTGCGCAGGTCCTTCAGCGCTTCGGAGAGGTCGGCGAAGCCGGCGCGCACGGCGGCAACGATCGGCAGGCCCTTGCTCTGGTCCGGCGTGAAGAAGAACATCGGCAGGATGAAGACGAAATACCACAGCGCCGAGATCGGCCCCGTGATGCGGGCATCCTCGCCGGCGTTCGCATCAAGGCCGAAGAGTGGAGTGATGCCAATGGCGGTCTTGCCGGTTTCCGGATTGGCGGCGAGAAGTGTGACGACCGCGATCAACACGATCATGCCGCCGAGATAGCCGAGACCCCAGGCGATGTTGGAGATGCGGCCGGTATCTTCCGGACGCACGAGCCGCGGCATCATGGAATCGTTGAAGACGATGGAGAATTCGGCCGCCACCGTCGCCAGAACGATCAGCACCATGGCGTAGAGGAGGCCGCTGCCGGGGGCGGCATACCACAGCGCGGCAAGCGAGAGGATCTTGATGGCCGCAAAGACGGCGATCCAGGGTTTTCGCGCACCGGAGGCGTCGGCAATCGAGCCCATGATGGGGGCGAGCAACGCAATCGCGATGCCGGAGAGGGTGAGCGTGTAGCTCCAGGCGGCCTGGCCGGCGGCGTGGTCCTCTGTCAGGCGTGAGACGAGATAGGGGCCGAAGATGAAGGTGGTGATAACGGTGAAAAAGGGCTGTGCCGCCCAGTCGAACAGCATCCAGCCTGTTATCCCGAGCCGGCCCGTGCGTGGCTCCCGGCCTTCCGTGACAACCGTCATCGCCCCTCCCGTATGGTGTCGGGGCGATGACCGCGCCCGTCCTCAAGCCGGCTAACAGGCTCTGTCAGCCGGCAGGGGACTGTGTCATTTCGCTCTTTCCTGCGCAAGGTCGCTCAGGATGCCGGCAGCGACCGAGACCTTGGCCAGCGTTGCTTCGCCGGCTTCCGTCAGCGCCGAGAGGTTTGCCGTCACGCGGGTGAGCCGTTCCTTGTCGCCCTGCTGCCAGGCGGCGAGCGGCGCCTTGTCGCCCTTGTGGCGCGTCAGCACCACGGTGGCGAGGTCACGGCGGGCATTGGCGATGTCGGTGAGGCTGCGCTGGAGGGCGAGCGCCTCGTAGAGATCGCCGGTCGGGATGCGGCTTGCCGACGAGAGCAGACGGCCGATATTCAGCGTCGCGCTGATGCCGGCGAAGGTCTGCGCCGTCTTGGCGAGCGAATCGCCGGTCGCGTTGGCGATCAGCATGACCTCTGGCACGAAGGTGAGCATGGAGAGGGTCGCGATTTCCTCCGCGAGCTCGGCCGGAACGCCCTCGTCCTCATAGGCATGGGCCTTGCGGCGCGCCTCGTCGCCGGCGGCATCCGAAACCAGCGTGGAGAGCTGCGGACGCAGCTGCTTCAGCGCCTGCTTCAGCTTGTGCACCGCCTGGTCCAGCGGGCCGGAGACGGCGCCGGTGGTCAGAAGCAGGCTGGTGACGTTGGCATAGATGCGGCCGATCTCTTCGTAGAGCTCGTTCTGCAAGGTGCCGGCGACCTGGTTGTCGAGCGCATCGACGCCGGCATAGAGCGCGGCGAGGCCATAGCCGTCGCGGGCGATCACCGCCGCCTTCACCGCATCCGCCGGGCCGAAGCCGGTGCCGTCGGTCAGGCCGTTGATGAAGGCCGGGCCGCCGCGGTTGATCACCTCGTTGGCGAGGATCGTCGCGATGATCTCGCGGCGCAGGCGATGCGAGCGGATATCGTCCGCATAGGTCTTCTGCATCTTCGCCGGGAAGTAGCCGGTCAGCGTCGGTTCAAAATAGGGCTCGTCCGGCAGATCGGTATGAACGATCTCGTCGAACAGCACCAGCTTGGCATAGGAGAGCAGCACGCCGATCTCCGGCCGCGTCAGCGGCTTGCCGGCTTGGTAGCGTTCGGCAAGCGTCCGGTCGTCGGGAAGCGTCTCGACCTTGCGGTTGAGCAGGCCTGCCGCCTCGAAGCGGTCCATCAGGCGGGTGAGCGGCGCGCGGTTGGCGGTGCCCTGCTTTTCCGTCAGCGAGATCGCCAGCGATTGCAGGTAGTTGTTGCGCAGCACGAGATGGCCGACTTCGTCGGTCATCGAGGCGAGCAGCACGTTGCGCTTGGCGCGGGTCAGCCGCTCGTCGCGCATCGCCGAGGCGAGCGCGATCTTGATGTTGACCTCGACGTCCGACGAGTTCACGCCGGCCGAGTTGTCGATGGCATCCGAGTTGCTGCGGCCGCCCTTGAGGCCGAAAGCGATACGGCCGCGCTGGGTGACCCCGAGATTGGCGCCTTCGCCGATCACCTTGGCGCGAACATCCTCGCCGACGATGCGGATCGGGTCGTTGGCGCGGTCGCCGACTTCGGCGTCCGTCTCGTTCTGGCCGCGGATATAGGTGCCGATGCCGCCGAACCACATCAGATCGACCGGCGCCTTCAGGATCGCCGTCATGATCTCGAACGGGGTGGCTTTGGCCTTGTCGAGGCCGATGACGGCTTGTGCCTCCGGCGTCAGCGTTACGGATTTCTCCGTGCGCGGGATGATCATCGCACCCTTGGAGAGCACGGAGCGATCATAATCCTGCCAGCTCGAGCGCGGCAGGTTGAACATGCGGCGGCGCTCGGCGAAGGACGTATCGGTATCCGGCGACGGATCGATGAAGATGTCGCGGTGGTCGAAGGCCGCGACGAGCTTGATCTTGCGCGACAGCAGCATGCCGTTGCCGAAGACGTCGCCCGACATGTCGCCGACGCCGGCGACCGTAAACGGCGTCTTCTGGATGTCGATGTTCATCTCGCGGAAGTGGCGCTTGACGGTTTCCCAGGCACCACGGGCGGTGATGCCCATTTTCTTGTGGTCGTAGCCGGCCGAGCCGCCGGATGCAAAGGCGTCGTCGAGCCAGAAGCCGGCCTCCTGCGCCAGGCCGTTGGCGGTATCGGAGAAGGTCGCGGTGCCCTTGTCGGCGGCGACGACGAAATAGGGGTCGTCACCGTCGATGCGCACCGTATCGGCCGGCGGCACGACATCCTGGCCGACGATGTTGTCGGTGACGGAAAGCAGCGTGCGGATATAGGTCTTGTAGGCCTCGGTGCCGGCCTTGAAGATCGCGTCGCGGCTGCCGCCGACGGGAAGCTGCTTCGGATAGAAGCCGCCCTTGGCGCCGACCGGCACGATGACCGAGTTCTTGACCTGCTGCGCCTTGACGAGGCCCAGCACTTCCGTGCGGTAATCCTGGGCGCGGTCCGACCAGCGCAGGCCGCCGCGGGCGACCTTGCCGAAGCGCAGATGCACGCCCTCGACTTCCGCGCCATAGACGAAGATCTCGCGGAACGGGCGCGGTTCCGGCAGGCCGTCGAGGGCCTTCGGATCGAGCTTGATCGCGAAGGTCCTGCGTGGCTTTCCGTCGGCATCATGCTGGAAATAGTTGGTGCGAAGCGTCGCCTGGATGGCGTTGACGTAGCGGCGCAGGATCCGGTCCTCGTCTAGGCTCGGCACGTTGGCCAAGGCTTCTTCGATTGCGGTGGAGACGTCGCCGGACTTCTTCTCGCGCTGGCGCTCGGTGAGCTTCGGGTCGAGACGGGTCTCGAACAGGCGGAAGAGATTGGCGGCAATGGCCGGATACTTGTTCAGCGTATCGGCGATATAGCCCTGCGAATAGGCGATGCCGGTCTGGCGCAGGTAGCGCGAATAGGTGCGCAGCGCCATGATCTCGCGGGCCGAGAGACCGCCGGTCAGAACGAGGCGGTTCAGCGCGTCGTCGTCCACCTCGCCGTGCCATGCCGCCAGGAAGGCTTCCTCCAGCATGGGGCTCAGCTTGGCGAGGTTGATCTCCAGGCCGTCGCGCTGCTTCAGCTCCATGTCATGCAGGATTACGCGGCGCTCATGGCCGTCGAAAGTCGAGAGTGTCAGGTCGTGCGTCTGCTCGCTGATGACGTTGAAGCCGAGATTTTCGAGCAGCGGCACGCGGCGCGACAGGGAAACCGGTTCGCCGGCGTGGAAGATCTTCAGCTCCACCGAGGCAAGGTCGGTGTTCCAGGCCTTGCGGTAGAAGGAGATGCGGATCGGGTTTTCCGAGGTCGCCGTCGAAATGAGGGCGAGGTCGGCATTGGCTTCGGCCGGCGTAAAATCTTCCTGATAGCCGGGATCGGTGGCGAGGCGCAGGCCGTCGGCGCTGGACAGCGCCTCGAAGCGGTCGCTCCAGCGCGTGGCGATCTCGCGCACCGCCTGTTCCAGCTTGTTCTGCGCAATGCGCGGTGTCTTGCCGCCGGAGCGGCCGATAATGAAGTGCACGCGGGCAAGGCCACCCTCTGGGAAAGCCGGGTAATAGGCCGAGACGCGGCCATCGTAAGCCGACTTCAGATAGGTACCGATCTTTTCGCGCACATCGGAATCGTACTGTTCGCGCGGTACGTAGACGATGACGGAGACGAAGCGGTCGAAGCGGTCGATGCGCGGCAGCACACGGATGCGCGGGCGGTCGGAAAGCTCGTTGATCTGTTCCGAGAAGGTGGCGAGCAGGCCGGGATCGATCTGGAAGAGGTCGTCACGCGGATAGGATTCCAGCGTGTTGATCAGCATCTTGCCGGAATGGCTCTTCGGGTCGTAGCCGAAATGATCGATGACCGCCTCGACCTTGGAGCGCAGCAGCGGGATCTGGCCGGCGGCATGCGTATAGGCCGTTGAAGTGAAAAGGCCGACGATGCGGAGTTCTCCCACCACCTTGCCCTTCTCGTCGAAGCGCTTGAGGCCGACATAATCCATATAGGCGCGGCGGTGCACGACGGATTTCACATTCGCCTTGGTGACGATCAGGAAATCCGGGCCTTCGAGGAATTCGAGGATTTCCGGCGTCGTCGTCACGGCGTCCTTGCCCAGTCGCAGCACGCGCACATCGGGATCGGAGAGAATGCCGAGGCCGTCGCCGCCGCGTTCCACCGTCGCCTGTTCGCCCTTGCCGGAATAGGAATATTCCCGCATGCCGAGGAAGGTGAAATTGTTGCCGCGCAGCCAGTCGAGGAAGGCGAGCGCCTCGCCCTTGCCGGGCTTGTCCTTGGCGTAGCGCTCCATGTCGGCGGTGGCGCCGTTGAGCTTTTCCAGCATGGCGGGCCAGTCGTCAACTGCCAGATGCACTTGGTTGAGCACATGCATCACCCGGTCGGCCAGCGCTGCGGCTTCATTGGGCGCCAGTTCGGAAAGGTGGATTTCGATATGGCTGACGCGTTGCGTCGGCTCGCTCTCCTCGTCGGGCGAGAAGAGTTTCGGTGCTTCGTCCTTGTTGACGACGAGGATCGGATGGATTGCGAGATGGATATCGCGGTGCGTGCTCGTCACTTCGCCCATCACCGAATCATAGAGGAACGGCTGGTTGCGGTCGGTGACGGAGAGGACGGAGACCGGCTGGCCCTGCGGCTTGACGTCGGCAAGCGTGGTGACGGTGACGCGTGGTTCACTGCCGTCCCAGGCCTCGATTTCCGCCATGGCATGGGCGGCGGCGGCGGCAAGCATCGGGCCGGTATAGTGCTCCAGATCGTCCTTGCTGGCACGCCCGAAAAGGATGTCGGGGTTGAGTGTTTTTGCGCCGAGAGCGGCGGCTGCGGCCTTTGCGGCCTCGATGTGTTTTTCTCGTTTCACGTTAGTCCGGGCACCCATGGAATTCTCCCTCGAATCCGATGGCCGGACGTTAGCAGAAGAAAAAATACACGCGACGAAATTTGTGCATTTGCGAGAAAATTCAATCGATTTTGTCCGAGATAGGTCAGTTTTGCTGTCGTTTCGTCGCCAAATTCGTGCTTTTTCGTCGAAAAGCAGCCAAAAACCGGCCGAACTCCGTTTATGCCGCTCTGCGGTAAGGTGCCAAATGCGGCGCGACCGTTGACAGGTCCTGACCCCCTTGCCATCACTCGGACGAAACGAAGGAAGCCGGCTATGAGCGAGAGCGACAAGGGCACCGTCATCGTCATTTCGAGCCATGTGGTGCGCGGCACGGTGGGCAACCGGGCGGCCGTCTTCGCGCTCGAAACGCTGGGGCACCCGGTCTGGGCCCTGCCGACGGTCATCCTGCCCTGGCATCCCGGTCACGGCCGCGCGACGCGGGTCGCGATATCGGATGATGATTTCGACGCGATCATCTCCGACATGATCCGCTCGCCCTGGCGCGGGGAGGTGAAGGCGGTGCTGTCAGGTTATCTTGGCAGCGCGGCGCAGGCGCGGTCCGTGGCGCGGCTGGTGGCTAGCCTGCGGGCCGACAATCCCGAGCTTCTTTATATGTGCGACCCCGTCTGCGGTGATGAGCGCGGGCTCTACGTGCCGGAGGCGACGGCGGTGGCAATTCGCGACAGCCTGCTCCCGCTCGCATCGATCGCCACACCGAACCGCTTCGAGCTCGCCTGGCTCGCGGGGGCGCCGCTGGAGACCAACAACGCGATCGTGGAGGCCGCGCTTTCGCTCGGTCCGGCGCGCATGCTCGTCACCTCCTCGCTGCCGCTGATGGCGGGCAGCACGGGCAATCTGTTTTTGTCGGGACGCAGTGCGCTTTTGGCCGAGCACCGGCTGGTGGACAATCCGCCGAACGGCACCGGCGACCTGCTCGCCGCCGTCTTCCTGTCGCGGCTGATGGAAAACCTGCCCGAGGAGCGGGCGCTGATGCTGGCCACGGCGAGCGTCTTCGAGATCGTGGCGCGCACCGCCAAGCGCGGCGCGGACGAGCTGACGCTGGAGCAGGATGCCTCCAGCATTTCCACACCGATGGCCATGGTGCACATGCGCCGTCTCGTTCATCCGGCGCAGCCGCGCCGATCCTGACTTGCGTCTGTCCCCGTCGAGTGGTTTATGCGGGAAACCGGATGGAGCCTCTTCCGGTGGATCGTATCACGGGGGTATTCCGACCTATGAACCGCTTTCCCGATCGTCTTCTGAATGGCTATCGCAATTTCATGTCCGGCCGTTATGCCGAACAATCCGCCCGCTACCGGGCGCTGGCCGAAACCGGCCAGAAACCCAAAACCCTCGTCATTGCCTGTTGCGATTCCCGCGCGGCACCGGAGACGATCTTCGACAGCGGTCCGGGCGAACTGTTCGTGGTGCGCAACGTCGCCAATCTCGTGCCGCCCTATGAGCCGGACGGCCAGTTCCACGCGACATCCGCCGCCCTGGAATTCGCGGTCCAGTCGCTGAAAGTCACCGATATCGTGGTGATGGGCCACGGCCGATGTGGCGGTATTGCCGCGGCCCTCGATCCGGATGCCGAGCCGCTGTCGCCGGGCGATTTCATCGGCAAGTGGATGGGCATGCTGAAGCCCGTCGCCGAGCAGATCCAGAGCGCGGAAATCCTGACCCAGGGCGAGCGCCAGCGCGCGCTCGAGCGCGTCTCGATCCGCAATTCCATCGCCAATCTCAGGACGTTTCCCTGCGTGCGCATTCTCGAGGAGAAGGGCCGTATCCAGCTGCATGGCGCCTGGTTCGACATCTCGACCGGCGAGCTCTGGATCATGGACGCCGCCACCGGCGACTTCAAACGCCCGAGTGCATAAGTAAGTCCGGACAGTGCGGCAACAAAAAGCCCGGCTTGGTCTCCCAAGCCGGGCTTTTTCAATTTCAGGGCGATCGGTGATCAGTCGCCGTCGATTTCCGCACCGATGATGGCGATCGCGCGCTGATAGACGCTCGCCGCGTTCCAGCCCTGCAAGGCGCCGAAATTGCCCTGGCCCGGCTGGTATCCGCCGCCGGCGCTCCAGCCGTGGCCGCGCAGGAAGTTTGCGGTGGAGGCAAGCGCGTCGGCCTTCGAGCCGACGAGGTCGATGCGGCCGTTGCCGTCGCCGTCGACGCCGTATTTCAGCACGTTGGCCGGCAGGAACTGCGTCTGGCCGATTTCGCCATGGGCTGCACCGCGCGCCGTGGTGCTCAGCGTACCGTTCTGCACGAGCTGCAGGGCGGCGTAGAGCTGGTTGGTGAAGTATTCCGTGCGGCGGCAGTCATAGGCGAGCGTCGCGACGGCAGACAGCGTGTGCTCCTTGCCGAGGAAGCCGCCAAAACCGGTTTCCATGCCCCAGATGGCGATCAGCGGGCCGGCCGGGACGCCGTAGCGGGCTTCGATACGATCGAACAGGGCGGCGTTCTGCTTCTTCATGCTCTTGCCGCGGCTGATGATAGCCTTGCCGCCGCGCTTCTGCATGAACTGGTCGAGCGAGAGCTTGAAGCTCTTCTGGCCGCGGTCGGCGCGGATCGTGGCGCGGGCATAGCTGACATTGGCGAAGGCCTTGTCGAGCGTCGAACGGCTGATGCCGCGGCCGGCCGCCTCGTCCTTGAAGGATTCGACCCAGGCCGGAAAACCGCCTGCATCATTTCCGCACTTGGCGGCCTGAGCCGCTACCGGTACCGCCGCCGTGGCGATCATTGCGGCCAGCACCTTGGCCACGCTCTTGATCATGCCCATGAAAAACCCCGTGATCTCGTGAATTCCGCTGCGGGAGCATGGCATGCTCCCTTGTTCCTGTCATCGCACCTTGCCGTGAGCCGTGGCCGCAAGGCTGGTTCAAAGCGAAGTCCCGATTGTTCTCAAACGGAACAACCGGGACTTTTATTTAAACTTGGTTAAAGGATCGTTGCCACATTTCACCGAAATGCGCGACCCCTTCCAAAAAATCAGGCGGCCTGCTTCTTCGCCTTGATCAGGCCGCGGGCAACGAGCAGTTCCGCGATCTGGATGGCGTTGAGGGCGGCACCCTTGCGCAGGTTGTCGGAGACGACCCAGATGTTGAGGCCGTTTTCGACGGTCGCGTCCTCGCGGATACGCGAGATGTAGGTGGCGTCTTCACCGGCCGATTCGTAAGGCGTGATGTAGCCGCCGTTCTCGTGCTTGTCGATGACCTGGCAACCCGGTGCCTCGCGCAGGATGTCGCGGGCTTCGTCCGCCGTGATCTCGTTTTCGAACTCGATGTTGACGGATTCGGAATGGCCGATGAAGACCGGGACGCGCACGGCCGTGCAGGTCACCTTGATCTTCGGGTCGAGCATCTTCTTGGTCTCGGCGAGAACCTTCCACTCTTCCTTCGTGTAGCCGTCTTCCATGAAGCTATCGATATGCGGAATGACGTTGAAGGCGATGCGCTTGGTGAACTTCTTCGATTCGACCGGATCGGCGACGAAGACGGCGCGGGTCTGCTGGAACAGTTCGTCCATGCCTTCCTTGCCGGCGCCGGACACCGACTGGTAGGTCGAGACGACGACGCGCTTGATCTTGGCGCGGTCATGCAGCGGCTTCAGCGCGACGACGAGCTGGGCGGTCGAGCAATTCGGGTTGGCGATGATGTTCTTGCGGGTGAACAGGCTGATGGCGTCGGGGTTCACTTCCGGAACGATCAAGGGAACGTCGGCGTCGTAGCGCCAGGCCGAGGAGTTGTCGATGACGACGCAGCCCTGGGCGCCGATCTTCGGCGAATACTTCTGCGATACCGTGCCGCCGGCCGACATCAGGCAGATGTCCGTGTCGGAGAAATCGTAGTTTTCGAGGTTCTGCACCTTCAGCGTCTTGTCGCCGAAGGAGACTTCGGTGCCCTGGGAGCGGCTGGAAGCGAGCGCCACGACTTCATCAGCCGGGAAACCACGCTCGGAAAGGATGTTCAGCATTTCCCGGCCGACATTGCCGGTCGCGCCGGCGACTGCGATCTTGAAACCCATGACTAAAGCTCTCTTTCTCTGTCTCTCCGCGGGTTTTGGAGGGAAACCCGCCGGCCATGAGCGCGGGTTTCTGTCCCCGGCCATACCGGGGAGAGAGCGGTGGCCAGAGACGTCAGACGGTTTTCGTCGTCGTTTTGGCCATTGTTTTGGAAATCGATACGCAATAGCGAACCCGTCCGGCGTTGAAGGCCGGAGCGATCATGCGGGCGATGGACTGTCCAAAGCGGTACATGGCGGTTCCCTTGCGTGCGTGCTGAATACGCTCATCTGCCGAAGAGTCAAGCCTTGCGTGCCGGTTCGGACAAATCACGGCCGCTCCCTGCCTCCGACTTAAGTCCTACACCGAAAGTCATAAGTCCAAAGCAGTGCTGATGCGGCGTTTCGTTTTCTGCCATCCTTCCATCAGGCGCACCCTGTCCGATGTTTTTAGGGAGAAAGATCGGACCTCATACGGGCTGCCCCGACACGCCGTTTTTGTGGAGGACAAACAAATGGCAAATGTTTCGACGGTGGGCACCGCCAAGTCGGCGCCCATGACCGGCGAGCAGAAGAAGGTGATCTTCGCCTCTTCTCTCGGCACCGTTTTCGAGTGGTACGATTTCTATCTCTACGGCTCTTTGACGCTCTATATCGCGTCCGCTTTCTTCAGCCAGTATCCGGAAACGACGCGCAACATCTTCGCGCTGCTCGCCTTCGCCGCCGGCTTTCTGGTGCGCCCGTTCGGTGCGCTGGTGTTCGGCCGCCTCGGCGATCTCGTCGGGCGCAAATACACCTTCCTCGTCACCATTCTGATCATGGGCTTTTCGACCTTCGTCGTGGGCCTGCTGCCGGATGCCGCCACCATCGGCATCGCCGCTCCGATCATCCTGATCCTGCTGCGCATGCTGCAGGGCCTGGCGCTCGGCGGCGAGTATGGCGGTGCGGCGACCTATGTCGCCGAACATGCGCCGGATGGACGGCGCGGTTACTTCACCTCATGGATCCAGACGACGGCGACGCTCGGCCTGTTCCTGTCGCTTGTGGTCATTCTCGCCGTGCAGTTCCTTCTCGGCAAGGAAGCCTTCGCGGCCTGGGGCTGGCGCGTTCCGTTCTTGCTTTCAGCCGTTCTGCTCGGCGTTTCCGTATGGATCCGTCTCAAGATGAACGAATCGCCGGCCTTCGCGAAGATGAAGGAAGAGGGCAAGGGCTCCAAGGCACCGCTGACGGAAGCCTTCGGCCAGTGGCGCAATGCCAAGATCGCGCTGCTCGCGCTGTTCGGCGCCGTCGTCGGCCAGGCCGTCGTCTGGTATTCCGGCCAGTTCTACGCGCTGTTCTTCCTGACCGGCGTGCTGAAGGTGGACGGCCAGTCGGCCAATATCATGGTCGCCTGCTCGCTCCTGATCGGCACCGGCTTCTTCGTCTTCTTCGGCTGGCTGTCGGACAAGATCGGCCGCAAGCCGATCATCATGGCCGGCCTGCTGCTTGCCATGCTCACCTACTTCCCGCTGTTCAAGGCGTTGACCTGGGCCGGCAATCCGGCACTCGCCACGGCACAGGACACGGTCCGCGCGACCGTCACCGCAGCCCCCGGCGACTGCAAGTTCCAGTTCAACCCGACGGGCACGGCGAAGTTCACCACCTCGTGCGATATCGCGACCTCGTTCCTGACCCGCAACTCCGTGCCCTATGACGTCGTCACCACGGCGGCGGCCGGCACGGCGGCGACGGTGAAGATCGGCGAGCAGACGATCAACAGCTACGACGCTGTTGCTGCCGGTGATCAGGCCAAGGCGCTCGACGGCGCCTTCCAGAAGCAGACCAACATGGCGCTGCACGATGCCGGCTACCCGCTGGTCCGTGGCGTCGCAAAGGTGCCGGATGCGAAGCTTGACGCCTTCGTTGCCGCCAACCCGGAGCTGAAGCTCGATGCAGCGGCCATCCGCGCCGGTGAAAAGGCCAGCATGCCTGCCGCCGATCTCGTCTCCGGCAAGCTGCTGACGGCCGAGGAAGCCGCCGGCGTCACCGACATGGCCGTCTACTCGATTGCCGGCGGTGGTGCCTATACCATGGTCGCCGATCCGGCCCAGGTGAACTGGATCACGATCATCGCCGTGCTGACCGTGCTCGTGATCTATGTCACGATGGTCTACGGCCCGATCGCCGCGCTCTTGGTCGAACTGTTCCCGACCCGCATCCGCTACACCGGCATGTCGCTGCCCTATCATATCGGCAACGGCTGGTTCGGCGGTCTTTTGCCGGCAATGGCCTTCGCGATGAGCGCTGCCCAGGGCGATATCTACTACGGCCTGTGGTACCCGATCGTCTTTGCAGGCATCACGCTGGTCATCGGTCTTCTCTTCCTGCCGGAAACGAAGGACCGCGACATCCACGCCATGGATTGATCTCCCCCTTCCGAACAATCCTTGGCGGACCCGGCGCGTGGCAACACGCGCCGGGTTCTTCGTTTCAGGGTCTTGGCAGCATGGATTTCGGCAAGGGCCAGCCGCGCTCGTCGAAGCGGAAGAGCCAGTCCCTGCGGGCGAAGAAGAAGGCGGTGGCAACGGCCGTCCAGAGGCCGAGCAGCAGGCCGGCGGCGACATCGCTCGGATAATGCGCACCGACGATGATGCGCGAAAGGCCGATTACCAGCGCACCGAGCAGGAAGAGCGGCCGCAGGCGCGGCACGAGCATGGAAAACGCGCCGAAAAATGCCCCCACGGCCGCCGAATGGCCTGAGGGAAAGCTGGAATAGAGGTCGTTATAGGCGAAGGGCGTCAGGCTGTAGGCGCCATGGTCGGCAAACAGTTCCGGCCGCGCCCGGCCGACGAGCAATTTGACCAGATGCACGAGTGTGGTGGTCGCGCCTGTCGTCACGAAAAAATAGAGCGGCAGCCGCCACGCAGTCCGCGTTTTGCCCGTCAGCGTCTCGTTGCGGCTGATCCGGTGCGCGACATAGGCGAGGATGACGAGAAAGCCGGAGCCGTAGATCATCCAGCTGAACGTGCCGAAATCGGTGATGCGCTGGTTGAAGGTGACGACGGCGCCGGGAAGTCCCTGGGCGCGTTGCGAAATGGCGGGATCGAAGGGAAGAAGCGCCACGACGAGCACGACGGTGGCGGCGAGGATCCAGAGCGAGGAGGTCGCGAGCGATCGGTTCATGGTCATCCCTTGCAAATGGCGTCGCTTCCATGTGCTGGCGCAACGCGGCTTTTCAAGGGATGAAAACGAAAAAGGCTCCCGGAGCAGTTGCGCCGGGAGCCTTTTCAGCGACGGGTTTCGGCTCAGGCCGAGAGTGTCTTGAACGCCGCGAGGATGGCGTCGCCCATTTCGGTCGTGCCGACCTGCCGGCTGCCTTCCGACATGATGTCGCCGGTGCGGATACCGCTGTCGAGCACGTCGGCGATCGCCTTTTCGAGGTTGTCGGCTTCCGCGACCATGTTGAACGAGTAGCGCAGGCACATGGCGAAGGAGGCGATCATGGCGATCGGGTTGGCGATGCCCTTGCCGGCGATGTCGGGTGCCGAGCCGTGCACGGGCTCATAGAGCGCCTTACGCTGGCCCTTGGCGTCCGGCGCACCGAGCGAGGCCGACGGCAGCATGCCGAGCGAGCCGGTCAGCATGGCGGCGACGTCGGAGAGCATGTCGCCGAACAGGTTGTCCGTCACGATGACGTCGAACTGTTTTGGCGCACGGACGAGCTGCATGCCGCCGGCGTCGGCCAGCATGTGTTCCAGCTGTACGTCGGAATAGGCGCGCTTGTGCGTTTCGGTGACGACCTGGTTCCACAGAACGCCCGACTTCATGACGTTGCGCTTTTCCATCGAGCAGACGCGGTTGCCGCGCGTGCGGGCGAGTTCGAAGGCGACGCCGGCGATGCGTTCGATCTCGTAGGTGTCATAGACCTGCGTGTCGATGCCGCGCTTCTGGCCGTTGCCGAGATCGATGATTTCCTTCGGCTCGCCGAAATAGACGCCGCCCGTCAGTTCGCGCACGATGAGGATATCGAGGCCTTCGACGAGTTCCGGCTTCAGCGAGGACGCGTTGGCAAGCGCCGGGTAGCAGATGGCCGGGCGCAGGTTTGCGAAGAGCTTCAGGTCCTTGCGCAGGCGCAGCAGGCCGGCTTCCGGGCGCACCTCATAGGGAACGGCATCCCACTTCGGGCCGCCGACGGCGCCGAACAGCACGGCATCCGCCGCAAGCGCCTTCTCCATGTCGCCTTCCGAGATCGCCACGCCATGGGCGTCATAGGCCGAGCCGCCGACGAGGCCTTCGTCGGTCGTAAAACCGGCGCCGAGCTCGGCGTTCATATAGGCGATGATCTTGCGGACTTCCGCCATGGCTTCCGGGCCGATGCCGTCGCCGGGCAGGAGGAGGAGGTTACGCGCTGTCATGGGATTTTCCTTGATGTCACGAATGGGTCGCGCGCTTCTTAGCGCAACTTCCGTTCAAGGAAAATCGCCGAAACGAAAGAATTTTGCGCTGACGATTCAGCTCTGCCGGAGTGCCGTGACTTCGATTTCGATCCGCATTTCCGGCCGGATGAGATCGCAGACGACCATGGTGGCGGCTGGGCGGATCGTGCCGAAGGTTTCGCCGAGGATCGGGAAGACACGGTCGGCGAAGGCGGCTTCGGTCACGTAATAGTGGCAGCGCACGACATCCTCGAAGGAAAAGCCGGCATCGACCAAAACCTTGCCGATGGTGGCAAGGCAGTTGCGTGTCTGTTCCTCGACGCTGTCGGGCATGGTCATTGTGGCGTAGTCGTAGCCGGTCGTGCCGGAGACGAAGCACCAGTCGCCGGAAACGACGGCGCGCGAATAGCCCGCCGTCGCTTCGAAAGGAGAGCCGGACGAGATCAGCCGGCGCATTGCCTTATGCCCAGGGACGCGAGGACGCGTTCTGCTTCTCGAAGCTGTCGATCGCGGTCGCCTTTTCCAGCGTCAGGCCGATGTCGTCGAGGCCGTTCAGCAGGCAGTGGCGGCGGAAGGCGTCGATTTCGAAGCCGATGCGGCCGCCGTCGGGACCGGTGATTTCCTGGGCTTCGAGGTCGACGGTCAGGATGGCGTTGGAGCCGCGGCTGGCATCGTCCATCAGCTTGTCGAGGTCGTCCTGGCTGACGACGATCGGCAGGATGCCGTTCTTGAAACAGTTGTTGTAGAAGATGTCGGCAAAGCTGGTGGAGATGACGCAGCGGATACCGAAGTCGAGCAGCGCCCACGGCGCGTGCTCACGCGACGAGCCGCAGCCGAAATTGTCGCCGGCGACCAGGATCGTGGCGTTCTGGTAGGCGGGCTTGTTCAGCACGAAATCTTCGTTGACGCTGCCGTCTTCATGGTAGCGCGCTTCGGCGAAGAGGCCGGTGCCGAGGCCGGTGCGCTTGATCGTCTTCAGGTAATCCTTGGGAATGATCATGTCCGTGTCTATATTGACGACGGGGAGCGGCGCGGCGACGCCGGTCAGCTTGACGAACTTGTCCATGCGGAAACCCTCGAAATACGGTGGTGTGATTTTGCCAAGCGTTTAGATCAGTTTTCCCGGAATTTGAAGGGAAATCTTGATCAGGGGCCGCAAACGCAGTCGCCGGGCGCAAAAGAGGCGCCCGGATATCCTTATTCGGAGGAGACCTCGCTTAGAGGTCGATGATCGTCCCGCGGCCGTCGTTCCAGATGCGCGGCTCGCGCTGGCCGGGGGCCGCGCGATCGTTTCGCGCACGCGCCGTGGCGCGGACGGGTGCCGGCTGGAGCTTGCCTGCGAGCATGGAGCCGAGCATCAGCACGGCGAAGATGCCGGCGATGGCAAGGCCGATCGAGGCGGCGAACACGACGGTTGCGCCGGCGACCAGCATGGCGAAGACGGTGAAGAGGATGGAGCGGATACGCTGCATTTTGATTTGCCCTTTCTGCAAAGAGCAATGTGGGGACCGATTTTGTTCATTGCAAGGCCGAATCTTTGGGCGCTTGCCGCCTGCGGCAAAGCGCGGCACAAAGAGCGCATGAACAGGACCCCGCACCACCATCCGCTTCGCCTGCGCCGCTCGGTGCTGAGCGTTCCCGCCATCAATGCCAGGGCGCTTGCCAAGTCCGTAACGCTCGATTGCGATGTCGTTCTCTTCGATCTCGAAGATTCCGTTCTGCCGGAGAAGAAGGCGGAGGCGCGCGCGGCGCTGATCGCGCATTTCGCCACGCTCGACCGGTCCACCGGCCATGAGCATGTCATCCGCATCAACCCGCTTGACGGGCCGGATGGCGTGCTCGACCTCGAAGCGGTGCTGGACTGCATGCCCGATGCTGTGGTGCTGCCGAAGGTCGCCGAGCCGCAGGACGTGCTGACCGTTGCCGACTGGCTCTCCGAGGCCGGCGCCGATGACGACCGGGACTGGGGGCCACGGCTCTGGGCGATGATCGAGACGGCCGCCGGCCTTCTCAACCTCGCCGCCATCGCCGAGACGGGCCGCACGGAGGGCGGAAGGCTCGATTGTCTCGTCGTCGGTCTCAACGACCTGCGCAAGGAAACCGGCATTGCCGATATTGCCGGCCGCCCCTATCTCACGCCGCTGCTGCTTCAGGTGGTCGTCGCTGCGCGCGCCTACGGGCTCGATGTCATCGACGCCGTCTTCAACGATTTTGCGGATGCCGACGGTCTTGAGGCCGAATGCCGCCAGGGCCGGCAGATGGGTTTCGACGGCAAGATGCTGATACATCCGGCGCAGATCGCCACGGCCAATGCGGCCTATGGCGTCACGGAGGCCGAGGCTGCCGAAGCGCTGGCGATCGTCGCGGCCTTCGCCGCACCCGACAATGCGGGCAAGGCGGTTGTCACCATCGCCGGCCGCATGGTCGAAAAGCTCCATGCCGACCAGGCGGGCCGTCTGCTCGCCAAGGTCGACCTGATCAACGAGAGAAAGAGAACCGCATGAAAGTCTACCGTTTCCTCACCGCCGTCGACGACGCCTCCTTCTGCCACAAGGTGACGCTGGCGCTGAACAAGGGCTGGGAGCTGCACGGCTCGCCGACCTATGCCTACAATGCCGATGCCAAGGTCATGCAGTGCGGCCAGGCGGTCGTGAAGGACGTGCCGGGCAAGGAATATACGCCGGATATCAAGCTTTCCGAGCAATAGGCAGAAACATCGGTCGCGGCGTGTCAGCCCGCCGCGATTTCCGCGCTCGCCTCGATGCGCTCCATGTCGTCGTCCGACAGGCCGAAATGGTGGCCGATCTCGTGGATGAGCACGTGGGTGATGATGTCGCCGAGCGTTTCCTCGTTCTCCGCCCAGTAATCGAGGATCGGGCGGCGGTAGAGGGTAATGCGGTTCGGCATCTCGCCGGTCTCGACGGTGAAGCGCTCGCTGATGCCACGGCCCTCGAACAGGCCGAGCAGGTCGAAGGGCGTTTCGAGCGCCATGTCCTCGAAGACGTCGTCGCTCGGGAATTCGGCGATCTCGATGATGAGGTTGCCCGTCAGCGCGCGGAACTCTTCCGGCAGGTGACCATAGGACTCCAGCGCCAGCGATTCGAACGTGCTGATGGTCGGGGCATGGCGGTTGCGCCAATCCTCGGTCTGGTCAATGCGGGCCATGGGCTCTCCTTTGCCCGTCATATAGACGATTTCCAGGGTTTTTCGAGGGTACAATTGCAAAGCGCGCGGCTTCGGTCGCTGAAACCGGGCGGCTTGTACTCGATTCGGCCGCAGGGCCGTTCTGGATGTTTCGCCGGATTCAGAAATGCGCTCAGTGAAAACGGGGTTTTGCAACAATTCGTGATCGGTCAGTTTGACGCAGACGGAGGCCGCGCTGTCCACTGTCGTCGAACTGTAAGGTGCTGAAAAGACGATGATTCTAATCAAGATTAGAACGACTCTAAATTATTGAGTCAGCAAGCCTGACCTGTTCATTCTTGACACCCAATGTCCTCTTTTGCTTAATGCCGGAAATCCAGTGCTTAGCGTAAGACAGGCAAGACGAAATGCTCGTTTGCAGCTGCAATTTCATCACCGACACGGACATTGCCGACGTGGTCAACAGCCTCCTCGACGAGGACTGTTGGCAGCTGATCGTGCCTGCAAAGGTCTATCACGCGATGCAGAAGCGCGGTCGTTGCTGCGGCTGTTTCCCGAATGTCGTCGATATCATCATCCGCACCACGGAGCAGTATCACGCTCGCCGTGACTCGACGGGCGACGAGATATTTGATTTCATGACCCGCCTCAAACAATTCCATGAAGAAAACAGGAGAGCGGATCTTGAAAGGCGACAAAAGGGTCATCGAGCAGCTTAACGAAGCGCTCTATCTCGAGCTGGGTGCTGTCAACCAGTACTGGCTCCATTACCGCCTTCTCGAGGACTGGGGTTACACGCTTCTCGCCAAGAAGGAGCGTGCCGAGTCCATCGAAGAGATGCAGCACGCCGACAAGCTCGTCGCACGCATCATCTTCCTCGAAGGCCACCCGAACCTGCAGACGGTCGCACCGCTGCGCATCGGCCAGAACGTCAAGGAAGTCCTGGAAGCCGATCTCGCCGGCGAATACGACGCCCGCGCGGCCTACAAGAAGTCGCGCGACATCTGTCACGAGGCCGGCGACTACGTCACCATGAAGCTGTTCGAAGAACTGCTGATCGACGAAGAAGGCCATATCGACTTCCTCGAAACCCAGCTGGAGCTGCTCGGCAAGCTCGGAGAGGAAAAGTACGGCCAGCTCAACGCGGCCCCGGCCAACGAAGCCGAATAAGGGCCCGGCCCTTCGCGGCCAGCCACCCCGATCGATGAAAACCCCGGCTTGTCCGGGGTTTTTTCGTTTCCGGCCGTCGGCTTTTCAGCCTGTTCCCCCGGTAACAGGGGGGCTCGCGCCGGTGCCGCGCGCCCCCCTGTCAGTTCCCGCGGGAACAGGGGCGTGACTTTTTTTGCACAATATAGCCGGCAAGAACGCATGCAGCCCGCAGCGTTCGACTGAACAGACGACGCCGGTCCCCGCCCGAAAAGATGCAAAAAATCGCAACTTGACGTTGCTCTTGGCCCTGCTTAGGCATTGTCCATCTGGGCGCCTGGTCAGGCATCTCTTCTCGGACCGCGATGCCTTCCGAGACGGCTTGGATGAGATCGTGGACGCCGGCGCATGTCCAGAAGGCTAGATCAGGAGACCTGAATGGGTACGGTAATAGGTACGGATGGCGTCGACAATCTGCTCGGCAGCGATCTCGAAGACGATTTCATCATGGCGCTCGGCGGCGCCGACAAGATCAACGGCGGCATGGGTAAAGACCAGATCATGGGCGGTGCCGGCGACGACACGGCCAATGGTTCCTTCCAGGACGACTTCCTCATGGGAGACGAGGGCAAGGACACGCTTTACGGCGACAGCGGCAACGACATGTTCGATGGCGGTGCGGGTGCCGACACGCTCTATGGCGGTTCAGGCCGTGACATGTTCATGCTCAACCGGCTGCAGACCGCGTCAGGCGACGTCGTCAACGGCGGTTCAGGCACCGACATTCTGAGCCTCGACTATTCCGATCAGGCAACCGGCCTCAACATAACGATCAAGGACTGGATTTCGCCGCAGGTGCTGACAGGCAATGTCACCGCGGTGCAGGTCGAGAGCTTCCAGATCACCGGCACGGATTTTGCCGACAAGATCACCGGCGGCAACTACACCGACATTCTGACGGGTGGTCTCGGCAATGACATCCTTTCCGGTGGCCGCGGCATGGACATACTGAGCGGCGACGAGGGCCAGGATACGCTACGGGGCGGCTACGGCCTGGATCTCATCGACGGTGGTGCCGATGACGATCTCATCTACGGCGACCAGGGCGAGGATATTCTCCAAGGTGGCGCCGGCAACGATACCGTTTATGGCGGCACCGGCATGGATTTCATCAATGGCGATGCCGGCAACGACAAGCTCTATGGCGATGCCGGTGACGATCTTATCGATGGTGGGGCCGGTAACGATACGATCAACGGCGGTTCCGGTAACGACACCGTGACCTATAAATATGGTGAGGGTAAAGACACCATCACCGATACGAGCGGCAGCGACCGCCTGGTGCTCGATGCCTTTACCGGCAACTTCACGGCCAAGGCGGCGACCGTCGTCAACACGATCGGCGGCGGCACGACCATTTCGGGCTTCGAGCACTATACGGTCAACGCGACCGGTAGCGGCGCCAACACGATCACGACGCTTGCCGGCAACGATGTCATCAATTCCGGGGCCGGCAACGATGTCGTAAATGCCGGTGACGGCAGCAACCGTGTCGATGCCGGCCTGGGCAAGGACAAGGTCACGACCGGCGCGGGTGCCGACTATGTGCTCCTCGGTGACGGCGGTGCCGATACGGCCGATGGCGGCAAGGGCATCGACACGGTCTCTGTCGATCGCAAGACCGCGACAGCGGCCCTGACCTTCGAGGCGACGAGTGCCTCCGCCAAGATCAGCGACGGCACGGTGCTGAAGAACTTTGAGACGATCGAGGTTGCCTTCGGTTCGGGCAATGACGTCGTCAAATCGGTCGGCTCAGCCAGCAGCGTGCGCTTCTACGGCTTTGCCGGCAACGATACGCTGATCGGCACGGCCGGTGCGGACGTGCTCGATGGCGGCAAGGGCAATGACAAGCTGACATCGGGTGCGGGCAACGATACTCTCTACGATAACGGCGGCACCAACACGATCAATGCCGGCGACGGCAACGACGTGGTGCGCGTCGGCGACCTGGGCTCGTCGATCGGCCACAACACGGTCGATCTCGGCGCGGGCAATGACAGCTTCTACCGCACGGCCTCCACCGGCAAGCTGACGCTCAACGGCGGCGCAGGTACGGACTTCGCCTCCATCGATTTCAGCAAATATTCCTCGGGCATCACCTTCAAGGTGGCGCCGAGCGTCGTCGTCGCCGGCACGCCGGTTACGGTGAACAATATCGAGCGCGTCGCGCTTTACGGCGGGACGGGCAATGATGTCTTTACCGGCGGTTCGCTGAATGACGAGCTGCGCGGCGGTGCCGGCACCGACACGCTGACGGGCGGTGCCGGCAACGACATCCTCTCGGGCGATGCCGGCAATGACACGCTGCGTGGTGGCGACGGCAACGACACGCTCTATGGCGACGGTCTCAACAAGACCGGCGGCCGCGACAAGCTCTATGCGGAGGCTGGCAACGACACCGTCTATGCCGGCATCGGTGATACCGCCGACGGCGGCATCGGTACCGACACCCTTGATCTCGATGTTGCCGAGCAGACGAAGGATATCAGCTTCAAGTTCACCACCGGCAAGGTGACTGTCGATGCCACGACCAGCTTCAACGCCTTCGAAACACTCGTCTATGACGGCTCAAAGGGCAAGGACACGGTCACCGGCGGCAGCCTCAACGACAAGCTGTTCGGCAATGCCGGCAACGACGTGCTGCATGGTGCCGATGGTCATGACTGGCTGGAAGACGGTGCCGGCGACGACCTGCTGTTCGGCGATGCCGGCCATGACACGCTCGTTCGCACCGCCTTCACCGGCAAGGACGTCTTCGACGGCGGTTCCGGCCAGGACACGCTGATGTTCAAGGACGGTCCGACCTCCGTGGTCCTCGATCTGGAAAACCAGGCGAAGAATAAGGGCCTTGCCCTTGGTCTCACCGTCAAGAATGTCGAGATTATCCACGGCAGCAGCGCCGACGACGATATCCGGGGCGATGCCGGCGCCAACACGCTCTATGGCGGCGGCGCCGACGACGTGCTGCAAGGCCGTGGCGGCGACGACATGCTCTCCGGTGGCGCGGGCGACGACTGGCTCACCGGCGGTTCCGGCAAGGATCTGTTCATCTTCAACCTCGAAGGCCGGGACGGCGAGGGTGACGTCATCACTGACTTCACCCGCGGCCAGGACAAGCTGATGATCGATCGCAGCGACTATGGCATCGCATCCGGTGATGCGACCGTCACGCTGGTCGTCGGTGCCGATCCGGTGGCGACATCGAGCAAGGGCACGTTCCTGTTCGAGAGCGACAACGGTCGCCTGTGGTTCGACGCTGACGGCAAGGGTTCGGACGCGGATCTCGAACTGGTTGCCACGCTGCAGGGCATCAAGACGCTCTCGACGAGCGACTTCGGCTTCCTCTGATCACGTCAGACCGAAGAGAACCCTCCCCGGCTCGCCCTGGGGAGGGTTTTTGCATTCAGGGCGCGAGATGCGCGAAGGCGGCGACGACCTCTTCATAGACCTTGCGCTTGAAGGGCACGATGAGCTCGGGCAGCTCCCGCATCGGCTTCCAGCCCCATTCGTCGAATTCCGGCTCGTGGCCGCCCGGTGGCGGGTTGATGGCGATCTCGCTTTCGGCCCCTTCGAAGCGGAAGGCGTACCAGCGCTGCGTCTGGCCGCGGAACTTGCCCTTGAGGCCGATGCCGATCAGGTGCTCCGGGAGGTCGTAATTGATCCAGCGCCCCGCGTCCGCCAGCAGCGAGACGCTCTTCATGCCGGTTTCCTCGTAGAGTTCGCGATAGGCGGCTTCCAGCGGATCTTCGCCCTTGTCGATGCCGCCCTGCGGCATCTGCCACAGCTGCGGCGAGCCGTCATATTCGGAATTGCCGATGGCGATGCGCCGGCCGGCCCAGACCTTGTTGTCCGCATTCAGCACCATGATGCCGACGCAGGGGCGGTAGGGCAGATCCTCGGCCCTGATCACCCTGTCTTTGTCCTTGCCCATCGAAAGGTCCTATTGTTTGGCGGGGATATCCGCGAGCGATGCGACGCCGACGATCTCGATGCCGCGGCCGCCTGCTTCCTCGCACCATTCGCGAATGGCGTCCACACTCTCGTCGAAGGCCGAGGCGATGCCGATGGCCGTGCCGTTGCGCCGCGCGATGCGTTCCAGCTCATCGAGCTTCTTCAGCACCGATTCGCGCGACAGGTCGGCATCGAGCTGGAGATCGGCGAAAGCATGCGATGCCTCGACGGCGCCGGCAATCGTGCCGGAGAGCGACTGCGCCGAACTGCCGTCGTCGAGGAAGAGCAGGCCGCGGCTGGCGACATCGCGCATGACGGGCTCCAGGGCGTCCGCATCCGACAGGAAGCGCCCGCCCATGAAGTTCACGATGCCGGTATAGTTGGTGGTCTTCGCCATGGCGCGGTGCAGCTCGGCGAGGTTCTTGGCTTCGCTGAGATCGGTGCGCAGCGTGTGCGGGCCGGGATCGTTCTCCGGGTAATCGAAGGGCTCGAAGGGCACCTGCAACAGGATTTCGTGGCCGTCGCGGCGGGCTTCCTGCATCCAGCGCGGCAGGCTGTTTCCGCTGGCCGCGAAGGCGAGCGTCACTTCACCCGGCAATTCCTTGATGGCGCGCTGCGTGCCCGTCTGGCTGAGGCCGAGGCCGCCGACGACGATGGCGATGCGCGTGCCGCGCGCACCCGACCAGGGCCGGGCGTATTGATCCATCGGCCGTGTGCCGTCGAGGCCGATCACGGGGATCTTGCCGTCCGACGTATCCTCCAGCAAGTCCTCGTTCGGGAAGGCGGCCGTGCGCGAATCCTGGCCGACGCCGCTGGCTTCGATGATGAGCGGGCCGGACCCTGTGCGCCCGCCGGGCTTGTAGGTGCGCACGACATTGCCGTCATCGGTCAGCGTTTCCTCGACGCGTGCGCCTGATAGCCCTGATGTGCGGGGTACACGTTCCTTGGCTATGGCGACCTTCTGGTCGGCCTTGGTGTCAGCGGTCTGGTTGTTATTGGCAGTTTCTTCTGCGGGTAAGGGCAGCGGCGTTGTGATGAGGCCGCTCGGCGCCAAGGCCGTCCAGCCGGAAAAGCCGAGAAGGGCGGTGACGGCGAGGGCAAACACGACATTGCCGACGGAGAACCGTGACGGTCCCGCCGGTTGCGGCCTTGCCTTGCGGTCCTGGCCGAGCGGTGCGTGAATGTCTGTGCCCAAGGTCAGTCCGCGCTGGCCGAAGCTGCATAAGGACATCCGGGCCCGTGCGGTGACGGGCCCGGATGAGGGGGATTAGTTCTTCAGCTCGGCCTTTTCCGGATTGGCCGGAAACGCCTTGTCGGTCTTCTGGCCGCGCAGCAGTTCCAGCGCGTACTGAAGCTGCACGTCGTCCTTGGCTTCCGGCGGCACATAGGCGGCCGAACCGGAGCCCTGATCCGTCTCGCTCTGGCCCTGGATATGGCCGCGCAGGCTGGATTCACCCGCGGTTTCCAGCTTGCCCTGCAGATCGGCCGGCAGCGGCTGTTCGACCGTGATGTCGGGCGTAATACCCGTGCCCTGGATCGATTTGCCCGACGGCGTGTAGTAGAGCGCGGTCGTCAGGCGAAGCGCACCGGCGTCGCCCATCGGAATAATGGTCTGGACCGAACCCTTGCCGAAGGAGCGCGTGCCGAGCACGGTGGCGCGGCGCAGATCCTGCAGCGCGCCTGCGACGATCTCCGAGGCCGAAGCCGAGCCGCCGTTGACCAGCACGATGACGGGCTTGCCGTCGGCATCGTCGCCTGGCGTCGCGTTGAAGCGGCGGGTTTCGTCCTCGTTGCGGCCACGGGTCGAAACGACCTCGCCACGCTCCAGGAAGGCGTCGGACACGTTGATCGCCTGGTCGAGCAGACCGCCCGGATTGAGGCGCAGGTCGAGCACGTAGCCCTTCAGCTTGTCTTCCGGAACTTCCTTCTTGATCTTGGTAATCGCGGCTTCCAGGTCGTCATAGGTCTTCTCCGTGAAGGAGATGACGCGCAGATAACCGACATCGCCTTCCACGCGGGACTTCACGGCCCGGACGGCGATGATGTCGCGCATGATGGTGAGTTCGATCGGCTTGTCGGCGCCCTTGCGGATCAGCGTCAGCTTGATCGGCGTGTTGACGGCGCCGCGCATCTTCTCGACGGCTTCTTCCAGCTTCAGGCCGCGCACGTCGGTACCGTCGATCTTCGCGATGAAGTCGCCGGCCAGCACGCCGGCACGGGCAGCCGGCGTGTCGTCGATCGGGGTGATGACCTTGACGAGTTCGTCTTCCATCGTGACTTCGATGCCGAGGCCGCCGAATTCGCCGCGCGTCTGGGTGCGCATGTCCTCGGCGTCCTTGGCATTCATATATGAGGAATGCGGGTCGAGCGAGGAGAGCATGCCGTTGATGGCGTTCTCGATCAGCTGGTCTTCCTTCGGCGGCGTCACGTACTGCGCGCGCACACGCTCGAACACGTCGCCGAAGATGGACAGCTCGCGATAGGTCGACGAGCCGGCGGCTTCGGCGGGCAACGTTGCCGTGTTGATGACGCTCATGGCCGTCGCACCCATGAGTGCACCGACGAGAACGAGTGAAGCCCTACGAATCATTGCGTGCCTTTCCAGAATATTTGGCGGACCACCACGGCTGGGAATCAACCGGTTTTCCGTTCTTTCGGAATTCAATGTAAAGTGTCGGCTTGTCTGTTTCCAGCGTCAAAGCATTGACACTCGCAACCCTTTTTTCACCCATCACGGCGAGCGGTTCACCCGCCACGACGAACTGACCCTCACGCACATTCACCTTGTCCATGCCCGAAAGCACCAGATGGTAGCCCTCGCCGGCATTCAGGATGATCATGCGTCCATAACTGCGAAACGTTCCGGCAAAGACGATCCATCCATCAGACGGTGCCGTGACGAGGGCGCCCGCATTGGTCGCCAGCGTCATGCCCTGCGAATCATGGCCGGTACCGTCAGCGTCACCGAACCGGCGCAGCACGTCGCCGGCCACGGGATAGTCGAGTTTTGCCTGCAATTCCTGAAATTCGTATGCGGGAGCAATGCGGTTTTTGTCGGGCACGCTATCGCGGGCGAGCGCCCGCGCCTTCTCGCGCTCGGCGTCCGACTGGTTGCGCCGCGCCTCCTCCTGGGACTTGGCAAGCGCTGCGGCATCGCGCACCGAGCCGATCTCCTGCTCGAGGCTGCCGATCAGGCCCTCGAGGCTCGAGGCACGCGCCGCGAGCTCTTCGGCGCGGCGGCGCTCGGCGGCGAGCGTGCGGTTGTTGGTCGTGGCAAGCGTCTCGTTCTCGGCGATCAGCAGCTCGGAGCGCTTCTCCTCCTCGAGCCTGAGCTGCATGGCGTCGGTCAGTTCGGTGTGCTCTCGGTCGATGTCGCTCTTGATGTCCATCAGCGCGGAGAGATCGTCGATGAGCCCATCGGTCTCCTTGCGGATGCCTGGCACCACGGCGCCGAGCAGGATGGCGCTGCGCACCGACGACAGGGCATCGTCCGGCGTCACGAGCAGCGCCGGCGGCGGGTTACGGCCCATGCGCTGGAGGGCGGCGAGCACTTCGGCGAGCAGGCCGCGGCGATCATGCAGCGAGGCGCGCACGCCCGCTTCCCGCTCGCGCATGCCTTCCAGCCGCTTTTCGCCGGCGAGGATCTTCTCTTCCATGTCCTTGCGCATGGCCGCGGATTTCACGATCTCGCCGCGCAGCGTCTGGCGTGATTTGTCGAGTTTGGCGATTTCGGCTTCCAGCGCCTTGGTCTTCTCGTCGGAGACGGTGATCGACTGGGACAGCGTTTCCAGTTCGCGGCGCGTGCTGTCGCGGCGCAGCGACAGAGCGGCGGCGGGATCGACCTCGGCCTTCGGCAGGGAACCGGTCGTAACGGCGGCCTCGTTCGGCTCGGCGGCGATGGGATGGGGCAGGAGGGCAAGCGATAGCACAGCCGAAAGCAGCGCCGGCCGCAGCAGGCGGCTGACGTCTCCACCGGGAAAGGCTTTGCCGGTTTTCCTCATCGTTTCCCAAAATCTGTTCTGACCGCTCTAAGCTGATTTGGCGCTTTCGCCAAGAAATCCCGCAGCCTGAAGATCCCTTGGACAGAAGAGTGCCAAAAATACGGCCTCTGCCATCCTGGACCCCCGCTATTCTGAACCTGGGGGCTTGCGCGGCCATGGTGTCAGCTGCGGTGATAGGGATGGCCGGAGAGGATGGTGACGGCGCGATAAAGCTGCTCGGCGAGCAGGATGCGCACGAGCTGGTGCGGCCAGGTCATTTTACCAAGGCAGAGCGTCGCATCTGCTCGGTCGTAAAGGGCGGGGTCCAGCCCGTCGGCGCCGCCGATGGCGATCATCAATTCGCGTTTTCCCGCATCGCGGAAACCGCCGAGAAGATTGGCGAAACCGGGTGAATCGAGCGACTTGCCACGCTCGTCGAGCAGGATCAGCACGGCGCCGTCGGGCAGTGCCTTCTCCAGCATCGCCGCTTCCTCGCGCTTGCGCGTCTCGGCATTGCCGGCGCGGCTTTCGCCGACTTCGGCCATCTTGCCGAGTTCGAGGCCGATAGCGGGACCGGCCTTCACAAAACGGTCGATATAGCGGGCCGCAAGATCCTTCTCAGGGCCGGCCTTCAGCCGTCCAACCGCAAAAAGTCCAACCCGCATCGCCCGAAGCCCTGTCCGTTCGGGTGGCGCTTCAGCGGCGCCACCGTGTTTCCCCGCCGGACAGGAGCCCGGCGTGTTGTTTAGTGAACCGTACCGTCTTCCATCTCAGGAGCCGCCCACATCCTTTCGATGTTGTAGAACTCCCGGATCTCAGGCCGGAACACATGGACGATGATATCGCCCGTGTCGATGAGCACCCAGTCGCCGGCTTCAAGGCCCTCGACGCGGGCATTGCCCAGGCCTTCGTCCTTCATGTCGGAGATGAGGTGGTCGGCAATCGCCATGACGTGACGGTTCGAGCGTCCGGACACGACCACCATGTAGTCGCCCAGCGCCGATTTACCGGCAATGTTGATCGTGACGATATCTTCTGCCTTCGAGTCCTCGAGGCTAGCGAGGACCAGGTGAAGGGCACGGTCGGCGGCATCGTCGCTGCGGCCCGCGCTCCTGGAGAAAACGCCGATGACGTTTCCCTTTGCGTGCGCTGTTGTCAGGTTCGTTCCTTTCCGTAAAACAGGTCAAGCACGTCTCGTGCCGGTATATGTCGGCCCCGGCACCCACTAAATGTAGGCACCAAAGGTTACCACTTTCAAGACGTCACTTCTGATGGATGGTTTTCTCTAGCGTTGTGCGTGTCCGCAGCGCCGTGGAGCTGAGAGGCGAGCGTGGCCCGTGGATGAAGGTCCAGGCGGGTGCGCGCCGGCCCGGCAGGCTCATCGCATCCTCCTCGTCGACGCGGGCATAGTCGAAGGTCTTGGCCATGCGCGAGGAAAGATAGGCGAGCGTCGACCCCGGCCGATCGATAACGGCGATGGGGAAGGTGCAGGCGATCTTCTGCCAGTTCTGCCACTTATGGAAGGTTTTCAGATTGTCGGCGCCCATGATCCAGACGAAATTCACGCCGCGGTTCAGGGCCTGCACGCGTTCCAAGGTCTTGGCCGTATAGCTCTGGCCAAGCCGCTTTTCGAAGGCCGTCACTTTTACGCGGGGACTGGGAGCGATCTCTTCGCTGAGACGGATGCGCTCGGCAAGCGGCGCCAATTCCTTGTGGTCTTTCAGCGGGTTGCCCGGCGTCACCATCCACCAGAGCTGGTCGAGGCCGAGCCGGCGCAGGGCGGTTTCGGCAACCAGCGCATGGCCTTGGTGCGGCGGGTTGAACGAGCCGCCGAACAGGCCGACCGACATGCCCTTTTCGACATGCGGCATCCTCAGATAACGCTCTGCAACCGCGTCCGCCGTCACCTCAGGGCCGCACCTGTCCGGTGCCGCGCACCCGGTATTTGAACGAGGTGAGCTGCTCGACGCCGACGGGGCCGCGCGCATGCATCTTGCCGGTCGCAATGCCGATCTCGCCGCCCATGCCGAACTCGCCGCCATCGGCGAACTGGGTGGAGGCATTGTGCACGAGGATGGCCGAATCGATCTCGCTGAAGAAGCGCTCGACCACATCGGGGTCTTCGGCGATCACCGCTTCCGTATGGGCGGAGGACCAGCGATTGATGTGTTCCACGGCGCCCGAAATGCCGTCGACCAGAGAGACGGAGATGATCGCGTCGAGATATTCCGTTGACCAGTCCTGTTCGCTTGCGGCGACAAGGCCGGGGATGCGGGCGCGAATCTCGTCCGTGGCGCGCACCTCGCAGCCGGCGGCGACGAGACCTTCGACGAGCGGGGTAAGATGCGTGTCGGCAACGGCGCGATCGATCAGCAACGTCTCAGCCGCGCCGCAGACGCCGGTGCGCCGCATCTTGGCGTTCACGACGATTCTCTTGGCCATGTCGAGGTCGGCCGACTTATCGACATAGATATGGCAGAGGCCTTCGAGATGGGCGAAGACCGGCACGCGCGCCTCGCTCTGCACACGTGCGACGAGGCTCTTGCCGCCGCGCGGCACGATGACGTCGATCGATCCGTTGAGGCCCGACAGCATGGCGCCGACGGCGGCGCGGTCGGTGACCGGCACATACTGGATGGCGTGTTCCGGCAGGCCCGCGGTCTTGAGGCCGGCGGCGAGGCAGGAATGGATCGCCTGCGATGAATTCACGCTGTCGGAGCCGCCGCGCAGGATCACGGCATTGCCGGCCTTCAGGCACAGCGCGCCTGCATCCGCGGTCACATTGGGACGGCTTTCATAGATCACGCCGATGACGCCGAGCGGCGTGCGTACGCGCTCGATATGCAGGCCGTTCGGACGATCCCATTCGGCGATGATGTCGCCGACCGGGTCCTTCAGGTCCGCGATATCGCGGATCGCGGCGGCGATGCCGTCGATGCGCTCCGCTGTCAGAGTCAGCCGGTCGATGAAAGAGGCAGCGACACCGCTTTCGCGGGCGTTGGCGAGATCGATCGCATTGGCGGCGAGGATGGCCTCGCGATTGGCGAAGATTTCGGCCGCCATGGCTTCGAGCGCGCGGTTCTTCTGCGCGGCCGTTGCGATGGCCAATGGGCGGGCGGCGGCGCGGGCATTGCGGCCGATCTCGGCCATCAGGGCGTCGATGTCGGTCTTGACCTGATCAAGCATGGCTCACGTCCTTTCCCGCCTCCGTGGTGGACGCGGCAAGGCCGGTCACCACGAGGTCGTCCCGGTGCACCATCGCGGCGCGGCCGGCATAGCCGAGGATTTCGGCGATATCAGCGGATTTCTTGCCGACGATCAGCCGCGCTTCGTCCGCATCGTAGCCGGCAAGGCCACGGGCAATCTCGCGGCCGTTCGTGCCGTAGATCGACACGGTATCGCCACGCGAAAACGCGCCCCAGACGCCGCGCACACCGGCGGGCAGCAGGCTTTTGCCGGCGCTCAGTGCGGTTTCAGCGCCGGCATCGATCTCCAGCCGGCCGGCCGGCTGCAATTGCCCGGCAATCCAGGTTTTTCGCGCGGTGACGGGCGAGCCCGAAGGCGCAAACCACGAGGAACGCGCGCCATTTTCGATGGACCGCAGGGGATGATCGACCTTGCCCGACGCGATGATCATGGCGCAGCCCGCGCCCGTCGCGATCTTGCCGGCATCGATCTTGGTGCGCATGCCGCCGCGCGACAGTTCGGAGGCAGCACCGCCCGCCATCGCCTCGATCTCCGGCGTGATGGCGTCGATGGTGTCGAGGAAACGCGCGTCCGGGTCTAGATGTGGCGGCGCCGTATAGAGGCCGTCGATATCCGACAGCAAAACGAGCAGATCGGCACCGGTCATCGTCGCGACGCGGGCAGCGAGGCGATCGTTGTCGCCATAGCGGATTTCCGTCGTGGCGACGGTGTCGTTCTCGTTGATGATCGGCACGGAGCCGAGCTTCAGAAGCTGGTTGATCGTCGCACGCGCATTGAGATAGCGGCGGCGCTCTTCCGTATCGCCAAGCGTCAGCAGAATCTGGCCCGCGACGATACCGTCGGATGACAGGCTCTCCGACCAGGCGCGTGCCAGCGCGATCTGGCCGACGGCGGCCGCTGCCTGGCTTTCCTCCAGCTTCAGGGCGCCCGAGGGCACCTTCAGCACGGAGCGGCCGAGTGCTATGGCGCCGGAGGAGACGACGAGCACATCCGTGCCGCCAGCCTTCAGCGCCGCGATGTCCTTGCACAGCGCATCGAGCCAGGCCTTCTTCAGGCCCGTGGCCCGGTCCACGAGCAGGGCCGAGCCGATCTTGATCACAATCCGGCGGTGTTTTCCGAGCGGTTTGCGGTTCTTCGTCATCTCAGTCGTCGGATCCGGCATTCTTCGATTGAACAATGATGTCGCGCACGGCGCGCAGCGCACCGATCATGCCGACATTGGCGACGGCGGAGAGCTGCAGCACCGGCTGGCCGCAGGCCTTTTGCAGCGCCTTGGTCTTCTTCTTCAGCTCGTCCTCGTCGAGAAGGTCGATCTGCGACAGCGCCACGATCTCCGGCTTGTCGGTGATGCCGCCGCCATAGGCTTCCAGTTCGTGTTTGACCGTCTTGTAGGCCTTGCCCACATCCTCTTCCTGCGCGGAGACGAGATGCAGCAGCACGCGCGTGCGCTCGACATGGCCGAGGAAGCGGTCGCCGAGACCCACACCGTCATGTGCGCCCTCGATGAGGCCGGGAATGTCGGCGAAGATGAATTCGCTGCCGTCGATCGTCGCCACGCCGAGGTTCGGGTGCAGCGTCGTGAACGGATAGTTGGCGATCTTCGGCCGGGCGCGGGTGCAAGTGGCGAGGAAGGTCGATTTGCCGGCATTCGGCAGGCCGACCAGACCGGCATCGGCGATCAGCTTCAGCCGGAGCCAGATGGTCTTCTCGTCCCCTTCGAGGCCCGGATTGGCCCAGTTCGGCGCCTGGTTGGTGGCGGACTTGAAATGCGAGTTGCCGAAGCCGCCATTGCCGCCGGCGGCCAGCTTGAAGCGCTGTCCCTCGGCCACCATGTCGATGATCAGCGTCTCGTTGTCTTCCTCGAAGATCTGCGTGCCGACGGGCACCTTCAGCGTCACGGATGCGCCATTGGCGCCCGTGCGGTTGCGGCCCATGCCATGCGTTCCGGTCGAGGCTTTGAAATGCTGCTGGAAGCGGAAGTCGATCAGCGTGTTGAGACCGTTGACGGCCTCCACCCACACATCGCCGCCGCGTCCGCCGTCGCCGCCGTCGGGTCCGCCGAATTCGACGAATTTTTCACGGCGGAACGAGACAGCCCCTGCCCCGCCGTCGCCGGACCGGATATAGACTTTTGCTTCGTCCAGGAACTTCATCGGCTCGCCGTTCGCTTTATTCTGTTCAACATGCTCATTTTGCCGTCTTCGATATAGCCGCTTCCCGCAGAGGTCAAAGACTATCGTGAAATTCGTCAGCTATAACATCCAGTACGGCATCGGTCTCGACGATCGCCTCGACCTGCCGCGCATCGTCTCCTCGATCCACGGTGCCGATATCATCGCCTTGCAGGAGGTGACCCGCAACTTCCACCTCAACGGCGGCATCGACATGGTCGCCGAATTGCAGACGCTGCTTGCCAACCATTATTCCGCCTTCTGGCCGGCCTGCGATCTCGATGCCGGCTCGGCGATCGAGAAGGGCCGTGTGGTCAACCGCCGCTTCCAGTTCGGCAACATGATCTTTTCCCGCTGGCCGATCCTCTCGACCCGCCTCATTTCACTTCCCCGTACCCGCACGCTCGACAAGCTGAACCTCCAGCGCGGCGCCACCGAAGTGGTGATCGCCACGCCCGGCGGCCCGCTGCGCGTCTATTCCGTGCATCTCGACCATGTCCACCGCGACGAGCGCATCGCGCAGATCCGGTATCTCAAGGATCGCGCGCAACTCTACGGTTTCGAGGGCGGCGCGATTTCCGGCGCTCATGAATTCGGCCTGCCCGAACCGCCGGTGCCGGAAGACTATGTCCTGATGGGCGACTTCAACATGGTGCCGGAATCGCCGGAATATTGCGAAATGGTCGGCGATGTCGACGCGCTCTACGGCCGCCAGATCCGCGCCACCAATCCCGTCGATGCGCTGGCCGGCCTTGGCAAGCGCCATGCGGCAAGCTTCAGCTGGATCAACCCGAAGGATCATGCCGACCGCATGTTCCTCGACTATTGTTTTCTCAGCCACGGCCTCGTGGAGCGCCTGACGGATGCCTGGGTGGACGAGACCGCCTTTGGCTCCGACCACATGCCCGTCTGGTTCGAGCTGTCGTAAACCGGGGCGGATCTCTCCGCCCCGATCCTGTTTTATCGCCGCGGGGAGGCCGGGCGAAAATCACCCGGCGCCAACAGCGTTTCGATATGCGGCACCATCGCGCCGCGGGCGACGCTGAACACGTCGCTGCAGCCCGTGACGCGGAAGCCCGCCTTTTCCTGCACCTTGAGCGAGGCGAGGTTGTCGGCGAAGACGCCGGAATGGATTTCCGTGCCCGGCATGCGCATCAGGAACCGCGCGATGGCCGCATGCACCGCCTCGCTCATATAGCCGCGCCGCCAGTAGAAGCGGTTCAGCCAGTAGCCGATTTCCCAGCCGATTTCCCGCTTTTCGAAGGACAGGCAGCCGATATGCACGTCGTCACCGGCGGTGATGGCGAAGGCCCAGCCCTCGTTGAGATCGGTGGTCATGACCGAAAGCCATTCGGTCGCTTCCTGCCGGTCATAGGGGGCGGGGACCCGCGCCAGCATGCGCGATACCTGGAAGTCGGCCAGCGACTGGGCGATGGCGTCCGCATCCGACATGCGGTGCGGACGCAGCGTCAGGCGGGCCGTCGTGATGGTCGGGCAGGGACCGGGGCCGGCAATGCGGCTCCGGTCCATCGGGGTCTGCATGGCGTTCATCGCATGCCTCCCCAGCTCTTCAGCGAGACCCAGGTCTTGCGATCGAGCCTGTACCATTCCACGGGCACCATGCCACCGACGGCGAGGCTCTGCACCATGCCTGTCGCCTGGAACTGGAAGCCGCACTTCTGAATGACGCGCCGCGATGGGATGTTCATGACCCGGCAGCGCGCATCGATCTGGTCGATGTCACGGGTGCGGAACACCATGTCGATCAGCGCATGGGCCGCTTCCGTGACATAGCCCTGGTTCCAGTAGGGTTCGCCCAGCCAGTAGCCGAGCTCGACGGTGCGTCCGTCCTCGTGCGGTTCGATGCCGCAGCAACCGAGGAAGGCGCCGTTGTCGGCTTTCGTGATGGCATAGACGCACTTGCCAATCGCGCCGGCGCGTGTGCGTCGCACGAAATCAGCGGCATCCGCAACCGTATAGGGGTGCGGCATGCGGGCGACCATATTGGCGATATTGGCGTTGTTGGCGAGATGGGCAAGGGCGTCGATGTCGTCTTCGTGCGGGGCTCTCATGACGAGCCGCGGCGACAGTAAGATCGGGCAATCGGTCCTCGACCGGTCAGGCCTCAGCCTTTCCTGGGGAGACCGTGATTGGTCTTCCCGCAACAACTCGGTTTGCATGTTCAGTCCTCCAGAACGAAAAAGGGAGATAAGGTCTTGCCTCATCTCCCTTTTTCTTCTTCAGGCCTGAAACCTGTAGCGCCAGCCGGGTCGATGAGACGCCGGCTGTTTTAGAGCGCTACCGGCTTATTCCGCTGCTTCCGCTTTCGGGGCGACAGACACGTAAACGCGACCGTTGGCCTTCGTACGGAAATTCACATTGCCAGCTGTCAGAGCGAAGATCGTGTGATCCTTGCCGAGGCCGACATTGGCACCGGGATGCCACTGCGTGCCGCGCTGGCGGACGATAATGTTGCCTGCGAGGACGGCTTCGCCGCCGAACTTCTTCACGCCGAGGCGCTTGGACTGGGAATCGCGACCGTTGCGCGAGGAGCCGCCAGCTTTTTTGTGTGCCATGGGAGTTCTCCTTTACCTGTCCGGATTATTCGGCTGCGGCTTCGGCGGCGTCAGACTTCTTGGAAGCCTTCTTGGCCTTGCCGGCGCCGGCGATGTCGATGATGCGGACAGTCGTGTTGTGCTGACGATGACCGCGCGAACGCTTCGAGTTCTGGCGACGGCGCTTCTTGAAGGCGATAACCTTCTTGGCGCGGCCATGCTCGACGACTTCTGCGGTGACGACGGCGCCTTCGACGAAGGGCGCGCCGATCGTTGCATCGGCGCCAACGCCGACCATCAACACTTCGGTGAATTCGATCTTCGCACCAGCGTCGCCCGACAGCTTTTCAATCGTCAGAACGTCGTTGGCGGCCACGCGGTACTGCTTACCGCCGGTCTTGATGACTGCGAACATTTTATATCCTTTCATGTTCGTGCCGGCTCTTTGTCCCAAAGGGCAAGGCCGTCTTTTTATCAGTCGCGGGAATGACGATGCATTAGCGCATCGCCGGCTCGGGGAGGGTTCAGGCAGGCGGCCCTTGAAATCCAAGGCCGAAAGCGCAAAGAACCCTCGTAGCGGCACAAGTCAGACCTATGCCACTGCACCTTGCGCAATAGGTGAGCCGCCGGAAACTGTCAAGGGATTTCCCGTCACCATGACAAAGAGATGAATTTTCTCAGGCCCCGCCCCCTTGCGCCCCCGCCCGACACCCGCTATGTACCGCCCCGCGTCGCAAGGCGCCGACCAGCGAAGCGGAGAGGTGGCTGAGTGGTCGAAAGCACCGCACTCGAAATGCGGCATACGGGCAACCGTATCGTGGGTTCGAATCCCACCCTCTCCGCCAGTTTGAACCTTGAGCCGCAGGGCTCCGCAAGCTCCATTTACGTTCCCTAAAATCTTCAATGCGCTTGCTGAAATGACGGGGGGCACACTCTCGGCACGACCTGCTTGCCAAACCCTTTGAGTCTAGGATAGCTCATTGCATCTTTATGGGGAGGGAGAAGCTTGGCACTACCTGAACTCACGCCACAGGGGCTTTTGCCGCCAGGCATTTGGTCGGCCTCACTCGAGGAGGTCGTTGCACGATTTTGCTCTACCGATGACCGCTCGCAGTTCGCCCAGGCAGTGGAGAATATTGCTGCTTACGCTTATAAAACGGGGGCTTCGAGAATTGTTTTCGGCGGTTCGTTTATCACGTCGCGCCCTGACCCCTCAGATCTGGATGTTCTGATCGTATATTCCACTCTTGAGCAGCTATCCCAGGGTTCTAAAAACATCGCTATCGACGCTGTGGCAGTAGATATTGTGTTTTGCGCGGAAAGTCAGACGCAGATTCTCTCCAGCTATGTTGCCTTGTTTAGCACCGCCCGGTCAGGCCAGCAGGTTGGAGTCGTCGAAGTTAGCCTGGTGAATAATCTCGCTTTGGCAGAGATTGTCCAATACACAGATGAGGCTACCCTAGATGCCACGCGCTGGGCATATATGAATCGCCACATCAGTGTTCCAAAGGCTCGATCCAAAGTCTTAGTCACAATCCATGGGATTAAGTCACGCGCCGCTTGGAATGCAGAGGTGACGAGACTATCAAGCGCAGCTGGTTGGATCGTATGTCTATTCGTGTATGGTTATACAAGTGTATTTGATTATTTTCGAGGATCCGGCCGAGACAGAGTATTAAATAGCTTTAGGGATTTTATTTTTGACGTTAAACGTGAACACGGAGATAACATATCTCTGATATGTCACTCGTTCGGAAATTTCGTAGTTGCGAAATACCTCTCTGGATGGAACGTATCTCCGGTAAAATTCAAACTTATAGTATTAACCGGATCAATTGTTAATCCAGATAGCTTTGAAGTATTAGGTAAAAATTCACTTGGAGTGATAAATGAGATTTCACCACGCGATAAGGTCGTGAAACTGGCTGGAGCAAGCGCAAGATTTGTTGACCCCCTGATCGGTTGCTCAGGGACCACCGGATTCGTAACAGCTTCCCCGAAGTTGATTCAAAGCGAGTGCCAAATATTCGACCATAATAACGTGATACGACGCGACGTTTTTGTTCAGAGATGGTTGCCTCAACTTGAGTTATACGCGAGGAAAAGTGGCCTACCGCCCGCCCATAGTCTGTTGATGAGGTAGAACGGGCGTGAGCTCGATCTCAGACCAGTCATACATGAGGTGACGAAATGTCCATTGGCTCCCCTTTAGGGGCATCCTACGCAAGATCTTCAACATCATTGGAGATTACATGGCGACGATCCGGAAACTTAGAGGACGCTCGCGGGTGAAGGCGACATCATCGCGACACCAGGCTCCAAAACCCCGATTTCCGACCATGCTCTCGCTTCAAGTCCGCGACATAATCATCGTGCGGTCGGATGCTGCCAAAGTCCTCGATCTGGGTCGCCAAAGATCGGCATTTAGCCAGATGACGTGCCGCATGCTTGTATCTACTCGCCCGGCCACTCTCCAGGGTGAAGTCGATCATCGAGCGCAACACGATCGTGGCGGCCAGTGGATGCTTGGTCGACAGCACCTCTGCAGCCGGGGTCATCAGCTCGTAGAGATCGCCGTCCAGTTCGGACGCCCGGTTCGTCACAAGCTTCGCTCCCTCTGCCGGTGACGGCCATCGCAGGAAAAAGTAGAGGGCGCGATTGGCATCCGGAAATGCTTGGGCGAATGCGAAACCTCTCTCCTCGGCCTCGAGGTCGTCGAAGTCGGGTAAGCGACGGACGTAGGCTCGCAGATGCTCATCATTCAATGACTGTTCAAAGCACGCCCACCGGAATGCCTGGGCTTCATCGTTGCGCTCCAGCGCTTCCAGTGCCTCCGTGCGTGCCAGCTGCCATTCGAATGGAACATCCTCCCGTCCGTTGGTCTCTAACTTGTCGAGCACCGCGAGTGCTTCTTCGGCTCGTCCCGCTGAGACAAGACGATTGGCAATATCCGCTGCGACCATGGGAGCGCCACGCGTCTTCTCCGACTGCTGAGCGATATAGGCATCCACGTCACCCTGGGCGTCAGCAATCTCCTGCAGCGCGATGCGCACGGTGAGATCCTTGCGATTTCCATAGACTTCGTCCTCGTAGATCGCACCCGCGCTATTCCAGCCGATGACCCGCCGATCATTCTTAGCCGGCTTCTCCTTGGCTTCTTTCGCCCAAGCGACGAAGCGTGCCTTGAGATGCTCCAGGCCTTTGTTGCCGAGCGCCGGTGCCAACGCCGTGATCAACCGGTCAAATTGTCCGTAGCCGTTGTCTTGAAACGCCTTGAACACCCTCTCAGCCAGAACATCAACGTCGATCTTCGCGGCTTTGGCGATACTCCCGGCGTCGGTGCCGGCCTGATGGAAACTCTGGATCAACGAGCCGCTGCCATCGTCTGAGCGGTCAAAGAGAGGATCAGCGATCGCCAGGAACTGCCAGATCAGCTCGAAAGCTTCCGCCGGATCGTGAGGAGCGATGGTTTCGACGATCGTCTTTCGTTGCGTCTCGAGATCCGCCTTCGTGGCCTTGATCTTCCGCCAGTCGATAAAGGTCTTGGCGCGTGCGATGCTGGAAAGTCGCTTGCGGACTTCTCGAGCGACCTCGGCACCACTGTGGTTGCCGGCAAGCTCCATGCGGAGACGCCGCTTATGCGCGGCACTGCCTGTGCTGATTTCGATCAGAAGTTCGGCGAGCCGTTGCGCACCGAGTGCCTCGAGGTTCTTCGCATTGAGGGTGGTTTTGGTTGCCATAGGCCGTCAACTGTCTCTGTTGCAGTATGACTAATACAGGGGCCAGCCGGAGCCAACACTGGCGTGCCGGAATTGTCCTTGGCTCCACACCAGGGGCGTCCTACGCGTGATCTTCAACTTGATTGGAGATCACATGGCAACGATCCGAAAACTCAGAGGACGCTGGCAAGCACAGGTGCGTCGGCGCGGTATGAAGCCTCGTTGCAAGTCATTCGACAGCAAGCTGGACGCCGAGAAGTGGGCGCGTGACCTGGAGGCCCAGGTCGATCGGTTCGGTGCCGCGCCGGATACCCGCATCCTCGAGAGCACGACGCTGAGTGAGCTCCTGGAGCGTTACAAGATCGAGGTATCGCCGACCAAACGTGGCTCGGTCCAGGAGATCCAGCGCATCGACGTGCTAAAGCGCCATGACATCGCCTACCGGACGATGGTCGGTCTATCACCTCAGGACATCTCGTCATTCCGCGACGAGCGGCTCCGCACCGTAGCTCCATCTACGACAGTGCGCGAGCTCGCGATCCTCAGTCACGTGATCGAGGTTGCGATCCGTGATTGGGGCCTGCCTCTTGCAAAGAACGTGGTGAAGCTGGTTCGTCGTCCGGTGATCCGCAATGAGCGCAGTCGAAGACTGACCGGCGACGAAGAACAGCGCCTGCTCGACGGCTGTGACGGTGGCAAGATCCCCTTCTTCAAAACACTGATAATCCTGGCGATCGAGACCGGGATGCGCCGTGGCGAGATCCTCGGTCTGCGTTGGAGCGACATCTCACACAATCGTCGGGTCATCACGCTGACGATGACCAAGAATGGGTCTGGACGCCAGGTGCCTTTGTCTCAGCGCGCTTTCGACGCGCTGATGCACTGGAAGGAGCGCGCGGCGGTAGATCAATCTATCGTCTTCCCGATGACGGCGGGTGCGCTTGAGCAGGCGTGGCGTCGTCTGCTGATACGTGTCGACATCAACGGGCTCCGTTTCCATGATCTGCGACACGAGGGCGTCAGCCGCTTGTTCGAGCGGGGTCTCAACGTCATCGAGGTCAGCAGCATCTCGGGACATAAGGAGCTGCGGATGCTTAAACGCTATACGCATTTGTCTGCCGACGACCTCGTCGCTCGCCTTGCCTGACGCCGTTACGACCTTGACATACCTTTACCTAGATCGCCCTGAAACATCCGCTAGGTAAAGGTAATGGCGCCGAAAGCTTGACAAATACATATTTAAAGTTGCAATCGATGTTGTCATAAACGCCGAAATCGCTCGAAAAATGGCCCTGACCTTGACGCTATGTTTACATGATCTTGACAGATCGAGCCGAATTCGATGATTTCCTCTTCCGCGTAAAGGTGCGCCAGCCCGCTCTGGTTGTGATTGACCCTTTCGCCTTTTGACCACGCAGTGTCTATGCGGACATCTTGTGATAAAGAAGCGACGACCTGCTTGAGCCTAAGTCTTTCTTGCTCGGTCCGCCTTGGTTCCAAGCACTGAAAACATATCCGCACAGTTCCGCAAATGCTACAGTAGCTTGATCTACGATTCAGGATCCTAGTTCGCAACCACGTGGGAATTGGACCTCATATCACGCCGGCGACATCCCTATTTGCGTCGTGTCTCATAGTGCTGGACGTCAAAAGAAAGCGCGCCTTCTTTCTGTCCGCATCGACCTGGTGCCGTATAGCCTCCTGAGTCTGACCGGACAGGATTACGGCGTCCGCTCCTCCAACTCGCCCACCGCGCATCGAAGTCCTAGAAATAAGCAAGCTGCTTGATTGGGATGCTTTCCGTGCCGGCGACAGACTGGTCGTTCAAACCTCCTCTGCCAAAATCGACATAGGAGCTCACTGGCACGCGCCGAAGAGCAATAGTGCAAATCATCATCTTAACCGACGGAGCTCGCCACAGCGAATCCTCGAGTCAATGAAGAGATGCCAGACCTAAGGTCGAGGGTGTTGACCGCGCGTCTGATGCTTTTTCGCCACCCGGACGTGTTAGGGAGGGAAACCGAACCGACCGCCGGATTGCCGTTGCTGGGAGCCGTAGGCGACCAGCCGGAGTGTTTCCCCTGGTCCATGTCTTCCATTCCATTCGCTTCTCTTTCTCGAAGTGACGTTGAACTACCGGGCGTTCGTTCATTCGTCCGCGCCAGCGGCGCGGGCAAGGCCGGAGGCCGCGCAGGGAGGGAGCCGCAGGCGACCGAGTGTCTATACTGGAACAAGCGTGAACTTTTGTCCGGTCTATTAGTATTTACTAAATAATATAAGTTATTATGTATTAGTGTTTAATAATAACGGCCAAAAGTTCACGTAGTTTGTAGAGACGCTTCCCAGCTATGGAATGGTCCGAAAAGGTCTCGGATCCGGTTTTGTATCTCGTCATATCGCCTTCGCTCACGACCCGCGGCGGTTCCGTTGCCTCTCCGTTATAAGTCCCCGCGTGAACAACAGACGGGGACAACCAATGGCGGACGTTAGCGATGACGACACTTTCACCTTCATTCCGGCGGAGATCAGGCTGACGCCCTTTGACCGTCGGCTGAGGGAACTTCGGGAACTGCAGGAAAAGTATGAAGAGCTTTCCACGCAGCCGAATAAAGAGCGCCGGCTGGCGGAATTGGAATATCAAATCCGCGAGGCAAAGAAGCGGTTTGAGGAAGAAAAGAGGCGTGACAGTGATGAAGGTTGGCGCCGGCGTCGCGATGTGGATCGCTGGCGCGCAGGTGAAGGACGGGAGTCACGCAACGCAAGCCGCCGTAAGGTCCGCGCTACGCCGAACGAAGATCTATCGCATTTAACGGCCGACGAGAAGGAAGAGCGCAAGCGTGGCCAGCGCGCAGATCGCAATTTCGTCAAGCGCCGTGAAGCGAGCGGAGCCTCAGCTTCGGACATACAGGCGGAACTCATCGTTCGCCAGCAGCAGCGGAACCGCCTGCGCCAGGCGAAATCAGAAGAAGCGAGCCAGATGATGAGTGATCCGACGTTCGGGATGTTTTGAACGTTTGAATATGAGCTGTCTCTTCTGGAGGTGTGCGGAATGCTTGAACACGATGCCGAACCTTCCCCCGGCATTACGATCCGCTTTTGCGGAAGCTCTGCGGCCATGAACACCTCACCTGGTTCCGCGAAGAGCGCAGCTATGGCGATGTCGCACGCCTGTTGAGCAGGAAGCTCGCCGGCGAGGAGGGACGAGTGCCGGTGGTAGGAGGCCGGTGGGTGCATGCCGTTCTGAAAGCGAATTCAGCAGAATGATCCCAAGCACCTGTGGCTTCCCCGCCATTGTGCAGAAACTCGACCCGCCCAATGAACCTCTTGAGACCCGGCCTTTCGCCGGGTCGCTCGATCAAGGAAGGTTCGAATTTACGATGTTTCGCTCTTCACAATCTGCCCCAGGCCGCAAATGGGGAAAAGCTACAACGGTGTGCGGTGTTCTAGTCGGTATAGCCTTATCCGGTCCGACTCTGGCAAGGGCTGACGACGAGCTCGAGACAGCGGTGTCCGTGTTAACGTCGATCGCAAGTCGGATACGTGTGATCTCGGAAAAATGTCGTATCCCCGTTGATCCGATGCTCGAAGGACGCATTGCTGAAGCACTTGCTCCGCTAGGGGGAATCTCAATCAGCGATCTTATTACTCAGCTGGCGCGCAGTCGCGGTATCGAGCAGCGCTTGCATGGGGGAGCGTGCCGGGCCGACGAGGATGTGGATTATGTCAACACACTCAACTCCATCTACAAGATCAGCATCAAGGATCTGAAGGATCTGGTCTCCGATCGACGAGATGGTTGACCAGCTGTCATTGCGGTTAAACGGACGCGTTTGCGGCAAGCCATTTCTCAAGGGCAGCGATCACGTCGGGCTTAAGGCGCGTCCCCCGTGCGAGGGCCATTCCAACGGAGGCGTTAAGCGCTGGATACCCGAGCTCGACCATCAGCTGGCCGATCGTGAGGTGGCGCTTTGACATTATCTCCTCGATCCGCCGGCATGCCCGTGGCGTCAGCTGGCGATCGATAGCGATACGAGCGGGGCCAGTCACAGTCGCCGCGGCGGGAACGCTCGGTGGCAACGCTCCTGACGCCCTCAACCACCTTAAGAACGCATCTTGTTCAAGAGGATCAGACTTCGTCCACGCGTTCCTCAACTCAAGTAAGCGCGTTCTTACTTTCCTCAAACCGGCAGCAATTGCGGCATCCGTGACAGTGCGATGCTTTCCGGCTTTAAGATCGGCGTAGACCGACGGGTGATCCCTTTTTAGCCGTTCCTCATAATACGCTCGGTCGCGCGCCTGCTTCTTCGTCATATCAATATCCGGTCACGGTCGCCCGATCCGCTCAGGAGACTCGCTGGCGCGTTTGGCACGTCGAGAGCTGCGAAGCAACGTCAGAACTCTCGGTGCTCACCAGCGAGCGGCTGTGAGTCAACCAACAGCATACCGCTCACCGTTTATGAGCTCTTCTTCGGCCCTGTCTGTTTGACCCGTATCCGCAGCGGCTTACCCTCTAGCTGATCGAGGTCGAACGCATTGGTCTTTCGCACAAGATCGCTGAGCTTTCGGAACCCATATGTTCGCGGATCGAAGTCCGACGCCAGGTTGGCTAGCTGTGCGCCGACAGCACCGAGCGGCACCCAGCCATCCTCGGTTTCCATCTGCCCGATGACCTTTTTGATGATCGGTGTGGCGGCGCTCGGTGGCTGGAGCGACTTCGACGTGCTGCTCGCGTCGCTGTCGTTGGACGTGGCGGTAGGAAGCAGGTTTTCGGTGTAGATGAATCTACGACACGCCTGCCGGAAACTCTCCGGCGTCTTCTGCTCGCCAAAGCCGAAGACATCAACGCCCTGTTCGCGTATTCGAGCGGCCAGGCGAGTAAAATCGCTGTCGGATGATACGAGACAGAAGCCGTCGAAGCGTCCGCTGTGCAGCAGATCCATAGCGTCGATGACCAGGGTGATGTCGGATGCGTTCTTGCCGGTGGTGTAGGCGAACTGCTGCTGCGGGATGATCGCGTGCTTTGCGAGCGCGTCGATCCAGGCCTTCGAGCGAGCATTTGCGAAGTCGCCATAGATGCGCCGGACGCTTGCCTCGCCGATCTTGGCAATCTCCTCGAACAGACCGTCGACGATTTTTGCCGAGGCGTTGTCGGCGTCGATGAGGACCGCCAGGCGCGGCGAACGAGGTTCAGCCGGCATGTTTCTGTCTCCGCAGCTCTATCTCACTGTGGGCCAATGCGTCGCGAGCCCATTGAGCCCAGAGGTTCGTGGGCGGCAGCCAAAACCACCCACCAACCTCGTCGCCGACGACCTCAGACTTTCCAGTTGCCGCACAGGCCGCGGTAAGGAGGCAGATCCAGGCGGCTCGCTTCTCGTGATCCGTCTCGGCCAATACGGCGTCTATCAGTTCGAGGTTCAGCCAGCCGATCGTGTGAAACAGGTCTTCGAGAACGCCGCTTTCAACGGCATGATCATAGAGCCAATCAAATTTCTTGCGCTTGCCGGCTGCCGGCATGGCAAAGCGCGCCTCGGGCAAGAGAACACCCAAGAATGCATTGGGAAATGCTTCAACGATCGAGGCGCCATTTCGAATGGCCCTTTCGACCACAACATTCCGGTCGGCGAGATGAACGACCTGCTCCGCCGTCTCCGCAGCAGCCCGCCTCAAATCGCGTCCATATCCAATATGGCTCAGGCCGGGTTTGCACCGAGTCTGAAACGCGCCGCGAATGAATAATCGCTCACAAAAGCGATCGAGACTGTCATCAGAACCGAGAGGGACGAGCGGACCATCGATAGCGATGACGGAGAAGGTCGTCGTCGCCGGAATGTGTTGGCTGCGGCGCTGCCAGTCGGTGTGAGTTCTTGCGGCCTTGAATGCTCTGCCCTTGCTCCAGGCGATGCCCGTCGTCGGTCGGGATTTGGAGAAGCCGACGTCGATACCAAGAAGTGCGATACTGTCCAGGTCGATCATAGGCCTTACCCCACTGCACTCTCGTTCAGCCCCTTGATCACTTCTATCAATCGTTTGGTTCTCTCGAAATCGAAGACCTGTTCCGGTCCCTCCGGCGCGACGTCAATGAAGGGGCTTTCGTAGAGAAGGCCGGGGTCCATCACGCCTTTTTCCGTGAGGTGCTCGATCACCATGTCGATGAACTCGATCTGGTCGGCCGTGGCGCCGCTCTCGGAAATAAAACCGGAAAACGCCTCGGCTACCGCTGCGCGGTCGAGCCCGATCAGGGAGCGGACGAAGGTCCCGAAGCCGTGGGCTACTTCGGTCGCCTTCTCCAGGTGCTTGGCGTCGCCGATGCCGGCGGAAAGCAGCATCCCCTGCAGTTCCTCGATGTCGGTCGGCGTCAGCGGTTTGCCGTGGCGCAGCTTGGCGATGGCGATGTGGTCCTCATGCTCGCGCAGGAAATGCCGTGCCTTGCGCTTAAAGCGGGCGAAATCGACCTCGCCGACCTCCGGCAGGTCGATCTCGGCGCCCTGGCCGAGCTCATCCTCGAAATCGGTGTAGACGATCTTGCGCTTGCCCCTCTCGATATGCTGCACGAGGCCGCGAAGCCTGAGCCGCACCAGTTCGAGCATCGGCACGGTGATGCCCTCCCACCAAATATTGGAGAGGATGTCGAGGATCAGCGGATGCTGTGCGGCGATGACCGGGATTGCAGTCTGTTCGTCAAGTGCTGAAGCTATTTCGATCAGCTGCTTCTTCAGCCTATCGAAGCTCTTCGAACCCTTGAGCAGCGCGAGCTCCAGGCCGAAGATCAGGAGATCGAAGCGTTTCGCCTCTTCCGCCTCGCCCTTAACCTCGCTTGGCAGGGGTGCGACCTCGTCGAGCAGTTCGTCGCGCATGGCGTCCGTCAGATCGCTCCAGGCCTCAGCAGCTTTGTATTTCTCGACGGCGCGACGCTTGCCCCGCACGATGAAGTTATCGAGGTTCATGCCGGCGACATAGGTGCGCAGCGCATCGAGTGCCTCATCGCGGATCGTTCGCTCGTCAAGCGGCTTTTCGTCTTCCCGCTTTTCGACGCCGGCGTCATAGGCATCCTGATCCGGCTCCGCCACACCCACCACACCCAGCCTCCGCTTCTCATCCAGAGCGCGGACAAGGTCAAAGCGGGCGGCAAACAGCCGTTCGTTCAGGCTCCTGGCATTGCGACCGTCGTCCGGCTGCGGGTTCTGGCGGAAGAACTCCAGGTTCTGGCAATAGTCGAAGACGCGGAAGAATTCCTTGTCCTCGCCGGGGCCGAAGAGATCGGGGCAGAGGCGCGTGCCGCGGCCGATGATCTGCCAGAATTTCGTTTTCGAGCGGATCAGCTTGAACAGCACGAGATTGACGACTTCCGGCACGTCGATACCGGTGTCGAGCATGTCGACGGAGATGGCGATGTGCGGATTGCTTTCCTTCTTCGAAAAATCGTCGATCAGGCTCTGCGCATATTCGGTCTTGAAGGTGATGACGCGGGCGAAATGGCCGGCAAGATGCGGATAGGCGCGGTTGAAGCGCTCCTCGATGAACTCGGCGTGGCTCTGGTTCTTGGCGAAGATGATCGTCTTGCCGAGCCGGTCGCCGCCCGCAACCTTCAGCCCCTCGGTCATCACATGCGCCAAGACCTTGTCGACGGTGTCGGCGTTGAACAGCCACTTGTTGACGGCTTCGGCGTTGACGCTGTCGGGCGGGTCGCCATCCTCCTCGTCCCATTCCAACATGTCCCACTGCTCTTTCTCGTCGTCGGAAAGATCGTCGTAGCGGATGCCCTCGCGCTGGAATTTGAGCGGCACGGAGACGGAATGCGGCGGCACGAGATATTCGTCCTCCACCGCCTTGTCGAGCGAATAGGCGTCGGTCGGCACCCCATCTTCGAGGTCGAACAGGCCGTAGGTGTTGCGGTCGATCTCGTCCTTCGGCGTCGCGGTCAGGCCGACGAGCAGGCTGTCGAAATAGTCGAAGATCGCGCCGTAGCGCTGATAGACCGAGCGATGCGCTTCGTCGATGATAACGAGATCGAAGTGTCCGGGGCCGAAACGCGCCTCGCCTGCCTTGCGCTCGTCGATCAGGTTCATCATCGTCGGATAGGTCGAGAGGAAGACGCGGCCCTCGCCGTTCTTCTCCGTCACCAGATTGACCGGCGACGTCTCCGGCAGCTGCCGCTTGAACTCGCGCACGGCCTGGTTCACCAGCGCCACACGGTCGGCGAGGAAGAGCACGCGCTTCACCCAGCCGGCGCGCATCAAAAGATCGACGAGCGCGATCACCGTGCGCGTCTTGCCGGAGCCGGTCGCCATGACCAGTAGGCTCTTGCGCTGCTTGTGGGCCTCGAACGTCTCGGCGACGCGGGAAATGGCGCGGGTCTGGTAATAGCGGCCGGCGATTTCTCTGTTGACGGTCAGTCCCGTGATCGGCTTGCGGCTCGTGCGCCGCTGGATCATCAGCGCCAGCTCGGCCTTCTTGTAGAAACCGGAAACGGCGCGCTGTGGATAGGCGCTATCGTCCCAGATCCAGTGCTCGTAGCCGTTGGAGGTGAAGATCACCGGCCGTTGGCCGAACTGTTTCTCTAGGCAGTCGGCATAGAGCTTGGCCTGCTGCTGGCCGGCGCGGGGATCGCGCTTGGTGCGTTTGGCCTCGATCAGCGCCAGGGGCTTGCCGTCATCGCCCCATAGAACATAATCGACGAACCCCTTGCCTTCGGCATTCGGCATGCCCTCGACCGGAAATTCGCGGTCGCGTGGGCTGTCCAGCTTCCAGCCCGCCTCCTTTAGCAGAAGATCAATATAAAGGTCGCGGGTCTCGGCTTCAGAATAGTCGTGATGATCGGGACGTGCCTCGTTCTCGCGGCGGGCGGTGGCGACCTCGGCGCGCAGGCGCGCGAGTTCCGCGTCGAGATCGGCCTTGTCGCGCAGCATGCCCTCGAAAGCCGCGTCCTTCGCCTCCATCTCGCCCTTCATGCGGGTGAGCTCGGTGAAGGCGCGCTTAACCACATCGTTCTTGCGGCTCAGATGGGCAGGGTCGAAGGCGAGGGTGTCGGCGGGGCGGCCCTTGCGCGCATAGGTGCGGGCCAGCCAGAAACAGAGATGGAACAGCTCGCGCACGGCATTGGCCGCTTCGGCGGGTTTCGTCTCGCGGCTTTCATGAACGGCCTGGTTGCCGATCTTGATGATCACGCGGGCCTTGGAAAACACCGCCTGGCCGGCGTTCTTCTGAAAACTCGGCTCGTGGATCAGCGCCGAGATATTGCTTCGATAGGGAAATTTGAGGCCGGGATCATGGGTGTAGGCCCATTGCACTGATAGTTCCACCGTGCGCCGTGCATAGAAGGCCGACGCCCGCGGATCGCCTTCCGCCAAAGCTTCCGCCCGCTTCGCGCTGTCGAAGATCTCGGGAAATTCGGCGGCGAGAAAGGCGAAGTTGGACATGGAGCTTCAGAGCTGGCCGGAGAAGGCGCGGTGCTGGAGGGAGGAGAAGAGAACGTCCGAGTTCTGCGCATGCAACATCGATCTCTCCTGCTCTATCACTAGTTGATCCATCGCCAAGTTGAACTTCCGCAAGGTTTCTGCCGACGGTAGAGGAATGTCAAGGTCGCGGAGAATCGCCAGGTTAATGTTCTTTTGCGCGACGGCTGGAGCAATTCTCTCCAATGTGTCTTTTAGGAAGCTCATCCACACGCGAACGTATTGGCTCATTCCCGGCGTGGAGCTGCTGAAGCCCACCACACTGTCGGGGAAGCAAGCTGGAAACGTCAGGATGCCAGTGCTAGCGATGTTTGCGGCGATCGTGATGCATAGGGTTCCTGCCGGCCACATTTTGCTCTGTGCAAGTCCGAGGTCGGAGTAGGTAGACTTATACGCTCGGATGTAGCCACCGCTGTTCGAAACGTCTCCCGTTTGTATCAGAGGATGGCTCCCGCTTAATAGCCGAGGATCGTTTCTGGGCCGATGCTTTGACACACCACGATCTAGATCTCCGATCGCTCCGAGCTTAGCCCATTTCCATCCCTTAGGATTACTCACCGGATCCCCGAACATCTCCAGAAAGATCGACTGGGTGAGGCTGTCGAGCAGCGCGATGGCCTGGCGGCGCTTCTGGCGCAGTTGATCGGCCTTATCCAGGATCGCCGCGATCCGCTTCTGCTCTTCGAGGGGCGGAAGGGGGATTTCAACGCTGGAGACAATTTCAGTGTTAAGATTCTTGACTGTGGATCCAGCGGCGCGGCTTGCAAGCTTGCCATAAACGGCTTGAGAACCAAGCAGATGATAGAAGAACTCTCGCCAAACAATGCGCTCATCACGCGGTCTTAAAAGCAACCAGCCGTCATGTATGCACCCGTCTGTCGCCATAATATATGGACGACCGAAACTCATGGAGTTCGTTAATAAGAAGTCGCCCGGGAAAACCTGCCTCGTTTTATTGAGCCCTGCCGGCCTAATTTTTTCCTTCGTGCGCTCGATATATTTTCCGCTAGCAGTTGCGTCGCCGATCTTCACCCACTTCAAGCCGTTTGCATCATCAGTAATGAAATTCTCGATAGGCCTTGGTGAGCCGCCGCGCGCGATCTCAAAAATTGAATCGAGACGAACCGTCTGCCAGGCGTAGCTCACAGCATCCCCTCCAACTCCCGCAGCCCCATCGCAATCTCGTCCTCCAGCTTGAGCAGTTCCGCAATGATCTCCTTCGGCGGCCGATGCTTGGCCGCCTCGTGCACAACTTCCTTGTAGCGGTTGAGCGAGAGGTCGTAGTCGGCACCGGCGATTTCCCCGCGCGTTACTGTAAAACTCTGCCCCGTGCGCAGGTTTTCGCGCTCGGTGCCGGTCCGCTCAGCCCAGCGGGTCAGCACATCCGGCAGGTTGTTCTTCGCGTGCTCTTCCTCGCTGAGCTTCTCCTTCGGCACGGGACCGAATTTTTCCTCCGGCAGCAACATCTGGCGCTTGTCATCCAGGCTCATACCGTCGGCCTGCAGATCGTAGAACCAGACGTGATCCGTGCCGCCGGAATTGGTCTTGGTGAAGAACACGATCGCCGTGGAGACGCCGGCATAGGGCTTGAACACGCCGGACGGCAGCTTCACGATCGCGTCGAGCTTGTGGTCGTCCACCAGCATCTTGCGGATCGCCTTGTGTGCCGTGGACGAGCCGAACAGCACGCCATCCGGCACGATCACCGCCGCGCGCCCGCCGGGCTTCAGGAGCTTCAAAAACAGCGCCATGAACAGAAGCTCGGTTTTCTTCGTCTTGACGATGGACAGCAGGTCGCTGGCGGTAGTCTCGTAATCCAGAGAGCCGGCGAAGGGCGGGTTGGCGAGAACAAGCGAATATTTGCCGGCATCATCGCCATGACTGGAAGCAAGCGAATCCCGGTAGCGGATATCGGCGCCCTCGACCCCGTGCAACTGCATGTTCATCGACCCGATGCGCAGCATGGTCTGGTCGAAATCATAGCCGTGGAACATCGTATCGTGGAAATGCCGGTTGAGCGACTTGTCCATGAAAAGCTTCGCATGGTGCTCGCGCAGATGTTCGCCGGCCGCGACCAGGAAACCGCAGGTGCCGCTGGCCGGATCGCAGATCACATCCTGCGGCGTGGGCTTGGTTAGTTCGACCATCAGCTTGATGATGTGGCGCGGCGTGCGGAACTGGCCGTTCTGGCCGGCGGACGCGATCTTGCCGAGCATGTATTCGTAGAGATCGCCCTTGGTGTCGCGACCCTCCAGCGGGATGTCCGCCAACATGTCGACCACTTTGGCCAGCAGGCCGGGCGTCGGGATGGTGAAGCGCGCGCCCTTCATGTGTTCCGAATGGGCGGTGCCGTCCTCGGCCATTTCGCGCAGGAAGGGAAAGACGAAATCCGAGACCAGCAGATACATCCGGGCCGGGTCTTCATTCTTCAGCCGCGACCAGCGCAGCTCCTGATAACTCACATCTTTTCCGTCGCGATCCTGCCGATAGACACCATCCGGAAATATCACCCGCTCGATCTTCCGGCCGAGCATGTTGGCCTTGCTCTCCTCGCGGGTTTGGATTTCGTCCAGGCCGCGCATGAACAAGAGGTAGGTGATCTGCTCGATCACCTCCAGCGGATTGGCGATACCGCCAGCCCAAAAGGCATTCCAGACCTGATCGACCTTCGAGCGAATTTCACCTGTGAGCATGCTTGGTCCCTGCCATCATCCGAATCAGCTGGCACCTTAATGGCTGCACGCCTTCGATTGGAACCTGCTTAGCCTCTCTCACCGTTGCAATTTGTTGTTTGAGCTCCAGATCGCCATCAAATTGGAAGGGAAAACTGTTTGTATTGCGCACACGGGAGGCAAGATCGATTGACTTTCAATAATGTTCATTTTTGGAAGGCAAAGGTTTTTGAGTCCCGTCGGTGAAAACCAAGCGGCTTTGAGTCCCAGAAATGACGTTTTTGGGTAGACAAGCCGACTTGTCTCCTGCATGACAAAGACAACCTGCGTTGTGCGTCAAAAATAGCGATAATTGGAAATCAACATGGCTTTGCGCCCCGGTTTGGACGTATCCGAAGCAGTTGAATATCACTACGATCAGTTTCCGCCTCAGCGGATCGATGCTGGCCGCCTGATTATGCCGATAGCATCAGCATCCGCAGCTCTGGCTCGCTATGACCAGATGTTAAAGGGGATGCACAACAGCGAAATTCTTCTCGCACCGCTCAGAAACCAGGAAGCCGTCGTGTCATCCCGTATGGAAGGCACGGTAAGCACACTGGACGAAGTCCTAAGATATGAAGCAGACCAGGAAGAGAGCGGTGACGATGCCGGCGGCCACTATCGCAACGAAGCAATCGAGGTCTTCTTATATAGCCGCGCATTGACGGCCGCGCAGCGCAGTATCGAACAAGGCGCTCCTTTGTCGAGCTTCCTCATTAAAAGCGCGCATCGCGTTCTACTCGGTTTCGGCCGAGGCGCACACCTCTCTCCAGGCGAGTTCAAGACAGAACAGAATTATCTAGCAGACCGGACGCGCCGCAAAGTTCACTTCGTTCCCATGAGGCCGGAGCAACTCCAGGATGGGATGGACCGCCTATTTGCATTTATTGAGTCGGAAGACTGGCAGATCCTGATCAAGACGGCGATCGCTCATCTTGAATTTGAAGCACTGCATCCATTCAAGGATGGCAATGGTCGAATCGGCAGAATGCTGATCACCCTCATGCTGTGGAAATCCGGAGCGATCTCTGCCCCACATTTCTATATCAGTAGCTATTTTGAAGACCGCCGCGACGAATATATCGATCGGATGCGGGAAGTTTCCAAATCGGGAGCCTGGACCGACTGGATTATCTTCTTCCTCGAGGCGCTGGAGGCGCAGGCACAAAAGAACCTTGCGACTGCTGAACGAATCCGGGACCTATATGAGGAGCTGAAAAGAGAGTTTCCTCAGATTCTAACTTCGCAGTGGAGCACGGCTGCATTGGACTTCCTTTTCTCCCGTCCGGTGTTCAGGAACAACGTTTTCACCAAGAAATCTGGCATTCCGGAAACTTCAGCACATCGGTTCACACGTATCCTAGCCGAGCGTGGCCTCATTCGAACGGTAGAACCAGCTGCGGGTAGACGTCCGGCGCTATACAGCTTCGAGCCGCTCCTGCAGATCGTCCGCGATTAGCCACACTACCGGCACATGCGGCGCTGAGTTTTGGTCTCCCATGAGACGGAGCTGCCATCCCGACCGTCTGCCGCTATGAACCGCCTCGCGCTTCCAAAGCGTCGACCAAGGATAACCCGGAGAGGTGGCTGAGTGGTCGAAAGCACCGCACTCGAAATGCGGCATACGGGCAACCGTATCGTGGGTTCGAATCCCACCCTCTCCGCCATTGTTTTCTTTCCCAGGGCGTGAAATGACCGGCGTTCCCGAAGGGAGCGCATGGACTTTGTGTGTCCCGCCGTGGCATAGGGCGCGGAACACGACGAGGCCCGTTTTTCCATGATCCGTATCGAGAATATCAGCAAGTCCAACAGCCACCGCATTCTCTTCATTGAGGCTGCAGCCGCCTTGAACAAGGGTGAGAAGATCGGGCTTGTGGGGCCGAACGGGGCGGGCAAGACGACGCTGTTCCGGATGATCACGGGGCAGGAGCAGCCGGACGAGGGACAGGTCTCCACGGAAAAGAATGTCTCGATCGGTTATTTCAGCCAGGATGTCGGCGAGATGGAGGGGCGCAGCGCCGTCACCGAGGTGATGGACGGCGCGGGCCCGGTGAGTTCGGTCGCGGCGGAGCTGCGCGAACTTGAGGCGGCGATGGTCGATCCCGACAGGCTCGACGAGATGGATGCGATCATCGAGCGTTATGGCGAAGTGCAGGCGCGTTATGAAGAGCTCGACGGTTACGGGCTGGAAAGCCGGGCGCGCGAGGTTCTGGCCGGCCTGAGCTTCAGCCAGGAGATGATGGACGGTGACGTCGGCAAGCTTTCGGGCGGGTGGAAGATGCGCGTGGCGCTGGCCCGCATCCTGCTCATGCGGCCGGATGTCATGTTGCTCGACGAACCGAGCAACCATCTCGATCTCGAAAGCCTGATCTGGCTGGAGCAGTTCCTGAAGACCTATGACGGGGCGCTTTTGATGACCTCGCACGACCGCGAATTCATGAACCGCATCGTGACGAAAATCATCGAGATCGATGCCGGGTCGCTCACCACCTATTCCGGCGATTACGGCTTCTACGAGCAGCAGCGCGCGCAGAACGAGAAACAGCAGCAGGCGCAGTTCGAGCGCCAGCAGGCGATGCTCGCCAAGGAGATCAAGTTCATCGAGCGCTTCAAGGCGCGTGCCTCCCATGCCGCGCAGGTGCAGAGCCGGGTAAAGAAGCTCGACAAGATCGAGCGCGTCGAGCCGCCGCGCCGCCGCCAGACTGTCATGTTCGAATTCCAGCCGGCGCCGCGCTCCGGCGAAGACGTCGTCAATCTGAAGAATGTCGACAAGGCCTATGGCAACAGGTCGATCTACAGCGATTTCAGCTTTCTCATCCGCCGCCGCGAGCGCTGGTGCGTGATGGGCGTCAATGGCGCGGGCAAGTCGACGCTGCTGAAGCTCGTCGCGGGGGCGGCCACCCCGGACCAGGGCAGCGTGACGATCGGTGCGAGCGTCAAGGTCGGCTATTTTGCACAGCATGCGATGGATCTGCTCGATGGCGACCTGACGGTCTTCGAATGGCTGGAGACGGAGTTTCCGCGTGCCGGGCAGGGGCCGCTGCGCACGCTGGCCGGCTGCTTCGGGTTTTCCGGTGATGACGTGGAGAAGAAGTGCCGGGTGCTTTCGGGTGGTGAAAAGGCGCGGCTGGTCATGGCGGCCATGCTGTTCGATCCGCCGAATTTCCTGATCCTCGACGAGCCGACGAACCATCTCGATCTCGACACCAAGGAGATGCTGATCAAGGCGCTCGCCGATTACGAGGGCACGATGCTGTTCGTGTCGCACGACCGGCGTTTCCTCGGCGCGCTGTCGAACCGCGTGCTGGAGCTCAACGGCGACGACGTGCATCAATATCCGGGCGGCTATACCGAATATGTCGCCCAGTCCGGCCATGAGGCGCCCGGTCTCCACGTCTGATCGGCTGTCGCCGAGGCGCGCCATGCGTTAAGACGGACGAGACCGGAGGGGCGCATGGACCGAAAGAAGCCGCTTTATCGCAGCGTCAACACGCGCACCCACGGCGTGCGCCATGGTGGGGGTGAGGACTACAAATCCTCCCGGCGGCGCGAGGATCGCGTACATGCCGGCGCGATGGGCGGTCGGCAGCGGCATGGACTCGATTATACACCGCTCTTCAAGTTTCTGCTGTCGCGCGTGGGAGATGATTGGGACGCCGTGCATGCCGAGGCGATCGCCCGGCTGGACAGGGCAGAACCGATCTTCTGGATGGTGGCGCGGTCGCAGGCGGAGAGGAAGCCGTTCGTGCGCATGGGCGAGAGCGCCTATTACAGCGGCCTCTTCGTGGATGACGCCAATCGGCTGCAGCGGGTCGATCCGGCTCTGAGCGTCGAGCAGATGGAGCCCAACTGCGCTTGCTGCACGCATACGTTCAACGGCGTGCCTTTCACGCGAAAATACCGGCCGCCGGCGGATTAGGACCGGCCGAGATATTGCTCCTCCGTCACTTTCTCCAGCCAGGTCACGGGCGAGCCGTGTTCCAATTCGGCGATGGCGATGTGGGTCATGGCGGTCTTGTCGGTGGCGCCGTGCCAGTGTTTTTCGCCCGGAGGGAACCAGACGACGTCGCCGGGGCGGATTTCCTCGATCGGCCCACCTTCGCGCTGTGCCCAGCCGAGGCCGGATGTCACGATGACGGTCTGGCCGAGCGGATGGGTGTGCCAGGCGGTGCGGGCGCCGGGTTCGAAGGTGACGATAGCGCCACCGGTGCGTCCGGGCGCTTCCGCCTTGAAGGGCGTGTCGAGACGTACGGTGCCGGTGAAATAGTCGGCCGGGCCCGATGCCGAGGGGCTGGTGCCGTTGCGCTTGATATCCATGGATGTCTCCCGATTCGTCGTGCGATCCTATACCGGCCACGCTGTGCGTTCACGCGATAAGGCGATTGCTGGCGAAGTGGCGGCAGACGCTCTATGACGGCGCAATGGGTTTTGAGGCGAAGCGGATGAGTGGAAGACGGATCGGGATCGTCGGCGGCGGGCCGGCGGGGTTGATGGCGGCAGAGGTGCTGTCGGCCCGCGGCCATGCCGTGACCGTGCTTGAGGCGATGCCGACGATCGGGCGCAAGTTTCTGCTTGCGGGAAAATCCGGCCTGAACATCACCCATTCCGAGCCTTTTGTGCGGTTCGTGACCCGTTTCGGCTCTGCCAATGCGCGGCTACGCGCAGCACTCGAAGCATTTACGCCTGACGATCTCCGGGCCTGGGCGGAGGGCCTTGGCACGAAAACCTTCGTCGGCACATCCGGCCGGGTCTTTCCCGAAGTCATGAAGGCGTCGCCGTTGTTGCGCGCCTGGCGGGCGCGGCTGGAAGGGCAGGGGGTCGATATCCGCGTGCGGCATCGCTGGACGGGGTTTGCCGCGGGCGGATTGCGGGTCGAGACACCCGAGGGCGAGACGGGGATGGGGTTCGATGCAGTGCTTCTGGCGCTGGGCGGGGCAAGCTGGCCGCGGCTTGGATCGGATGGCGCCTGGGTGAAATGGTTGGAGGAAAAGGGTGTCGACATCGCGCCGTTGCGCCCGGCCAATTGCGGGTTCGACGTGGACTGGTCGCCTGTCCTCATCGAGAAATTTGCGGGTGCGGCGGTGAAGGGCGTGACCGCGCAATCGGCCGCCGGCACGGTTCCCGGCGAGTTCGTCATCTCGAAAACCGGAATCGAGGGCAGCCTGGTCTATGCCCATGCGGCGGTGCTGCGCGATGCGCTGGAGGTGGCGGGGTCGGCGGCGCTGGTGGTGGATCTTGCGCCGGGGCGAAGCGCCGAGCGGCTGGCTGCGGATTTTGCCCGGCAGGGCGGCAAGGCGAGCTTTTCGACCCGGCTGCGCAAGGGCGCGGGGCTGAATGGCGTCAAGGCGGCGCTTCTGCGGGAATGCGTAGCAGATGTCGCGCGTCTCTCGCCTCAGGCGCTGGCGGCGGCGGTCAAAGCGCTGCCCATCCGTCTCGTCCGGCCACGGCCGATCGCCGAGGCGATCTCTTCGGCCGGCGGCATCCGTTTCGATGCGCTTGGTGACGATTATGGGCTGACCGCACTGCCGGGCGTCTTCGTGGCCGGCGAGATGATCGACTGGGAAGCACCGACCGGCGGCTATCTGCTGACGGCCTGCTTTGCGACCGGCCGCGCGGCGGCCGATGGGATCGATCGCTGGCTATCCACCCGAGCCTGACACGTTCAAGCGCGTTGCGCCTGCGCCGGGGCATGGCCGCCAAGGCGCCGGGCGGCATCCTTCAGGCAGGCGAGATACTGTTCGCGATTGGCAAGCCCGTCCGCGCGCGGCGCAACGAGGCAGAGCGTTGCGACGGCGTGGCCGGCATCACCCATGACCGGCACGGCAAAGCAGTGGGTAAAACTGTCGACGATGCTGTTGAAGGTGAAATGGCCGTCGCCTTCGGCGGCGCGCACCTCAGCGAGGAAGGTCGCCGGATCGAGCCATTCGCCGCTCGGCAGCTGGAAATCCTGCGCTGGAATGAAGGCGAGGATTTCGGCATCGGTCATATGTGCGACGAGCACGCGGCCCGATGCCGTCCACGGGATCGGCACGGACTGGCCGACATCGGTGGAGATGCGGAAGGGCCGCGCCCCTTCGCGCATGCGCACGACGGTGTATTTGTTGCCGTCCAGCATGCAGAACTGCGCGGTTTCGCGCGTCTCATCGGCCAGCCGTTCCAGCGCCGCCTCGCATTCGCGCGTGAAATCGAAATGGTTCTCATAGGCCGCGCCGAGGAAATAGAGCTTTCGGCCGAGATAGACCCGGCCCTCGCCGCCGGTGAATTCCAGGATGCCGTTGCGCAGGAGCAGGTTCACCAGCTCGTAGACCGATGAGCGTGGCGCGCCGATCTGCGCGGCGATCTCGTTCGGCTTCAGCGCCTGGCGCTTCTCGCGCAGGAAGTCGAGGATCTCGAAGGCCCGGTCGAGCCCGCGTGCGCGCTTTCCCGCCGCTTCGTCCAGAACTGCATCCATCGTCGTTCCTTCCTGCCTCTCGTTGCCGCCAAGCTTCTCATGCCGGGCGCTGCCGCTGTCAATGCGTGCGCCTTGCCTCCCGTGCAGGAAATTTCGGCACCCCTCTTGCGGAGCGCAAAATTCGGCATAAGATCGCGACGTCCGGTATTTAGATCATATGTACATTATATTGGACATTGACGGATGGCAAGCCCGTTTCTGCTGCCGCACACAAAAGGGGATCGACAATGAAGACTTTTGAAAACAGCCCGTCCGCTTCGCTGCGCAGCCGCCTCTTCGCGGGCGCCGCCGTCGCCGTGGGCCTGCTTGCGTTTTCGGCCGGCACGGCGTCCGCTGCCGCCAATTGCATCAAGGGGGATCGCAAGGCGCCCTATACGGTCGGCTGGGCGAACATCTATTCGGTGCCGACCTGGATGAAGCAGACGGAAGGCACGATTGCCGCCGAGGTCGAGGAGCTGAAAAAGGCCGGCCTCGTGAAGGACCTGATGATCACGGACGCGCAGGGCAATGCCCAGACGCAGATCCAGCACATCCAGTCGATGATCGATGCCAATGTCGACGCCATCGTCGTCATCGCCGGCTCGTCCAACGCGCTCGACCGCGTGATTTCTGACGCCTGCGACAAGGGCATCGCCGTCGTCAACTTCGACAGCCTCGTCAACACCGACAAGGTGACGGCGAAGATCAACACCGATTCCAGCGAATGGGGTGCCGGTGCGGCCAAGTGGCTGTCAGACCAGCTCGGCGGCAAGGGCAAGATCATCGTCATGAACGGCCCGGCCGGCATCTCCGTCAGCGATGACCGCCGCAAGGGTGCCCAGCCGGTGCTCGACGCCAATCCGGGCCTCGAAATCATCACCGAGACCAATACGGAATACAACGCGGCCCCCGCGCAGGAAGCGATGACCAGCCTGCTCTTCGCCAATCCGGAAATCGACGGCGTGCTGTCGCTCGGCGGCGCGCTCTCGGCCGGCTCCGTCATGGCCTTCGACCGCCAGGGCCGCGAGCAGGTTCCGATCACCGGTGAAAACGCCCGCCAGTTCCTGGAACTGTGGAAGGAAAAGGGCCTGAAGGGCTGGGCCACCATGCAGCCGAACTGGCTGGGCGCGCTCTCGGTCTATACGGCTGTTCAGGCGCTGGAAGGCAAGGACGTGCCGGCCTTCGTCAAGGTGCCGCTGCCGGTCATCGACGACAGCACGATCGACGGCTATCTCGCCCGCGCCGACAAGTTCCCGGCCGATGGCTACATCTACTCGGACTACGACCAGGCGCTGTTCGACAAGCTGCTCGCCCAGAAGTAATCCCGCTCAAAGGATGCCGTCATGACGGATCAAAAACCCCTGCTGGAAGCCCGGCAGGTGTTCAAGGGATTTTTCGGCAATCCCGTTCTGAAGGGCGTCGATATCGCCCTTCATCCGGGCAGGGTTCACGCCCTGCTCGGGGAGAACGGCGCTGGAAAATCCACACTGATCAACCTTCTCTCCGGCGCTCTCCAGCCGGATAGCGGTACGATTGCCGTCGACGGCAAGCCGGTCGGGCGTTTCAGCCCGGCCGCAGCCCGCGCGGCCGGTATCGCCGTGGTGCAGCAGGAGCTGAGCCTCACGGCGGACCTGTCGATTGCGGAAAATATCGGCCTTGGCGCCTTCCCGCGCCGTTTCGGCCTGATCGACTATGCCGAGCTGCATCGTGGCGTGCGCGACGTCTGTGCCATGGTCGGCCTCACCGAACCGCTCGATATGCCCGTGGCGGATCTCGCGCTCGGCCGGCGGCAGATGGTGGAGATCGCCAAGGCGCTCTACCGCAAGCCGCGCGTGCTGATTCTCGACGAGCCGACCTCCTCGCTCTCGGCGCATGAGGCGGGCATTCTCGCCGGTCTTATCGAGACCTTGCGTGATCGCGGCACGGCGCTTCTCTATATTTCCCATCGCCTCAACGAGGTGCAGGCGCTCTGCTCCCACGTCACGGTGCTCAAGGACGGCGGCGTCACGGCGGACCAGTCGCTGTCGGGCATCGACGGCGAGGGGCTGGTGCGCCTGATGGTCGGCCGCGAGACAGGTGATCTCTTCCCGCCGCGTGCCGCCGCCAATCCCGGCGCGTTGCGCATCCATGTCGAAGGCTTTTCCGCCGGTCTCGTGCGCGATATCGGCTTTTCCGGCCGGGCCGGCGAGATCGTCGGCATCGGCGGCCTGGTGGGGCAGGGGCAGGAAGATCTGCTGCTCGGCCTATATGGTGCCATCCCGGCCAAGGCCACGAAGGCGGAGGTCTCCGGCAAACCGGGCCTGCCGGCCCATGTCGGCGCGGCAAATGCCGCCGGCCTCGTCTACGTGCCGGCCGACCGCAAGCATGAGGGGCTGATTCTGCCCCATTCCATCGCGTCCAACCTGATCCTCCCCTCGCTTGGACGCCTTGCCCGCAACGGTTTTCGCGATCGCGTGGGCGAAACCGGGCTGATTGCCGAGCTCGCCAAACGGCTCACCATCAAGGGTGATGTCGCCCGGCCGGTGCAGGCGCTTTCCGGCGGCAACCAGCAGAAGGTGGCGCTTGCCAAGTGGCTGCCGCTCGATCCCTCGGTGCTGCTGCTCAACGATCCGACGCGCGGCGTCGATATCGAAACCAAGCGGGAAATCTACCTGATGCTGCGCGGCTTCGCGGCCGAAGGGCGGCTCGTCATCATCGCCAGCTCCGACACGCCGGAACTCGTTCATCTCTGCGACCGTGTCGTGGTGCTGCGCGAGGGCCGGGTTGCGGCGGAACTCTCCGGTGAAACGATCAGCGAAGAGGCCATCGTCGGCGCGGCCATGGGCGTCGACAGAAAGGGAGCGGCCGCATGAGCGCTGTTTCGTCCTCCTCATGGCTTTATGGCGCCATCCAGCGCCGCCGCAATCGCGGTCTCGGCGGGCTCTATCTCGTCGTCGCCGCCTTTCTCATCCTCTATGCCGTGCTGTTTCCGGGCATCCTCTCGGTCGGCGGCTTCTCGAAATTCACGCAGAACTGGTTCCCGCTCGCGCTGGTGACGATGGCGCAGGCGCTGCTGATGCTGAACGGCGGCATCACGCTCGCCATCGGCCCGCTCGTCAGCCTCGGCGCCGTCATCGCCGCCACGACCATGGACGGTGTGTTTGGCGTGCCCGGCGGCATCGTCGCCGTCGCGTTAACCGGCCTTGCGATCGGTGCCGTCATCGGTGCGATCGTCGCGCATCTCAGACTGCCAGCGATCATCGTCACGCTGGCCGGCTCGTTCATCATCACCGGCGTCGCGCTGATCCTGCTGCCGCGTCCCGGCGGCTTCATTCCCAGCTGGCTGTCGAACATGCTGGCGGGCCACACACCCGTCGCCTTCCTGCTGCTCGTCGTCGTGCTGGTTGCGTGGAAGGCGTTCCTCGCCACCCCGCTCGGCCTCGGCATTTATGCGGCCGGTGACAATCCCGTCGGCGCCTTCCGCTCCGGCGTGCCGGTCGAGCGGGCGAAGGTTGTGGCCTTCGCGCTGTCAGGCCTGCTGGCGGCGCTTGCCGGCCTGTTCGTCGCAGCCCAGACGGGCTCCGGCGATCCGGTCATCGGCACGCCCTTCACGCTGAATTCCATCGCCGCGGCCGTGCTCGGCGGCGTCGGCTTCCTCGGTGGCAAGGGCACGATGCGTGGGGCGATCTGCGGCAGCCTGCTGCTCTCGGTCATGATCAACGTGATGTTCTTCCTCGGTTTCCCGCCGGTCGCGCAATACATCGCGCAGGGCCTGATCATCGTCGGCGCCGTCGCGGTGCCGGAGCTTCTGAAGTCGTGGAGGGCGAAACGATGAATGCCGTGAAATCCATCTTCCGCAATCCGCCGCTGCTCACCTTCGTGCTGGTGGCGCTCGTCTGGCTCGTCGCCGGCCTCACCCTGCGCGGCTTCGGCGCCTATGGGCACCTGCGCTATCTGCTGGAGCTTGCCGCCGTCATCGGCATTGCCGCTGCGGGCCAGACGCTGGTCATCCTGATGGGCGGTATCGATCTCTCGGTCGGCGCTATCATCACGGTGACGGCGATCCTGCTGCCGCTGATCTCGCCCGCCTGGGATCCGACCGGCCTCGTCGGCATTGCGCTGGCACTCACCATCGCCACCGGCATCGGCTTCCTCAATGGTGCGGGAGCCGCCTATCTGCGCGTGCCGCCGATCATCATGACGCTCGCCATGGCGACCTTCCTGCAAGGTCTGCTCGTCGTCGTTGCCGGCGGCAGCGCCGTCACGGTCAGCAATCCCGCCGTCATCCTGCTCGGCCAGGCCCGGCCGCTCGGTGTTCCCTCCGGCGTTCTGCTCTGGCTCGTCGTCTCGGCCGTCGTGTTGGCCCTCATCCACCGTATGCCCATTGGCGCGCGTTTCCTCGCCATCGGCGCCAATCCGCTGGCCGCCCGCCTTTCCGGTGTCAGCCTGACGCGCAACACGCTGATCCTCTACGCGCTCTCCGGCTTCTTCGCGGGCCTTGCCGGCATCCTGGTGCTCGGCATGAACCGGCAGGGTTATGTCGGCATTGGCGATCCCTATCTCCTGACGTCGATCGCCGCCGTGGTGCTCGGCGGCACCTCCATCCTAGGCGGGCGCGGCACCTATGCCGGCACCATTCCGGGCGCGATCCTTCTGGTCACGACGACTGCGCTCATCACCGTCGTCAACGCCTCGCCCGGCTGGCGTTCCATCATGTTCGGCACGCTGATCCTGGCACTGCTGCTCGTTTCCGGCCGTGAGGCGCGGCGATGACGGGGCGTTATAGCGGGCCGGTCATCGATCCGCACCACCATCTCTGGGACCTGTCGCTCGGCCGCCATCCCTGGCTGGAAAGGGCGCGGGCGACGGGCGGCGAGATGGTCTATGGCAGCCTCGCGCCAATCCTGCGGGACTACGGCGTCGAAGACTATCGCCGGGATGCGGCAAACCAGAACATCGTCGCCACGGTGCATGTCGAGGCCGGCTGGTCCGATGCGCATCCACTAGAGGAAAGCCGCTGGCTCGGCGGTCTCGACCGCAGCACCGGCGTGGCGAGGCGTTCTATCGCCCGTGTGCCGCTCGACAGTCCCGATGCCATCGGGCTGATCGCAGCGGAGGCGGCCAATCCTCATATCACCGGCATCCGCGATATCGTCAGCTGGCATGCGGAACCGTCGAAGAGCTTTGCCCCGCGCGCACATCGCATGGCCGATCCGGTCTGGCGCGCCGGCCTTGCCGAACTCTCCCGCCATGGCCTCGTCTTCGACCTGATGCTCTACCCCGCGCAGATGGGCGAGGCGCTCGATCTCGTGCGGGCCTTTCCCGAAACGCTCTTCGTGCTCAACCACGGCGGCAGCCCGGCTGATCGCGATGAGACCGGCATGGTGATCTGGCGCAGCGGCCTGCGGGCACTGGGCCGGGAGCCGAATGTGCGTCTGAAGATTTCCGACCTCGTCGCCTATGACAATGACTGGACGCCGGAAAGCCTGTCGCCGGTCATCGAGCATTGCCTCGACTGCTTCGGTCCATCGCGTGCGATGTTCGCCAGCGATTTCCCGGTTGCCGGCCTGCATGCGTCCTTTGACCAGATCTACGACGTCTTCCGAACGCTGGCTGCACCGCTTTCGCTCGATGAGCAGCAGGCCCTGTTCTTCACCACCGCCAATGAAACCTACCGTCTCGAACTGGCCGAGCCCGCCCCGGCCAAGGGAGCAACCCATGTCTGACCTTCACGCCGCCGATATCCTGATCGACGACCGTATCCGTGGCTTTCCGCCGGGTCACGCCGCCCTGCCGCTCCAAGGGATTGGCCGGCAAGGCTGGAAACCGTTTGATGGCACGATGGCGCTGCCGCTGATCTCGCTCGATCAGTCGGCCTTTGCCGGCAATGTCTCGGCGATGATGGCCTATGTGAAAAGCCACGGCGTCGAGATTGCCCCCCATGCCAAGACGCCGATGTCCACCGCCTTGTCCGCCGCGCTGCTCGCCGCCGGTGCCTGGGGCACGACGGTGGCCGATATCCGCCAGGCCGCCGTGCTACTGAAGGCCGGCCAGCGTCGGCTGATCCTGGCGAACGAGATCGGTGGCCCCGCTGCCGCCCGCCGGCTGACCGCCTTGCTTGCCAATTATCCCGACGCTGAACTGCACATCTTCGTCGATTCCGCACCGCTTGCCGTGGCGCTGCGCGATGCCTGGCAATCCCGCAATGACCTGCCGCCGCTGGGCCTGATGGTCGAGCTCGGCGTCGGCCGCGCCGGTGCTCGCAGCGTCGAAGCGGCGACGGAAATCCTGGACGTCATCCTTGCCGCGGAAAGCCCCTCCTTTCGCCTCACCGGTGTGGCGGCCTATGAAGGTGCTGCCGCGACGGCGGATGCAGAGGAGACGCTTGTCCGCATCGATGGGCTGATGGAGCTTACGGCAAAATTCCTGCCGCAGGTTCGGGCGCGGGTCGGTAAGGATCGGCCGCTCCTTCTCACCGCCGGCGGCTCCGTTTTCTTCGACCGGGTCGTTGCCGGCCTGTCCGCGGCGGTAGCGGCCGATCCCGATTGCCGGCTTGTCCTGCGCAGCGGCGCGATCTTCTTCCACGATCACGGCATCTACGAGCGCGGCCTTGCCGGCCTCGATGCGCGCGAAGGCTTTCGCGTGGGGGCGGATGTCCGGTCTGCCGCGCAAGATTTCAAGCCGGCGCTCCGGGTCTGGGCGGAAGTGCTGTCCCTGCCCGAACCGGGCCTTGCCATCTGCGGCATGGGTCTGCGCGACGTAGCGATCGACCAGGGCCTGCCGCGCCCGCTTGCGCTCTATCGGAACGGGGCGCCGCTTGCCGGTTTCACCGAGGCCGTCGTGCTGCGTCTCAATGACCAGCATGCTTTCGTGACACTCCCTGCCGGCACCGATGTCGCCATCGGCGATGTTGTCGAATTCGGCATCTCGCATCCCTGCACCTGCCTCGACCGGCACGCCATCCTTTACGGCCTCGCGCCCGACCATACGGTCACGACGGCCTATCTCACCAGCTTCGGCTGATTACTCCTCCCAAGGCAAGAAAAGGAAAACACGACATGATCCAGCGTTACCAGAAGGGGTCCCGCATGAGCCAGGCCGTCAGCTATGGCGGGCTCGTCTACATCGCCGGCCAGGTTGCGGAAGATCGCAAGGCCGGCATCGAGGGACAGACGGGCGATGTGCTCGGCAAGATCGACGCTCTCCTGAAGGAAGCCGGCACGGACCGCTCTAAACTGTTGGCCGTCAATGTCTTCCTGCCCGCCATCGTCGATTTCGATGCGATGAACGGCGTCTATGATGCCTGGATCGATCCGACAAACCCGCCGGCCCGTGCCTGCGTCGAGGCCCGCCTTGCCGATCCGGACCTGCGTGTCGAGATGACCGCCGTCGCGGCACTCTGAGGGGCTGAGATGCACAGCGGCCTCGTCAATCCGATCGATTTTGAAAAAGACGGCCGGCAGGCCGGGCATCTCGCCATCCCCTATTCGGTCGATCGCTCGCCCTATTACCAGATCCGCGTCCCGATCCTGCGCCTGAAAAACGGCGCGGGGCCGAGCCTGCTGCTGATGGCGGGCAACCATGGCGACGAATATGAGGGCGAGCTTCAGCTCGGCCGGCTGATGCGCCGGCTCGATGGGACGACGATGCGCGGGGCCGTCACCATCCTGCCGATGGCCAACCTGCCGGCCGTGATGGCGGCAAAGCGCTGCTCGCCCTTCGACGGCGGCAATCTCAACCGCGCCTTTCCGGGCGACCCCACGGGCACGCCGACGGCGCGCATGGCGCATTTCCTCGAACACGATCTCTTCCCGCGGCATGACGCGGTGCTCGATCTGCATTCGGGCGGCACGTCCATGGCGCATCTCGCCTGCACGCTGATCGAGCGGCAGGCGGATGCCGCCCGCTTCGAGCGCTCCGTGGCGCTGATGCGGGCAATGGGTGCGGCCCATGCCTTCATCGCCGACAATGGCCCGGCAGCGCCGACCTCGATGGGCGCGGCCGGCCGTGCCGGCACGATCGGTCTTTCCGGCGAATTCGGCGGCGGCGGCACGGTGACGCCCGAAAGCATGGCCTTCACGGCGGCGGCGATCGACCGGCTGTTGATGGCGCTCGGCATTGTCGATGCGCCGCAGTTGTCGCGGGCGCCGCTCTCCCCGCCGCCTGCCCTGCAGCTTCTGTCGCTCGCGCGGCACAGCCAGGGCATCTATGCGAACCGGCGCGGCTGGTTCGAGCCGGCGGTGCCGCTCGGCGCGCGGGTCACGGCCGGCGACCGTGCCGGCTGGTATCACGATCTCGAACGGCTGGAGCTGCCGGAGGAGGAGTTGCACTTTGCCGAGAGCGGCATCGTCATTTCCCACCGCCTGCACACGGACAGCCAGGCCGGTGACTGCCTGATCCAGGTCGCCGAGCCGATCGACAGATAAGGCGCTGGCGCGATCAGCCGATCGCGCCGACGGCCTCGCCCACCCAGTCGAGGCGCTTTGCCGGAATGAGCCCGTAATTGTAGAAATTGACACCGTCGGCGCCTGCGTCGACGGCGGCTTTCGCGCGTGCGGTGAGGATTTCGGGACCATCGACTTCCGGGTAGAAGACGCGTAGGCCAAGCCCGACGAACTTGTCCTTGCCGAGCATCGCCCGGCCGGCGCGGATGACGTCGCCGATCGCTTCCGGCGTCATGTCGTAGCAGCAGAGGATCGCGCCGTCGCAGCGCTTGCCGACCTCGACGAGATCGACGCTGCCGAGCCAGGCGTCCTTCAGGTCGATCAGCACGATGCGGGTCGCCGGATCGGCGGCGGCCTTGATCTCCTCGATCAGGCTCGTCACCGGCTCGAAGCGCCAGGTCAGGAAGGCATGCAGGTCCGGATGGGCGCGGAAGGCGTCGATGCCGGCTTCCGGGAAATCGGGGAACTGCTTTTCCGGTACGGCGCGCTCGCAAAGCTCGGCGATGAAGCGCGAGACGATTTTTTGCGCGCCTTCGATCGGTACGCCGGCCTTTTTCGCCCGTGTGGTGCAATGGTCGCAGAAGCAGAGGGAGAGCAGGAAATCGTCCTCGGCGTTCAGGCCGACGCCGTCCTTCTCATGGTGGTGTTCATGCGCGAAGCCCATGAAATTCGGGCTTTCCAGCTCCAGCATGTCGGGCTTGTAGTTGGTGGTGATATCGCGCACCAGCGTCACGACATAGTCGCGCGCCGCCGGGCTCGACGGGCAGAGATTGTAGGTGTTGGCATTGCCGAAAGCGTTGCGCGTCACGTGATCGGGATGCAGCAGGCCGAGACGGCTGTTGTGCAGGCAGACCGTCCAGCACGAGACGGCGAGGCCGGTTTCCGCGCGGGCCTTGGTGAGCGCCTCCAGCATATCGCCGCGCTCGATCGTGTTCTGCGCCATCAGCGGCTGGATCGTCTTGCCCTGCCAGAGCGTGTCGTCCGGGCGGAAATAGACCGTGCCGTCCTCGGGAAAATAGGCTTTCTGCTGCGGGCTGCGTGGCTGGAGGAAGCGGCCGGCATGATAGGATGTGGCAAGGCTTACCGTGTTGAGGCCGGCGCGGCCCTTCAGGTCGGCGGCAAGCGCCTTAAGCCCCTGGTCCTGAACGTCCCAGGGGTAGGTCCACATGGAAAGATGCATGATCGGCTCCCGTCAAATATGTCCGGTGTATAGAACATGTGTCCATAATAGTGTCCAGCGGGATTTTTCCGTTTCGGCAGGCCGGCTTGCATTGCTGCAAGAATCGCGCGCCGCGCTCCGTCACATCAGGTCAAGCGGGGGCGGTCTTTGGCGCCGCGCGGGCCTTCCGAAGCGCCCCGGTGGCATTTTCGACGCATTGGATGTCGCGAACCGGAGGGATTCCTTGCAAGAGGCGGCGTAGCTTCTCGTCATTGCAGGGGCTTGCGCTGGCGCAAGCGGCCTGAAATATGCGCCGAGCCGTAAATTCGGCGGCAGACAAGGGGATCGCCGGTGCTTGCCCCCGCATCGGCCGAACGCGAGAAACGAACCGATGAAAAGCCACGTCCTGACCGTATCCTGCCAATCGACCCGCGGCATCGTCGCCGCGATCACCGGCTACCTCGCCGAAAAGGGGTGCTACATCTCGGATTCGTCGCAGTTCGACGATCTCGAGACGGGCCTGTTCTTCATGCGCCTGACCTTCCTCAGCCAGGAAGGCGTGTCGGAAGACGACATCAAGGCCGGCTTCGCCCCCGTCGCCAAGAAATATGCGATGACCTGGCGCTTCAACGACAGCGACGAGCGCATGAAGGTGCTGCTCATGGTGTCGCGCTTCGGCCATTGCCTCAACGACCTGCTCTATCGCTGGAAGATCGGCGCGCTGCCGATCGAAATCGTCGGCGTCGTCTCCAACCATTTCGATTACCAGAAGGTCATCGTCAATCACGACATCCCCTTCCACCACATCAAGGTGACGAAGGAGAACAAGCCGCAGGCCGAGGCCCGGCTGATGGAAGTGGTCGAGCAGTCCGGTGCCGAACTCATCGTTCTCGCCCGCTACATGCAGGTGCTGTCGGATGCGGTGTGCAAGAAGATGTCGGGCCGCATCATCAACATCCACCACTCGTTCCTGCCGTCGTTCAAGGGGGCGAACCCCTACAAGCAGGCCTTCGAGCGCGGCGTGAAGCTGATCGGTGCGACGGCGCACTACGTCACCGAGGATCTCGACGAAGGTCCGATCATCGAGCAGGACGTGGCGCGCATTACCCATGCGCAGTCGCCGGACGATTATGTCTCGATCGGCCGCGACGTGGAGAGCCAGGTTCTGGCCCGCGCCGTGCACGCCCATATCCACCACCGGGTCTTCATGAACGGCAACAAGACCATCGTCTTCCCGCCGAGCCCGGGCTCCTACGCCTCCGAGCGCATGGGCTGATAGGACACTGCATGAAATGAAAAAGCCGGCGTTTCCGCCGGCTTTTTGTTGGTCTCAGAGGCCGAAGGCGTCCTTGAATTGGTACCACCAGGAGCCGATGGTGGAATATTGCGCGCGGAACATGCGGCCACCGGGGAAGGGGATCCAGGGCAGTTTCTCGAACTGGCTGAAGCGCGAGAGGTCGCCGTGGATCGCTTCGCTGAGAATACGGCCGAAGAGATGCGAGCCGGTGACGCCGTGGCCGCTATAGCCATGGGCGAAATAGGTGTTCTTGCCGATCTTGCCCATCTGCGGCACGCGCGAGAAGGACAGTGCGAAGTTGCCGCTCCAGGCATAGTCGATCTTCACGCCCTTCAGCGACGGGAAGACCTTTTCGAGGTTGGGGCGGATCTTTGCCCGCACGTCGGCCGGGTCGGTGCCGCCATAGACGGTGCCGCCGCCGAAGATCATGCGCTTGTCGGCCGACAGGCGGAAATAATCGAGGATGTAGCGAACGTCCTCGACACACATGTCGCTCGGGATCAGCGCATCGGCGCGGTCGCCGAGCGGTTCGGTGGCGACCATCTGGGTCGAGACCGGCATGACGCGCGAGACGAGCTTCGGCACGACATGGCCGAGATAGGCATTGCCGCAGATGACGGCGGTGTTGGCCGTGACGCGGCCCTTGGCCGTGTGGATGACCGGCTTTTCGGCGTCATGCTCGACGCGGATGACGGGTGACTGCTCATAGATCACGCCGCCGAGTGATTCGAGCGCTGCCGCCTCGCCGAGCGTCAGGTTGAGCGGGTGCATGTGACCGCCGGTCGTGTCCAGCATGCCGCCGATATAGGCGTCGGTCTTCACCAGCTTCTGGATCGCCGCCTTGTCCAGCATCTGGTGGTCGTCCATGCCGTAGCTCTTCCAAAGGGCCTTCTTGTGCTCGAGGTCCTTCATGTGGGCGGGCGTATAGGCGGCGTAGATGTTGCCGGTCTTCATGTCGCAGTCGATATTGTACTGCGAGACGATGCGGCGGATGATCTTGCCGCCTTCCTGCACCAGACCGCCGACGAAGGCGCCGGCCTGGTCGCCGTAGCGGCGCTTGATCGTGTCGAGGCTGGCGTTCAGGCCATTGACGATCTGGCCGCCATTGCGGCCGGACGCGCCCCAGCCGATACCCGCACCCTCGACCATCACGACCTTGTAGCCCTTTTCGGCGAGGTGGATGGCGGTCGACAGGCCGGAATAGCCGGCGCCGAGCACGGCGACGTCGGCCGTTACTGCGCCCTCCAGCACTTTCGGCGTGCGGATGATGTTTCTGGAGGCAGCGTAGTAGCTGTCGGGATAGGCGCCGTTGCCGGCATAGGACTGGGTGTTGGCCATCAGACGATTTCCAGGTAGGCGCTGAATTCGAAGTCGGTCACCTGTTCGGCGAAACCGGCGAGTTCCTGCCGCTTGCAGGCGATCAGCATGGAGCGGAGATCCGCGTCGAAGATTTCCGAGATGATCGGGCCGTTCTCGAAGGCGGTGACGGCAGAACCCCATTCTGAGGGGATGCGCGGCAGCTGCGAGAGATAGGCGCGGCCCGAGACGGGTGCCGGCGGCTCCCACTTGTTGCGGATGCCGACCAGCGCCGCACCCAGGATGGCGGCCATGACGAGGTAGGGATTGGCATCCGCACCGGCGACGCGATGCTCGATGCGCCGCGCCTTGTTGCTGCCGCCGGGAATGCGGATGGCCGCGGTGCGGTTCTCGTAACCCCAGGAGACGGAGGTCGGCGCATGCGTATCGGGCCGCAGGCGGCGGTAGGAGTTGAAATGCGGCGCAAAGAGCAGCGTCGATTCCGCCATGCCGCGCGTCAGGCCGGCGACGGCGTGTTTCATGATGTCGGAGCCTTCGGCCGTGCCGTCGTCGAAGACGTTGTTGCCGTCCTGGTCGATCAGGCTGAAATGCATGTGCATGCCGCTGCCCGAGCGCATGCCGTAGGGCTTTGCCATGAAGGTGGCGGCAAAGCCATGTTTGCGCGCGATGCCCTTGACGATGCGCTTGAAGAACAGCGCGTCGTCGGCGGCCTTCAACGGATCGTCTGAGTGCATGAGGTTGATTTCGAACTGGCCGATGCCGTTTTCGGCGACGGCCGAATCCGCCGGCACGTTCTGCCGCTCGCATTCCGCATAGACGTCGGAGAAGAACTGGCCGAAATCGTCCAGCTCATCGATCGACAGGATGGCGTCGGAATCGAGGCGCTTGCCGGTATAGGGCGAGATCGGCGGCTGGGCGTGGTCGGGCTCGGCGTCGATCAGGTAGAATTCCATCTCCGATGCGACGACGGGGCGAAGGCCGAGTTCATGATACTGGCGCACGATATTGGCCAGCGCCTGGCGCGGATCGGCCAGGAACGGCTCGCCGCTCTCCTTGAACAGCCAGAGCGGTACGACGGCGGACGGCTTCAGCGTCCAGCTGACGGGGAGCGCCCCGCGGCCGGTCGCCGCACAGATGCCGTCCATGTCGCCCGAGGCGAAGACGTGGCTGGAGCCGACGATATCCTCGCCCCAGACGTCGACGCCGACGATGGACAGCGGCATGCGGATGCCGCCCTTCAGCACCTTCTCCGCCTGTCCGACGGGCACGCGTTTGCCGCGCAGAATGCCGTTCAGGTCACAGACGACGGCTTGAATGCTTTCCACGCCATCGGCGCTGATCAGCCACTCGGAATCTTCGCTCAGAGCCATGGGTCCCTTCCCTATCACATAATTATTTTTGTGATCACATTTTCAAAATATGCACACTTTCTTGTCGCCGGTCAAGCTGCTAGAACCTGTCACTAAGGATAGGTTAGCAACGAACAGCCTGTCACAGGAGGGATGGATTGGGCAATTTGGCGCTGGAACCGCTGGACCGACCGGACGGCATGACGACGCATGAATATGCGCATCGGCGCCTGCGCCAGGCCATCATGGTCGGCTCGATCCGGCCGGGCGAATCGCTGACGATCCGCGGCATTGCCGAGGCGATGGAGAGCAGCCCCACGCCGGTGCGCGAGGCGCTGCGCCGTCTCTCGTCGGAAGGGGCGCTGCGGGTGCTCGACAACCGGCGCATCATGGTGCCGCGCATGACGGCCGACCGGTTCAGCGAGCTTGTCTCGCTGCGCTCCGTGCTGGAGCAGCATGCCGCCCGCCGCGCCGTGCCGCACATCACCGAGCGCTGTATCGACAGGCTTGAGGAGGTCGATAGGGCGCAGGACGAGGCGATCGCGCGCAAGGACAACGCGGCCGCGCTGCTCCTGAACCAGGAATTCCATCGCACGCTCTATTCCGCCAATCCCGAGCAGGTGATCATGCCGATGGTGGAGAGCATCTGGCTCCAGCTCGGTCCCTTCCTTGGCATCGCCATGGAACATGTCGCGCAGCTCTATTTCGTCGACCGCCATCAGGAGGCGATCGCGGCCCTGCGCAAACGTGACGAGGATGCGGTGGCGGCCGCCATCAAGGCCGATATTTCCGAGGGCATCGGCGGTTTCGAACGCACAGCGATCGAAAACCTGCTGCGGCTGGCCGGCCAGTAGGCCTATTCGACGCTGACGGTATCGCCGGATGCGATCCGGCCCGCCGTGACGACCTTTGCCAACACACCAAAACCGCCGCCGCCATGTTTGGCGATGGCGTGCAGCACATCCTTGTCGAAGGGGATGTCCGGCTGCCCGAGCGCGGTGAAGGCACAGCGCGTGCAGGGCTCGGTCATCTCGATAACCGCGTCTCCGACGGTCAGCCGCTTTCCGATGAGGCGTTGCTCGACGAAATCAATGTCCCCCGCATCGGTCTCGACCAGGATGTTGGGCCTGAAGCGCCTCGTATCGATGACCGCCGCGGGCAGCAGTGCCTGCAAGCGGGCAAGCGACCCGGTCGTCAGGATATGCAGGTGACCACGATCATAGCGTGGTGCCGCATTCGTCTCGCCGAAACGCCGGAACCGCACCGGAAAATCCAGATGGTCCGAAGCGGCCCGGTCGGCGTCCGGTGACGGTACGGCATGCCAGATCGCACCGTCCTGGCTGACCTGCGGCCCGCCGGCCGCCATCCGCGACCGCAGCCCCGGCACGGGCCGCCAGCGCCGCTCGCTCTCGGGGGCCGCGACATCCGTGCCGCCGGCATCGAGCAGGCCCCATTGCCTGTCGCCGGCAACGCCCGTCTCGTCAAGGTCGACGGCATTGAGGCGTTCGCCGGTCAATGAGCTGACCGGATAGCGCCAGAGTTCCCGTACCGTACCGAGCTGCATGCCGTTTCTCCCCGTCCATAACAGCGTGAAGCTAGCCGTCCGGCCGCGCACTGTCGATCTACCTTCCTTGATGTCGCTTTGACGCAAGCAAGCGTCTTGCATCCGCCGTTCGGGCCATGCAATGGATCACGACATGTGAATGTGGAATATGGGGCAGCACATGAAGACGGATGTCATAGTTCTCGGCGCGGGCGTGATCGGCATTTCGGCCGCCATCCATCTGGCGCGACGCGGCAAGTCGGTGGTGCTCGTCGACCGGCGTGGCGCTGCCGAAGAGACATCCTACGGCAATGCCGGCCTCATCCAGCGCGAGGGCGTCTTCCCCTATGGCTTCCCGCACGATTTCGGCGCGCTGTTCCGCTATGCGCTGAACAACACGATCGACGCGCATTACCACCCCTCGGCGATCCCGGGCATCATTCCGTTCCTCGCCCGCTACTGGTGGCATTCCGGCTTCCGCCAGCACCAGAGCATCGCCCATCTCTATGCGCCGCTCATCGAGAACTCGATTTCCGAACATGCCGACCTGATCGCAGCCTCCGGCGCCGAGGACCTCATCCGCAAGGACGGCTGGATGAAGGTTTTCCGGTCTGAGAAGGCGCGTGATGCGGCTTACGCCGAGGCTGAAAAACTCTCGGCCAATTTCGGCGTCAACCACCAGAAGCTGACGACGGCGGAAGTGGGGCAGATGGAGCCCTCCATCCGCGCGGAGCTGACCGGCGGCCTGCGCTGGACCGATCCGTGGTCGATCCTCGATCCGCAGAGCCTGATGAAGCGTTATCTCGCCTATTTCCAGTCGCTCGGCGGCCAGTTGAAGTCCGGCGATGCGGCGACCATCGAACATGTGCTGGAAGGCGAAGGCTGGCGTATCGCCACCCCCGAGGGGCCGCTGGAGGGCAAGGAAGTCGTCGTGGCGCTCGGCCCCTGGGCTGATACCGTCACGCGCAAACTCGGCTATCACTTCCCGCTCGCCGTCAAGCGCGGCTACCACATGCATTATGGCGCCGAAGAGGGCGCGAAGCTCAACAACTGGGTGCTCGACGCGGAACGCGGTTATTTCCTGGCGCCGATGCAGCGCGGCATCCGCCTGACCACGGGCGCCGAATTCGCGCGGCGTGATACGCGCAAGACCCCGGTGCAGCTGCGCCGCGCCGAAAAGGTAGCGCGTGAATTCTTCCCGCTCGCCGAGCGCCGCGACGAAGAGCCGTGGATGGGCTGCCGCCCGTGCACGCCCGACATGATGCCCGTCATCGGCAAGGCCCCCCGCCATTCCGGCCTGTGGTTCGCCTTCGGCCACGCCCATCACGGCATGACGCTCGGCCCCATCACCGGCCGCGTGCTGGCGGAAAAGATGCTGGGCGAGCGCACGGTGATCAATATCGGTCCCTACCGACCGGAACGCTTCATCGCTTAACGGCGGATTCGCGTCGATAGGATGATCGACGACAGCGTGCGTTCCACGCCGTCGATCGCCCCGATGCGGTCGATAAGATGGTCGAGCTCAGCGATCGAGGCCGCCTCGACGACGGCGATCAGGTCGAAGCTGCCGCTTACCGAATGCAGCGTGCGCACGGCGGAAATGGCGTGCAGCTCCGTGGTGATGCGCGCCAGCGTCTTCGGCGCTATAGTGATGAGCACATGGGCCGTCACCATGCCGCTTTCATAGGCGTCGGACAGTTTCACGCCGTAGCCGGCAATCACCCCATCCCGTTCCAGCCGGTCGATCTTCGCCTGCACGGTCGTGCGGGATAGGCCGAGCTTGCGGGCGATGGTCGCGGTCTGCTCGCGGGCGTTCTCGCTGAGGATGGAGAGAAGCTCGCGATCCTTGGCGCCTAGCGTCGAAATGCTCATTTTCACCGTCATTCTGCCGATATCGATGATTGATTATGCCAGATATGGCGCTTTAAATCGACAGTCCTTCCTTGCAAAATAAGTGCATCAATTCATGCCGGAGGGAAATCACATGAAGGACATCGTCGTCATCGGCGCAGGCAAGATCGGCTCGACCATCGCGCGCATGCTGGCTCACAGCGGGGATTACCGCGTCACCGTCGCGGACCGTGCGGAAGATCAGCTCGCTGCCATCGAGAAGCATGCTGTCGTCACCACGGCCGTCGTCGATATCGCCGATGCCGCTGCAATGAAGGCCCTTCTGACCGGCAAGTTCGCCGTTCTCTCGGCCGCCCCCTACCATCTGACGGTCGCTATCGCCGAAGCAGCTGCTGCCGCAGGCGTGCACTATCTCGACCTCACGGAAGACGTCGAATCCACCCGCCAGGTCAAGCGCATCGCCGAAAACGCCAAGACTGCCTTCATTCCGCAGTGTGGCCTCGCACCGGGCTTCATCTCCATCGTCGCCAACGATCTCGCCAGCCGCTTCGACACGCTCGACAGCGTGCGTATGCGCGTCGGCGCCCTGCCGCAGTACCCGTCCAACGCTCTGAACTATAACCTGACCTGGAGCACGGACGGCGTCATCAACGAATATATCGAGCCCTGCGAAGCCATCGTCGAAGGCGCGCTGATCGAGGTTCCGGCGCTCGAAGAGCGTGAAGAATTCTCGCTCGACGGCGTCACGTACGAAGCCTTCAACACGTCGGGTGGCCTCGGCACGCTCTGCGAGACGCTGAAGGGCAAGGTTCGCACGCTGAACTACCGCACGATCCGCTACCCCGGCCACGCCGCCATAATGAAGGCGCTGCTCAACGACCTGGGTCTCCGTCATCGCCGCGAAGTCCTCAAGGACATCTTCGAAAACGCCCTGCCGACCACCACACAGGACGTCGTCATCATCTTCGTGACCGTTTCGGGCCGCAAGAACGGCCGCCTGATCCAGGAAACCTACGCCAACAAGGTTTACAGCGCCCCGGTTGCCGGCGCCCTGCATTCCGCCATCCAGATCACCACCGCAGGCTCGATCTGCGCCGTGCTCGACATGCTGGCCGATGGCTCGCTGCGCGCTACAGGCTTCATCCGCCAGGAAGAAATCGCCCTCGACGCCTTCCTCGCCAACCGCTTCGGCCACTACTACGCCCAGGAACACCGCGGCGCCCACGCCGCCTGATTTCCAAAGACTTCAGACGCCTCGGCTCCAAAAGGGCCGGGGCGTTTTCGCATCTGTGGCCCAAAGCCGCGGGGAAGAGAGAAGAACGCCACAAGGCGCGCAGACATAAAAATGGGGCCTCTTACGAGGCCCCTTTTCTTTTGCCTGATCGTCTTTGCGCGGCTCAGGCGAGCTTGGCGCAGGCGTCCGCGATGCGCGTCAGCGCTTCCTTCAGTTCCGCTTCCGATGTGGCGTAGGAGATGCGGAAATAGGGCGAGAGGCCGAAGGCGGAGCCGGGCACGACGGCGACGTTTGCGTCTTCGAGGAGATAGTCCGTGAAGTCGCTGTCGGCTTCGATGCGCTTGCCGTTCGGTGTGGTCTTGCCGATCACGCCGGCGCAGCCGGAGAAGGTGTAGAAGGCGCCTTCCGGGGTGCGGCAGGCAAGGCCGGGAATGGCGTTCAAGGCCGAGACGACGAGGTCGCGGCGGTGCTTGAAGCTTGCCTGGCGGTCCTTCAGAAATTCCTGCGGGCCGTTCAGCGCTTCCACGGAAGCTGCCTGACTGACGGAGGAGGGGCAGGAGGTCGCCTGGCTCTGGATCACCGCCATGGCCTTGATCAGCGCCTTCGGGCCACCGGCATAGCCGATGCGCCAGCCGGTCATCGCATAGGCCTTCGAGACACCGTTGATCGTCAACGTCCGGCTTTTCAGGCGCGGCTCGATGGCGACCGGGGTCACGAACTTGAAGCCATCATAGACGATGTGCTCGTACATGTCGTCGACCATCAGCCAGACATGCGGGTGCTTCAGGAGCACGTCAAGCAGCGGGTGGTAGTCCGCTTCGCTGTAGGCGGCGCCCGACGGGTTGGACGGCGAGTTAAACAGCACCCAGCGGGTCTTCGGCGTGATCGCCTTTTCCAGCTGCTCGGCCTTCAGGCGGAACCCGGCCTCGGCATCGCAGGGGATCAGCACCGGCACGCCGCCGCAGATTTCCACGATGTCGGAATAGGACGTCCAGTAGGGCGTCGGGATGATCACCTCATCGCCCGGATTGACCGTCGCCATGAAGGCGTTGAACAGGATCTGCTTGGCGCCCGTCGCGACGGTGACTTCGTCGATTGCATAGTCGACGTTGTTTTCGCGCCGAAACTTCTCCGAAATCGCCTTCTTCAGCTCCGGGGTGCCGTCGAGCGCGGTGTATTTCGTGTCGCCGCGGTCGATGGCGGCCTTGGCGGCGGCCTTGATGGTGTCGGGCGTATCGAAATCAGGCTCGCCGGCGCCGAGGATGATGACCGGCAGGCCTTCCTTCTTCATGGCAGAGGCGCGGGCGCCGATCTGCAGGATTTTGGAAACGCCGATGGCGGCGATACGCGAGGCGGGCGTAAAGCCCGCCTCCTCAACCTTGGTCTGGCTGTTCATATCGGCTTACTCGATGTCGAAGGAGACGCCCTGGGCGAGCGGCAGGGCCTTCGAGTAGTTCACCGTGTTGGTGGCGCGGCGCATGTAGGCCTTCCAGGCGTCGGAGCCGGATTCGCGGCCGCCGCCGGTTTCCTTCTCGCCGCCGAACGCGCCGCCGATTTCAGCGCCCGAGGTGCCGATGTTGACATTGGCGATGCCGCAGTCCGAACCGTCGGCCGAGAGGAAGCGCTCGGCTTCCTGAACGTTGAGCGTGAAGATCGACGAGGAGAGACCGGCCGAAACGGCGTTGTGGTCTTCCAGAACGGCGTCGAAGTCGGAATACTTCATGACGTAAAGGATCGGCGCGAAGGTCTCTTCGAGAACCGGGCCGGCCTGCTTCGGCATTTCGACGATGGCGGGCTTGACGTAGTAGGCCGTGTCCTTGCCGGCGTCTGCAACGCGCTCGCCGCCGGTGACGGAACCGCCCTCGGCCTTGGCGGCCGCCAGAGCCTTCTGCATGCCGTCAAAAGCCTGCTTGTCGACGAGCGGGCCGACGAGGGCCGAGGTTTCCAGCGGGTTGCCGACGGAAACGCTGGTATAGGCCTTCTTCAGGCGCGGTACGAGTTGGTCGTAAACGCTGTCATGCACGAAGAGGCGGCGCAGCGTCGTGCAGCGCTGGCCGGCGGTGCCCATGGCGCCGAAGGCGATGGCGCGCAGCGCCATGTCGAGGTCGGCCGAGGGGCAGACGATGCCGGCATTGTTGCCGCCGAGCTCGAGGATCGAGCGGGCGAAACGCTTGGCGAGACGCGGGCCGACTTCCTTGCCCATGCGGGTGGAGCCGGTGGCCGAGACGAGCGCGACCTTGTGGTTGTCGACGAGGGCTTCGCCGATGGCGCGGTCGCCGATGAGGACCTGGCTGAGGTTTGCCGGAGCATCGCCGAAGCGGGCCAGCGCACGATCAAGGATCGCCTGGCAGGCAAGGCCGGTCAGCGGAGTCTTCTCGGAGGGCTTCCAGACGATGGAGTTGCCGGCGACGAGCGCGAGTGCGGCGTTCCACGACCAGACGGCGACCGGGAAGTTGAAGGCCGAGATGATGCCGACGACGCCGAGCGGGTGCCAGGTTTCCATCATGCGGTGGCCGGGGCGCTCGGTGGCGATGGTGAGGCCGTAGAGCTGGCGGGAGAGACCGACGGCGAAATCGCAGATGTCGATCATTTCCTGCACTTCGCCGAGGCCTTCGGAGGTGATCTTGCCGGCTTCGATGGAAACGAGGCGGCCGAGATCGGCCTTGGCGGCGCGCAGCTCTTCACCGAGCAGGCGAACGAGTTCGCCGCGCTTGGGGGCTGGCACGAGGCGCCAGGCCTTGAAAGCTTCATGGGCGGCGTCGATGGCCTTGTCGGTCTCGGCGCCCGAAACGGTCTTCAGCTTGCCGATCTCTTCGCCGCTGACCGGGCTGAAGGAGGCCATGTCGCCACCCTGCCAGGCGCTGCGGGCAACGCCGAGCTTGTCGAGAAGGGCTTCGGTTTCCTTTTTCACGTCGACGTTCGTCATGGGGTAACTCCCTGTTGTTTCTTAGAAGGTGATAGTGCCGAGCGGACCCGGCGAGGTGATGGTTTTCAGCCCGGCCGCGAGGTCGCGGATTTTTTCCGGGGTGTATTGGTCGTAGAAGGCCTGGTTCTTGCGGCCGATGGCATGTTCCGCGCTGAAGCTGCCGCCGAAGTTTTCGACGGCGACGGTGAAGACCCAGGCGCGCAGATCCGCCTCGAAATCGGGATCGGCCAGGCGCGGATCGTCTTTGGCGACGACGAGGTTGAAGTGCACGCCGCCATCGCCGATGTGCCCGAAATCGCAGATCGTCACGTCTTCGAAGTGATCGGGCATTTCCGCCTTCATATGGGCGAGGAAGGGCATGATGTCACCCCGGCGGAAGGACAGATCGAAGGCGATCAATCGTCCGCTATGCTTCACGCCCTCGGACAGCGCATGGCGCAGCGACCAGATCTCGTGCGGCGGGCCGACGAAGGCGTCGGCGAGCGGCGCATCCTCGCGCTCCCAGATGGCGGCCAGCACCTCCTCCAGCACCGCGTCGAGCGGCTGCTCGCCGTCGCGCGGCGGGGTCGAGCGGGAGATTTCGGCAAGAATGACGAAATCCGGCACGATGCCGCCCTGGAAGGGGTTGCGCAGCGAGGGCACATGATCGAGCGCAGCACTGATGGCGTTGCCGGACATGCCCTCGAAGGCCGAGAGATAGCTGCCGAGTGCGTCTTCCATGGCAACCAGCAGCGTCGCGACCTGCTCCGGCGAAGAGGGCACGAGAAGCGCGGTTGCCGACTGTTTCGGCGCGGGTTCCAGGTTCAGCACGCATTCGGTGACGATGCCGAAAGCGCCTGAGGTGCCGATGAACAGCTGCTTCCAGTCGACGCCGGTGTTGTTCTTGCGTAGGTCCGAGCAGAGGTCGAGCACGGTGCCGGCCTCGTCGGCGAGAACCACCGTAAGGCCCAGCGTGTTGCGACGCACGTCGCCGTAGCGCAGGAAGCGCGAGCCGCCGGTGTTCGTTGCGATCATGCCGCCAAGGCGCGGGTCGGCGCCGAGATCGAGCGGGAAGAACAAGCCGGTGTCTTCGAGCTTGCCGTTGAGGTCGGAGAGGCGCACGCCCGCGCCGGCCTTGATCGTGCGGTTGACGCGGTCGAGCTCGAAGGGGGCGGTCAGGCGGTCGAGGCTGAGAATGCCCTGGCGGCCGCTGTCGTCGGGCGTCGAGCCGGAGACGAGGCCGGTATTGCCGGATTGGGGAATGAGGGCGATACCGTTTTTCACGCAGTAAGACACAATGGCGGAGGTTTCGGCCGTTGTTGCCGGGCGCGCAACGAAGGCGGCGCGGCCCTTGTCGTAGCGCGCGCCGGTCTCGTAGGCGGCCAGATCGGCAGGCTCGGTGAGAAGACCCTTCTCGCCGAGCAGGCTTTTCAAGACCTCGATATGGCTTGTTGCGATCATGCTGATGCTGTCACTCCGCGGCGGCCGCCATGTTGACGATGCCGAGGCACATTTCAAGCGAGGCGCGCTGGATGCCGGCATAATGGGCGAATTCGTCCAGAACCGCAGCACCCAGATCGCGCTCGAACATCACCTGGTTAGGGCTCGCGACGAAATCCTGCGTCGCGTCGTCGCCGAGGTTCGACTGGAAGATGCCCGCGGCGCTGACCGGCAGGAAGTCTTCATAGACGATCGGGTCGAACTGGATGAGGCCGGCTTCGATGGCGGTCTCAAGATCGGCGTTGCGGCCCGTGACGGACTGGCCCTTCTCCGTCAGCGAGTAGCGGAAATAGCCGAGGCCCGCCTTGCGGATGCCGTCCCACGTGTCCGGGAAGGCCTTGAAGACATCGGCGAGTGCCGCCTCGTATTCGGCGGCGTTGGAACCGTCGGCGGCGGGGCGCACGTGGGCGCGGGTGTCGTTGAGCAGCTTGTCGTAGAGCGCGCGGCCCTTTGGCGTGACAGCAACGCCGCGCTGTTCGATCTCGCCGAAGCGGGCGGTGTGCGAGCCCTTCTGCCAGCTGCCGTCCTCGCCGATGAAGGAGACGGCCTCTTCCAGCGCCTTGAACGAGGTCTGGCGCAGCAGGATCGGGCAGGTGCGGGTCGGCGGGCCCTCGACGATGGCCTTGGGCGCGATGCCTTCTTCCGGCATGCGAGCCTGCACCTTGTCGATATCGAGCGTGCGCGGCGTCAGGTGATTGATGTGCGGGCCTTTGAAGGAGACGACGTCGGCGATCAGGCGATGCGCGTCATGCAGGCGCTTGTACATGTCCGTACTGACGATGGCGTGGTCGTGCCAGCGGAAGGTTTCGAGCACTTCGGTCACGAAACGGGCGGCATCGGCGGCATCGAGGCCGCCGTCACGCTCGGCCTTTTCGACCAGCCGGACGGCTTCGCCGGTGAAAATCTTGCGCGCTGCCAGAACCGAGGCGGCCTCTTCACGCAGCTTTTCATCGGCGATCAGGTCGAGGCGCAGCAGCGAGGTGAAGACGCGGAAGGGGTTGCGGCTGAGGCTTTCGGCCCCGACCGGGCGGAAGGCGGTGGAGTGCACGGGAACGCCGGCGGTCGAGAGATCGTAATAACCGACCGGGAACATGCCCATGACGGCGAAGACGCGGCGCATCAGGGACAGTTCTTCCGGCGTGCCGAGGCGGATGGCGCCGTGGCGCTCTTCCGAAATGCGGTCGAGCAAATCGGTGGCTTCCAGGCGCGTCTTCAGTTGCGGGTCGGCGGCGAGCGTCTCGTCGTTCACTTTCGCGACCAGCGACATCAGCGTCCCATAGGCCGGAACCTCGTCGCGATACATGGCCGACATGGCGGCGGAGAAATTCGAGCGGATCATATCCGCGGATACGTACGAATTTGCTTTCATAGGAAGCGGTCTCATCTTACAAGGGTGGGGAGGCCCTGTTCATTCTCAAAACGGATCATACTCGATCGTTTCTCCAAGCGATTGCGACCGTTCTGACTATGTTGATGCGAGGAATGAATGAAGCTCAGTCGAAGGCTGATCCCCGACGTCACCACGCTGCAAGCGTTCGAATGCGCTGCGCGCCATGGCAGTTTCACGCAGGCGGCGCATGAGCTGAACCTCACCCAGAGCGCCGTCAGCCGTCAGATAAAAGACCTTGAGGAACAGCTCGGTGTCCTGCTCTTCGAGCGCGTGCGCCAGCGCGTGGTGCTCTCCGACGACGGCCGTCGATTCCTGCCGGAGGTGCGCAAGCTCTTGCACCAGACGGAAGAGACGATGCTGCGCGCCATGGCGTCGGCCTCCTCCGAACACAGCCTTGCCATCGCGACGCTGCCGACCTTCGGCAGCCGCTGGCTGACGCCGCGCATTCCGGGTTTTCTCGCCGAAAACCCCGGCACGATCATCAACATCGCGTCGCGTTCGGCCCCGTTCGATTTCGACGAGGAGAATTTCGATCTCGCGATCCACTACGGCCAGCCCGTCTGGGCGCGCGCGGCCTGCTCCTATCTCTGCAGCGAGATCATCCTGCCGGCGGCAAGCCCGGAACTCCTGAAATCCTGGGATCTGACCGATCCGAAAGATCTTGAAACGGCGCCGCTGCTCCATCTCGCGACGCGTCCAAAGCTCTGGGCGCAATGGTTCGAGCTGAACGGTGCCGCCTCGGAGACGGCCTATCGCGGCCACCGCTTCGATCAGTTCGCCATGGTGATCGAATCTGCCGTCGCCGGCCTCGGCTTTGCGCTCCTGCCGAAATATCTCATCGAGCAGGAGCTTGCGAGCGGCCGTCTCGCACTGGTCTTCGACCGGCCGATGGAGACGGAGAACAACTATTATCTCGTCGTGCCCGAGGGCAAGCTGGAAAACCCGCTCAGCCAGGCGTTTCGCGCCTGGATCGCCAAAGAGCTCCCGGCTTAGAATTCCAGCGACCGATCATGCGGACGGGGCATGACCCCGTTCTGATTTTTTGCTTTAGTCGGCGTGCCGCATGGCCGATTGTGCGGCGAAACATCCTCCTTTTCCGAAAAGACAGACCACCATGCTCAACGATCCGCGCTCCCATGGCCTTTGGGAGATGACTGCCCCGCCCGCCCCCGAAACGGTTGCCTTTTCGGGCAAGGCCGAGGCGGATGTCGTCATCGTCGGCGGCGGATACACCGGCTTTTCGACGGCACTGCATCTGGCCGAGCGCGGCACGCGCGTCATCCTGTTGGAGGGCGCGGAGATCGGCTATGGCGGTTCGGGCCGTAATGTCGGCCTCGTCAATGCCGGCATGTGGGTGATGCCCGACGAGTTGCCGGGTGTTCTGGGCGACCTGCACGGCAGCCGCCTGCTCGAATTGCTCGGCAATGCGCCGCGCGCCGTGTTCGATCTCGTCGCAAAGCATGCCATCGATTGCGAGATCAACCCGGTCGGCACGCTGCATTGCGCCGTCGGCCAGTCCGGCCTCGACGAGCTGAAGCAGCGTGCCGAACAATGGGCGCGTCGTGGCGCGCCGGTGCGCCTGCTGGACGCAGCCGAAACGGCGGTCAAGGTCGGCACGGATGCTTACAGCGGTTCGCTGCTCGACATGCGCGCCGGCACGATCCAGCCGCTCGCCTATGCGCGCGGCCTCGCCCGCGCGGCGATTGCGGCGGGCGCCCAGGTCTTCACCGCAAGCCCGGTGACGGGTGCGGAGCGCAGCGGCAAACGTTGGACGGTCAACACCGCCCGCGGTTCGGTGACGGCCGACTGGGTGGTGGTCGCCACCAATGCCTATACGGTGGCGCCGTGGAACGAGGTGCGCGCCGAGCTCGTGCACCTGCCCTATTTCAATTTCGCCACCGTGCCGCTTTCGCCGGAGCTTCAGGCAAAGATCCTTCCCGAAAAGCAGGGCGCCTGGGATACCAAGGAAGTGCTCTCCTCCTTCCGCTTCGACAAGCGCGGCCGTCTCGTGTTCGGCAGCGTTGGCGCATTGCGCGGCACGGGCACCGGCATCCACAAGGCCTGGGCGCGGCGCGCGCTGAAGAAGCTGTTTCCTGAAATCGGCGACGTCGCCTTCGAGGCGGAATGGTACGGCAAGATCGGCATGACCACCGATAACCTGCCGCGCTTCCATCGCCTGGCCGAAAACGTCATCGGCTTTTCCGGCTATAACGGCCGCGGCATCGCGCCGGGCACGGTCTTCGGCCGCACGCTGGCCGAACTCATCACCGGCGAGATCGCCGAAAAGGATCTGCCGCTGCCGATCACCGATCCTGAAGCCCAGTCCTTCCGTTCGGCGCGCGAAGGCTATTACGAACTGGGCGCCCAGATCGCCCATTTCGCGGGCGCCCGGCTTTAAAAGCAAAACGCTCCAAACAAAAACGCCCGGCATTGCTGCCGGGCGTTTTTGTTTGCTGGAGGCAAAAGTCTCAGTGCTTGGCCGGCAGGCGCGGCAGGAAGATCGTGAGAATGCCGAGCAGCGGCATGTACGAGCAGACCTGGAAGACGAAGTCGATGCCGTGACGGTCCGCAACGCCGCCGAGCAAGGCTGCACCCAGGCCGCCGGCGCCGAAGGCGAAGCCGAAGAAGATGCCGGCGATCATGCCGACGCGGCCCGGCACCAGTTCCTGCGCGAAGACGACGATGTTGGAGAAGGCCGAAGAGAAGATCAGGCCGATCATCACCGTTAGCACGCCCGTCCAGAACAGGTTGGCATAGGGCAGCATCAGCGCGAAGGGGATGACGCCGAGGATCGAGAACCAGATCACGAATCGCGTGCCGAACCGGTCGCCGATCGGGCCGCCCATGAAGACGCCGAGTGCCGAGGAGCCGAGGAAGAGGAACAGCATCAGCTGCGCCTGCTGCACGTCCAGACCGAAGCGGCCGATCGTGTAGAACGTGAAATAGCTCGAAATGCTGGCAAGATAGGCGTTCTTGGTGGTGGTCAGCAGCACGAGCACGGCCAGCGCCCAGGCGACCTTTCCACGCGGCAGCGGCAGCTCGCGGCTGGCGGCCGGGCGGCCGGCCGACGAACGGCGCTCGCCGGCATACCAATTGCCGACCCAGGTCAGGATGATCATGCCGACAAGGGCGATTGCCGAGAACCACGCGACGCTCGTCTGGCCGAAGGGCAGCACGATGAAGGCGGCGAGCAGCGGGCCGAGCGCCGTGCCGGCATTGCCGCCGACCTGGAACATCGACTGCGCAAGGCCGTGGCGGCCACCCGAGGCAAGACGCGCGACGCGCGAGGATTCCGGGTGGAAGATCGCCGACCCCAGGCCGATCAGGCAGGCGCCGAAGACCAGGACCGGGAAGGAATGCGCGTAAGCCAGCATGATGAGGCCGACGAAGGTGCTGCCCATGCCGATCGGCAGCGAGAAGGGCATCGGCCAGCGGTCTGTAACGATGCCGACCGCCGGCTGCAGCAGCGAGGCCGTGACCTGGAAGGCCATGGTCAAGAGGCCGATCTGCACGAAATCGAGCGCGTAGTTTTCCTTCAGCAGCGGATAGAGCGACGTCAGCAGCGACTGCATGATGTCGTTCAGCATATGGCAGGCGCTGACCGCGACGATGATGGAATAGGTGGTGGCGGCGGCGCGGGAGGGCGCGGCCGGGACGACTGTCGACATGGGGAGCCTCGAAATGTTCGCCGCAGGCGGCGCGATTTGCCGTTCCATACAAGGATTGCGCGCGGCCTGCTTTTGTGCTGAGGTCCATTTCTTACGCGAGTGGGCCAAAGATGGAAAAATTGACGCCGGCGCGCCTGAAAGCGCTCGATGACGACCACATCCGCAATCTCTCCCGCATGGAACAGTCGAACGAGGACGTCCTGGTCCACAGTTCGGATATTCCGGGCGGTTATACCGTGCCGCCGCACCGCCATCGCCGCACGCAGTTTCTCTGCGTCTTCTCCGGGGTGGTGCTGGTTGCGACCAACCGCGGGCGCTGGATGATCCCGCCCGGCCATGCGCTGCTCATCCCGCGCGGACTGGAGCATTCCGTCGAGATGGCGAGCGATGTCAGCATGCGCTCGGTCTATATCTATTCGCCGGAGGGGCGCGCTGCCTCCGAAGAGCCTACGGTGCTCGAAGTAACAGATCTGGCGCGCCAACTCCTCGCCGAGGCCGTGCGCAAGGGGGCGTTGGCGGAGGATCGCGGACGCGGAGAGTTGGTGATGGCGCTACTGCTCGACGAGATCGGCCGCCTGCCGGAGCGCCGCCTTGGGTTGCCCTTTCCGGCGAGCGGGCGGCTTGCCGGCCTCTGTCGCGCTTTCGTCGAGACGCCCTCGCCTGCGGCCAAGATCGACGACTGGGCGCGGCATCTCCACATGAGCCGGCGCACCTTCACGCGGTTCTTCCGCGAGGAGATGGGGGTGAGCTTCGTCACCTGGCGGCAACAGGCCTGCCTGTTCGCCTGCCTGCCGCGGCTTGCCGCCGGCGAGCCGGTGACGCGCGTGGCGCTCGAAGCCGGTTATGAGAGCGTGCCGGCCTTCACCACCATGTTCAAGCGCATGCTCGGCACCTCGCCGCGCGCCTACCTCACCAGCCGCAAAGCGGCGTGAGGCGTCTCAAACAGACCGGCAAAGGACGCGATCCGGGGGCTGTTTTCCTGTCGCATTTGGGATTAGGAAGGGGATGCGGGACCCACACCGGGCCGCAAACCGGGAGCGCGAGCCGCACGGGAGACGGATTTTGAGAAAGATACTGGTCATCGGGATCGGCGCGGGCAATCCCGAGCACATGACCGTTCAGGCAATCAATGCGCTGAACCGGGCGGATGTGCTGCTGATCCCCACCAAGGGAGCCGAAAAGGCCTTTCTCGCCGACGCGCGCCGCGACATCTGCGATCGTTTCCTCACCAATTCCGCCTGCCGCATCCTCGATTACGCCGTGCCGGTGCGCCGCGCCGACGGCTCTTACGAGGACGGCGTCCACGACTGGCACCATGCCATCGCCGCGATCTATGAGCGCACGCTCGCGCATGAAGTGGGCGACGACCAGATGCTGGGCCTGCTCGTTTGGGGCGATCCGATGCTTTATGACAGCACGCTGCGCATCGTCGAGCATGTGCGAGCCACCGGCCGCGTCGCCTTCGAGATGGAGGTCATTCCCGGCATCACCAGCGTGCAGGCGCTCTGCGCCGGCCACGGCATCGCGCTCAACCGCATCGGCCTTCCCGTCGAGATCACCACCGGCCGCCGGCTGTCCGAGGGCTGGCCGGAGGGCGCGCGCGATGCGCTGGTCATGCTCGACGGCGTGCAGGCGTTCCGCACCGTCGAGGATCCGGAAGCCGAAATCTGGTGGGGCGCCTATCTCGGTACGCCGCACGAAATCCTGCTCTCCGGCCGTCTTTCCGAGATGGCGGAGACCATTGCCGAAACCCGCCGCGCGGCGCGGGAGGAACACGGCTGGATCATGGACACCTACCTGATCCGCCGCCCTGTCGTGGAAAGCGAGGAGGGCGCGGCATGACCACGGTGCTCGCCTGCGATCCCGGCACTCTACGGCGTGGCGCCTGCCCATCGCTTGCCGCGCCCATGCGCACCGGCGACGGTTTTCTCGTGCGCCTGCGCCCGGTCGCGGCGGCGCTGACGGCGGATGATCTTCTCGCGCTTGCCAATCTTGCCCGCGAAAACGGCAATGGCCTCATCGAAATCACCGCGCGCGGCAACATCCAGCTGCGCGGCCTGACGCTGGAGACTGTGCTGCGTCTTGCCGAAGGTCTCGCGGCTGCCGGCATCGTGCCCCAGACGGGTGTCGCCATCGAAACGCCGGCGCTGTCAGGCATCGACCCCTCCGAGATTGCCGACGCGACGCCGATTGCCGATGCATTGCGCAACGCTATCGCTGCCGCCGCGCTCACGCTCGCGCCAAAACTCGCCATCGTCGTCGATGGCGGCGGCGTGCTGTCGCTTGCCGATATGGTCGCTGATATCAGGCTCGATGCCGTCGAGGTCAGTGGTGCGGTGGCCTGGCGCCTGTCGGTTGGCGGCGACCGGGAAATGGCGCAGCCTCTCGCTCTGCTATCGTCTGAAATGGTGGTTGAAGGCGCGATGACGGTCGTGGCGGCGCTGGCTGCGGCCGGTGCGGGCACCCGTGGCCGCGATCTCGATGCCGCAGCGTTGGCCGCGCGCTTCAACGCGCCGGCATTGCCCCTTGCGGGCACCATTCCGCCCCATCCGATTGGCGTCCACCGCATCGATGGTCAGCCCGTTCTTGGCGTCTCCCCGGCCTATGGCCAGTTGCATGCAGACCGCCTTGCCGCCCTGGTACGCAGCCTCTCGGCCTGCGGCGCCACGGAGTTTCGCCTTGCGCCGCACCGCACGCTGCTGGTGCTCGGCCTTTCCGATCCTGCGCTGGCCGCCGCACAGGATGCTGCGCAGAGCGAAGGCTTCTGGTGCACGGACAGCGCGCCCGGTCGCTCCGTTTCGATCTGCGCCGGTGCTGCGGGATGCGCCTCCGCCAGCTTCGATACCCATGCCGCCGCCGATGCGCTTGTCGCCCACGCGGCCGAACTGCTGGATGGCTCCGCCGACGTGCATGTTTCCGGCTGCCCCAAGGGCTGCGCCCATCCGGCACGCGCCGCCGTCACGCTGTGCGGCACGGCCGAGGGCGTCGGACTTGTGCTGAATGGCAAGGCATCTGACGTACCCCTGGCGACCGTTCCCGCCGGTGATCTCGTGGCGGCGATCCAGCGTTTCGGTGCCCTCTGGCGCCGCCAGCGCCGTGCAACGGATGAGACGACCAAGAACCTGATCGACCGCACCGCGCCCGCCACTTTCGTTTCTGCATATCAAGGCCAACAATGACCGATTACGACTACATCAAGGATGGCACGGCCATCTATGAAAAATCCTTCGCGATCATCCGCGCCGAGACCGATCTCACGCGCTTCTCCGAGGAGGAGGCCGACGTGGCCGTGCGCATGATCCATGCCGCCGGTCTCGTCGAGGCCGCCCCACATTTCGTCTTCTCGCCAGATTTCGTTGCTTCGGCCCGCGCCGCCCTTCAGGCCGGCGCGCCGATCTTTTGCGATGCCGAAATGGTGTCGCGCGGCGTCACCGCCGCCCGCCTGCCGGCCAACAACGATGTCATCTGCACGCTGCGCGATCCGCGCACGCCCGACATCGCCAAAGAGATCGACAACACCCGCTCGGCGGCCGCCATCCGCCTGTGGCTCGAGCGCATGGCCGGCTCCGTCGTTGCCATCGGCAATGCGCCGACCGCGCTGTTCTACCTGCTCGAGCTCCTGCGCGATGGCGCGCCAAAACCGGCGGCGATCCTGGGCATGCCCGTCGGCTTCGTCGGGGCGGCGGAATCCAAGGATGCGCTGGCGGACAATTCCTACGGCGTGCCCTTCGCCATCGTGCGCGGCCGCCTCGGCGGCAGCGCCATGACGGCCGCCGCTCTCAATTCGCTCGCACGGCCGGGAGTATGACGATGACGACGGGACGACTTTATGGCGTGGGCACGGGGCCGGGCGATCCGGAGCTTCTGACCCTGAAGGCGGTGCGGGCGATCGGCGAGGCCGACGTGCTCGCCTATTTCGCCAAGGCCGGCCGCTCGGGCAATGGTCGCGCGATCGTCGAAGGCCTGCTGAAGCCCGGCATGGCGGAACTGCCGCTCTACTATCCGGTCACCACGGAAATCGACAAGGATCACGACGACTACAAGAGCCAGATCACGGCCTTCTACGATGCCTCCGCCGCTGCCGTGGCGGAGCATCTTGCCGCCGGCCGCACGGTCGCGATCCTGTCGGAGGGCGATCCGATGTTCTACGGCTCCTATATGCACCTGCATGTGCGCCTTGCCGACCGCTTCCCGACGGAAGTCATTCCCGGCATCACCGCGATGTCCGGCTGCTGGTCGCTGTCGGGCCTGCCCATCGTGCAGGGCGATGACGTGCTCTCCGTGCTGCCGGGCACGATGCGCGAGGAAGAACTGTCGCGCCGGCTCGGCGATACCGAGGCGGCCGTCATCATGAAGGTCGGCCGCAATCTACCAAAGATCCGTCGCGCGCTTTCGGAAGCCGGCCGTCTCGGTGAGGCCGTCTATGTCGAGCGCGGCACCATGGCGACGAGCAAGTCCATGCGCCTTTCGGAAAAGCTCGACGACACCGCGCCCTATTTCTCGCTGGTGCTCGTGCCGGGCTGGAGCGCGCGGGCATGACCGGCAAACTCTTCGTCATCGGCACCGGTCCCGGCAATCCGGACCAGCTGACGCCGGAAGCGCTTGCTGCCGTCGCCGCATCGACCGAATTCTTCGGCTACTTTCCCTATATCGACCGGCTGAACCTTCGGCCGGACCAGATCAAGGTCGCTTCCGACAACCGCGAGGAACTGAACCGTGCGCAGGCAGCTCTGACGCGGGCCGCCGAAGGCGTCGACGTTTGCGTCGTCTCGGGCGGCGATCCCGGTGTCTTCGCTATGGCGGCCGCCGTCTGCGAGGCCATCGATGCCGGGCCGGAGGAGTGGAAATCGGTCGATCTGACGGTCGTTCCGGGTGTGACCGCGATGCTCGCCGTCGCCGCCCGCATCGGGGCGCCGCTCGGGCATGATTTCTGCGCCATTTCGCTGTCGGACAATCTCAAGCCCTGGGATATCATCGAGAAGCGCCTGCGCATGGTGTCCGAAGCGGGCTTGGTGATCGCGCTCTACAACCCGATCAGCAAGGCGCGGCCCTGGCAGCTTGGACGGGCCTTCGAGATACTGCGCGAGACGCTGCCGGCCACGACGCCCGTCATCTTCGGCCGCGCCGCCGGCCGGCCGGATGAGTGCATGCTGGTCATGCCGCTCGGCGAGGCCGAAGCTGACAGCGCCGACATGGCGACCTGCGTCGTCATCGGTTCGCCGGAAACCCGCGTCATCGCCCGCCCCGGCCTGGCCGACCTTGTCTATACGCCGCGCTTCCTGAAGGACGCGAGCAGATGATCGGCAAGCCGCACCGCATCCTCGACCGTTTCGGCGCGGTGGTCGTCCGCGACCGCCGCGCGCTCGATGAGCACGACTGGAAGGCCGAGTGCGCGTGCGGCAACGATTTTGCCGTAGGTGGCGTCGCCACCGGAATTCTTGCTGACGACCACATCGATCCTGTGGGCGCGCAGCAAGGCGATTTCGTCCTCGATCGCGAAGGGGCCGCGGGCGAGCAGGTATTCGACATCGGGGGCGGCGAGTGGCGGATCGACGGGATCGACGCTGCGCACGAGATAGTGATGCTGCGGGGCGGCATCGAAGGCCTTCGCCTCCTGCCGGCCGATGGTCAGGAAGACACGGCGCGGTGCTTCGCCCAGCGCCGCCACCGCATCGGCAACCGACGCGACGCGCGTCCAGCGATCGCCGGAAATCTCTTCCCAGCCGAGCCGCTCCAGCCGGAGCAGCGGAATACCGGTGATACCGCTGGCCGCGCGGGCATTGGCGGAAATCTGCTTGGCGAAGGGATGCGTGGCGTCGATGAGAAGATCGATCGCATGCGATGCAAGATGAGCGGCAAGCCCCTCGGCGCCGCCAAAACCGCCCGTGCGTACCGGTACTGGCTGCGGTGCGGGATCGAGCGTGCGGCCGGCGAGCGACAGCGTGATGGCGAGATCGGGGTGTTCCCCAAGGCGATCGGCCAGGTCGCGCGCTTCCGTCGTGCCGCCCAGAATGAGGATGCGTCGCTTGTCCACGCCTGATCGATCCCTTTTGCCCACCGCCCCATGGCTCTCCATCGTCGGGATCGGCGAGGACGGTCTAGCCGGTCTCGGCGACGAGGCCAAGGCCGCGATAAGCCGCGCCGAGCTGGTCTTCGGCGGCGCGCGGCATCTGGAACTCGCGGACGCTGCCATCCGTGGCGAGCGGCACGGCTGGCTGAGCCCCTTCGAGCGCTCCATCGAGACGGTGCTTGCCGCGCGCGGGCGACCGGTCGCCGTGCTCGCTTCGGGCGATCCCTTCTTCTACGGCGTCGGTGTGACGCTGTCGCGCCGCGTTTCGCGCGCGGAAATGCGGGTTTTCCCCGCACCCTCTTCGTTCAGCCTTGCGGCCTCACGCATGGGCTGGGCCTTGCAGGATACGGTCTGCGTCTCGCTGCATGGCCGCCCAATCGATCTTATCCGCCCGCATCTGCATCCCGGCAGCCGCATCCTTGCGCTGACCTCCGACAGCGACGGCCCAGCGGCACTGGCGACACTGCTCTCCGAAAGCGGCTTCGGCGGTTCGGCGCTCACCGTTCTCGAAGCGCTCGGCGGCGCGCGTGAAAGGGTGAGCAGCCATCAGGCGCAAAGCTTTGCGCTTGCCGATGCCGACATGCTGAATGTCTGCGCGGTGGAGGTTTCGGCCGACAACCCGGCAGCGCGCGTGCTCGCCTTCACGCCGGGTCTCGACGATACGCTTTTCGAGCATGACGGGCAGATCACCAAGCGCGAGGTCCGGGCGTTGACCCTTTCGGCGCTGGCGCCGAAACGGGGCGAGCTTCTGTGGGATGTCGGCGGCGGCTCCGGCTCCATCGGCATCGAATGGATGCTGGCCGATCCCTCGCTTCGGGCCATTGCCATCGAAGGCCATGCCGAGCGCGCGGCCTGCATCCGGCGCAATGCGCAGAATTTCGGCGTGCCGAGTCTCGTGGTCGTTGAGGGCGTAGCGCCTGATGCGCTGGAAGGGCTTGCGTGCCCCGATGCGATTTTCATCGGCGGCGGCGGCAGCGAGGCGGGCGTGATGGAGGCGGCGCTGGCCGGCCTGAAACCCGGCGGCCGGCTGGTTGCCAATGCGGTGACGACGGAGATGGAGGCGGTGTTGCTTGCCCACCATGCCCGGCTCGGCGGATCGCTCACCCGCATCGATATCGCCCGCGCATCGCCCGTCGGGCAGATGACGGGCTGGCGGCCGGCCATGCCGGTCACGCAATGGAGCTGGGTCAAGCCGGCTAAACAGTTTGAGGACTAAGACATGACCGTTCACTTCATCGGCGCCGGCCCCGGCGCCGCCGACCTCATCACCGTGCGCGGCCGCGATCTCATCGGCAAATGCCCCGTTTGCCTCTATGCCGGCTCGATCGTCTCGCCGGAGCTTCTGCAATATTGCCCGCCCGGTGCGCGCATCGTCGATACGGCTCCGATGTCGCTCGACGAGATCGAGGTGGAATATGTCCGCGCGGCTGCGGCGGGCGAGGATGTGGCGCGGCTGCATTCCGGCGATCTCTCGGTCTGGAGCGCCGTTGCCGAGCAGATAAGGCGGCTGGAAAAGAATGGCATCGCCTATACGATGACGCCGGGTGTGCCCTCCTTCGCGGCGGCGGCTGCAGCACTTGGCCGCGAACTCACCATTCCCGCCGTTGCGCAGAGCCTTGTACTCACCCGCGTTTCAGGCCGCGCCTCGCCTATGCCGAACCGCGAGACCCTGCAGGGATTTGGCGCGACGGGGGCGACGCTCGCCATTCACCTCGCCATCCATGCGCTCGACCAGGTGGTGACGGAACTCACGCCGCTCTACGGCGCCGATTGCCCGGTCGCGATCGTCGTCAAGGCCTCCTGGCCGGATGAGCGCGTGGTGCGCGGCACGCTTTCCGATATCGCTGCGAAGGTGGCGGAAGAGCCGATCGAGCGCACGGCGCTGATCTTCGTCGGCCGCTCGCTGGCGGCGGAGGATTTTCGCGAAAGCTCGCTCTACGATCCCGCCTATCAGCGCCGCTTCCGCGGCCGCGACGGGTTTTAAGGCAGCATCACCTCGAAGGCACGCGCGGCCTTGGAGCGATAGCGCTCCTTGTGCCGCAGCAGTCGGAAGGCCCGTTCCGGCAGGGCGAAGCCGACGGGCATGAGCCTGCCGGCGGCGATGTCGTCCTCCACCACGGCAAAGGACACCGCCGTCAGCGCACCGCCGGTCAGCACCGCGCTGCGCACCGCCTCGTTCGAGGGGAGCGACAGCGCCACATCCAGCGCATCCTCCGTCACGCCATGATCGGCAAGCGTCGCGGTGAGCGCGCTGCGCGTGCCGGAGCCCGGTTCGCGCAGCACCCAGCGGGCTGTGGTCAGCATCGCCGCATCCGCCGGCCGGCCGGCAAGCGGATGGCCTGACGGGGCGACGATCACCACCCGGTCATGGGCGACGACGCGCTGGGCAAGGGCGGGATGATCCACGATACCCTCGACGAAGCCGAGTTCCGCCTGCCCTTCGAGCACGGCGTCGGCCACCTGCTCGGTGTTGCTGGCGCCGAGCCTGATATCGATGGCCGGATAGTCCGCCTTGAAGCGCATCAGCCGCGGCGGCAGCCAGGAGCCGGCGACGGTCTGGCTGGCCGCAAGCGTCAGCGTGCCGCGCTTCAGGCCGCCGATCTCGGTGAGGAAGAGGTCCGCGCCCGCCGCCCGCGCCAGCGTGGCCTTCGCCTCGGGCAGGAAGGCCGCCCCGGTCTCCGTGAGTTCGATGCGCCGCCCCGTGCGGTGGAACAATGCGATGCCGTAGCGCTCCTCCAGCACGCGGATCGCGGAGCTGACGGCCGAGGGCGTGAGGTTGAGCGCCTCGGCCGCCTGGGTCAGGTGCTCGCGCTCGGCCACGGCGATGAAGATACGGAGCTGGTCGAGCGTCATCATCTGTTTGATAAAATCGAATGAAACATCCGATATTTGCCGATAGATCGAACGGATTTTCAAGCGCACTTTTGGCGCATGGAAAATTTAGTCAGGAATCGTAGAAATTTTGGAATGGCATCCCTGTTTCCGGGCGTGCTGCTCTCCACCTTGGTCTCCGGCCTCGCGCTCAGTGCCGAGTGGCTGGAACGGTGGCTGACGGGCGGTGCCTGGGTTGAGGCGCTGGTGCTGGCGATCCTGATCGGTGCGCTCTGCCGCCTCATGTTGCGCCGGCCCGCTCTCTTCGACCCCGGCACCGCCTTTTCGGCAAAGTATTTTCTGGAGATTGCCATCGTGCTGCTCGGTGCAAGCGTGAGTGCGGCGGCAGTAACGGAGATGGGCCTGCCGCTGATCGCGGCCATCGCGGTTGTCGTGGGTATCGCTCTCATCGCAAGCTATGCGATCGGCCGGGGGCTTGGCCTGTCCCGCCCCGTCGCGCTGCTCGTCGCCTGCGGCAACTCGATCTGCGGCAATTCGGCGATCGCCGCGACCGCGCCGGTCATCCGGGCGGATGCGGAGGATATCGCCTCCTCCATCGCCTTCACCGCGGTTCTCGGCATGCTGACCGTGCTTGCTCTGCCGGTGCTGGTGCCGCTGCTCGGGCTTTCGGCGACGGGTTACGGCGTCATGGCCGGCATGACGGTCTATGCGGTGCCGCAGGTGCTGGCCGCCACCGCGCCGGTCTCTGCGCTCAGCATCCAGATCGGCACCTTCGTCAAGCTGGTGCGGGTGCTGATGCTCGGCCCGGTCATCTTCCTGCTGTCGCTCGCCTCGGGCAAGGCGCGGGGCAAACGCCCGGCGCTGCACCTGATGGTGCCCTGGTTCATCCTCGGCTTTCTCGCGCTGCTCTTTGCCCGCAGCACCGGCCTCGTCGATGCCGCCTTGGCCGCGCGCATGAATGGCGTGGCGACGGTGCTGACGATCCTGTCGATGGCGGCGCTCGGTCTCGACATCGACCTGCGCCGGGTGATGCGCGCCGGGCCGCGGGTGACGGCCGCGGTCGTGCTGTCGCTCGGCGTGCTCATAGCTGCGAGCTATGCCATGGTGCTGCTGCTCGACCTTGCGACGGCCTGAAAATCTCAGGCCGCGTTTTCCCGCGCGGTCGCCGGTATGTAGTTGAGGACCGGCCCCAGCCAGCGCTCGACCTCGCCGACCGTCATGCCCTTGCGCCGCGCATAGTCCTCCACCTGGTCGCGCTCGACCTTGGCGACGCCGAAATAGTAGCTTTCGGGCGCCGCGATATAGAGGCCGGAGACGGAGGAGCCGGGCCACATGGCAAAGCTCTCCGTCAGCGTCACGCCGATTTCCTTTTCCGCATCGAGGAGGCGGAAGAGGGCCGTCTTTTCCGTGTGGTCGGGCTGGGCGGGATAGCCGGGCGCGGGGCGAATACCGATATAGGGCTCGCCGATCAGATCGGTCGGAGCGAAGGTTTCATCGGCGGCGTAGCCCCAGAGTTCCTTGCGCACGACTTCGTGCATGCGCTCGGCAAAGGCTTCGGCGAAGCGATCGGCGAGCGCCTTGACGAGGATCGAGTTGTAGTCGTCGTTCGCCCGCTCGAAGCGCTCGGCAATGGCGATCTCGCCGATGCCGGCCGTGACGACGAAACCGCCGAGATAATCCTGTTTGCCGCTGTCGGCAGGCGCAACGAAATCGGCGAGCGCGACATTCGGCCGGCCGTCGCGCTTGGACAGCTGCTGGCGCAGCGTGAAGAAGGTGGCGAGTTCCCTGGTTCGCGTCTCGTCGGTGAAGAGCCTGATATCGTCGCCCACCGTGCCGGCCGGCCAGAAACCGACGACGGCCTTGGGCGTGAACCATTTCTCCGCGATGATTTGTTCCAGCATGGCCTGCGCATCGGCAAAAAGCTGGCGGGCGGCGGCGCCCTGCTTCTCGTCGTCGAGGATTTTCGGATAGACGCCCTTCAGTTCCCAGGTCTGGAAGAAGGGCGTCCAGTCGATGTAGCGGGCAAGGTCTGCGAGGTCCCAGTCCTGCCAGACGCGGGTGCCGAGGAAGGACGGCGTCTTCGGCCGGTAGACGGACCAGTCGGCCTTGAAGGCGTTTTCGCGGGCCTTGGCGAGCGGCAGACGCTGTTTTTCGGCCTCGCTTCTGGCATGGGCGTCGGCGACCTTGCGGTACTCCGCCTTCAGCGTCTCGACATAGCCGGGCTTCATCTCGGGCGACAGCAGGCTGCCGACCACGCCGACGGCGCGGCTCGCATCGGTGACATAGACCGTTTGGCCACGGTCGTAGCGCGGGTGGATTTTCACGGCGGTATGAACACGGCTCGTCGTCGCGCCGCCAATGAGCAGCGGGATGTCGAAGCCTTCGCGCTCCATTTCGGCGGCGACATGCACCATCTCGTCGAGCGAGGGGGTGATGAGGCCGGAGAGGCCGATGATATCGACCTTTTCGGCTTTCGCCGTCTCAAGGATCTTCGTTGCCGGCACCATGACGCCGAGGTCGATGATCTCGTAATTGTTGCAGGCGAGCACGACGCCGACGATGTTCTTGCCGATATCGTGCACGTCACCCTTGACGGTGGCCATCAGGATCTTTCCCGCGCTCTGCCGTTCGCCGCTGCCGCCATTGGCGCGCTTTTCGGCTTCCATATAAGGCAGCAGCACCGCGACGGCCTGCTTCATCACACGGGCGGATTTCACCACCTGCGGCAGGAACATCTTTCCTGCGCCAAAAAGGTCGCCGACGACGTTCATGCCGGCCATCAAGGGACCCTCGATGACGTGCAGTGGACGCTCCGCGTTCTGACGTGCCTCTTCGGTGTCTTCCTCGACGAATTCGGTGATGCCGTTGACGAGGGCATGTTCCAGCCGCTTTTCCACCGGCCATTCGCGCCAGGCGAGGTCGCGCTCCCGAGCCTCCTTGCCGGCCGCGCCCTTGAAGCGCTCGGCGATGTCGAGCAGGCGTTCCGTCGCGGTCCCGCCGGCCTTCGGCACGCGGTTCAGCACCACGTCCTCGCAGGCCTCGCGCAGGTCCGGCTCGATCGTGTCATAGACGGCGAGCTGGCCGGCATTGACGATGCCCATGTCCATGCCCGCCTGGATGGCGTGGTAGAGGAAGACGGCGTGCATCGCCTCGCGCACTGGCTCGTTGCCGCGGAAGGAGAAGGAGAGGTTGGAGACGCCGCCCGAGATATGGACATGCGGCAGGGTAGCGGTGATCTCGGCGGTCGCCTCGATGAAATCGACGCCGTAGTTGTCGTGCTCCTCGATGCCGGTCGCCACCGCGAAGATATTGGGGTCGAAGACGATATCTTCCGGCGCAAGGCCGGCGATTTCGGTGAGCAGCGTGTAGGCGCGGGTGCAGATTTCCACCTTGCGCGCCTTGGTGTCAGCCTGCCCTTTCTCGTCGAAGGCCATGACGACGACGGCGGCACCATAGGCGCGCACCAGTTTGGCATGGTGCAGGAAGGCCTCTTCGCCTTCCTTCAGCGAGATGGAATTGACCAGCGGCTTGCCCTGCACGCATTTCAGGCCGGCCTCGATCACCTCCCATTTCGAACTGTCGATCATCACGGGAACACGGGCGATATCGGGCTCGGCGGCGATGAGGTTGAGATATTCCACCATCGCCTTGGCGGAATCGATCAGGCCCTCGTCCATGTTGATGTCGATGATCTGCGCGCCGTTCGCCACCTGGTCGCGCGCGACGTCGAGAGCGGCTGCATAGTCGCCCGCCGTGATCAGCTTGCGGAATTTCGCCGAGCCCGTGACATTGGTGCGCTCGCCGACATTCACGAAGGGAATGGCTTCGGTCAGCGTGAAGGGTTCGAGGCCGGAAAGGCGCATGTGGCGCGGAATATCCGGGATCTGGCGCGGCTTGTGGCGCGACGCCGCCTCGGCGATGGCGCGGATATGGTCCGGCGTCGAGCCGCAGCAGCCGCCGACGATATTGACCAGGCCGTCGCGCATGAACCCTTCGATCTGGGCGGCCATCTCGTCCGGCGTCTCGTCATACTGGCCGAAGGCGTTGGGCAGGCCGGCATTGGGATAGGCGCAGACGAAGGTTTGCGCCACGGAGGAAATCTCGGCGAGGTGGGCGCGCATGGCATTGGCCCCGAGTGCGCAGTTGAGGCCGATGGAGAAGGGATCGGCATGGCGCACGGAATTCCAGAAAGCCTCCGGCGTCTGGCCGGACAGCGTGCGGCCGGAAAGGTCGGTGATGGTGCCCGAGATCATGACGGGCAGGTCGATGCCCTTTTCCTCGAAGACCTCGCGCGTGGCGAAGATCGCGGCCTTGGCGTTCAGCGTGTCGAAGATCGTCTCGATCAGGATGATGTCGGCACCGCCGTCGATGAGGCCGCGCAGCTGTTCGGCATAGGCGATCCTGAGATCGTCGAAGGTCACGGCACGGTAGCCGGGATTGTTGACGTCGGGCGAGATGGAGGCGGTGCGGTTGGTCGGGCCGAGCGCACCGGCGACGAAGCGGCGTCGGCCGTCCTTTTGCTGGGCACGCAGGCCGGCGCGGCGGGCAAGGCGCGCGCCGTCGCGGTTCAGCTCATAGACCATGTCCTCCATGCCATAGTCCGCCTGGGCGATGGTGGTGGAGGAGAAGGTGTTGGTTTCCAAAATATCGGCGCCGGCGAGCGCGTAGCGATAGTGGATGTCCTCGATGGCGCCGGGCTGGGTCAGCGTCAGCAGATCGTTGTTGCCCTGCTGGTGGCAGGCGCAATCGCCGAAACGGTCGCCGCGGAAATCGTCCTCGACCAGTTTCAGCGTCTGGATTTCCGTGCCCATGGCGCCGTCGAGCACGAGAATGCGTTCGCGGGCGGCGGCTTCGAGGGCGGCGCGGATCTCGCGACCGTCCCGCTTCGGCTGTTCGGGGCCGAACAGGTCGTCCAGGTGGGAAGTGGCCATGGGGAAACCCTCCGATGCAGTATCGTCTGCATCGGAGTTCACATAAAGATATCTTTATGTCAATATATCTTTATGTGGTTTGGCCCTAGTGCATCGGTTCATTCGCCCCAGCAAGCGAGGCGAACAGCGCCTTGAGGCGGATGATGTCAGGGTCGGCGCTTTGGCAACGGGCAAGCTTGTCCACCTCCTTCAGCGCCTCGACCGGAAGATCGGCGCCGCGCGGTTGCCAGAGCAGCCAGGAGATGAAGACGGATTCCGGCTTGCCGGTGCCGGACGGCTGGATATCGGTGAATTGAAACATTTCTTTTTCCCCAATTGAAAATTGGGGGATGACCGGACGCACGCTGCTGAAAAACTCGCCCGCGGGCGACAACAAGCGCACCCTTGGGACACCCCGCCCATGGACGTTACAGACGTGTCAGGGCAGGTCTCCTGGCTTGCGGGTCATTGCCTTTGTCTCGCCTTCCCGGTGGTTCACACCAGTGGCATGGAGCGACATCGGCTCGCCGTTCACAGTTGCGGGGGCAGCGCCGGTCTTGATCCTCCTTGGAGCATCGCACCGGCTTCCCTCTTAGCCTCCGAGCCGCATGCGACTCGGAAGACCCTGACGGCCGGAGACTGGCGTGACGCGGTAAGTAAGTCAAGGATGCGGGAACACGATGCACAGGCCCGGAACTTTTTTCTCAGCAATGCATTTGGGCTTCCGCCTGCCTCCTGCCCCTCGCTCATCTCGCCGGCGAGGGCGTGATTCACCAAAACCGCAGATGAGGGCCAATGCCGAGCCATCCCGATACGCTCAGATGTTGCAAGTCTCTGTCCTTACGGCTAAAAAATGCCGTTTTCATGCACCACGCGGCCAGGATGCCAATCAGCGTGTCGCCTGAGCCATGTTCTTTCCGTCAGCGCCATGAGGGCGTCGCATGGTGTCATGGCTGATCGCGGCACAGAGACGAAACCTGCCCGCAAAAAACCCTCCGGCGCACAGGCCTTTGCCGGATGGCTCAACATGGCCGGATCCAGATTAAGAAATATGTCCCTTCATAATACGCCGCACGCCGCCCGCGACGCAGACGCCAAGCAGATCGACTATAACGATTCGATCCGCGCCACCTATCTGACGCTGGAGGAGCTGGCCGAATGCGGCGAGGCGCTGGCGCGCGACAAGACCGCGCCGCTGCCCGGTTTCCGGCCCTTCGAATTCCGCGCCCGGCACAAGGAAAACGAGAAGGAAATCTTCCGCGTTTATCAGGCGACGGCCAAGGACGTGGAGTCGGGCGCGCAGATCACACCCGCCGCCGAATGGCTGCTCGACAATTATTACGTCATCGAAGAGGCCATCCAGGAGGTCCGCCGCGACTTCCCGCGCCGTTTCTATCGCCAGCTGCCGACCGTCGAGATCGACGGGCAGGCGGTGCCGCGCACGCTGGTGCTGGCCTGGCTCTACGTCGCCCATACCCAGAGCAACATCTCGCATGAAAGCTTGACGGCCTTCGTGCAGGGTTTCCAGAAGATCGATGCGCTGAAGATCGGTGAACTCTGGGCGCTGCCGTCCTTCATCCGCTTCGTGCTGCTCGAAAACCTGCGCCGCATCTCCAGCCGTGTCGAGCGCTCCCGCAAGATGCGCTTCAAGGCCAATGACGTCGCCGACGAGCTGGTGCGCCTGAACGATCCCGAAAAGAGCATCCAGTATCTGCGCTCGATCGAGAACTTCGTCGAGGACAACACCTTCGTCACGCAGCTGCTCTACCGGCTGCGGGATGGCCTGCAGGCGTCCGGTGTGGTGATCCAGTGGCTGGAGCGCAAGATCGAGAGCCGCGGCAGTGATCTCGAAGAACTGATCGTCTCGGAAAACAACCGCCTGTCCTCCGGCAACGCGACGATGAGCTCGCTCATCAAGAGCCTGCGCACCGTCGACGATACGGAATGGCCCGTCTGGTTCGAGAGTGTCAGCCGCCTCGACGAGGCGCTGCGCCAGGGCTCGGATTATTCCGACCTCGATTTCGGCTCGCGCAACAAATACCGCAACACGATCGAGCGTTTCGCCCGCCGCTCCGGCAAGACGGAGCTTGAAGTCACGGAGATCGCGCTCGCCATGACGGCGGAAGATGCGACCGCCCATGTCGAAGATCTCGACTACAAGGCCAATGTCGCCGCCTTCCTCGTCGGCAAGAAGCGCAAGCAGCTTGAAAAGCGTATCGGCTACCGTCCCTCCATCGTGCAGCGCATCGTGCGCTTCGGCCGCAAGCTCGACTGGTTCGCCATTGCCGGGCCGAACATCCTCTTGACGCTTCTGGCGATGATCGCGGTCTTCTATTTCCTCGATCAGCTCGATATCCCGAACGGCGCCTGGCTGATCATGCTGGTGCTCTTCGCGCTGCCGGCCTCGGAAGGCGCGTCGGGCCTGTTCAACACGCTCGTCACCTTCTTCGTCACGCCCTCGCGGCTCGTCGGCTACGAATTCAAGGACGGCATTCCGGACGATGCGCGCACGCTCGTCGTCGTGCCCTGTCTGATCGCCAAGCGCGACCATGTCGACGAACTCGTGCGCAATCTCGAGGTGCACTACCTCGCCAACCCGCGCGGCGAGATCTATTTCTCGCTGGTCAGCGACTGGACGGACGCCCAAGTCGAGGAAACCCCCGCAGACCTCGAAGTGCTGGAATACGCCAAGCGCGAGATCGCGGCGCTTTCGGCGCGTTATGCCTATGACGGCCGCACGCGCTTCTACCTCCTGCACCGCCGCCGCCTCTACAATCCCTCCGAGGGCGCCTGGATGGGCTGGGAGCGCAAGCGCGGCAAGCTGCACGAACTGAACCTGCTTTTGCGCGGCGACGGCGACACAACCTTCCTGCCAGGCGCCAATGTGGTGCCGCCTGACGTCAAATACGTCATGACGCTCGATTCCGACACGCGCCTGATGCGCGATGCCGTGACGAAGCTCGTCGGCAAGCTGCACCACCCGATCAACCGCCCGGTCATCGATGCCGAAAAAGGCAAGGTCACCGCCGGCTACAGCATTCTCCAGCCGCGCGTCACGCCGTCGCTGACGACCGGCAAGGAAGCCTCGACCTTCCAGCGCATCTTCTCCGCCGACCGCGGCGTCGACCCTTACGTCTTCACCGTCTCGGACGTCTATCAGGACTTCGCCGGAGAAGGCACGTTTACCGGCAAGGGCCTCTACCATGTCGACGCCTTCGAGGCGGCCGTGAAGGGCCGCATCGGCGAAAACGAAGTGCTCAGCCACGATCTGCTTGAAGGCTCGCTGTCGCATTGCGCGCTGGTTACCGACGTCGAACTCATCGAGGACTTCCCGACCCGCTACGGCACGGAAACCTCGCGCCAGCATCGCTGGGCGCGTGGCGACTGGCAGCTCCTGCCCTACCTTTTCAACCCGGCCAACGGCATTTCCATGCTCGGCCGCTGGAAGATGTACGACAACTTGCGCCGCAGCCTCATCCCCATCGGCTGGCTCGTCGCCTCCGTCATGGGCTGGTACTATATGGAACCGCGTCAGGCGTTGATCTGGCAGCTCGTGCTGATCTTCCTGCTCTTCGTCGCGCCGACCCTGTCGCTGATCTCGGGCATCATGCCGCGCCGCGGCGACATCGTCGCGCGCGCCCATGTGCACCGGGTCATCTCCGATATCCGCGCCTCCAATGCGCAGGTCGCGCTGCGCATCGCCTTCATCGCCCATTCGGCGGCGCTGATGGCGGACGCCATCGTGCGCTCGATCTACCGCACCTTCGTCAGCCGCAAGCTGATGCTGGAATGGCGCACGGCCGCGCAGGCCGACAGCGCCGCACGCGGCGGCATTCTCGACCATTACAAGGCGATGTGGCAGGCGCCGGCGCTCGCCGTGCTTTCCGTGGCGCTTGCTACGATCTCGGATACGGGCCTGCCCTTCATCGGCGTGCCCTTCGCGCTCGTCTGGGCGCTCTCTCCGGCCATTGCCTGGTATGTCAGCCAGACGGCCGAAACCGAAGACCAGCTCGTCGTGTCCGACTATGTCGCGATGGAACTGCGCAAATACGCCCGCCGCACCTGGCGCTATTTCGAGGATTTCGTCACCGCCGAGCAGCATTATCTGCCGCCGGACAATTTCCAGGAAACGCCGCAGCCGGTTCTCGCCGAACGCACGTCACCAACCAATATCGGCGTCTACCTGCTTTCCGCGATTTCCGCGCGCGATTTCGGCTGGATCAGCTTCGAGGAAACGGTCCGCCGCCTCGAGCAGACCATCGCCACCATCGACGGGATGCCGAAATATCGCGGCCATCTCTACAACTGGTACCGCACCAACACGCTGGAAACGCTCGGTCCCCGTTACGTCTCGGCGGTCGACAGCGGCAATCTCGCCGGCCATCTTATCGCCGTCTCCTCCATGTGCCGCGAATGGGCGGAAGCGCCCTCGGCGCATCTGCAGGGCAGTCTCGACGGCATCGGCGACGTCGCCTCGATCCTCTCTGAAACGCTGAAGAAGCTGCCGGACGACCGCAAGACCGTGCGCCCGCTGCGTCGCCTCATCGAGGAGCGCATCGTCGGCTTCCAGAACGCGCTCGCTGCCGTCAAGCGCGAGCACGAATTCGCCTCCATCCGCGTCATCAACCTCTCGGTGCTGGCACGCGACGTCAACAAGCTGATCGTCAATCTCGACCACGAGATCAAGTCGGCCGACAGCGGCGAGCTGGCCAAATGGGCGGGCGCGCTGGTCGCGACCTGCGAGGCGCATATTGCCGACAGCGTCTTCGACCTCGGCTCGATCGAGGGCCTGCGCAACCGTCTCATCGTGCTGCGCGACCGCGCCCGCGACATCGCCTTCTCGATGGATTTCGGCTTCCTGTTCCGCCCGGAACGGCGCCTGCTGTCCATCGGCTACCGCGTCGAGACCAACGAACTCGACGAGGCCTGCTACGACCTTCTCGCGTCCGAAGCCCGTCTCACCAGCCTCTTCGCCATCGCCAAGGGCGACCTGCCCACCGAGCACTGGTACAAGCTCGGCCGTCCGGTCGTGCCGGTCGGTTCGCGGGGCGCGCTGGTCTCCTGGTCCGGCTCGATGTTCGAATATCTCATGCCCCCGCTCGTCATGCAGGAGCGCCAGGGCGGCATCCTCAACCAGACCAACAATCTGGTGGTGAAGGAACAGATGAACCACGGCCGCCGTCTCGGCACGCCCTGGGGCATTTCGGAAGCGGCCTTCAACGCCCGCGACCATGAGCTCACCTACCAGTACACCAATTTCGGCGTGCCGACGCTCGGCCTCAAGCGCGGTCTCGGCCAGAACGCCGTCATTGCGCCCTACGCTTCACTGCTCGCCGCGCAATATGCGCCGAAGGAAGCGCTCGAAAACCTCGAGCGCCTGCGCAAGCTCGGCGCGCTCGGTGTCTATGGTTTCCACGACGCCGTCGACTTCACGCCGACCCGCGTGCCGGAAGGCAAGACCTGCGCCGTTGTGAAGAACTACATGGCGCACCATCACGGCATGTCGATTGCCGCTGTCGCCAACGTCGTCTTCAACGGCGCGCTGCGCGAACGCTTCCATGCCGACCCGGTCATCGAGGCCGCTGAACTGCTGCTGCAGGAAAAGGCGCCGCGCGACATCCCCATCATCAACGCCAAGCGCGAGCCGGAAACCGTCGGCAGCACGCAGGCCGACCTGCTGCGCCCGGAAATCCGCATCATCGAGAACCCCTTCGCGAAGGAGCGGGAAACCGTCTTCTTGTCGAACGGCCACTATTCGGTGATGCTGACGGCGAACGGCTCGGGTTATTCGCGATGGAACAGCCAGTCCGTCACGCGCTGGAAGCCCGATCCGACGGAAGACCGCTGGGGTTCGTTCCTCTTCCTGCGCGATACCGTCTCCGGCGAGTGGTGGTCCGCCACGGCGGAACCCAAGCGCATCGAGGGCGAGAAGACCAAGACGCAGTTCGGCGACGACAAGGCGGAATTCGTGAAAACCATCGGCTCGCTGACCAGCGAGGTCGAGGTCATCGTCGCCACCGAGCACGATGCCGAGGGGCGTCGTCTGACGCTGCTCAACACCGGCACGGAAGACCGCTTCATCGAAGTGACCTCCTATATGGAGCCCGTCATCTCGACCGACGACGCCGACAGCGCCCATCCGCTGTTCTCGAAAATGTTCGTCCGCACCGAGATCGGCAAGCGCGGCGACGTCATCCGGGCCGAGCGCAACAAGCGCAATCCGAACGAGCCGGACATGGCGATCGCCCATCTGATCGTCGACAATGCCGGCCCGTCGCGCCGCACCGAGGTCGAGACCGACCGCCGCCGCTTCATCGGCCGTGGCCGCACACTCGCCACCGCCGCCGCCTTCGATCCGGGCGCGCAGCTGTCCGGTACGGATGGTTTTACGCTCGATCCGGTTCTGGCGCTACGCCGCGTGGTGCGCGTGCCCGCCGGCAAGAAGGTCAAGGTCATCTTCTGGACGATTGCGGCCCCGAGCCGCGCCGAGGTGGATGCGGCCATCGACCTCTATCGTCATCCGGAGAGCTTCAATCAGGAAATGATCCATGCCTGGACGCGCTCGCAGGTGCATATGCGCCATATCGGCGTGACCTCGCAGGAGGCGGCGAGCTTCCAGACGCTCGGCCGCTACCTCACCTATCCCGACATGCACCTGCGTGCCGATGCCGGCACGATCCAGACGGGGCTGACGGCCCAGTCGGCGCTGTGGCCGCTGGCGATTTCCGGCGATTTCCCGATCTTCGTCCTGCGCATCAACGACGAGATCGATCTCGACGTTGCCCGCGAGGCGCTGCGCGCGCAGGAGTATCTGCGCCACCGCGGCGTGACGGCCGATCTGGTCATCCTCAACGAGCGCGCCTCCTCCTATGCGCAGGATATGCAGCACACGCTCGACCAGATGTGCGAGAATCTTCGCCTGCGCGGCCAGTCCGACGGCATGCGCCAGCACATCTTCGCGGTTCGCCGCGACCTGATGGAGGTCTCCACCTGGCAGGCGCTGCTGGCCACCGCCCGCGCCGTCTTCCATGCGCGCAACGGCACGCTGTCCGACCAGATCAACCGCATGGCGATGCTCTTCTCCACGCCGCGTGGTGAAGACGATGTGAAGGCCGAGATCGTTGTTCCAAAGCTGCCGGCCCCTGCTGCCGCGGAGCCGGTGACGATCGATGGCGAGGGTCTGACCTTCTGGAACGGTTTCGGCGGCTTCAACGCCGATCGCCGCGAATATGCCGTGCGCCTGCGCGGTGGCACGGCCACACCCCAGCCGTGGATCAACGTCATCGCCAACAAGGAGTTCGGCTTCCACGTTTCGGCTGAGGGTGCTGGCTTCACCTGGAGCCGCAATTCGCGCGATTTCCAGCTGACGCCCTGGACCAACGACCCGGTCGTTAACCGTCCGGGCGAGGCCTTCTATGTCAGGGATCGCGACCGCGGTACCGTCATGACGCCCTTTGCGGCGCTGTCGCAGCGCCCGTCGGTGAAGTTCGAGACCTGGCACGGCCTCGGCTATACCGCCTTCCGCAGCTGGGAGGACGGTATCGAGCTCGATCTCGTGCAGACGGTCGATCCTGAGGATCCGGTCAAATATTCGCGCCTCGTCTTGAAGAACACCGGTGACACGGAACGCAATCTCTCGGTCTTTGGCTATGTCGAATGGGTGCTTGGCAACAATCCCGTCAAGACGGCGCCGTTCATCCTGACCAGCCATGACGAAGAGACCAGCGCTCTTTTCGCCACCAATCCCTACAGCTTCGATTTCGCCGGCCGGACCAGCTTCTTTGCCGTCGATGCGCCGCTTGCGGGCTTCACGGCCAAGCGCCGGGATTTCATCGGCAAGGGCGATATCGCGTCGCCGGCGGCCCTTGCGACGGGCCTTGCCCTTTCGGGTGCGGCCGATGGCATGGGGGATCCCTGCGCAGCACTGTCCGTCGATATCGTGCTGAAGCCCGGTGAGAAGCGCGAGCTCATCTTCGTGCTCGGCGATACCGCGGATGCGGACAGCGCTAAGGTGCTGGCCGAGAAGAGCCGTGCGGCCGATTTCGACGCCGTCATGGTGGCGGTGCGGGCCTTCTGGGAAGACTTCACCGGTTCCTTGCAGGTCAAGACGCCCGATGCCGCGCTCGACCGCATGGTCAATGACTGGCTGCCCTATCAGGCGCTCGGCTGCCGCATCATGGCGCGCTCTGCCTTCTATCAGGCAAGCGGCGCCTATGGCTTCCGCGACCAGTTGCAGGATACGCTCGCCTTCGTGCTGCACCGGCCGGAACTTGCCCGCCGGCAGATCCTTAACGCCGCCTCGCGCCAGTTTATCGAGGGCGATGTGCAGCATTGGTGGCTGCCGGACAGCGGCGCCGGTGTGCGCACCATGATCTCCGACGATGTGGTCTGGCTTGCCAATGCCGTGGAGTATTACTGCCGCGCCTCGGGCGACCGCGCGGTGCTTGACGAAAAGCTTGCCTTCATCGAGGGCCAGCCGCTTGCCGAGGGACAGCACGATTCCTTCTACAAGCCGGGCCGTTCTTCCGAAGAGGCCTCGCTCTACGAACATTGCGCCCGCGCGCTCGATCTTGCCATCAAGCGCACCGGCGAAAACGGTCTGCCGCTCATCCTCGGCGGGGACTGGAACGACGGCATGAACCGGGTCGGCGAAGCCGGCCGGGGCACCAGCGTCTGGCTCGGCTGGTTCCTCGCCGGCACGCTGCGCGGCTTCAGCGCCATCGCCCGTGAGCGCGGTGACAATGGTCGCGCCGAAGCCTGGGAAGGCCATCTCGGCCGCCTCAAGCAGGCGCTGGAAACGGCGGGCTGGGACGGCGGTTACTATCGCCGTGGCTATTTCGACGACGGCACGCCGCTCGGCTCTTCCGAGAGCGCCGAATGCCGGATCGATTCCATCGCGCAGAGCTGGAGCGTGCTTTCCGGCGAGGGCGATGCCGAGCGCTCGCGGCAGGCGATGGATGCCGTCCTGGAAAATCTCGTCGACCGGGAAAACGGCATCATCCGCCTGTTCACCCCGCCGCTTGCCGAGACGCCGCAGGATCCCGGTTACATCAAGGCCTATCCGCCGGGTGTTCGCGAAAACGGCGGGCAATATACCCATGCCGCGACCTGGGTCGTGCTGGCCTTGGCGCGCCAAGGCCGGGCCGACGACGCCTTTGCGTGCCTCGACCTGCTCAACCCGGTCAAGCATTCGCTCGATCCTGAAGCGGCCGAACGTTACCGCGTCGAGCCCTATGTGGTCGCCGCCGACGTCTATGGCGAAGGCGAGCGTACCGGGCAGGGCGGCTGGAGCTGGTACACCGGCTCGGCGGGCCTGCTCTACCGCGCGGCCGTCGAGGGTATCCTCGGCATCCGCAAGGAAGGCGGTCGTCTCTTCGTCAATCCGGTCCTGCCTTCGGCGTGGAACGGCTATGGCGCGACGCTCAACCTCGATGGCAAGAAGGTCACGATTCGCGTGGATCGCGGCGACGATGGTGGATGGCAGGCAAATGTGAACGGCACTGTCATCAAATCTTCAAACGAGGGTTATTTGCTCTGATCCACACATGTGGATCAGACTGACATGACAGACAAAGCTGGACTGACGGGCGCCGTGCCGCGGCAACGCGACACGCGCCTCGATGTCTTCAGGGCCATCGCCCTCCTGACGATTTTCGTCAATCACGTTCCGGGCCAGTATCTGGAACACCTCACGCACAAGAATTTCGGCTTTTCCGATTCGGCTGAGGCCTTCGTGCTGATCTCCGGCATGTCGGTGGGCCTTGCCTATGGCGCGCGCTTTGCCGTCGGTGAGCGGCTGGCGGTGACGCTGCGCATCCTGCGCCGGGCGCTGACGCTCTATATCGCGCATATCATGACGAGCATCCTGACCTTCGCCATTTTCGCGGGCGGCGCCCTGTGGTTCGAGCGACCGGACCTGATCTCGGAAATCAACCTGCGCGCCGTCGTCGACCGCACGGAGCAAGGCGTCGTCAGCATGGTGCTGCTCGGCCACCAGTTCGGCTACAACAACATCCTCTCGATGTATGCCGTACTGTTCCTGATGCTGCCGGGCTTCCTCTGGCTCTACCGGCAGAGCGCGCTGCTGTTGCTCGCCGTCTCGGGCACGCTTTGGCTCTGTGCCGGCATCTGGCAGATCGCGCCGTCGAACTTCCTCGACGACGGCAAGTGGTTCCTCAATCCGCTGTCCTGGCAGTTCCTCTTCGTCATCGGTTTCGTCGGCGTGCTCAGGGCGAAACGAGTGGGCATTCCCCGCAGCAGCCTGCTGACGGTGCTGTCCGCCGCCTATCTCTTTGTCTCGATGCTCTGGGTCGTGTTCTCCTGGTGGAACATCGATTTCTCCTACGGCCTGCCGGCCGTGCTGACCGGCTTCGACAAGACCTTTCTCTCCACCACCCGCCTCCTGCATGTGCTTGCCGGCGCCTATCTGGTGGCGACGATCCCGGTTCTGTCGAACTGGGCGGCATTGCCGCTTTCCCATCCGCTGGTGGCCGTAGGCCGGCATTCGCTCGCCGTCTTCATCTTCGGCACGATCCTCGCGATGGTCGGGCAGGTGATGATGTTCGTCACGGGCAAGAACCCCATCCTCGGCACGCTCTATGCGCTGGCCGGCATCGCGCTGCATTTCGTCTATGCGCGTTATCTCGATTGGCAGGCCGCCGTGATTGCCAGCACCAATGCAAAACGGCAGGGCGTGCGAGGCCCTGCCGGTTAGAAGGGGCGGTTAAGCCCGAAGTGCTGGCCGGAGGTTCAGGCGGCCGTGTGGCTCTTGCGCACATCGTCGTCCGTCAGGATGCCGCTGGCGCGCAGCAGGGCGGCGAAACGGCCATTGCTGTGGCTGAGGTCGTTGAACGTGCCCATCTCGGCGATCTGACCGTGATCCATGAAGACCACCAGATCGGCCTCGCGAACCGTCGAGAGGCGGTGCGCGATGATGAAGGTCGTGCGGTTGCGCCGCAGCTGGTCGATCGCCGCCTTGACGCGCGCTTCCGTCTCCACGTCGAGCGCGCTGGTCGCCTCGTCGAGCACCAGGATCGGCGCGTTCTTGAGGATGGCGCGGGCAATCGCGATGCGCTGGCGCTCGCCGCCCGACAGGCGGTTGCCGCGCTCGCCGACATGGGTGTCGTAGCCGCTCTGGCGCGAGACGATGAAGTCGTTTGCCGCCGCCGCTTCCGCAGCCAGCATGACCTCGTCCTCCGTCGCGCCCTCGCGGCCGAGACGGATATTGTCGGAGATCGAGCGATTGAGCAGGCCGGCATCCTGGAACACCGTGGCGATCGAATGGCGCAGCGACTTGCGCGTCACCGTCGCGATATCGACGCCGTCGATGAGGATTTGGCCGGACTGCGGCTCGTAGACGCGCTGCAACAGGTTGACCAGCGTCGTTTTGCCCGCACCCGTCGGGCCGACGATGGCGACCGTCTGGCCAGCTTCGGCGGTGAACGAGACGTCGCGCACGCCCTGCGTGGCATTGGCGAAGTCGAAGCTGATATTGCGGAACTCGACCCGGCCCTTGACGTCGCCGAGATCGCTCGCACCCGCCGGTTCCTCGCGCTCCTTGACGGCGTCTTCCAGCGAGAAGAAGTCCTCGAGCTTCGAACGCGCCTCGAAGATCTGCGTGACGAAGGCTTTCATCTGGTCGAGGCGGCCGATGAGCAGGCCGGCAAAACCGATGAAGGCGATGACGTCACCCACCTTGATCTCGCCGCGCTGCACCAGAACCGTGCCGATGACGAGGATTGTCATCATCGAAATGGTCGATGCGATGCGGTTCAGCGCGCTGGCGAGCGCCCACCAGTCGAGCACCGGATACTGCGCGTTGATCAGCCGCTCGGCGAAACGCTTCAGTTCGCGCGTCTCAGCCTCGATGCGGTTGTAGCTATGGACGACCGAAACGTTGCTGATGGAATCGGACACGTGCGAGAACACCGTGTGGTAGTGGTTCTCGACAGAGGCTTGGCCCTCGCGGGTGCGGTTCATCACCACCTTGCCGATCAGCACATAGAGCGCGCCGAGCACGACGAGCACCAGTGACAGACGATAGTCCATCACGAAGGCGGTGGGCACGAGCAGGACGAGCGCCACGGCGGTCGCCAGATGCGTGCGCATGAACTCGAGCCAGAGGCCGAACAGCGTTTCGCAGGCGCGCAGCAACGTGTGCAGGGCATTGGAGGTGCCGCGCTGGCTATGCCAGGCGAGCGGCATGGAAATGATGCGGCCGAAGGCTTCCGTCAGAAGACTGGCGCGGCGGCCATGGGCCAGCCGGTCGGCCTCGCGGGCGACGAGCACGAAGGCGATGGTGTTGAACAGGCCGAAACCTGCCCACATCAGCAACATCGGCGTGACATTGCCTTGGGACGAAATGGCATCGATGATACGGCCGAACAGGATCGGTTCGGCAATGGCGATCACGGCGAGCACGACGTTGGCGGCAACGACCGAGCCAACCCTCAGCTTATAGACGCTCAGATAGCTGAGCGCCCTTGCATAGACCTGAAACAAAGACACGAATGCGGCCTTTCCGGGCAAAACCTTTTGTGCAGTGCGATATACGCACCCTCGATCCCTCCGCTACAGGCATTAAGCAGCGCAAGGGGCGAAAGTTCTTCGCGGCCGCGCAAATTTCATGACGCAAATGAAATGTTGCGTGATGACTTGAGATTTGCGCGTCGCAACGTCCTTATCCGATTGATTTTCATCATTCGATCCTGCCAAGTGTATGCGGGGTAACATGAATGGGACATGACTGGCCGCAACAGGGCCGGTTATTTCCTGGAATTCGGATTGGGGCGCTTCCAGCGCAGGGTATATGAAGATCAACTTGCTGGTGCAGTTCCTTGCACTGATCGACGAGTTGCGCGGTCGTCACGAGACGACGGCCGAATTCGAGCGTCTGCTGACGCTGTACGGTTTCGAATATTACTGGCTGAACCAGGCGCCCAAGCCGGTGGAGACCCTGTCGGGCCTCATTCTTGCGGGACGCTGGCCGCAGGGCTGGCCGGAAACCTATCTTCAGAAGCGCTATATGCAGGTCGATCCGACCGTGCGCTATCTCGGCCATGCGCAGACCGGTTTCCGCTGGCGCGATACGCTGAGCGCCTTCCGCACCAGCCCGCACCGCAAGCGCATGGAGCGCATGATGGTCGACGCGCGGCAGAACGGGCTGGAGGATGGTTACATTTTTCCGGTGCATGGCCGGCGCGGCCTTGTCGGCAGCCTCAGCCTGGGCGGCAAGCCGGTCGAGCTAGAAAGCGTTGAGGTCGGCCTTTTCGACAGCATTGCCCGGCGGCTGTACTGGAAATTGATCCATATCGCCGACCCCGACATGGCGGCGCGCCTTTCGGCCATCGTCGATGTCGAATTGACGCGTCGCGAAATGGAGGCGCTGAGCCTGCTGGCCGAAGGCATGACATCGCCGGACATTGGCAGGGTTCTCGGCATCTCCAGCCATACGGTCGACTGGTACATGAACGGCATCCAGGAGAAGCTCGGCGCGCGCAATCGCCACCATGCCGTCGCCATCGCCTTCCGGCTCGGCCTCGTCTCGTAACGGCGAGCGCTTCGCCTCCGGACATCAACTGTTTGTTTTAAAACAACCTATGGCGGAGAACGGCCCTCGGCGGCTGGCTGGATTGTTTCCGGCGGCGCAAATCTTTTGTTCCATGACGACTACAAAATTGCACTTTGGAAATTAGGCGCTAATAATTCTCTTCGCGGGTGCAGCATTTCCCGTTTTCCAAGTCTTGAGGAGTTCGACTTGCCCATTTCCAAGATCCTTGTCGCCAACCGATCCGAAATCGCCATCCGCGTGTTCCGCGCGGCCAATGAACTCGGTCTGAAAACAGTTGCGATATGGGCGGAAGAGGACAAACTGGCGCTGCACCGGTTCAAGGCGGACGAGAGTTATCAGATCGGCCGCGGCCCGCATCTGGCCCGGGACCTCGGGCCGATCGAGAGCTATCTCTCCATCGAGGAGGTGATCCGCGTTGCCAAGCTTTCCGGGGCGGATGCGATCCATCCCGGTTACGGCCTTCTGTCGGAAAGCCCGGAATTCGTCGATGCCTGTGACGCCGCCGGCATCACCTTCATCGGCCCGCGTCCGGCCACCATGCGCCAGCTCGGCAACAAGGTCGCCGCACGCAATCTGGCGATTTCCGTCGGCGTGCCGGTCGTGCCGGCCACCGAACCGCTGCCCGACGACGAGGCGGAAATCCATCGTCTCGCCGCCGAGATCGGCTATCCCGTCATGCTGAAAGCCTCCTGGGGCGGCGGCGGACGCGGCATGCGCGCCATCCGCGACCCGAAGGACCTGATCCGCGAGGTGACGGAAGCCAAGCGCGAAGCCAAGGCCGCCTTTGGCAAGGACGAGGTCTATCTCGAAAAGCTCGTCGAGCGCGCCCGCCACGTCGAGAGCCAGATTCTTGGCGATACCCACGGCAATGTCGTGCATCTCTTCGAGCGTGACTGCTCCATCCAGCGCCGCAACCAGAAGGTCGTCGAGCGCGCACCGGCCCCCTATCTCTCGGAAGCGCAGCGCCAGGAACTGGCCGCCTATTCGCTGAAGATCGGCCAGGCGACGAACTATATCGGCGCCGGCACGGTCGAGTACCTGATGGATGTCGAAAGCGGCAAGTTCTACTTCATCGAGGTGAACCCGCGCATCCAGGTCGAGCACACCGTCACGGAAGTCGTGACCGGCATCGACATCGTCAAGGCGCAGATCCATATCCTCGACGGCGAGGCAATCGGCACCCCGGAATCGGGCGTTCCCGCACAGGAAAACATCCGCCTCAACGGCCACGCGCTGCAGTGCCGCATCACCACCGAGGATCCGGAACAGAACTTCATCCCGGACTATGGCCGCATCACCGGTTACCGTTCGGCCGCCGGCTTCGGCATCCGTCTCGATGGCGGCACGGCTTACACGGGCGCCTATATCACCCGCTATTACGATCCCCTGCTCGTCAAGGTCACGGCTTCAGGCAGCACGGCGGCGGAGGCGATCACCCGCATGGACCGTGCGCTGCGCGAATTCCGTATCCGCGGCGTGGCGACCAACCTTACCTTCCTCGAGGCGATCATCGGCCACGAGGCGTTCCGCACCAACACCTATACGACGCGCTTTATCGACACGACGCCGGAGCTCTTCCAGCAGGTGAAGCGCCAGGACCGCGCGACGAAGCTGCTCACCTATATCGCCGACGTTACCGTCAACGGTCATCCGGAGGTCAAGGGCCGGCCGAAGCCGCCGTCCGACGTCGCCAAGCCCGTCGTGCCCTATATCAACGGCGATATCCCTGACGGCACCAAGCAGAAGCTCGACGAGCTCGGCCCGAAGAAATTCGCCGAATGGCTGCGCGCGCAGAACCAGGTGCTGCTGACCGACACGACGATGCGCGACGCGCACCAGTCACTGCTGGCGACCCGCATGCGCACGCATGACATCGCCCGCGTCGCCGGCACCTATGCGCGGGCGCTGCCGCAGCTCTTCTCGCTCGAGTGCTGGGGTGGGGCGACCTTCGACGTCTCCATGCGCTTCCTGACGGAAGACCCGTGGGAGCGTCTCGCCCGCATTCGCGAGGATGCGCCCAACCTGCTGCTTCAGATGCTGCTGCGCGGCGCCAACGGCGTCGGCTACAAGAACTATCCCGACAATGTCGTGAAGTATTTTGTCCGCCAGGCGGCCAAGGGCGGCATCGACGTCTTCCGCGTCTTCGACTGCCTGAACTGGGTCGACAACATGCGCGTCTCGATGGACGCGGTGGCGGAAGAGGGCCGCATCTGCGAGGCGACGATCTGCTACACCGGCGATCTCCTGAATGCCGCCCGCCCGAAATACGACCTGAAATACTACACCAACCTTGCCGGCGAGCTGGAAAAGGCCGGCGCGCATATGATCGCGCTGAAGGACATGGCGGGTCTCCTGAAGCCGGCCGCCGCCCGCGTGCTGTTCAAGGCGCTGCGCGAGGCGACCGATCTTCCGATCCATTTCCACACGCATGACACGTCGGGCATTGCCGCGGCGACCGTGCTTGCCGCCGTCGATGCCGGTGTCGATGTCGTGGATGCGGCGATGGATGCGCTCTCTGGCAACACGTCCCAGCCCTGCCTCGGCTCGATCGTCGAGGCGCTGAAGGGCTCCGAGCGCGATCCGGGTCTCGATCCGGAATGGATCCGTCGCATCTCCTTCTACTGGGAGGCAGTACGCTTTCAGTACGCCGCCTTCGAAAGCGACCTCAAGGGGCCGGCCTCGGAAGTCTATCTGCATGAAATGCCGGGCGGCCAGTTCACCAATCTCAAGGAACAGGCCCGCTCGCTCGGTCTGGAGACCAAGTGGCACAAGGTCGCCCAGGCCTATGCCGATGCCAACCACATGTTCGGCGATATCGTCAAGGTGACGCCGTCCTCCAAGGTGGTCGGCGACATGGCGCTGATGATGGTCAGCCAGGACCTTACCGTCGCCGATGTCGAGAACCCGGCGCGCGACATTGCCTTCCCGGATTCGGTCGTCTCCATGCTCAAGGGCGACCTCGGCCAGCCTCCGGGCGGATGGCCGGCAGCCCTGCAGAAGAAGGTGCTGAAGGGCGAAGAGCCCTATACCGCCGTTCCCGGCTCTCTTCTGCCGCCGGCCGATCTTGCTGCCGAACGCAAGGCGATCGAGGACAAGCTGGAGCGCCCGGTCGATGACTTCGAATTCGCCTCCTACCTGATGTATCCGAAAGTCTTCACCGACTATGCGCTGGCAGTCGATACCTACGGCCCCGTCAGCGTCCTGCCGACGCCGGCCTATTTCTACGGGCTTGCGCCGGGCGAGGAGCTTCAGCCTGAACTGGAAAAGGGCGTTTCCCTCGTCATCCTGCATCAGGCGATCAGCGAGCCGGATGCGCAGGGCATGGTCAAGGTGTTCTTCGAGCTGAACGGTCAGCCGCGCCTCATCAAGGTACCGGATCGCAACCGCGCCGCCACCTCCGCCGTGCGACGCAAGGCCGACATCGGCAATGCTGCCCATCTCGGTGCGCCGATGCCGGGCGTTATCTCGACGGTCTCGGTTTCCGCTGGTCAGGCGGTCAAGGCCGGTGACGTGCTGCTCTCCATCGAGGCGATGAAGATGGAAACGGCGCTGCATGCCGAAAAGGACGGCATGATCTCGGAAGTGCTGGTGCGCGCTGGCGACCAGATCGACGCCAAGGACCTGCTGGTCGTCTACGGCGCCTGACCGGCCCACGGACGCGACACGTGAACGAGAGGGATGGGGATTAACCCCATCCCTTTTTTCGTCTTGCTTTCCGGAAAGCGCGGACGCACAACGCGGCGGAATTGTTCAACAAATGTTGGCTTCCATGAGCTTCGTCATTCGCACCGCCGCCCTCGGCGACATCGCCGCCTTTACCGAGATCTATCGTGAATCCGTGCTGAACGGGGTTGCGAGCTACGAGATCGATCCGCCTTCGCTCGATGAGATGGAGGCGCGCTTCACTGCGATCACCGGCAAGGGCTACCCCTATATCGTTGCCGTCGAGCAGACTGGCCTCATCCTCGGCTACGCCTATGTCTCGGCCTTCCGCACACGGCCGGCCTATCGCTGGCTCGTCGAGGATTCGGTCTATCTGGCGCCGGAAGCGCGCGGCAAGGGCGTCGGCAAGGCGCTGCTCGCCGAACTGATCCGCCGCGCGACCGACCTCGGTTTCCGCCAGATGGTGGCCGTCATCGGCGGCGCGCATCCGGCCTCGATCGCCGTGCACAGTGCCGCCGGCTTTGCGCATTCCGGCCGAATGACCGCGACGGGCTTCAAGCACGGGCGCTGGCTGGACACGGTGTTCATGCAGCGCGCACTGGGCGACGGCGCGGAAAACGAGCCGTCGGCGACGGACTATCCCGGCACAATGCCGTAAAAGCTCGCAAGAGCAGCTTCCAAGGTCTGCCCATGCGTCGTCGTGATCGCGCTCGGATGAATGTCGAGCGACGTCGTGCAAGCAAACGTGATCGCCCGCATTCATTGACGTTTATGCCTGGTTATGCGCATTGTAGCGCAATCGTGCATGATTTGGTGATGCGGTGTCGATACAGGATCTTCTTCTCGGCGAGCGGCAGGCGCTTATCCGCACGCGGCTCGACCTTTCGGGTCGGGTGATCGCGGCGGAGCTGGCGCAGGAACTGGGCGTGTCGGAAGACACGATCCGGCGGGATCTGCGCGAGATGGCCTCGGCCGGCCTCTGCCGCCGGGTCTATGGCGGTGCCCTGCGCGTTTCCCAGTCGCAGGTCTCGATGAACGAGCGCATCGCGATCGGCGGCGAGCGCAAGGCGGCGCTGGCACGGACCGCGGCGGCGCTCATTCCATCCGGCTCCAACGTGTTTCTCGATGCCGGCAGCACCAATCTCGCCCTCGCCCGCGCGCTGCCCATCGGCGCCGACCTGACGGTGGTGACCAACGCGCCCGCCATCGCGGCGGCCGTGCTCGAGCGCGATATCCGGACGATCCAGCTCGGCGGCGTGATCGATCCGGCCGTCGGCGGTGCGGTCGGCGCCAAGGCGCTGCGCGATGCGGAGGCCTTCCGCCCCGACATCCTGGTGCTCGGCGTCTGCGGCATCGATGTGGAAGCCGGCGTCACCGCCTATTCCTTCGAGGATGCCGAGTTCAAGCGTTTCCTCGCCTCGCGTAGCAAGTCCGTGCTCATCGCCGTCACCAACGACAAGCTTTCCACCGCGGCTCCTTATTCGGTCGTGCCGCTCGCCCGCGTCACGCGCGCCGTCATCGAGGCCGATGCGGATGACGCGGAAGCCGTAGCGCTTGCGGGCGCCGGCATCGAAACCATCCGGGCCAGCTAGCCCTCCCAAGCAATGGAACTCCCAAGATGACGCCCGAAAATGCCGTTTCCGGCAAATCCTTCGCCAAGACCTATTTCCCCTCGACGCGGCTCGCCGTCTCCGGCCTGTTCTTGCTGAATGGCACCTTCGCCGGCGCCTGGGCGCCGAAGATCCCGGAATTCGCCAGCCGTCTCGATCTCTCCGAATCGGGCCTCGGCCTGATGATCATGTGTTTCGGCATCGGCTCGCTGGTGCTGATGCCGATCGCCGGCATTCTGATTGCGCATTTCGGAACGACGCGCACGGTGAAGGGTGCGACGATCCTTTTTCTCACGACCATGCTGCTGCTCTCGATTGCGCCGACCATTCCTGTCGGTGCCGTCGCGATCTTCTTCTTCGGCGGCCTGATGGGTGCGATGGACGTCTCGATGAACGGCAATGCCGTCGAGGTGGAAAAATCGATGCGCCGGGCGATCATGTCGTCCTGCCATGCCTTCTGGAGCCTCGGCGCCTTCATCGGTGCGTCCACCGGCGGTTTCCTCATCGAGACGATGGGCGTCATGGGGCATGCCCTGCTGCTGACGGGGCTCGGCATCGTCGCGCTCGTCGTCATCTGGCCCTTCGTGCTGCACGATGCGCCGCATCCAAGCGAGGAACGCCAGAAGGTGCGCCTGCCGATGACCCTGTTGCCCTGGCTGATCGGCATCATGGCGCTTTTTTCCATGGTGCCGGAAGGCGCGATCCTTGATTGGGGCGCGCTCTATATGCGCGACGAACTCGGCGCGTCGCTGGCGCTTTCCGGCTTCGCCTTCGGCGCCTTCTCGCTCACCATGGCCGTCATGCGCTTTGCCGGCGACCATGTGCGCGACCGTTTTGGTGCGGTCAAGACACTGCGGTTCTGCACGGTGATGGCGATCATCGGCATGATCATCGCCGGTCAGGCACCCAATGCCTATATCGCGATGGTCGGTTTCGCGCTCTGCGGTGTGGGCATTTCCAATATGGTGCCGATCGCTTTTTCCGCGGCCGGCAACCTGCCGGGCTTCGCGCAGGGCGTGGCGTTGTCGGTCGCGACCGTCATGGGGTATTCCGGCTCGCTCTTCGCGCCTTCGGTCATCGGCTTCATCGCCGAGCACACCGGCTTTGCTATCATCTTCACGCTCCTGCCGGTGCTGTTCATCGTCGTGCTTCTCCTGTCGCGTCACGCGATCCATGCGGATGTGCGCGAGCACGATTGAGACGAACCACGCGCGGCGATCAAATCGTCGCGCGTGCCGGCTCTTGCTGTTGACAAGCCCCGCGTCCTGATCCACCTGAGGGCAAAGGCCGCGCCTTTTCGGGCGCTGGCCGCTTTTCGAGCAAGAGGCTCCAAAATGTCCTTTTCCTTCGACTTTGAACCGAAGCCACGGCGTCAATCCGTCGGCGTCGATGTCGGCGGCGTGCTTGTCGGCGGCGGTGCGCCCGTCGTCGTCCAGTCGATGACCAATACGGATACCGCCGATATCGACGGCACGGTGGCGCAGGTCGCCGCCCTGCATCGCGCCGGCTCCGAGATCGTGCGCATCACGGTCGACCGTGACGAGAGTGCCGCGGCCGTGCCGAAGATCCGCGAGCGCCTGGAGCGCCTCGGCCTCGACGTGCCGCTTGTCGGCGACTTCCACTATATCGGCCACAAGCTGCTCGCCGATCACCCGGCCTGCGCCGAGGCGCTGGCGAAATACCGTATCAATCCCGGCAATGTCGGCTTCAAGGAGAAGAAGGACCGGCAGTTCTCGGCCATCGTCGAGACGGCGATCCGTTACGACAAGCCGGTGCGCATCGGCGTCAACTGGGGTTCGCTCGACCAGGAACTGCTGACCCGGCTGATGGACGAGAACCAGGACAAGGGTTTTCCGCTGACGGCCCAGCAGGTGATGCGCGAGGCGATCTGCCAGTCGGCGCTGCTCTCGGCGGAGATGGCAGAGGAGATCGGCTTGCCGAGGAGCCGCATCATCCTCTCGGCAAAGGTCTCCGCCGTGCAGGACCTCATCGCCGTCTATGCGATGCTCTCCTCCCGCTCCGATCACGCGCTGCATCTCGGCCTCACCGAGGCGGGCATGGGAACCAAGGGCATCGTCGCTTCCTCCGCCTCGCTCGGCATTCTCATGCAGCAGGGCATCGGCGATACGATCCGCATCTCGCTGACGCCGGAGCCCGGCGGCGACCGCACCCGCGAGGTGCAGGTCGCGCAGGAACTGCTGCAGGTCATGGGCTTTCGCCAGTTCATTCCCGTCGTCGCTGCCTGTCCGGGTTGCGGACGCACGACCTCGACGGTCTTCCAGGAACTGGCGCAGAAAATTCAGGACGATATCCGCAAGAACATGCCGGTCTGGCGGGAAAAATATCCCGGCGTCGAAGGCCTCAAGGTCGCGGTCATGGGCTGCATCGTCAACGGTCCGGGCGAGAGCAAACATGCTGATATCGGCATTTCGCTTCCGGGCACGGGGGAACTGCCGATCGCGCCCGTCTATGTCGACGGCAAGAAGGCGATGACGCTGCGCGGCACCAATATTGCCGGTGAATTCGAGACGCTGGTCAACGACTATATCGAGAAGCGCTACGGACAGGGCCAGGCCGCTGCCGAATAATTAGAGGCGGGTCGTTAAAAGTTTGAACCCGGCGAAAGCGAAGAAGGCGGCCATGACGCCTTCGATGGCGCGGCGCGACTTCAGATAGGCGCGGTGCACAGGGCCAAGCGAGAAGACGAGCGCGAAGCCGAGGAAGACGCAGACCCCCAAAACCATGCAGCCGGCGATGAAGGTCGCCATGACGCCGCCCGGAGCGCCCGGCGGCATGCCGAGCGATGTCAGCATGATCCAGTTGAAGATCGCCTTGGGATTGGTGATGTGGATGCCGAGGCCCTTGAGGTATTGCCGGCGCGGCGAAAGAGTGGGCATCGCCGCCATCTGGGCGCGGTAGGTTTCCTCGCTCCTGCGGGCGGCGCGCCAGGCATTCCAGGCGAGCCATAGCAGATAGCAGCCGCCGACGATCTTCAGCACGATCAGCGCTTCGCCATAGGTGCGGATGAGCGCGGACAGGCCTGAGGCTGTCAGGATCGCCCAGATATAGGAGCCGGTCAGCACGCCGGAGGCGAGCGCAAGACCGGCGCGTCGTCCCTGACTGATCGAGGTGGCGATGATGGCGATGATCGCCGGCCCCGGCGAGGCCGTCGCGATGAAATAGGCCGTCCAGGCGACGGCGAGTTGCGGGAGATAGGGTGTAAGATCGGTCATGGTTCACCGCTTCTATGTCAGCGAACGATAATCGATCGGTTTTCCCGCTCCAAGCCGGAGAATTGCACCACATGTCCCTCTCATCCGGCCTTCCCAGGCCGAATGAGAAGAAGTTGTCCAAAAACCTCAGACGATCTCTTCGATCGCCGCAATCAGCCGGTCGCATTCGTCAGGCGTACCGATGGTGATGCGCAGGAAATCCGAGATGCGGGGCTTGGCGAAGTGGCGCACCAGCACGGCGCGGTCGCGCAGGCCCTTGGCGAGCGCCTCACCGCTATGGGCCGGGTGGCGGGCGAAGACGAAGTTCGCCTGCGAGGGCAGCACCTCGAAGCCACGCTGGCGCAACGCGCCTGTGACGCGCTCGCGGGTCTCGATGACCTTGCCCCGCGTCTCGTCGAACCAGGCGCGGTCGTCCACGGCGGCCGCCGCACCCGCCTGCGCGACGCGGTCGAGCGGATAGGAGTTGAAGCTGTCCTTGACGCGCTCCAGCGCATCGATCAGCGGGCGCTGGCCGATGGCATAGCCGACGCGCAGGCCGGCGAGCGAGCGGGATTTCGACAGCGTGTGCACGACAAGCAGGTTGTCGTACTTTTTCGTCAGCGGGATCGCGCTCTCGCCGCCGAAGTCGATATAGGCCTCGTCGATCACGACCGGCTGGTCCGGATGCTCGGCGACCAGCTTTTCGATGGCGGAAAGCGGCAGGCCGATGCCGGTCGGCGCATTCGGGTTCGGGATGATGATCGCGCCGCAGGGGCGGTCATAGTCCGTGAGATCGATGGTGAAATCGTCCTTCAGCGGAATCTCGACCGACATGATGCCGAACAGCCGGCAATAGGTCGGGTAGAAGCTGTAGGTGATATCGGGATAGGCGAGCGGCTTGTCGTGCTTGAGAAGTGCTACGAAGGCATGTGCCAGTACCTCGTCGGAACCGTTGCCGACGAAGACTTCGTCTGCATCGACGCCGTAGAAACGGGCGATCGATTGGCGCAGCGCCAGCGCCGAGGGGTCGGGATAGAGCTTCAGGCTATCGGCGACGGCGGCCTGCATGGCGGCGATCGCCTTGGGCGAGGGGCCATAGGGGTTTTCGTTGGTGTTGAGCTTGGTGAGGTTTTGAATGCGCGGCTGTTCACCTGCGACATAGGGCTTGAGCGTGGCGACGATCGGCGACCAGAATTTGCTCATGACGTCAGTTCCTGCGATTGGCAATGAAATGGGCGGTTTCTATCAGGATTCCGGCCCGATGGCTGAACGGCGCAAGAAGCGCCTCGGCCTCCGTCACAAGCGCCTGAAGGCGATCTTCCGCCCAGGCCTGGCCGCGGCGCGACACGAGCGTCGCCTTGCCGCGCTCGGCGTCCTTGCCCGTCGCCTTGCCCATGGTTGCGGCATCGGCGGTGAGATCGAGCAGATCGTCGGCGATCTGGAAGGCGAGGCCCACGGTCTCGCCATAGCGGCGCAGCGCCTGCCGTTCGTCTTCGGACGCGCCGGCGATGATCGCGCCGGCTTCGCAGGCGAAACGCAGGAGCGCGCCGGTCTTCATGGCCTGAAGCGTGACGATGCCGTCCTCGTCCGGTGCCGTTTTCTCCGCCGCCAGATCGAGCACTTGGCCACCGGCCATGCCGCCGATGCCAGCGGCGCGCGCCAGCGCCAGAATGAGCGCCGTCTTGGTGGCATCCGGCAGGCGTGTTTCTGGAGCCGCAACGATATCGAAGGCGAGCGTCAGCAGGCTGTCGCCGGCAAGGATAGCCGCCGCCTCGTCGAAGGCGATGTGCACGGTCGGCTGGCCGCGGCGCAGGTCGTCGTCGTCCATCGCCGGCAGGTCGTCGTGCACGAGCGAATAGCAGTGGATGCATTCGAGCGCCGCACCGATGCGCAGCGCCGTTTCGCGCGCAACATCGGGAAAGAGCGCTGCCGATTCGATGACGAGGAAGGGCCGCAGACGCTTGCCGCCGTTCAGCACGCCATGGCGCATGGCGGCCATCAGGCGTTCGGGGCGGGCGATCTCGTCCGGCTGCCTTTCGCCGGAAAGCAGGTCGGCCAGCAGCGTTTCCACCGCTTCGGCATTGCCCTTCAGGCGGGCCTGGAATTCCTGTTGACGTGCGCTCATGGCCGCTCTTTGGCATGGGTGTCCGGCCGAGGCAACGGGAAGGACGGGACGGCGGCAAAGAATCGCGGCGGAGCGCTGGTTTTTGGCAAGCCGGGACGGTATGAAGGCGCAGCGACGCAAGGATGGGCGCCGGCACTTGGACATCGTACCGGAAACACGGGTAGAGACGGATAATTCGGAGGCAGACGCCGGCGAAACGGAGGGTTGGATGACCCGCCTGCGCCGGAACTGGCGACGGATCGTCCTTGCCGTTCTCGCACTCGTTGCGCTGCCCTATGTGCTGATCGTGCTCTATGCGATCGATTTCATCCGCCCCGTCTCCACGCTGATGCTGCGCGATCTCGTGCTGCTGCGCGGCTATGACCGGCAATGGGTGGAATTCGAGGATATCTCGCCCACGCTCGTGCAATCGGTGATGATGTCCGAGGACGGGCAGTATTGCCGCCATGCCGGCGTCGACTGGGGCCAGATGCGCGCCGTTGTCAACGAGGCGCTGGCCGGCGAACAGACGCGCGGCGCAAGCACCATTCCCATGCAGACGGCCAAGAACCTGTTCCTGTGGAACGGCCGCTCCTTTGTGCGCAAGGCGATGGAATTGCCACTGGCGGTGGCGGCGGATTTCGTCTGGAGCAAACGCCGGCTGATGGAGATCTATCTCAACATCGCCGAATGGGGGCCGGGCATCTACGGCATCGAGGCTGCCGCCCAGCACCATTTCAAGGTGCCGGCCGCAAAGCTCTCGCGCCGCCAGGCCGCCCTTCTTGCCGTCTCGCTGCCCAATCCGATCGAGCGCAATGCTGGCAAGCCGGGGCGCGGGCTGCAACGGCTGGCGCGGCTCATCGAGCGGCGGGCGAGCGGTTCGGGTGATTATATCAAATGCCTTTATGACTGAGTTCAGGCCTTTTCATTGGTGCGGCCCTCGATGAAGCCGTAGGGTCCGGCGCTCGCAAGGAGCGTAAAATGTCAGACCTCATCCTCTATGTCGGCAACAAGAACTATTCCTCGTGGTCCTTCCGGCCGTGGATCGCGCTGGAGGGAGCGGGCGTGCCCTTCACCGACAGAGTGATTCCCTTCGACTTCGCCGCCGGCAACCCAAAGTTCCGCGACCTTTCGCCGACCGGCAAGGTGCCCGTGTTGCACCATGGTGCGGCTAGGGTCTGGGAATCGCTTGCCATCATCGAATATGTCGCCGAGCTTTTCCCGGAAAAAGGCCTCTGGCCCCAGGATGCGGCGGCCCGCGCCGAGGCGCGGTCGATCTCGATGGAAATGCTCTCGGGCTTCCGCGCCATCCGCAATGCCTGCCCGATGAACATCCGCCGCAAGCCAAGTGCCATCGACCTGCCCGACGGCGTGACGGACGACGTCGCGCGGATCGAGACGATCTGGAAGGATGCGCTGGTCCGCTCCGGCGGCCCCTTCCTGTTCGGCGGGTTTTCGGCGGCAGACGCGATGTATGCGCCCGTCGTCAACCGTTTCGAAGTGTATTGCCTGACGACGGACGAAACGGTACTGGCCTATATGGCGCGCATGAAGGCGCATCCGGCCTGGCGGAAATGGCAGGCGGCGGCGGAAGCCGAGCCGTGGATCGTGCCGGAAGACGAGGTCTGACGGCACGAGTCGAAAAAAACAGCACGAGGACTGGTCAAGCAGGCTTTTGCTGTGTATAAGCCGGCCAAATTTCCGAAATAACGACATGTCCTTGTCAGCCATTCGGTGGCGTGAGGATGTGTTTGCCCGATAAGTGGAGTTAGTGAAATGGCTGTACCGAAAAGAAAAACGAGCCCGTCCAAGCGCGGTATGCGCCGTTCCGCAGACGCTCTGAAGGGTTCGACCTACGTCGAAGACAAGAACTCGGGCGAACTGCGCCGTCCGCACCATATCGACCTGAAGACCGGCATGTACCGCGGTCGCCAGGTTCTGACGCCGAAGGAAAGCGCATAAGCGCTTTCGGCATCAGCTGAGATCAAGGCCTGGGATTTTCCCGGGCCTTTTCTTTTTGGTCCGGCCTTTCCGGTGCGTCGACATTTTCTTGTGCCGATTCTTCGGCTAAGACCATCCGAAGGCCGCCAGCCCGGCGGGTTATTCGGAGTTTTTTGCCGATGCTGTTTGCCATTCCGCTGCTGATCATTCCCTTCGCCCTCTACAACCTTGCCATGACCGGTCTCTTCGGCGATGGCGGCGTTGCCGTGCTCGACAGCGAGGTGATGGCGGTCAACATGCTCTCCGGCACGACCTGGACCATGGCCTTTGGCGACCTGCTCATCCTCGTCGCGCTGGTGCTGCTGTTCGTGGAGATCCTCAAGGCCACGCGGCCGGGCTCGCGCGCGCTGCTCGATCACATGCTGTCGATGGTGCTGTTCGTGGTGTTTCTCGTCGAATTCCTGCTGGTGCAGGGCGCGGCGACACAGATCTTCTTCATCCTGATGACGATCACGTTCATCGACGTCATCGCAGGTTTTGCGGTGTCGATCCGCACGGCGGGCCGCGACGTCTCCATCGGGCTTTGAGGCGGCGCGGGCTTCCCCGCGCCGATCCCGGCTTCTCAGCTCAGATTGTCGAGCTTCGTCTGGAGGGCGCGCAGCTGTTCCTTCAGTTCGTCGAGGTCCTTCGGCTCGGCCTTGCGCGTTTCCTTCGGCGGCGCGGCTGCGGCGAAGGGCGTGAACATCTTCATCGCCTGCTGGAAGAGTTCCGTGTTGCGCCGCGTCGTTTCCTCGATGAGCGCCATCGGCACCTGCAGGTTCTTGCCGAGCGGCGTGTCGCCCAGGGTCTTGTTGATCTGCTCGCGCATCTGCGCCTGCTGGTCCGTGAAGGCCTGCATGGAGTGCTCGAGATAGCTCGGCACGACCATCTGCATCTGGTCGCCGTAGTAGGAGATCAGCTGGCGCAGGAACGAGATCGGCAGAAGCGTGTTGCCGGTCTTGGATTCCTGCTCGAAAATGATCTGGGTGAGCACCGAATGGGTGATGTCCTCGCCGGATTTGGCGTCCTGCACGGTGAAGTCCTCGCCCTTCTTCACCATGACCGCGAGATCGTCGAGCGTCACATAGGTGCTCGTACCGGTGTTGTAGAGGCGCCGGTTCGCATATTTCTTGATGACGATCTGACCGTCGTTCCTGGCCATTAGGGTCTCCTCATCCCCGTATTTCCATTTCTTTTTTGGTCGGCGAGAGTATCCGCAAAAAGACCGCGGCTGACAATCGAATTGTGCGATGCGGCGAGGAATGCTGCGCAACATGGATTTTCATGCTGCATGTCACGGGCATGAAATTTTAGCGAGGCCGGATATCCTGTTTGACTCTCCCCCTTCGCTTTGCCAGTTTTGATTTCGGGAGAACCGCCGGCTCGCGCCGTTCGTGCGCCGGGCCGGTTCCAAGACCGACCACCCGGTCGCAGAATTGAGGAAGCACACCATGAGCACCCCGTCCATCGTCATCGCCAGCGCCGCCCGCACCGCGGTCGGGTCCTTCAACGGAGCCTTCGCCAATACGCCCGCCCACGAACTCGGGGCGACGGTCATTTCGGCGGTTCTGGAGCGCGCGGGTGTTGCGGCGGGCGAGGTGAACGAGGTGATCCTCGGCCAGGTGCTGCAGGCCGGCGAAGGCCAGAACCCGGCCCGCCAGGCCGCCATGAAGGCCGGCCTGTCGCAGGAAGCGACGGCCTGGGGCATGAACCAGCTCTGCGGCTCGGGGCTTCGCGCGGTGGCGCTCGGCATGCAGCAGATCGCCACCGGCGACGCCGACATCATCGTGGCTGGCGGCATGGAATCCATGTCGCTTGCGCCGCATTGCGCGCATCTGCGCGGCGGCGTGAAGATGGGCGATTTCAAGATGGTCGATACGATGATCAAGGATGGCCTGACCGACGCCTTCTACGGCTACCACATGGGCACGACGGCCGAAAACGTCGCCAAGCAGTGGCAGCTGTCGCGCGACGAGCAGGACGCCTTCGCCGTCGCTTCGCAGAACAAGGCCGAGGCCGCCCAGAAGGACGGCCGCTTCAAGGACGAGATCGTTCCCTTCATCGTCAAGGGCCGCAAGGGCGACGTGAGCGTCGACGCCGACGAATATATCCGCCATGGCGCAACGCTCGATTCCATGGCCAAGCTTCGTCCGGCTTTCGACAAGGAAGGCACCGTGACGGCTGGCAACGCCTCGGGCCTCAATGACGGTGCCGCAGCAGCCCTCCTGATGAGCGAGGCTGAGGCCTCGCGCCGCGGCATCCAGCCGCTCGGCCGCATCGTGTCCTGGGCGACCGTCGGCGTCGATCCCAAGGTCATGGGCACCGGCCCGATCCCGGCCTCGCGCAAAGCGCTCGAGCGCGCCGGCTGGAAGATCGGCGATCTCGACCTCGTGGAAGCCAATGAGGCCTTCGCGGCGCAGGCCTGCGCGGTCAACAAGGATCTCGGCTGGAATCCCGATATCGTCAACGTCAACGGCGGCGCCATCGCCATCGGTCACCCGATCGGTGCATCCGGCGCCCGCATCCTCAACACGCTCCTCTTCGAGATGAAGCGTCGCGGCGCCAAGAAGGGCCTCGCCACGCTCTGCATCGGCGGTGGCATGGGCGTGGCGATGTGCGTCGAGAGCCTCTGAGCAACCCCCGCAAAAGCGCTTAGCGGTTTTGCGGAAACGCTCTGATCATCGACTGACATTCTGCTTTGCCATGACCTGCCGCCGGCGGGGCGACGGGTCGACTCAAAAAAACAGACTAGGGGAGTGAGCCACATGAGCAGGGTAGCATTGGTAACTGGGGGATCGCGCGGCATCGGTGCCGCCATTTCGGTGGCGCTGAAGGCGGCGGGATACAAGGTAGCTGCAAGTTATGCCGGCAATGACGACGCCGCCAACGCCTTCAAGGCGGAGACCGGCATCCCCGTCTACAAGTGGGACGTGGCGAGCTACGAATCCTGCGTCGAGGGTATCGCCAAGGTGGAGGCCGATCTCGGCCCCGTCGAAATCCTCGTCAACAATGCCGGCATTACCAAGGATGCGATGTTCCACAAGATGACGCCCGACCAGTGGGGCGCCGTCATCAACACCAACCTGACCGGTCTGTTCAATATGACCCATCCGGTCTGGTCCGGCATGCGTGACCGCAGCTTCGGCCGCGTCATCAACATCTCCTCGATCAACGGCCAGAAGGGCCAGATGGGCCAGGCGAACTATTCTGCCGCCAAGGCCGGCGACCTCGGTTTCACCAAGGCGCTCGCCCAGGAGGGTGCCGCCAAGGGCATTACGGTCAACGCCATCTGCCCCGGCTATATCGGCACGGAAATGGTGCGCGCCATCCCGGAAAAGGTGCTGAACGAGCGGATCATCCCGCAGATCCCGGTCGGCCGCCTCGGCGAACCGGAAGAGATCGCCCGGGTGGTCGTCTTCCTCGCCTCCGACGATGCCGGTTTCATCACCGGCTCGACGATTTCGGCAAACGGCGGCCAGTTCTTCGTTTGACCGCATTGTCCGGCTAGGGAACACGGCGCCTTCGGGCGCCGTTTTCATGTGGTAGGATGCGAAAAAGCGAGGGCGCCATGAAACAGGAAAAGCTTGACGAAGCCGCCATTTCCGAAGCGCTTGATGGCCTGGAGGGCTGGGCCCGGTCGGACGACGGCATCGCCATCGAGAAGACCTTCAAGTTCAAGTCGTTCCGTGAGGCCTTCGGCTTCATGACCGAGGCGGCGCTGGCGGCGGAAAAATTCAATCACCACCCCGAATGGTTCAATGTCTACAACCGCGTCGACGTCCGCCTGACGAACCACGATGCGGGCGGCCTGACCGAGGTCGACGTCAAGATGGCGACCGCCATGGAGAAGGCGGCGGCGTTTCGCACGAAGAGTTGAAGCGACGTGAAGACATCCCCATATGTTTCCGCGCCGGGCTTTGCCGGCGCTGCCACCTGAAGCATTGCAGCAAAAGTGCGAAGCGGTTTTGCGCCCGCAAATGCGCAAAAACCACAAGGGAGGCCTTGAATGGATGATGTGAAGATCGGCGAGATTCTGCTGCCGGGCGACAAGGACGAGCAGGCGCGCCAGGAAACCCGCATCAAGAAGCGGTTCTGGCCCGTGTTGAAGCGCGCAATGCGGCAGGTGCCGTTCTCCCGCGATCTCGTCGCCTCTTACTATTGCGCGCTCGATCCACGCACGCCGACCAAGGTCCGCGGTATCCTCTTGGCAGCACTTGCTTATTTCGTGCTGCCGCTCGACGGCATCCCGGATTTCTTCGCGCTCGTCGGCTTTTCAGACGACATCGCGGTGCTGACGGCCGCCTTCGCCGCCATCCGCGGTCACATCCGCGAAGACCACTATATTTCCGCCGACAAGGCGCTTGAGGACGAGCCGGAAATGCAGCCTGCGGGCTAGTGCGGTTGTGGCAGTCTGGCCCGCACTCTCGCGGGTCAAATTCTTGCCCTAATCGTTCTGCCATTAGTGGGTTTCGACGGGGTCTATCTCACCAAATGGGGACTGCGGACGCTCAGCCCTTGCGGCAAGGGCAGCGGCGGTTTTCAACGCAAATTTGTCCCGGTGCGGCACGGAAGACCTTCGGAAATTAGGTGCATGTTGACGGTTTGGTAACCTGAATTAAGTCAAAATGAACCAAATCGTCATCATGCAGGCCGACACCGGCGTGGCAGGCATCTGCCTTCGGCCGGCAATCACTGGCAAGACAACCGGCAGGAAAACATGTTCGTAAGAAAGCTCGCAACCGCACTCGCCCTCGTCATCGCGACCGCAGGCGTTGCCTCGGCCCAGTCGCCGACGCGCATTCAGCAGTTCAACGCCTGGGGTGCCTATTCGTACCAGGCGAATGGCGGCAAGGTCTGCTACGTTCTGTCCGTGCCGAAGGAAAAGACGCCCCCCGGCGTCGATCACGGCGATGTCTTCTTCCTCGTCTCGCAGCGTCCCGGCCAGAACATCAGCTACGAGCCGCAGGCGATGATGGGCTACCCGCTGCAGGAGAACTCCAAGGTCAACGTCGTCATCGACGGCCGCACCTTCGTGATGTTCACCAAGGGCAATTCGGCCTGGGTGGAAAACGCCGCCGAGGAGCCGGCGCTCGTCAACGCCATGAAGACGGGCAAGGACATGCAGGTGCAGGCGAAGTCGCGCCGCGGCACGGGCACGGCCTATTCCTACTCGCTGTCGGGCATCTCGGCCGCGCTGAAGCAGATCGAAAAGTGCCGCTGAGGCACGCGAAATTCACAACGGAAAGGCCGGCGCGATGCCGGCCTTTTTCGTTTCAAGGCTGGAATTATCCATGAAAACCCTTCTTCTGCTGCGACACGCAAAATCCGCCTGGCCCGACGGCGTCGCCGATCACTACCGGCCGCTTGCCGAGCGTGGTCGCCGCGATGCGCCGCGCATGGGTGCCTATATGGCCGAGATGGGTCTCGAGCCGGATTTCGCGCTGGTCTCGTCGGCGCGGCGAACGCAGGAAACCTGGGCGCTGGTCGCGCCGGCGCTTGGCAAGGACTGCCCGTCGCAGACCGTCGCTTCGATCTATGAGGCGGAGCCGGGTGCGATCCTTGCGGCCATCTATGCGGCGCCGCAGGAGTGCGGCATATTGCTCGTCATCGGCCACAATCCGGGTTTCGAGGATCTGGCGGTGTTGCTGGCATCGGAAGGCGACGCGGATACGCTTGCGCGCCTCAGGGCGAAATATCCGACCGCGGGGCTGGCGGTGATCCGCTTCGATGAGGAGCGCTGGGCCGATGTCGCGCCCGGTGCCGGGCGGCTTGCCGCCTTCGTGACGCCGAAGAGCCTACCGTAACCGGCGGGATCAGCCGGTCTTAGCCGGCGTGCCCAGCGCCTTTTCGATCGCTGGGTAGAGGCCGTTTTTGAGGCTCTTGTCGTCGAACGGTCCGACGCGCTTGTAGAGGATCGTCCCGTCCGGGCCGACGAGATAGCTTTCCGGAATGCCGTAGACGCCCCAGTCGATCGCCATTTTTCCCACGGGATCGAGGCCGATGGCGGAGAAGGGATTGCCGAGCTCGCCGAGGAAGCGCAGCGCATTCTCCGCGCCGTCCTTGTAGTTCACGCCGACGACCGTGAGGCGCGGATCCTTGGAAAGCTGGAGGATAACAGGATGCTCCTGTCGGCAGGGCACGCACCAGGAGGCCCAGAAATTGACGAGCGTCAGCTTGCCCTTGCCGATGTCCTTGGTCAGCGCCGGGACGGGCACGCCATCCCTGATAGCACCGGCCAGCGGATCGAGGTCGCGGAAGGGCGCCTTGGTGCCGATCAGCGCCGAGGGGATTTCCGAGATATCGCGGCCGGAATTGAGCTGCGTCCAGAAGATCAGCGCGAGGCCCAAAAAAATCGCCAGCGGCAGCGCGGCGAGGATGAGGCGCGTGCGCGTGCCCGCACCTTCGGCATTGCCTTCGCTCTCGCTCATCGGGTTTCCTCTGGTCGCGCCGAGCGGCGGCGGATGCCGGCGGCTTCCAGCCGTTCCAGTTCGCGATGGCGGCCGCGATGGTCGATGAAGACCCAGCCGATGAGGCCGAAGGTGATGGCGAAGGCGGCGATATAGGAGGCCGTGACGTAGAAGGTGTGGCTCATGCTGCATCTCCGGCCGAGCGGGCGGCATGGCGGCGCAGCACGGCGATGCGGCGACGCAGGATTTCGTTGCGCATCGCCAGGATATGCAGCGTGAAGAACAGCATGGTGAAGGCAATCGCCATCACCAGGAGCGGCCACAGGAATTCCGGATCGATGGTCGGGCCGCCCATGCGCACGACGCTTGCCGGCTGGTGCAGCGTATTCCACCATTCGACGGAAAACTTGATGATGGGGATGTTGACGAAGCCGACGAGGATGAGCACGGCGCTGACCTTCGCGGCGCGCGTCGGGTCGTCCATGGCGCGGTTGAGGGCGATCAGGCCGAGATACATCAGGAAGAGCACGAAGACCGAGGTCAGCCGCGCATCCCACACCCACCAGGTGCCCCACATCGGCTTGCCCCAGAGCGAGCCGGTGATGAGCGCGACGAGCGTGAAGCTCGCGCCGATAGGGGCTGCGGCCTTGGCCGAGACATCGGCGAGCGGATGGCGCCAGACGAGCGTGCCGAGTGCCGACAGCGCCATGACCGTGTAGCACATCATCGAGAGCCAGGCGGCCGGCACATGCACATACATGATGCGCACCGTCTCGCCCTGCTGGTAATCGCCCGTGGTCGTGAAGGAGAGGTAGATACCCACAGCGAACAGACAGAGCGTCAGCCCGGCAAGCCACGGCCAGACGGTGGCGACCAGCGCCAGAAACCGCGTCGGGTTGGCGAGATCGCTGAATTTGCGGATGGCAAGGCTCGGTTCGCTCATGATGGTTCTTTAACGCGGAAGCCCGCCGGCTTCAATTGATCTGCCGCAATCACATTTGTGTCAGTCGCTGGAAAGGCGAAGTGCCGCAGCCGCCGCGACGGGGCCGATGACGGCGAAGAACAGGTTGAGCGCGACGAGGATGAGGAACGGCGGCAGGAAGGGCGCCGGCTCCTGGATCGCCGCATAGACGGCGCTGACGCCGAAGATCAGCACGGGTATGGCGAGCGGCAGCACGAGGATAGAGACGAGCAGCCCGCCGCGCGGCAGCGCGACGGCAATGCCTGCCCCCACCGCGCCGATGAAGGTGATGGCGGGCGTACCGGCTAGAAGCGTCAATGTCGTTGCGCCGATCGCCACCTCGTCCATGTTCATGAAGAGGCCGAGCAGTGGCGAGGCGATGACCAGCGGCAGGCCGGTCGCGATCCAGTGCGCGACGCATTTGACGAAGACCGTCAGCACCAGCGGAGTTTCCTGCATCAGCAGCAGGTCGAGCGAACCATCCTCGCGCTCGGCCTGGAACAGCCGGTCGAGGCCGAGCAGCGAGGCAAGCAAAGCGCCGATCCAGAGGATCGCGGGACCGATGCGCGCGAGAAGATTGAGATCCGGCCCGACGCCGAAGGGGATGACGGCAACGACGGTCATGAAGAACAGCACGCCGATCAAGGCGCCGCCGCCGGCGCGGACGGAGAGTTTGAGGTCGCGGGCGAGGAGGGCGATCATGCGCTGGTCTCCGGGCAGAGGAGGGGAGCCACAAGCAAGGCCATCACCAAACCTCCTCCATCACCCCGGCAAACCCCGTCATTCTAAGTTCCTTCACCCCTTCCAGCCCCAGCGGCTGATGTGTCGCGGCAATCGCTATGCCACCGCGCGCAAGATGGGCGGTGACGAGGCCGGCGAACATCTCCTCGGCGGCGGCATCGAGCGCCGCGGTCGGCTCGTCGAGAATCCAGACGGGGCGCCAGGCGACGAGGAGCTTGGCCATGGCCATGCGGCGCTGCTGGCCGGCGGAGAGATAGCCGAAGGGGAGATGGAGAATACCGCCGAGGCCGACCGATTCGGCCGCCTCATCGACGGAGGCGCCGGTGCCGCCGGCGAAATCGCCCAGAAAGGCCTTCCAGAATGCGAGATTCTCCTCGACGCTCAGTTCGCGCTTCATCGCATTGCGATGGCCGAGATAGTGTGCGGCCTCGCTCAGGCGCTCCACCGGTTGCGCTGCAGCAAGGAGTTTTATCGTGCCCTTTTCGGCCGGCAGGAGGCCGGCCAGAACGCGCAGCAGGGTGGACTTGCCGGAGCCGTTCGGCCCCTTCACGACCAGCGCTTCGCCGCTGGCGATTTCAAGGGAAATGTCCTGGAAAATCAGGTCTTCGCCGCGCCTGGCGCTCAACCCTTCGGCGACGAGCCGCATGACTGTTCACTTTCCCTTTACGACCTTGGTCGCAACGCAAAAAAATTGTCCCGATTTGCCCTTTGGCGCTCTGGAACGTTTCTTAGAAATTATCTATAACCCCCGCAACACGCCAGCGGTCGGCGTGAATTTCATCCAAGCGCCGAACCGGAATGAATTCCGCGTGCGGACAGCGGAAATGACCGCACCCGCATCCCATAACGCGCTTCAACAGCGCACGGGCGTTCGTACGTCAGATTTCTGGCGCCAGACGAGACGGGGTATCAAGTGTCCAAATCCCTAGACAGTTTCAATTGTCGTTCGACCCTCACGGTCAATGGCACCGACTACGTATATTACAGCCTGCCCAAGGCCGAAGCGAACGGGCTTACCGGCGTCTCGAAGCTGCCCTACTCGATGAAGGTGCTTCTTGAGAACCTGCTGCGCTTCGAGGACGGCCGCTCGGTCACCAAGGAGCAGATCCTGTCTGTCGTCGACTGGCTGACCAACAAGGGCACGGTCGAAAACGAGATCGCCTATCGCCCGGCGCGCGTGCTGATGCAGGACTTCACCGGCGTTCCCGCCGTCGTCGATCTCGCGGCCATGCGCGACGCTATGGTGTCGCTCGGCGGTGATCCGGAAAAGATCAACCCGCTCGTTCCCGTCGACCTCGTCATCGACCACTCCGTCATCGTCGACGAATTCGGCACGCCGACCGCCTTTGCCCGCAATGTCGAGCTGGAATACCAGCGCAACGGCGAGCGCTACCGCTTCCTCAAGTGGGGCCAGCAGGCGTTCCAGAACTTCCGCGTCGTTCCCCCGGGCACCGGCATCTGTCATCAGGTCAATCTGGAATATCTGGGCCAGACGGTCTGGACCAAGGAAGAAGACGGCGAGATCATCGCCTACCCGGATACCTGCGTGGGCACGGACAGCCACACGACGATGATCAACGGCCTTGGCGTTCTCGGCTGGGGCGTGGGCGGCATCGAGGCGGAAGCCGCCATGCTCGGCCAGCCGGTCTCCATGCTGCTGCCGGAGGTCATCGGCTTCAAGCTGACCGGCAAGCTCAAGGAAGGTGTGACCGCGACCGACCTCGTGCTGATGGTCGTGCAGATGCTGCGCAAGAAGGGCGTGGTCTCGAAGTTCGTCGAATTCTTCGGCCCCGGTCTCGACAACATGACGCTCGCCGACCGTGCGACGATCGGCAATATGGGCCCGGAATACGGCGCGACCTGCGGCTTCTTCCCGGTCGATGGCGAAACCGTCAACTACCTCACCATGTCCGGCCGCGAAGAACAGCGCATCGCGCTGGTCGAAGCCTATTCGAAGGCGCAGGGCATGTGGCGTGACAATGACGGGTCCGACCTCGTCTTCACCGACACGCTCGAACTCGACCTCGGCGCCGTCGTGCCCGCCATGGCCGGCCCGAAGCGTCCGGAAGGTCGTATCCCGCTGGAAAACATTGCGTCGGGTTTCGCCGGCTCGATGGACACCGATTACAAGAAGCCGGGCCAGCTGACCAACCGCTACCCGGTCGAAGGCACCGACTACGATCTCGGCCATGGCGACGTCGCCATCGCCGCCATCACGTCCTGCACCAACACGTCCAACCCGTCGGTCCTCATCGCCGCCGGCCTTCTCGCCCGCAACGCGGTCGCCAAGGGCCTGAAGACCAAGCCGTGGGTCAAGACGTCGCTGGCGCCGGGATCGCAGGTCGTCGGTGAATACCTTGCCAAGTCGGGTCTCCAGGCTGATCTGGACAAGCTCGGCTTCAACCTCGTCGGCTTCGGCTGCACGACCTGCATCGGCAATTCCGGCCCGCTGCCGGCGCCGATCTCCAAGACGATCAACGACAAGGGCCTGATTGCTGCCGGCGTTCTCTCCGGCAACCGCAACTTCGAAGGCCGCATCTCGCCTGATGTCCAGGCGAACTACCTCGCCTCGCCGCCGCTCGTCGTGGCCTATGCGCTCGCCGGTTCGGTCCAGAAGGACCTGACGACGGAGCCGCTCGGCGAAGACCAGGACGGCAACCCGGTCTATCTCAAGGACATCTGGCCGACCTCGCAGGAAATCCAGGAATTCATCCTGAAATACGTCACCCGCGCGCTCTATGCCGCGAAATATGCCGACGTGTTCAAGGGCGACGAGAACTGGCAGGCCGTGCAGGTTCCCGAGGGACAGACCTATGCCTGGGACGACAAGTCGACCTATGTGCAGAACCCGCCCTACTTCGTCGGCATGGGTAAGACCGGCTCGGGCCTGAAGAACATCGAGGGTGCACGCGTCCTCGGCCTGTTCGGCGACAAGATCACCACCGACCATATTTCTCCAGCCGGTTCGATCAAGGCCGCCTCGCCGGCCGGTGCCTACCTCACCGATAACGGCGTTGCGGTGGCAGACTTCAACCAGTACGGCACGCGCCGCGGCAACCATGAAGTCATGATGCGCGGCACTTTCGCCAACATCCGCATCCGCAACCACATGCTCGGCCCGAACGGAAAGGAAGGTGGCTACACCATCCATTACCCGACCAAGGAAGAGCTTTCGATCTACGATGCGGCCATGAAGTACAAGGCCGAGGGCGTTCCGCTCGTCATCTTCGCCGGCGTCGAATACGGCAATGGCTCGTCGCGCGACTGGGCGGCCAAGGGCACCAACCTGCTCGGCGTCAAGGCCGTGGTGGCACAGTCCTTCGAGCGCATCCACCGCTCCAACCTCGTCGGCATGGGCATCGTGCCCTTCGTCTTCGAGGACGGCACGACCTGGGCCTCGCTCGACCTCAAGGGCGACGAGATCGTCACGATCGAGGGCCTGGAAGGCGACATCAAGCCGCGCGAGAAGAAGATCGCCAAGATCACCTACTCCGACGGCACGGTGAAGGACGTTCCGCTGCTCTGCCGCATCGATACGCTCGACGAGGTTACCTACATGAACAACGGCGGCATCCTGCAAACCGTTCTTCGCGACCTCGCCGCCTGATCTCTATCGGCGTGAAATCCTGAATGCCGGGGCCTTTGGCTCCGGCATTTCCCGTTCTTGGGCAAAAAAAATCTCACTCCATCGTGACTTCCTGTTGAAGCGGCAAGGGCGTATGAGGCTTCAAAAGGCCGGCCTTTGCCGGCGCTTCATTGGAAATGATCATGCCGAGACTGTATAGACCGGAATGTCTGGCGATCCTGCTGATGCTCGGGGCCAGCACCGCTGCCGCCGAGGAAGGCCTCAAGCCCAAGGGCGTCGTCGAGCTTTTCACCAGCCAGGGCTGTTCGTCCTGCCCGCCGGCCGACAAGGCGCTGGAGCAGCTTGCCCGCGAGGGCAAGGTCGTGGCGCTCTCCTACCATGTCGATTACTGGAATTATCTCGGCTGGACCGACACGCTGGCCTCCAAGGACAATACCGACCGGCAATATGCCTATGCCCGCATGTTCGGCCGCAATGGCGTCTACACGCCCCAGGCCGTGCTGAACGGCCGCGAACACATCAACGGCGCCGACATTTCCGGCATCCGCAACCGCATGGAAACGATGCCCGCCGAGGGCAAGGGCCTCGACGTGCCCGTCGATGTCGAGGTGAAGAACGACGAGCTGCGCATCCGCGTCGGCGCGGGCGAGGGCAAGGCCAATATCCTGATCGCCTATTTCGAGCGCGAGCGCACGATCAACATCGATACCGGCGAAAACCGCGGCAAGACGATCAACTACTGGCACGCCGTCACCGACATGGAGACGATCGGCATGTGGGAAGGCAAGGAGACGAACCTGGTGCTTCCCGCCGATATGCTGAAGAAGAAAAAGAAATCCGGCGGCTGCGCCATCCTGTTGCAGCGCATGAAGACGGCAGATACGCCGGGTGCCATTCTGGGCGCGACGGTGCTGACCGGAGAAAAAGCGACCCGATAACCTCCCCTTTTGGGGGAGATCCGGTCCGGCTTCTTCGAGGGGCTGGGGCTTGAGGGTTCGAAGGAGACGGACCGGACCGGGACGAAGTTGCCGGCAACGGAATACAGGGCAACCTCGACAGACGCTCGCCGGATCGGCCGGTTTCCGCGGGAAGCGGATGGCCGGGACAGGCGGCGACGGGCGAACTCTCTCTTTAAATTTGGGCGTCTGTTTGTCTGAAATGCGGCAGGACGGATTTTTGCGAAATCGCAAATCCGGCGCCTTGCCTTGTCCCTCAGCCTTGCATTTCATCTCCGGTCAGGCACACTGTCACCGTGCCGTCACAGAAAAGGTGCGGAGATTCGATGACTGATCAGCCGGATTTGCAGGCGTCCGATGTCGTGGTCGACCTCAGGGAATACAGGAGCAGCAAGGATCCGCTGCCCGTGACCTTTCATCGACGCGAGCTCGATGCGATCCTCTGGGTCTATGGTCGCATGGTCGGCGAGGGTGAGTGGCGCGACTATGCCATCGACCATATGCGCGACAAGGCCGTCTTCTCCGTCTTCAAACGCTCCGGCGAAATGCCGCTCTACCGCATTGAGAAGGATCCGAAGCTCGCCGCCAAGCAGGGCGCCTACAGCGTCGTCAACCAGCATGGCACGATCCTCAAGCGCGGCCATGAGTTGAAGCAGGTGCTGAAGGTCTTCGACAAGGTCCTGCGTCTCATTGAGACATGAGCGCCTCACGGGCAGCGTGACCTCAGTGCTGTCATATCTCTACCCACAAACAAAAACCCCGCCTGAAACGGCGGGGTTTCGCATTCGGTCATCCGACTGTCCGTCTTAGTCGCGGTTTCCGAGGAAACGCAGCAGGAAGAGAAAGAGGTTGATGAAGTCGAGGTAGAGCGTCAGCGCACCCATGATGGCCTTGCGGCCGGCCACGGTGGCGTCGTCTGCTTCGAAATACATTTCCTTGATCTTCTGCGTATCCCAGGCCGTCAGGCCGGCGAAGACCAGCACGCCGATCGCGGAGATCGCGAAGTCGAGCGCCGACGACTGCAGGAACAGGTTGACGAGCGAGGCGATGATCAGGCCGAACAGACCCATCACCAGGAACGAGCCCATCGCGGACAGGTCCCGCTTCGTCGTGTAGCCGAACAGCGACAGGGCGCCGAATGCGGCGGCCGAGACGAAGAAGGTCTGCGCGATGCTGGCGCCCGTGTAGATCAGGAAGATCGACGACAGCGACAGGCCCATCAGGCCGGCATAGACCCAGAAGGTCGCCTGCGCGGCCGAAACGCTCATCGTGTGGATGCGGAAGCTCAGGAAGAAGACCAGTGCGAGCGGGGCGAGCATGACAACCCACTTCAGCGGGCTGAGGTAGATCGCCTGGCCGAACGCGGTCAGCTGGCCATCGGCGATCGCAGCCTGCGAGGCGAAATACGCCACGAGACCGGTGATCGCGAGACCGAAGGCCATGAGATTGTAGACCCGCAGCATGTAGCTGCGCAGGCCCTGGTCAATGACGGCGCCGGCCTGGGCGCCGGCCGTTGCCGTTCGGGTCTGGTAGTTGCGGAGATCAGCCATGTTTTCCTCTTGGTCAAAGCCCCAAATGTGTACGGTGTCGGGCACCCGCTTATTCGCTCCGTTGCCGGAACATCGTCGGGATCCAGGCAACCGCTGTGGGCTCCAGCTTGCCTGACGTAAATATGCGCATGAATTGTGTCTCGCACAAGACCCGCGACCCTGACGGGAGGCCGCAGGCCTATGATTCTACAGCTCGCGCAGCACCGGTGCTGCCTTCTGTCCCAGAATGCGCCAGGTGCCGGCAAGGCCGATCCCGACGGTCATGACGAGGGCCGTCACCACCGTCATCACGGCGACATCGGGCAGGAAGCTCGACGGCAGCTTCATGATTGTGCTCACCACGAACCACGCCGCCACACCGCCGGCCAGAAGCGCGAAGATGGCGGTGGCCAGCCCGAGCATCAGATATTCGTAGCTGAAGGCGCGGATGAGCGTCGCCCGCGTCGCGCCCAGCGTCTTCAGGACGACGGCATCGTGCACGCGCGCCCGGTTGCCGGCCGCAAGCGCACCGGCCAGCACAAGCACGGAGGCGATGAGCGCCACCGCCGCCGCCGCGCGGATGGCGGTCGCAAGCTGCCCGACCAGTTCGTTGACCACATCGAGCGCATCCTTGACGCGCACCGTGGTGATCGTCGGAAAGGCGTTGGTGACGGCTTTCAGCGTTGCGGCCTCCTGCTCGGCGCTGGCCTTGGGGTCGATCATCGTCGCCAGCCAGGCATGCGGCGCGCCGGCAAAGGTGTTGGGCGAGAAGACCATGACGAAGTTGATCGACAGCGATTCCCACTCGACGGTGCGGAAATTGGCGATGCGCGCCGTGATGTTGCGGCCGAGTACGTTGACGGTCACGGTGTCGCCGATCTTCAGGCCGAGTTCCTTGCCCTCTTCGGCGGCGAAAGAGACGAGCGGTTCGCCGGTGTAATCCTCCGGCCACCATTCGCCCTCGGCGAGCGTCGAGTTTTCCGGCACGCGCTTGGCATAGGTGATGCCGCGGTCGCCGCGCAGCACCCATTGCCCGCCCTGGGGAACCTTGACCTTGGCGACATCGACGCCGTTCAGCTCCATCACCCGGCCGCGCAGCATCGGCACCTCGATGATCTTGCCGTCGGGCATGTTGCTTTTCAGCACGTCACGGAAACCGTCGAGCTCGCTGCCCTGGATATCGACGAAGAAGAAATTCGGCGCCCGCTCCGGCAGGTTGCCGGTGAGTTCGCGGCGCAGGTTCCCATCGATCAGCGTCAGCGTGACGAGCAGCGCAAGGCCGAGGCCGAGCGACAGCACGACGGAGGCGGTGAGTGCGCCGGGGCGGTGGATATTGCCGATGGCAAGTCGTAGCGACGGCGAATTGACGCGCGGGCTACGCCGCGCCAGCATCGTGATCAGCATGGCGACGACGCGCAGCACGACGAAGGCGATGGCGATCGCGCCGAGGAAGACCATGGCGATATAGCGGTCATAGGCCGTGACGATGGCAAGGCCGGCGAGCGCGGCCAGAAACACCGCCGCGCCCAGCAGGTATGGCCAGCTCGGTAAACGGCTTTTCTGGAAACCCTGCTCGCGGAACAGCGCCGTCGCCGGCACTTCGCGGGCATGGCCGAGCGGTAGGATGGCAAACGCCAGCGCCGTCAGCAGGCCGAAGACAGCCGCGAGCAGCAAGGCTGAGGGATAGAGCGTGGTTTCCGCCGGCACCGGCAGCACGCCGTCGAGGAAGCGCATCGCGACCATCGGCATCAGCGCGCCGGCAACGAGGCCAATGGCGATGCCGACAGCGGCGATCAGCGCGATCTGCGTGAGATAGATAAGCGCCACCAGCGAGGCCGGTGCACCCAGGCACTTGAAGGTGGCGATGACAGCGCGTTTGGAATCGAGATAGGCCCGCACGGCATTCGCCACACCGACGCCGCCGACGATCAGAGCGGTGAGGCCGACCAGCGTCAGGAACTGCGAGAAGCGGGTGATGTTGGCCGTCAGCGAGGGCGCGGCGCTGTTCGATGTGCGGATCGACCAGCCGGCCTTCGGAAACGCCTTGTTGGCATCGGCGCGGACCTTGGAGAGCGACAGGCTCTGGTCGGCAAGCCGCACGCGATAGGCGTTTTCGACGAGGCTGCCGGTCTGCACCAGGCCGCTCGCCGTCAGCGCGTCTTCCGACAGCATCAGGCGCGGCGCGAAGCCGAAGCCTTCGGAAACGGAATCAGGCTCGCGCACCAGCGTCGCGGTGATCTTCAGCTTCGCCGTGCCGAGCAGCACCTCATCGCCGATGGCGACGCCGAGACGGTCGAGCAGCAGGGGTGCTACGACCGCGCCATAGGCGTCACCCTGCTTGGCGAAGAGCTCAGCGCTCGGCTGCTGCGGCGCGGTCTCCAGCGTGCCGTAAAGTGGATAGGCGCCGTCGACACCCTTGGCCTCGACCAGCGTCTGGTCCGATCCGTCGGGCAGGCGCGCCATGGAGCGCAGACCGGAGGACAGGGAAACATCGCCCAGCGACTGGAAATGTTTCAGCTCGTCCGGCGTCGCAAAACGGTTGTTGAACTCGAAGCGCACATCGCCCGCCAGCAGCGATTGCCCCTGCGAGGCGATCGCCTGGGTGATGGCGCTCGAGACCGAATTGACGCCGGCGATCGCCGCCGTGCCGAGCGCGATACAGGCGAGGAAAATGTAAAAGCCCTTCAGCCCGCCGCGCATCTCGCGCAGCGCCAGGCGAAAGGCCAGTGGAAACTGCCGCAGGATCCCACCGATCCTCATGCCGGCACCGCCTGTGCCGTGATGCGCATAGGGGCCGCACCGGAAACGATCTCGCCGGAGCGCATGGCGACCTGCCGGCCGCAGCGGGCGGCAAGCGAGGGATCATGTGTCACCAGCACCAGCGTCGTGCCGCGCTCGGCCTGCTTGGAAAAGAGCAGGTCGGCGATCTGCCTTCCGGTCTCGGTGTCGAGATTGCCGGTCGGCTCGTCGGCGATCAGCAGTTTTGGCGCAGGCGCGAGCGCACGGGCGATCGCCACGCGCTGCTGTTCGCCGCCGGAAAGCTGGCCGGGATAATGCGACAGGCGCTCGCCGAGCCCGACGGCCGTCAGCTCGCGCCGGGCGATCTCGAAGGCATCGCGCACATTGGCGAGTTCCAAGGGCACCGCGACGTTTTCCAGCGCCGTCATGTTGGGAATGAGATGAAAGGACTGGAAGACGATGCCGATGTTGCGGCCGCGGAAATCCGCCACCTGATCCTCGTTCATGCCATGCAGGCCCGCACCGTCGATGTGGATTTCGCCGCTGTCCAGCCGCTCCAGCCCGGCCAGTACCATCAGAAGCGTTGACTTGCCGGAGCCCGAGGGCCCGACGATGCCGACCGATTCACCCGCATCGATGACAAGGTCGATCCCTTTCAGCACATGGACGGACGCGGCGGCCTGTCCGAGAGTGAGATCGGCTTTTTTCAGGTCGATGATGGTTTTGGCCAAGGAATTCTGCCCTATATGGGAGGGATAAACTGGAATACCGGCAATCTAGGATCAGCATCATGTCGTTTAAAGCGGCGCTCGGCTTTTTCATCTCACTTGCAATCACAGCTTTGTTATCCGCAGGTTCGGCCTTTGCGGAGCCGATCAAGCTCGTCGGCTTTGGCGACAGCCTGATGGCCGGCTACCAGCTGCCCGCATCCGATGCGTTTCCGGTGAAGCTGGAGGCCGCGCTGAAGGCCAAGGGTTACGACGTCGAGATCGCCAATGCCGGCGTGTCCGGCGATACCAGTTCCGGCGGTCTTGCCCGGCTCGACTGGTCGGTGCCTGATGGTACGAAGGGCGTCATCCTCGAACTCGGCGCCAATGATGCGCTGCGCGGCATCGCGCCGGAGGAGACGGAGAAGAACATCGACGCCATGCTGACGCGGCTGAAGGAGCGCGGCATCGCCGTTCTGCTCGCCGGCATGCTCGCGCCGCCCAATATGGGCGCGGACTACGAGAAGCGCTTCAACGGCATCTACCAGCGCATGGCCGAAAAGCACGGTGTTGCGCTCTATCCGTTCTTTCTGGATGGCGTCGCCGCCCAGGCCGACCTGCAGATCGACGACGGCATGCATCCCAATCCGGCCGGTGTCGATGTGATGGTCGCGAAGATCCTGCCGACGGCGGAGGCCTTTCTCAAGGCGGTCACGGCCGGGGAATAGTTTTTGCGGGTGCGAAATAAGGGTTGCCTAAAAAGGCGCCGCATGATTCGCTGACACTACTTTCCAGTCGGGAGAAGTCGCCATGCCGAGACTTTTCGTTGCCCTCGAAGTGCCGCGCACCGCGGCGATGAGCCTCTCGCTTCTGAGAGGCGGCCTTCCCGGAGCCCGCTGGATCGACGTCGAGAATTTCCACATCACCTTGCGTTTCATCGGCGATATCGACGGCCGCACTGCCGACGAGGTGGTCGACAGGCTCGATCGTATCGAGCGGCCCGAATTCCAGCTCAGCCTCTCTGGCATGGGCTCTTTCGGCTCGAAGAAGCCGCATGCCATCTATGCCGGCGTCACCCAGGCGCCGGAAATGTATGCTCTTCAGGCGGAAATCGAACGCATCTGCCAGCGCCTCGGCCTGCCGGCCGATCCGCGCAAATTCACCCCCCACGTGACGCTGGCCCGCCTGCGCAACGTCCGCCCCGAGGATGTCGCCCACTACCTCACCGGCCGCGGCAATTTCTACACCAGTCCCTTCACGGTGAACCGCTTCGTGCTGATGTCCTCGAAGGAATCGGTCGGCGGCGGGCCGTATCTGACGGAAGAGGTGTTTCCATTGTACGAGACCGGCGGTAGCTGGGATGGTGTTGGGATAGAACATCCCGCTTAACATCTTAGATATTAAACGCAGGGTATTTCCATCAAGCATCTTCTGCTGTGCTAAAGTAGATATGACATGCTGCAGATCAGCGATGCGTCCGCAGTTTTTTCCGATTGTTACGGATTTTACCGCTGGAGGCGGAACTCTAAAGCGGATTTTTTATTCCCTGTAACGCGAGTAGTGTGTAGGAATATCGCCTTCTAATCGCAGAGAGGCGAGGCATGCCAGAGGTTATTGACTTGAGTAGGCACGAATTCTCCATTGCCTACACGGGCGCTGGTCGAGAAGACGACCATTCCATTAACGTCGACACGCTAGCGCCGGCGCTATTGGCTTTTGGAAAATTAATGCGAGAAGCAAATGCTGAGTTCAATGGAAAGAAGGCAAAAGCAAATGTTTTTGTCGTTTCTGACTTTGAGCATAAATGCTTCAATATCAATTTTGAATTAGTACTGGGATTTTACGAGCAAATTAGGAATTTTTTACACCTTGATGGCGTTGAGGATGCAAAAAATCTTCTAGAGTGGGTCGGAATTCTTGGTGCCCCACCAAGCCTAGGCTTAACTAGCTATTTGGGCTATCTAAAATGGAAAAAAAGGCCGAAAGACGATTGAGGCTAGCGAAGTGCGAGATGAGAGCGGCGCCGGAACCGTAACTGTTCGAATCGAAGGCGAAAAAAATCCCATAACGATCCACCAAACAGTTTATAATCTTTCAGTAAATCCTCGGGCCTTGCGTGCAACTAGAGACGCTTTTCTTCCTGTAGGTCACGACGGGTTTGATAGTGTTGAAGTGAGAGAAGGAGCCAGGTTGGTGGAAACAATCAACCCGGTGGAAATTGAGAATATAGTCGCCTCTTGCTCGGCCGGAATTGCTGAATCAAAGGAAACAGCACCAAACGTCGATGTGACGACGGCTTGGATGAGTGTGTATTCACCCGTTTACGATGAGGATGCCAGCAGCTGGCGATTTAGGCTTGGAACCGAAGTTATATATGCGGACATCTCGGAAACTTCCATAGCCCATGACGCATTGGAGCGAGGTGGCGCTCTAACAGATGATACATACCAAGTAAAACTTGAAATTACCGTGGATGTCGATGAAAAAGGCTCTGTAGCTAGACCCCGATACAAGGTGCTTGAAGTTCTTCGTTTTGTCGCAGCGGAGCCGCGATCCAGACAATCTTCTCTAAAATTGGAACCCGAGGTCGAGGGCAGAGAGCAACAAAAAGAATCAAAAGAGAGCGGTGAAGCAGGTTAACCATCTGACTTTCACCTCCCCCCTTGCCATTCCCCGCCCCGATGGGCATCTGTTGCCTGCCGGATGTGTTCGGCGAGCGTTGAAACAGCCGGGGCGTGACTTGTCGCAAGCACCCATGATCTTGAGCGGCCGCGGGGTCACCGCGGTGCTCGGCCCGACCAATACGGGCAAGACCCACTACGCAATCGAGCGCATGGTGGCCCATGAGACAGGCATTATCGGCCTGCCTCTGCGCCTCCTCGCGCGCGAGGTCTATACGCGGCTTGTCGACAAGGTCGGGCAGCACAACGTGGCGCTCATCACCGGCGAGGAGAAGATCACGCCGCATATGGCGCGCTTTTCGGTTTGCACTGTGGAGGCCATGCCGCGCGAGACGCGTGCCTCCTTTGTCGCCATCGACGAGGTGCAGCTTGCCGGCGATCTCGAGCGCGGCCATATCTTCACCGACCGGGTGCTGCATCTGAGAGGCCGCGACGAGACGCTGCTGCTCGGCGCCGCCACCATGAAGCCGATCCTGGAGCAGCTGCTGCCCGGCATCCATGTCATCGAGCGCCCGCGCCTCTCGCAGCTCTTCTATGCCGGCTCGAAGAAGATCACCCGCCTGCCGCAGCGCACCGCCATCGTCGCGTTTTCCGCCGACGAGGTCTATGCGATCGCCGAGCTCATTCGCCGCCAGCGCGGCGGGGCGGCCGTCGTGCTGGGCGCGCTCAGCCCACGCACCCGCAATGCGCAGGTCGCGCTCTATCAGGAGGGCGATGTCGAATATCTCGTCGCCACCGACGCGATCGGCATGGGCCTCAATCTCGACGTCGACCATGTCGCCTTCGCGCAGGACAGAAAATTCGACGGCTACCAGTTCCGCAATTTGAACCCCGCGGAACTCGCCCAGATCGCCGGCCGCGCCGGCCGGCATCTGCGCGACGGCACTTTCGGCGTGACGGGCCGCGTCGATCCCTTCGACGACGAGCTGGTGAAGCGCATCGAGACCCACCAGTTCGATCCGGTAAAGGTGCTGCAATGGCGCACGACGCGCTTCGACTATTCCTCGCTGCAATCGCTGCGTCTGTCGCTTGAGGCCGCCCCGCCGATCGCCGGGCTGACGCGGGCTCTGCCGGCCGTGGACCAGCAGGCGCTGGAACACCTTTCGCGTTATCCCGACGTTCGTGACCTTGCGACGACGCCGGAACGCGTGCAAAAACTCTGGGAGGCCTGCGCGCTTCCCGATTACCGCCGCATCACGCCCGCCCAGCACGCCGATCTCATCTCGACGCTCTATGCGGATCTCGTAAAGCGTGGCACGGTTAACGAGGATTTTATGGGAGATCAGGTCCGCCGCGCGGATCGCACCGATGGCGAAATCGACACGCTTTCGGCGCGAATCGCGCAGATAAGGACCTGGACCTATGTGTCGAATCGGCCCGGTTGGCTTGCCGATCCGACACACTGGCAGGAAAAGACGCGGGAAATCGAAGACCGATTGTCCGATGCGTTACATGAACGGTTGACGAAACGCTTTGTTGATCGCAGGACATCTGTGCTCATGAAGCGCCTGAGAGAGAATGCAATGTTGGAAGCTGAAATCAGTGTGAATGGCGATGTCTTCGTGGAAGGACATCATGTCGGGCAGTTGGCCGGTTTCCGGTTCACGCTCGTCTCCGGAACGGAAGGTCCCGACGCGAAGGCCGTGCAGGCTGCCGCGCAGAAGGCGCTCGCGCTGGAGTTCGAAGCCCGGGCTGCGCGCCTGCATGCCGCCGGCAATTCCGACCTCGCGCTCGGTTCCGATGGCACGGTGCGCTGGCTCGGCGATCCCGTCGCCCGTCTCGCCGCTTCCGATCACATCATGCGCCCGCGCGTCATCCTGCTCTCCGACGAGCAGTTGACGGGCAATGCGCGCGACCACGTCGCTGCCCGCATCGAGCGTTTCGTGAACCATCATATCGCGACCGTGCTGAAGCCGCTCGACGATCTCTCGCGCGCGGAAGACCTGCAGGGGCTCGCCAAGGGCCTCGCTTTCCAGCTCGTCGAAAATCTCGGCGTATTGTTCCGCCGCGATGTCGCCGACGACGTCAAGACACTCGACCAGGATGCCCGTGCCTCCATGCGCAAGCACGGCATCCGCTTCGGTGCCTACCACATCTTCATGCCGGCGCTTTTGAAGCCCGCCCCGGCCGAACTCATCACGCTGCTCTGGGCGCTGAAGAATGACGGCCTCGACAAGCCGGGTTATGGCGACCTGATCCCGGTGCTCGCCGCCGGCCGCACCTCCGTCGTCACGGATCCGAGCTTCGAGCGCGCCTTCTACAAGCTCGCCGGCTTCCGGTTCCTCGGCAAGCGCGCCGTTCGTATCGATATCCTCGAGCGCCTCGCAGACCTCATTCGTCCGCTTCTCCAGTGGAAGCCCGGCACACCGCGCCCCGATGGCGCCTATGATGGTCGCCGCTTCACCGCAACGACTGCCATGCTCTCCATCCTCGGCGCGACGCCCGACGATATGGAGGAGATCCTCAAGGGTCTCGGCTACCGCGCCGACAGCGTGAAGCCCGAGGAGGCCGCCGCTTTCCTCGCGGCGCAGGCTCCGGCCGCCGCAGCAACGGAAACCCCGGCGGAAGCCGCTGCGGAGACCTCCGACGAACACGATGCCGACGCATCGGACGAAAGCGAAGCCCCGGCCGCAGCCGCCGAAGCGCCTGCCGCTGAAACTGCGGACGCTCCGGCAGCGGTGGAAGCCGCCGTCGAAGGCGAAGCGGTCGAAGCTAAGCCCGTCCTGCTCTGGCGTCCCGGCTCGCGTCACGACAACCAGCGCCAGGGTGGTCATCGCCATGGCGGCGAGCGTCAGGGTGATCGCAACGGCGAACGCCAGGGAGACCGTCCGGACCGGGGCGAACGCCGTGGCGGCGACCGCAACCGTGGCCAGCAGGCCGGTGAACGGGGCGAGCGCGGCGAACGCCGTGACGGCGGCCGTGGTGGCCGCCCGGATCAGGGCAAGGGTGGCCGCGACGGAAAGCCGCAGGGCGGCAACCGCCCGGACCGTGGTGATCGCAACGACCGTTCAGCCAAGCCCGAGCAGGCGAAATTCGAGGCCCGGCCGCCCCGCAAGGAGAAGCCGATCGATCCGGATTCGCCCTTCGCAAAGCTCGCAGCGCTCAAGGAGCAGCTGAAGAAGTAAGGCATGACGCGACACGAAGAACAGCCCGCCGCGCGCCAGCGCATCGACAAGTGGCTGTTCTTCGCGCGTCTGCGCAAATCCCGTTCGCTTGCCGCGAAATCCGTCGAAGCGGGCGATATCAGGGTCAACGATCTCGCCATCCGCCAGCCCTCGCATATGGTGCGGCCGGGCGACGTGATCGTGCTCTCGCTCGACCGCCACGACATGGTGGTGAAGGTGCTGTTGCCGGGCGAGCGCCGCGGTCCCTACGAGGAAGCCCGCCTGCTCTATCACGACATGACGCCGCCTCGGCCGCCGCGCGAGGAACGCACTGTTTTTGCGCAGGCGACGCGTGAGCGCGGCGCCGGCCGCCCGACCAAACGCGAGCGCCGCGAGATCGACCGGCTGCATGGCGGCCCCGGCGGCGACGAGGATTAGAATTCTATACCTCCCGGGGGCGTAAAGGCGCATGTATTGCGCTTGCAAAGCGTCGGCAAAGCCTTTACCTCCACCATCGACAGCCCTGCGCGGGTGAGGCGTTTCGCCCCGGCCAGCCGGCCTTTTCACCGGTGAGCCACCGCCCGCTTCGTGACGTTTCTGGAGTTCCTCATGACGTATGTCGTGACCGACAACTGCATCCGCTGCAAGTACATGGACTGCGTGGAAGTGTGCCCCGTCGACTGTTTCTACGAGGGTGAGAACTTCCTCGTGATCCATCCCGACGAATGCATCGATTGCGGCGTCTGCGAGCCGGAATGTCCCGCCGAGGCGATCAAGCCGGATACGGAGCCGGGCCTCGACAAGTGGCTGAAGGTCAACACGGAATTCGCCGCGATCTGGCCCAATATCACCGTCAAGCGGGACGCCATGCCCGAGGCCAAGGAAATGGACGGCGTCGAGAACAAGTACGAGCAGTTCTTCTCGCCGAATCCGGGCCAGGGCGACTGAGCGTCGCCACCGGCGACAAGCGATCTGGGGAAAAAAGCCTGCCCGCGCCAAAAGGCGATGGGACAGGCTTGATGACCCACGCGAAGCAAATTATTGATTTCGGCACTTTTTTGTGGTAGGGTCCTGATACTGATCCAATTCGCGGCATTTCGCGTGCCCGAACACCACCACGAAAGCAAACGATCCCTCAACGACGCTCACCTCCCATAGGCAACTCCGGTTGCTCAAATGTGAACGCGTCGCCGGGGACTTTTTTGCGCATGGAGGGTGGACCAGAGTGGTGACACCGCAACGGTGCCCCCCTTTTTTCCCGGGTCCCCAGACCCACCCGGCCTCCGCCGGGAGCGTAACAGGGAGTATTTGAACAGAATGACGACCCAGCAGAAGAAATCCTCCACGCGCCATGGCTTCAAAACCGGCGAGTCGATCGTCTATCCCGCTCACGGCGTTGGCCAGATCATCGCCATCGAAGAGCAGGAAGTCGCCGGCATGAAGCTCGAGCTTTTTGTCATCGATTTCGAAAAGGACAAGATGCGCCTCAAGGTGCCGGTTGCCAAGGCCGTTTCCATCGGCATGCGCAAACTGTCGGAGACCGATTTCGTCGAGCGTGCGCTGAAGGTTGTCCAGGGCAAGGCCCGCGTGAAGCGCACCATGTGGTCGCGCCGCGCGCAGGAATATGATGCCAAGATCAATTCCGGCGATCTGATCTCGATCGCCGAAGTGGTCCGCGACCTTTACCGCGCCGAAAACCAGCCGGAACAGTCCTATTCCGAGCGTCAGCTTTATGAAGCCGCCCTCGACCGCATGGCCCGTGAAATCGCCGCCGTGAACAAGATGTCGGAAACCGAAGCTGTCCGCCTCGTCGAGACGAACCTTGCAAAGGGTCCGAAGCGCGGCAAGGCCATCGAAGAAGACGATAGCCAGGACGAAGCGGCCTGATTTAGGGCGCTGTCTGAACTTTTAAAGCCCGGCTGGCGACAGCCGGGTTTTTTATTGGAACTTTTTTGCGTCTTCGCCGTTCTGGTGCCGAGAACGACCGCTTGCAAAAGGGGCCGGCGCCGTGGCGTCACCACGAATTTTGTCCGAAAACCGCTTTCGGCCATTCGCCGCCCCTGCTGAAACGTCTTCTCTCAAGGGCGACAGGGCGGGCGCGCGCCTCCCTGAGCCGGTTCGGCTTACGTGGAGAGATGCCATGGCTACGACGACCGCAGACCGCCGCATGATCAAGCTTGCCATGTCCGCTCCCTATCTGGAGCGCGACGAGGAGCAGGCCCTGGCCCAGGCCTGGAAAGACAACAGGGACCAGGAAGCCCGCAACCGCATCGCCATGGCGCATATGCGCCTGGTCGTCTCGATGGCCGGGAAGTTCCGCAACTTCGGCCTTCCCATCGGCGATCTCGTGCAGGAAGGCTATATCGGCCTGCTGGAAGCTGCCGCCCGCTTCGAGCCGGAGCGTCAGGTCCGCTTCTCCACCTATGCCAGCTGGTGGATCCGCGCCTCCATTCAGGATTACGTGCTGCGCAACTGGTCGATCGTTCGCGGTGGCACCAGCTCGGCACAAAAGGCGCTCTTCTTCAATTTGAGACGTCTGCGTGCCCGCCTTGCTCGCGGCGACAGCTACCTTACCAGCGAGGCGATGCACCAGGAGATCGCCGCGGCGATCGGCGTCAGCACCGCCGACGTGCGCACTATGGATGCCCGTCTCTCATCCTCCGACATTTCCCTCCAGGCCCCAATCTCCACTGGCGAAGGTGAGGGGTCGAGCCGGATAGACTTCCTGACCAGCGACGCCCCGCTTCCCGACGAGCAGGCGCAGGACAGCATCGACGGCGAACGCCGCCATCATTGGCTACATGCAGCCCTTGGCCAGCTCAATGAGCGCGAAATGAAGATTATTCGCGCCCGTCGGCTCGCTGAAAATGGGGCTACGCTGGAGGAGCTGGGAACGGTGCTCGGAATTTCCAAGGAGCGCGTGCGCCAGATCGAGAACCGGGCGCTGGAAAAGCTGAAGGCCGTGCTTGTCAGCAAGACGACGGATTTCGCTTACGCCTAAGGGGTTTTACCGGTGGAAGGAATCCTCGGGCTTGACCCGAGGATTCGCGCGGCACGGAGCGCCCCGAAGGGCATTCCCCTCACTCGCTGATGATCTTGAATTTTTCACCCGGCCGCACCGTGCTCGTCGCCGTCATCGCGTTGATGAGGCGGAAGAGGTCGAGCTTGCGCGTGGTGCCCATCATACGGCCGGCCAGTGTGGCGACCGTATCGCCGGGGCGTGCCGTCACGACGCGGACGCGCAACGGCTTCAGCGAGGCGACCTCGGCTGGCGTCAACTTGCGGAACGAGCTCTTGAGGATTGCCGCCGTTGGCTCCAGCGCCTTCGAACCCGCCGGCACGGCCGTCAGGAAGCGGTAGATTTGCTTGTCGATGCGCACGACCGTGACGTCGAATTCCCAGCGGTCGGCGGCCGCTTTGGCGGTCGCGGCCTCAAGACCGTTCAGCGAAATCGGGCGGATAGTTTCCGGCTTCAGGCCGGTCACCCAGCCGCTCGAAATGTAATTGACCAGATCCTGCCCGCGGCTGTCGGCAACGCCATCGAAGCGGATGGCGACATCGCCCGGGCCGGTCGCCAGAACCGCGTCGGCCTTGTTGTCGATCTGGAAGCCGTTGGGCACGTCGAAGCGGATGCCGAGCTTGCCATGCATGAAGGTCTGACCGCGCACATAGCCTTCCTCCGGCGCATCGCCGTAGAGCAGGCCGTCGATGCCGGCGAGATAATAGTCGCGGCCGCGGTCGCCGATCGTGCCTTCCGCCCCGAAGGCGCGGGCATGAAGGCGCGCCAGTTCCACGCGCTGCGGCGCGTTCGGGTGGCTCGACAGGAAGTCGAGGCTCTGGTCGTTGTCGGGATCGACGGCCGTGAAGCGGGCATAGGCCGCCATGGAATCGAGGAAGCGCGCGGCGGCATAGGGGTCGTAGCCCGCTTCGCCCAGCATACGCACGCCGATCACGTCGGCCTGGAGTTCCTGGTTGCGCGAGAAGGCGGCGAGCCTGAGCTTGCCGCGCGCCAGCGCCTGCTTTCCGGCAATGTTGCTGGAGAGCACTTCGGCCACCACGCGGCTGGCGATGACCTCGGCCTCTTCCTTCTTCTGCCGCTCGATGCCGTGATTGGCCGTCACGTGCGCCATCTCGTGCGACAGCACGGCCGCGACTTCCGAGGCATCGTTGGCGAGAGCCAGCAGGCCGCGCGTCACATAGAGATAGCCGCCCGGCAGCGCGAAGGCGTTGATGGCGGGCGAATTCAGGATGGTGATGCGATAGGACTGGTTGGGATTTTCCGAAACGATCGTCAGCGCGCCGGTGATGCGCGCGACGAGTTTCTCCGTCTTGGCGTCCTTGTATTCGCCGCCATAGCTCGCGACGATGCGCGGATGCTCACGCGCGCCCATCTGGGCGCGCGGATCGTTCTTCTGCACTTCGTCGACGATCTGCGGATTGGAGGAGGGCGAGATCGTCGGCTCGTAGGTCTGTTCGATGATCGACTGGCAGCCGGCCAGCAGCGTGCCGGCAAGCATCAGCGCTGCGATGGGTCTCAAAACCCCGCGCCCGGATACCGTTGCAGCTGCCTGCGTTACCTTCGCCATCTCTCTTGCCCACGCCCCCTGATGGGTTCACGCCCGCCTTGCAGCCCTAAGGTGCAGCGCAGGTGCAAAAATTCGCGTCCTCATAGGGATGAGATAGACGCACCACACCCGGCCGGCAACTCCCTGGTCGACAAACGGTTCCCTTGTGGCTCCGGTGACACAGGTGGGCGACCAAATTGTGGCGCGACATCCCGTCAAAAGACAACTCCTCCGGCTAAATGGTGGTGTGGCCGAGGAATTTTGCAACTCCCGGCGGCTCGTGGCGAGACAGGAAGTCACGCGCCGGTTCGTCCAGCAGAATGACGCCGGCCTCCAGGAACATTACCTCTCCGGCAAGCCGGCGGATATCGTCGGGCTGGTGGGTGATGAACAGCATGGTGCTTTTCGTCTCGGCGTGCAGTTCCGAAAGCAGCCGCGCCATATCCGCGCGCATGGCGGGATCGAGCGCTGCGAAGGGTTCGTCGAGCAGCAGGATCGGTCGGCGGCGCACCAGCGCGCGGGCCAGCGCCACGCGCTGCCGCTCGCCGCCGGAGAGCGAGCCGGGCAGCCGTCGCTCATAGCCGCCGAGCCCGACGCGCGAAAGGGCTGCAAACACGCTCTGGCGCTGGGCAACATCGAGCTTGAGGCCCGGATGAATGCCGAGCGCCACATTGTCCGCGATGGTGAGATGGGCGAAGAGATTGTTGTCCTGGAAGATGATGGAGACCGGGCGCTCGGCCGGATCGCGCCCGGCCATGTCCTCGCCGAGCAGCGTGACGCTGCCGGAGGCCGGTTTCTGGAAACCGGCGATGACATTGAACAGCGTCGATTTTCCCGCGCCCGAGGGACCCGCGACTGCGACGGCCGCACCGGATGGAATGGCGCAGTCGAAAGCGAGCCGCTTCTCCTCGAAGCGCACGGTGACGTCGATCAAGCGAATGGCGGCATCAGGCATCGGCGGGCGGGCTTTCGGTTGGGCGTTCGGCGGCGGTGGAGGGCAGTGTCAGCAGAAGGCATATCACGCCGAGGATCAGCGCGATGCCCGCCGCATCGGCGGTGCGGTAGCTCGCCATGCGCGAGAACAGGAGCCAGGGCAGCGTGGCGAACCCTTCCGCGCCAAAAATCGCGACGGCGCTCAAATCGCCGAGCGATAGCGCCATGGCGAAGGCGAAGGCGGTGAGGAACGGTTTTTTCAGCGCCGGCCAGTCGATCCATCGCAAGCGATGCATCCCGGTGACACCAAGGCTGAGCGCAAGTCGGGCTGTACGCGTGAGGTGCGTGCTATAGGCCGGCTCCAGCACGCGCACCACGAAGGGCAGCGCCATCAGTGCATTGATGACGGTGATGATGACGGGCGCGAAATGTCCGGTCTCGCCGAAGGTGCGCAGCATCAGGAACCAGCCGGTCGCCACCACGACAGGCGGCACCAGCAGGATCAGCGATCCCGTCGCAGGCAGCGCCCGTGCCATCAGTCGCGTGGCAAGTCCCGCGCCGCTCGTCTCGGCCAGGCGCGGCACCAGCACGATGGGCAGCGCGATGGCGAGGCTGAGGCAGCCGGAGGCGAAGGATATGGCAAGGCTGGTGGCGAGCGCCCGGTGCAGCAAAGGATCGAGCGCCAGCCGGCCGAAATCGGCCGCAAGGCCAGAGACGAGCGTCGCGGCAAGCGGTGCTGCGGTGAAAAGCGAGAAGGCGAGCAGGATGAGGCCATCGGACAGGCGGCGGCGCCGGCCGTCGAAGCGCCTGATATCGCGCCCCGCCGTCATGCCCTCTTCCGGCGGACGGCCGAACAGCGAGAGCAGCCAGATCAGCAGGGCCGTGACGGCGATTTGCAGGCCAGACAGCAGCACCGCGCGCTCCGGGTCGAAATCGAAACGCAGCGCTTGGTAGATCGCGACCTCGATGGTAGTTGCCGCCGGCCCGCCGCCGAGCGTCAGCACCACGGTGAAGCTTGCCGCGCAGAGCATGAAGATCAGGCCGGCAATGCCCGGCAGGACGCGCCTTATGACCGGCCACTCGATGAGCCGGAAGGTTGCGCCGCTGCCCATGCCGAGATTGGCCGAGGTCAGCCAGTATTCCGGCGGGATGCGGTCGAGTGCGGCCAGCAGGAAACGCGCGGCGAGCGGCAGGTTGAAGAAGACATGGGCGATCAGGATGCCGGCAAGGCCATAGACGCTGACGGGACTTTCCAGCCCGCCGAGCCGCAGGAGATCGTTGACGACGCCCTGCCGCCCCCAGATTTCGATGATGCCGAGGGCCGCCACCAGCGCCGGCAGGCCGAGCGGCACGACGGAGAGCCTGAGGATCCAGACGCGACCGGGAAAGGTGCGCTGGCGGGCAAGTGCCCGGGCAACGGGAATGGCGAGCACCACCGACAGGAGCGTCGAGAGCGTCGCCTGCATCAGCGTGAACTGCGCCACCCGCCAGGTATAGGCATCGAAGAGCGGCGCGGTGCTGCCGCCCGCATGGGCCAGCAGCACCGCGGTTGCCGCGCCCGCGAAGACGAGCACGAAGCCGAGGGCAAGGCCCCCGGCGACACGCAGTGTGCGTCGTTCCGCGCGGGCGAACATCTCAGGCGTTCCTTACTTGGCGCTCATCACAGCGAGCCATTCGTCGATCCAGGCCTTGCGGTTGGCGGCAACTTCATCCGACGGCATCAGGAAGGTCTTTTCCGGCTTGACCAGCGCGTCGAAGGCGGCGGGCAGTGGGTCTTTCGTCTTGGCGGCCGGCATCATCCAATTGGTTTCCGGAATGATCGACTGGAAATCCGGGCTGGTCATGAAGGTCAGGAACTGGCGGGCAAGGTCCTTGTCGTGCGAGGTCCGCGTCAGGCCGGCAACCTCGATCTGCACATAGTGGCCCTCGGAGAAGGCGGCTGCCTTATAGCGCTCGGTCTTTTCCGCGATCACGTGATAGGCCGGCGAGGTCGTGTAGGAGAGCACCATCGGCGCCTCGCCCTTGGTGAACAGGCCATAGGCTTCCGACCAGCCGGGCGTGACGGTCAGCACGCGGTTTTTCAGCTTGCTCCAGGCCTCGCCCGCCTTGTCGCCATAGACGGATTTCACCCAGAGCAGCAGGCCGAGACCCGGCGTGGAGGTACGCGGGTCCTCGATGACGATCTTCTGCGACGGATCGCCCTCGACCAGCTCCTTGAGGCTTGTCGGCGGGGTCTTTACCGTCTCGGTGTCGTAGACGACGGCGAAGTGGCCGTAGTCATAGGGCAGGAACGTATCGTCGGAAAAACCGCCCGGCACCGTCAGGTCCTTTGGTGAAAGGCCGTGCGCTTCGAAAAGGCCGGTCGCCTTCGCTTCGGTGATGAGGTTGGTGTCGAGGCCGAGCACGACGTCGGCCTTGGTGCCCTCGCCTTCGAGCTTCAGCCGGGTCAGGAGCTCCACGCCGTCGGCAACGCCCACCCATTCGACCGTGCAGCCGCAGGTCTTTTCGAAGGCTTCCTTGACCTTCGGGCCGGGGCCCCAGTCGGAAACGAAGCTTTCATAGGTGTAGACGGTCAGCGTCTTTTCAGCGCCGTGCGCCGGAAAGGCGAGGGACACGGCGAGCGCCGCGATGGAGGAAAAAACTGTCTTGCGCATCAGCGCCTCCTTGTTTCGTCAAAAACGGGAATAGGGCGCTGGATTGTGCCGTCTAATCCCTCCGCCGGTACAAACCGGATCAGGTTCTTCGGGTTGGCGATGAAGCCTCTCAGCCCGCAAACCTGCAGGCACCCCGTTAGAGCGAAAAAAGGCATAGTCCCGGAAACGCTGCGGCGCAAGGGGTGTGGATGCGGACAGGCAGGGCGGCCGGCCCTGTTCCATCCGGAACAGCGGCATGCGTAGGGATATGCGATCTTCAGATCACCGGATGAGAGAGGCTCATCCTTAACCGATCAGGAGAGACCCCATGCGCAAGTTCATCGTTTCCGCCACCGTTGCCCTCGTCGCCGCCGTCTCGTTTGCGGCTCCCTCGCAGGCCGGTTACTACAGCTACGATTATCAGCCGTACTGCTTCATCAAGAAGATCAAGTCCTACGACTACTACGGCAATGTCGTCATCAAGCGCATCAAGGTCTGCCGCTAAGCGGCCCCATTACTGATCTCCCCGAAGGCCCGGATGTTCCCCTGCATCCGGGTCTTTTGCCGTTCGGGCCTATGCGCTGCCGCCAAACTCTTTCCCTTTCGCCGGAACATGCGCTAAGGGCATCAGCCATGACCATATCGGCCCCGATAGACCAGACCTTCGTCGTCCTTCTCGGCGGCGCGCTTGCGGTGACGCCGCGGGTGCGGGCCGATATTGTCGGTGCGCGCTTCGTGGCGGCCGATGGTGGCATGCGGCATGCCGCAGCGCTCGGCGTCACACCGGAAATCTGGGTCGGCGATTTCGATTCGACGCCGGACGATCTCATCGCCGCCTGGCCCGGTGTCGACCGCCAGCCCTATCCCGTCGCCAAGAACGAGACCGACGGGGCGATCGCCGTTTCCGTCGCGACCGAACGCGGCGCGAAGGATATCGTGCTGGTCGGCGCGCTCGGCGGCGAGCGCAGCGACCATGCGCTGATGCACCTGCTCCATGCGGTGTCGCTCGCTGAAGACGGCTATGCGATCAAGCTCACCTCCGGCGAGGAGGAAGCCTGGCCGCTCTTGCCGGGCAGCCGGGAGATCGACCTGCCGAAGGGCAGCCTGTTTTCGATCCTCGGCCTTTCGCCGCTGTCGGGTCTCTTCATCGGCAATGTGCGCTATCCGCTGAATGATTTCTCGTTGCCCTTCGGCTCCTCGCGCACCATTTCCAACGTCGCCGAAGGTCCGATCCGCCTTTCGCTTGCCTCCGGCCGCGCGATCCTCATCGCCCGGCCCTATGACCTTTCAGGAGCCTGACCCTTGGCACCGCCCATTCTCAAACTCGACGATATCTTTCTGAGCTTCGGCGGCACGCCGCTCTTGGCTGGCGCGAGCCTCCAGGTGGAGCCCGGTGACCGAATCTCGCTTGTCGGCCGCAACGGCTCGGGCAAGTCGACGCTGATGAAGATCGCCGCCGGCCTTGCTGAGGCGCAATCGGGCGAGGTCTTCCGCCATCCCTCCGCGACCATCCGTTACCTGCACCAGGCGCCGGATTTCGACGGCTACGACACGGTCGCGGCCTATGCCGAAGCCGGGCTTGGCCCGAGCGACGATCCGTACCGCGTCACCTATCTGCTCGAACATCTCGGCCTCGACGGCACGGAAGACCCGAAGTCGCTGTCGGGTGGCGAGGCGCGCCGCGCCGCACTTGCCCGCGTCATGGCGCCGGAACCGGATATTCTTCTGCTCGACGAGCCGACCAACCATCTCGATCTTCCGACCATCGAATGGCTGGAAGGCGAGCTGCAATCGACCCGCTCGGCGCTCGTCGTCATCTCGCACGACCGTCGTTTCCTCGAAAAGGTCTCCAATGCCACCGTCTGGCTCGATCGCGGCCAGTCGCGCCGGCTCAACCGCGGTTTCGGCCATTTCGAAGCCTGGCGCGACGAGGTGCTCGAGGCCGAGGAGCTGGAGCAGCACAAGCTCGGCAAGGCGATCGAGCGCGAGGAGCACTGGCTGCGCTACGGCGTGACGGCACGCCGCAAGCGTAACATGCGCCGTCTCGGCGCGCTGCACGATTTGCGCTCGCGTTATCGCGGCCACAAGGGCCCGCAGGGCAGTGTGCAGGCCAGCGCCTCCGATGCGCAGGAATCCGGCAAGCTGGTCATCGAGGCGGAAAAGATCACCAAGGCCTACGGCGAGCGCACCATCGTCGCGCCCTTCTCGATCCGCGTGCACCGGGGCGATTGCATCGGCCTCGTCGGCCCGAACGGTGCCGGCAAGACGACGCTGCTGAAAATGCTGACCGGCCAGCTGGAACCCGATAGCGGCACCGTCAAGCTCGGCACCAATCTGGAGATCGCCACGCTCGACCAGCGTCGTGAGGACCTGAACCTCGATGACACGCTCGCCCACTACCTCACCGACGGCCGGGGCGAAAACCTGCTGGTCAACGGCGAGCAGCGCCACGTCACCGGCTATATGAAGGAGTTCCTCTTCCAGCCGGAACAGGCCCGCACGCCGATCCGCAACCTCTCCGGCGGCGAGCGCGCAAGGCTGATGCTGGCGCGCATCCTGTCGCGCCCGACCAACCTGCTCATCCTCGACGAGCCGACCAACGACCTCGACATCGAGACGCTGGACCTGTTGCAGGAAATCGTCGCCGGTTTTGCCGGTACGGTGCTGCTCGTCAGCCACGACCGCGACTTCCTTGACCGCACCGTCACCTCGACCATCGCGCCTGCCGACCCGGAAAACCCTGATGGTCGCTGGATCGAATATGCCGGCGGCTATACCGACATGATGGCGCAGCGCCGTGGCGCGATCGACGAGAAGCGCAAGGCGGAAAAGGCCGAGAAGGCGAAGGCCGCCGAGGCATCGCCCGCATCCGCCCCGGCGGACGGCAAGGCCAAGGGCAAGCTTTCCTACAAGCAGAAATTCGCGCTGGAAAACCTGCCGAAGGAGATGGAGAAGGCGGAAAAGGAGATCGCCGCTCGCGAGGCGAAGATGGCCGATCCCAACCTCTTCACCAAGGACCGCGCCACCTTCAACAAGCTGGCCACGGAGATGGAAAAGCTGCGCGCATCTCTGACGAAGATGGAAGAGGAATGGCTGGAGCTGGAAATGCTGCGGGAGGAACTGGAGGGCTGAGCCCTTTCCGGACACATGTCGCCGCCACCCCCCTCCTCGTCATGCTCGGGCTTGACCCGAGCATCCACCGCTGCGGGTGCGGTATGGATTCTCGGCTCAAGGCCGAGGATGACGGCAGTGGGTGGGATTGAGGGTAAAAGCCCTGTTCCATCCGAAACAGCGCGCATGAACGGACCATGGGATAGTCGGGTCATTGGATGAGAAGCGCTCATCCTGCAACCGAAAGAGATCAGGAGCATCCCATGCGCAAGTTCATCATTTCCGCCGTCGTCGCCGCTGTCGCTGCCGTGTCCTTCGCCGCCCCGTCCGAGGCTGGCAATTACGGCTACAACAGCTACGGCTATGGCCACAAGCATCACGGCTACAAGAAGCATTACGGTTACAAGAAGCACTATGGTGGCCATTACGGCTACAAGAAACACCATGGCTACAAGAAGCACTACGGTGGCAGCTACGGCTACAACAGCCACAACGGCTACAGCTTCTCGTTCGGCTACTACTGAGCCTTTATCGAGATTTCCGATCGAGGCCCGGATGCCCGCCGCATCCGGGCCTCGGTGCATTCGGGCATGGATTGATTCGCAGGCGGAGTGGCGCTATTTAAATGCCTCGTGGTGATTTGGCCGGCCGGCTTGCAGCCACGTTAAACAAGTCGCTAAAGGGCCGCGCGAGGAAGACCCTTACGTGGACCGGTTGCGACGTCGTTGCGGCCGGTTTTTGTTTTGGATCGAGTTGAGACATGCCCATCAAGATTCCCGATACGCTCCCCGCCTTCGAAACTCTCGTGAACGAGGGTGTCCGGGTGATGACCGAAACGATGGCGATCCGGCAGGATATCCGCCCGTTGCAGATCGGGCTTCTCAACCTCATGCCGAACAAGATCAAGACGGAAGTGCAGATGGCACGCCTCGTCGGCGCCTCGCCGTTGCAGGTCGAACTGTCGCTGGTGCGTGTCGGCGGCCATCGCGCCAAGAACACCTCCGAGGAGCACCTGCTTGCCTTCTACGACACGTGGGAGGAAGTGAAGCACCGCAAGTTCGACGGCTTCATCATCACCGGTGCGCCGGTGGAGACGCTCGACTACGAGGACGTCACCTACTGGGACGAGATGAAGGCCATCCTCGACTGGACCGAAACCAATGTGCATTCCACGCTGAATGTCTGCTGGGGCGCGATGGCGGCGATCTACCATTTCCACGGCGTGCCCAAGCACACGCTCGACGAAAAGGCTTTCGGGGTCTATCGCCACCACAATCGCAAGCCGTCATCGGTCTATCTCAACGGCTTCTCCGACGATTTCGAAGTGCCGGTGTCGCGCTGGACGGAGATCCGCACGGAGGACGTCCGCGCGGTCGACGATCTCGATATCCTGCTCGAATCCGACGAGACGGGCGTTTGCCTCGTGCAGGAGACGGCCGGCAACCGGCTCTATATCTTCAACCATGTCGAATACGACTCGACCTCGCTCGCAGACGAGTATTTCCGCGACGTCTCGGCCGGCGTGCCGATCAAGATGCCGAAGAACTATTTCCCCCACAACGATCCGGCGCTGCCGCCGCAGAACCGCTGGCGCGGCCATGCGCATCTGCTGTTCGGCAACTGGATCAACGAAATCTACCAGACAACGCCATACGACCTCGAAAAGATCGGAACGGGAGCCTGACCATGAGCCGTGTCGTTATTCGCCCGCTGCACAAGGATGATGAAGGCGAATGGCGCCGCCTGTGGACCGCCTATCTCGCCTTCTACGAGACGGTTCTGCCGGAAGAGATTTTTGCCACGACCTTCGCCCGTCTGACGGGCGAGGTCGCCGAGGGCGAATACCGTGGCCTCATCGCCACGCTCGACGGCAAGCCTGTCGGCCTCGCGCACTACCTCTTCCATCGCTCGTGCTGGACGGTTGGCAATGTCTGCTACCTGCAGGATCTCTTTGCCGATCCCGACGTGCGCGGCAGCGGCATTGGCCGCGCGCTGATCGAAGGCGTCTATGCCAAGGCGAAGGAGGCCGGCTCGCCCGAGGTCTACTGGATGACACAGGAGTTCAACGCCACTGCGCGCCAACTCTACGACCGCATCGCCGAGAAGACCTCCTTCCTCGTCTATCAGAAGAACCTCTGACGGGTTGTCGAATAGTATGACTTTTCGGTTGCGGCCGGCAAGGAATTGAAGCAGGTTGCCGCGCTGGGAAAGCCGGCGGAGGAGACGCAAGCGTGGGTCAGCAACAGGATATCTTCGGTCGGCTCGATCAGGGGGAAGCGGTGGAGCGCGTTACGATATCGGGCGGCGGACTGACGGCCTCTGTCCTGACTTGGGGCGCCGTCATCCAGGACCTCAGGCTTGACGGGCACGATGCGCCGCTGGTGCTCGGCTTCGAAGACCTGCCGTCCTATCTCGATCATTCGCCGTTCTTCGGCGCCACGCCCGGCCGTTGCGCCAACCGGATCGGCGGCGGACGCTTCGCCATCGACGGTCGCGACTACCAGCTGGAACGCAACGAGCGCGGCGTCACGCATCTGCACGGCGGCAGCGACGGCATTGGCCGGCAGAACTGGCGGATTGCCGAAAAGGGCGCCGATTTCGTCACGCTCACGCTGACCGATCCCGACGGCCGCGCCGGTTATCCCGGCAATTGCGCCATCACCTGCACCTATCGCCTGCCGGGCGAGGGCGTGCTCTCCGTCGTCTATGAGGCCGTGACCGACGCGCCGACGCCGGTCAATCTCTGCCAGCACAGCTATTTCATTCTGGATGGCGGCGCGGATGCGCTGGGCCACGAGATCCGTCTGGCGGCGGAACACTACCTGCCCGTCGATGAAAACCTCATTCCGACCGGTGAGGTCCGCCCTGTCGCCGGCACGCCCTTCGATCTCAGGGAATGGACCCCGCTTGCCCGCCAGACGGAAGAGGGAGGTGTCGCCTTCGACCACAATTTCTGCCTTTCGCCGGAGCGCGTGGCCAAGCGTCCCGTCGCCGAGGTGCGCAGCCCCGTTTCGGGCGTTTCGCTTGCCGTGCTGACGACCGAGCCGGGTGTGCAGCTCTATACCGGCGCCAAGGTCGGTCCGGCCGTTCCCGGCCTCGAAGGTCGCCACTACGGCGCGTTCGCCGGCTTCTGCCTGGAGACGCAGATCTGGCCCGACGCCGTCAATCACGCGGATTTCCCCAAGGCGATCCTGCGCCCCGGCGAGACGCTGCGGCAGGAGACGGATTACGTCTTCCGCAAGGCCTGACGGCGGTTCCCGACCCCCAAAGGCAACGGGAAAAACGCAAGACAATCGAAACCTTTGTGCCGCACAAGGCCCGCATGGACCCGGAATGATGCCGGGTTGTGCGGGATGAATGCGCCAGGACAGCGTCGGTCGCCCCAGGGGACTTCTGTCCATGAAAATCTCGGATCTCTCGATCTCCCGGAAGGTCGGCTTTCTCGTGCTCCTAATGGGCATTGCCGCCGGCACCATCGCCACCGTCGGCAGCCGCGGCCTGACCTCGCTCGGCGGTGCGCTTGAGGATACCGGTGCGCGGGAAGAGGTGGCCCGCGAGGCCATGGACCTGCGCATCGATGTCATCGCCATCAGCCGCATGACCTATCAGCTGGCGCTCGCCCCGGAAAAGGCCGGCGATTTCGCCGCCGAGACGGATAAGCGCTCGAAGGAAATGCTCGACCGCCTGCCGAAGATTGCCTCGACGGCTGACGCCAGCGAACAGAAGCTGCTCGACGGCGTGCGCGCTGCCATGACGCCCTATTTCGACGAGATCCGCGCCATGGTCGCCGTTGCCACGGAAAAGGGTGACGACCGCGCAGCCATTCTCGCCGCGCTCGACAAGGCGCTGGAAGGTCAGAAGGCCGTCACCGCGGCGCTCAAGGAATACACGACCTATTCCGCCAGGACGCTTTCGGAATCACGCGCCACCGCCATCTCGCGCTCGACGACCACGCAGGTCCTGCTGCTTGCCACCGCCTTCGTCTGCATCGTCGCGGGCATGCTGTTCAGCATCGCCTTTGCCCGCAAGGGCATCGTGCGCCCGATCCAGCTTCTGACCGGCGTCATGTCGAACCTCGCCGCCGGCAAGCTCGATGACGCGATCCCCTGCACCGAGCGCCAGGACGAGATCGGCGCCATGGCCCGTACGCTCGACGTCTTCCGCGCCAACGAGATGCAGATGCGCGACATGGAAGCCCAGGAAGCAGCCCTTCAGGCGCAGAGCAAGGACCTGCAATCGAATATCTCGACGATCGTCGCGGCTGCCGCTGCCGGCGATTTCTCGCGCCGCATCACCAAAGCCTATGAGGATGAGGATCTCAGCCGCTTCGCCACTGGCGTCAACGCGCTGGTGCAGAATGTCGACCGCGGCGTCAGCGAAGTGCGTCGTGTCATCGCCTCGCTCTCGCATGCCGATCTCACGCAGGAAATGGCAGGCCAGTTCCAGGGCGATTTCGCCGAGCTGCAGGCCAACGTCAACGGCGCCATGCGCACGTTGCGCAGCACGATGGGTGGCATCCTCACCACGGCCGGCACGATCACCGGCAACAGCCGCGAGCTTTCGGCCGCCGCCGACCAGCTCGCCCACCGCACGGAGCAGCAGGCCGCCTCGCTGGAGGAGACCGCAGCCGCGCTCGAGGAGATCACCACGACGGTGAAGACCTCCACCACGCGCGCCATCGAAGCCTCCGAGATCGTGCGCGAGACCAAGGAAAGCGCCGAAAAGTCGGGTGATATCGTCAAGAGCGCGATCGACGCCATGGGCCGCATCGAGCAGTCCTCGCAGAAGATCAGCCAGATCATCTCGGTCATCGACGAAATCGCCTTCCAGACGAACCTGCTGGCGCTGAATGCCGGCGTGGAAGCGGCGCGTGCGGGCGAAGCCGGCCGCGGCTTTGCCGTCGTCGCCCAGGAAGTGCGCGAACTCGCCCAGCGCTCGGCCAATGCCGCCAAGGAGATCAAGACCCTGATCAACGCTTCGGCCGGCGAAGTGAAGGGCGGCGTCTCGCTGGTGCTCTCGACCGGTGACGTGCTTTCCGAGATCAAGGACCTCGTCAACCGCGTCAACGACCATGTCGTCTCGATCACCCGCGCGGCGCAGGAACAGTCCGCCGCACTCGGCCAAATCAACACCGCCGTCAACCAGATGGACCAGATGACCCAGCAGAATGCCGCGATGGTGGAAGAAACCACCGCCGCCAGCCAGGTGCTGGCCAGCGAAGCCGCCCAGCTTCAGACGGCGCTGTCGCAGTTCCACATCGCAGCAGGGCGCGGGCCGTCCATGCAGCAGCGCCGCGCCGCCTGAGGCGGATCGCTATCTCATACGGAAAGGCCGGCGCCCGCAACGGGTCGCCGGCTTTTCTCCTCCGGTCAGAACGAAGCCTTGAGATCGCGCTGGAGCGCCTCGACGATCAGCTGCTTCAGCTCGGCATGGATGTCACCACGCGTGCGTTTGCCGGGTTCGTCGCAGATCGGATCGACTTCGCCGAGCGACTTCAGCAGCGCCGCGCTGCCATCCTTGCATTCCGGTAGGAAGCTGAAATGCACGGAATCGGCAACGGCCGCATAGGCGCTGTCGGGAACGAGTGCCGCAAGCTTGTCCGAGATCACCGCCTCGGGGATCGTGTCCGGATTGCCGAGATTGATGAAGGTGAGCGGAATGTCGACCGCCTTCAGGCTGTCCGGCTGATAGGCCTGAGCCAGGCCGGGATCGACCGCCACCACGGTGCGCACACGCGGATCGCGGTTCGACTGCTCGAAGCGCGTCTTGTCGATCTTGCGCAAATCGACCTTCTCCACGTCCACAGGCACATCGCCGACATAACCGCGCCCACCAGAAAACCAGGCGCAATCCCATTTGCCGTAGCTGTCGCAATAGCGTGCATAGGCCTTGAGATCGGCGCGGGCGCCGGCGATTTCCATCGCCGCGGCGCCGCCGAGCGAAAAGCCGACGACACCGATGCGCGCGGGGTCGATCGCCGCACGCCAGCCGGCATCGGTCGAGAACCGGTCGATCAGAGCCGAGAGATCGGCGGTACGCTCCCAGATCTTCGGCGTCGCGGCCGGCGTCGAATCGCCGCTCGTCGTGCCGGGGTGGTTCGGCCCTGCGACGATGAAGCCGGATTCGGCGAGCGCAGTCGCCAGCCAGGCCATGCCTTCGATGCGTCCGCCTGAGCCATGGGAGAACAGCACCAGCGGAAAATGTCCCTCGGCGATGGGCGCATCCTTGAGCGCCGGCGCGCCCTTGAAGAGCTTGTTGTCGCCGACCAGACCGGGCGTGCCGCCGGCGGTGGCCGGATACCAGACGGTGACCGGCATATCGCGTCCGCGGTCTGGTGCGAAAACAGAGATCGTGCGAACCCCGACATCTGCGGCATGGGCCGATGTGGCGGCGATACCGGCAAGCAGGAGGGTGGGAAGAAAACGGTGGCGGGTCATGAAAACCTCGTTTGGTTGCGTTTGACCCCGAAATCTTCATTGCAAGCGCCGCTCAACGCGTCCTCGATCGTGTTTGAGGTCGCCCTTGATCGCGATCCGGCCCATGATGGCCGTCACCGTCAATCGAACCGTGCTGTCCGTGCTCTTCATCCCCCTGCCCTTCGTCATCGCCATTCTGCTTTTCCTGCGCTTCGTCGCTCTCCTGCGCCAGCACGAGGTCGGCAACCGGCCGTTTCTGGTGCTGATCGGTCTCTGTATCGTACAGTCGATCGCCGTCGGCCTGCGCTGGGGCTATGATGTGACGGCAGTGCGCTTCGTCCTGCCGGTGCTGGCGGGCGCCCTGCCGCCGCTGGTGCTGGCGAGCTTTCAAAGCCTTATCCATCGTGACCGCGCGAACATCCGCTGGCTGAATATCGCGCCGCCGTTCGTTGTTCTCGCTTTGCTTTTGCTGGCACCCAGTCTCATCGATGGCGCGCTCGTCGTCATCTTCGTCGGTTACGCCATGATCCTGCTGCGGCTCGCCCATGCCGGGCCCGATGGGCTGGAGGAAGCCCGACTCGATGACGCCGTCAGCGCCCACAAGGCTCTTCTGATCGCCGCGGGCGCTCTCTGCGTTTCAGCTTGCTTCGACATCGCCGTGCTTCTCGCATTCGAATGGAGTCGCGGAGAAAACGTGCCGATGCTCGTCAGCAACGCCAATCTGCTGGGCCTCCTCCTTGTCGGCCTGACCGCGACGGTTGCGGCGCGCGCCCGCGCGCCTTCCCTGCCCTCGGAGGAGACGGAAGAAGACGCAGCGATCGCTGAAAGGGACCGCGATGTGCTGGAACGCGTCGACCGGCTGCTTTCGGAGCAAAAACTGTTTCGCGATGACAATCTGACCCTCGCGCGCCTCGCCCGGCGTGCAAACGTACCGGCGCGGCAAATCTCCGGCGCGATCAACCGACTCGCCGGCAAGAACGTCTCGCAATATATCAATGATTTCCGCATCAAGGAGGCCTGCCGGCTGCTGCGTGAGACCGACATGCCCGTCACCACGGCCATGCTCGAATCGGGCTTCCAGACGAAATCCAACTTCAACCGCGAATTCCGCCGCGTCACCGCCCAGAGCCCAGCCACCTGGCGCACGGAAAACCGCCCGGCGATGCCGTAGCGAAAGCCAGAAAAAACAAAAGCCCCGGAAAACCGAGGCTTCGAAACTTTGGAGAGAATGGAGCGGGTGAGGCGATTCGAACGCCCGACCCCAACCTTGGCAAGGTTGTGCTCTACCCCTGAGCTACACCCGCTCATCTGCGACGGCCTGGGGTAGATCGCTTGGCCGAAGGTCGCTGCGTTGCGGCGACGGGCGGTATATGGCCCAAGGCCTTTTAAAAGGCAACAGGGAAATTTCGGATTTTGAAGAAAAAATTACAGCGGCTTTCAAAGCGCCGGATTCTCAGGCGGTTGCGCTAAAGGGATCTAAGCCCTATCAGCGGCAGGGACAAATCACGCCGGGAACGATGACATGAGCGAACCGCAGCCGAAGACCGACAAGGACCTTTTCCAGTTTCTCGACGGGCTCGGCATCGCCCATTCGACCAAGGAGCACGCGCCGGTCTTCACCGTCGCCGAATCGGTGGCGCTGCGTGACGAAATTCCCGGCGGCCACACGAAGAACCTCTTTGTGAAGGACAAGAAGGACAACTACTTCCTGATGACTGTCGAGGAACATGCGACGATCGACCTGAAGACCATCCATACGGTCATCGGCGCGGCGAGCAAGGTCTCCTTCGGCAAGCCGGAAAAGCTGATGGAATATCTCGGCGTCATTCCCGGCGCCGTCACCGCTTTCGGCGTCATCAACGATACCGAACGCCAGGTAAAGGTGATCGTCGATGCCGATCTCATGCAATACGATACGATCAACTGCCATCCGCTGCGCAACGACGCGACGACATCGATCGGCTCGAAGGACCTGTTGCGCTTCATCGAGGCGACGGGACATGAGCCGCTTGTCTTGAAAGTCACCGCCTGACATACGATTTTGGGCGCAGACACGTGATTCAGGCGCTTGGCGCCACAGGAGAAGACCATGAGTGCAGGTGAAAACCCCTATGCATCGTCCTATGGCGGCCAGATGAACGTTTCGGCGAGCTATGGTGGCGGCGCGGCTCCGGCGGCGGATGACCTGATCAAGGACACGACGACGGCGAATTTTTCGCGCGACGTGATGGAGGCCTCGCGCCAGCAGCCCGTTCTCGTCGATTTCTGGGCGCCCTGGTGCGGCCCCTGCAAGCAGCTCCAGCCGATCATCGAGAAGGTCGTGCGCGAAAGCGCCGGCCGCGTGAAGCTCGTCAAGCTCAACATCGACGACCATCCGTCCATTCCCGGCCAGCTTGGCATCCAGTCCATTCCCGCCGTCGTCGCTTTCGTCGGCGGTCGGCCGGTGGATGGGTTCATGGGCGCGGTGCCGGAAAGCCAGATCCGCGACTTCATCGACAAGGTCGCCGGCCCGGCGGGTACTGATGAGAAGGCCGAGATCGAGGCGCTGCTGGCCGAGGCCAAGACGCTGTTCGATGCCGGCGATGTTGCCGGTGCCGCCGATCTCTACGGCGCCTTGCTGCAAGCCGATCCTGAAAACGCCGTGGCTCTTGCCGGCATTGCCGAGTGCATGATCGCCGTCGATCAGGTGCAGAATGCCCGCCAGACGCTGAGCAACCTGCCGGACGCGGTCGCGGCGGATCCTGCCGTGCTAGCAGTCCTCAAGAAGCTCGACCAGATCGAAGAGGCGCGCAAGCTCGGCGATCCCTCCGCCCTTGAGCAGGCGCTGGCGTTGAATGCCGACGACCACACCGCCCGGCTGAACCTTGCGAAGATCCGCAATGTCGAGGGCGATCGCCAGGCGGCGGCCGAGCACCTGCTCTATATCATGAAGCGCGATCGCGCCTTCGACGATGACGGCGCGCGCCGCGAATTGCTGCAGTTCTTCGATGTCTGGGGACCGAAGGACCCGGCGACGATATCGGCCCGCCGCAAGCTCTCGTCGATCCTGTTTTCCTGAGGTTTTTTGCCCGGGATAAGACAGCATCCCTTGAGAAACGGCGCGCCCGCCCCACATTCGGAAAAGGCGCGTCGGCGAGGGGCCGGGACGGAGGAGCCCGGACGCAGCACCGCGCCGTGGAAGGGAAGGCAATGCCATGCATGTGGGAAATGCGCGCTATCTGAAGCCGGCGGACCTGCCCGAGACGATCCCCGTCTTTCCGCTGACGGGGGCGCTTCTCCTGCCCGGCGGCCAGCTGCCGCTCAACATCTTCGAGCCGCGTTATCTCTCCATGTTCGACGATGCGCTCGCCTCGCACCGGCTGATCGGCATGGTGCAGCCTGTTTTCGGCGAGCACCGCGCGTACGAGACCGGCCACGACAATCCCGAGCTCTGCAAGGTCGGCTGCATCGGCCGCATCACCTCCTTCGCGGAAACGGGTGACGGGCGCTATGTCGTGTCGCTGACCGGCGTGTGCCGCTACCGCCTGCTGCAGGAAGCCACCGGCGCGAAATCCTACCGCAGTTTCCGCATCGCGCCCTTCATCGGCGATCTCTCCGCACAGGATGACGAGAATACCGTCGACCGTGACGCGCTGCTCGCCGCCTTCAAGGCCTATCTCGACGCCAACAAGCTGGAGGCGGATTGGGAGAGCGTGGAGCGTGCCAGCAACACGACGCTGGTCAATTCCATGGCGATGATGTCGCCCTATGGCCCCGCGGAAAAGCAGGCGCTGCTGGAGGCACCGGATCTCAAAACCCGCGCCGAAACGCTGATCGCCATCACCGAGATCGTTTTGGCGCGCAGCTATGGCGATGTCGATACGCGGCTACAGTAGGACGGTATCGATGGACGAAAGCACCAGCCGGGTCGCGCCCAAACTGCTCGAACTTCTCGTCTGCCCCCTGACCAAGGGGAGGCTGCACTATGATGCGCAGGCCGGCGAACTGATTTCCGAAAAAGCCAAGCTCGCCTATCCGATCCGCGACGGCATCCCGATCATGCTGATTTCTGAGGCGCGTGAAATCAAGGATTGAGGTGTGGTTGGGGGCTTTGAACACAGCCCTCTCCTTCGTCATCCTCGGGCTTGACCCGAGGATCCACGCATCCGCACTGTCCTGCCTGTGGCATGGATCCTCGGGTCAAGCCCGAGGATGACGGAGGTGGGTGGGGTGCGCGTTTAGAGATGCGCTGCTAATCAAATCCGCTGACCGACCAGCATGCGCGGATGCCCGCCGCCGGTGGTGCCTTCGGCCTGCCGGATGAAGAAGGATTTGAGGCCCGGCAGGCGGTCGACGACGCCGAGGCCGACGTCGCGCAGCACGCGGATCGGTGTCATGTCATTGGAGAACAGGCGGTTCAGCACATCGGTGGTGACGCCCATGCGCACCGTGTCGAAGCGGCGCCAGGTCTCGTAGCGCTCCAAAACCGAGACGGCGCCGATATCGAGGCCGAGACGGTCGGCTTCGACGATTGTTTCGGCCAGCGCCGCGACATCCTTGAAGCCGAGATTGAGGCCCTGGCCGGAAATCGGATGGATGCCGTGCGCGGCATCGCCCGCCAGCGCGAAGCGCGGCGCGATGAAGGCGCGGGCGAGTGTGAGACCGAGCGGGAAGGCGCGGCGGCCGCCGACGACTTTCAGTGCGCCCAGCTTGTGGCCGAAGCGGCGATCCAGCTCTTCTTCGAAGACGAGGTCGTCGCTCTCTACGAGGCGGCGGGCGTCCTCCGTGCGCTCGGTCCAGACGAGCGAGGAGCGGTTGCCAGTGAGCGGCAGCGTGGCGAAGGGGCCAGCGGGCAGGAAGTGTTCTTCCGCCGTGCCGTCATGCGGGCGCTCGTGCGCGACGGTGGTGACGATGCCGGATTGTCCGTAGTCAAAGCGCACGGTCTTGATACCGGCCATGTCGCGCAGTTTCGAGCGCACGCCGTCGCAGGCGACGAGCAGGCGGGTTTTCCGCGTGGAGCCGTCGGAGAGGGTGACGTCGGTGGCATGCTGGCCGGTGGCAAACCCCTCGGCCGATGTCGACCAGTGCACGGGGATGCCCAGAAGTTCGGCCTGGCGCAGCAGGCTGCCGGTCATGGCGCGGTTCGGCACCATATGGGCGAAGGGCTGGCCGTCATCGCCGGAGCCGGCGCCCTCGAAGGTCAGGAAGACCGGGCGCACGGGATCGGCGGTGCGCGAATCGGTGACGACCATGCAGCGGATCGGTTCGGCCTCGGCGGCGATCTCGTTCCACACGCCGAGCACGTCGAGCAGGTTGCGCGCGGCCGCGACGATGGCCGAGGCGCGCTCGTCCTTTTGCCAGACATGCTCCGGCGCGCCATCGACCACCTCGACGGCAAGGTGCGGCGCGGCCTTCTTGATCGAGACGGCCAGCGACAGGCCGACATAGCCGCCGCCGGCGACAAGAACGTCGAGCATGGGAGCGTCGGGCTTGGTCGCGTCGGTCATGGGAAGGCTCCTGGCCGCTTGAGGTCTTGTTTCCCCCTATATAGAGGAGGAAGGACCGCTTTCCTACCTCAGGCCACCTATCGGAGCCACGTCCAAATGTCGCGCCATCCTGCCCAGAACCCCGCCATGGACCTCCTCATCGAAACGCTCGATCTCGAGCAGCTCGAGGCGCAGCTCTTTCGCGGCAAGAGCCCGCAGGTCGGCTGGCAGCGGGTGTTCGGCGGGCAGGTGATCGGCCAGGCGCTGGTGGCGGCCACGCGCACGGTGGAGGAGGGGCGCTTCGTGCACTCCCTGCACGCCTATTTCGTGCGGCCGGGCGATCCCTCCGTGCCGATCATCTACGACGTCGAAAACATCCGTGACGGCGGCTCCTTCGCCACGCGCCGCGTCACTGCCATCCAGCACGGCAAGCCGATCTATTTCATGACCGCTTCCTTCCAGGACGATGAGGACGGTTTCGAGCACCAAGCGCCGATGCCGGATGTGCCGATGCCGGAAACGCTGCTCGGGGAGGCGGATCTGAAGGAGCGTTTCCTGACGCAGGCGCCCGCGCATATCCGCGCCTATTGGGAGCGTCCCCGGCCGATCGAGCTGCGCCCCATCGCGCTCGACCACTATTTTTCCGCCGAGAAGCTGGAGCCGAGCCAGAATATCTGGGTGCGCACGACCGGGCCGGTGCCGGCCGAGCGTCACCTGCAGGCGGCGGTGCTTGCTTATCTCTCCGACATGACGCTGCTCGATACGTCGCTTTTCGCGCACGGTACCTCCGTGCTGGATCGCAGGCTGCAGGTGGCGAGCCTCGATCATGCCATGTGGTTCCATCGCCCGCCCGTTCTCGACGACTGGCTGCTCTACAGCCAGGACAGTCCCTCGGCCTTCGGCGGGCGCGGCATGACGCGTGGCGCAATTTTCAGCCGTTCCGGCACCCTTCTTGCCTCCGTCGCCCAGGAGGGGCTGATTCGGAAAAAGGCAACTGACTAAATTTCATTCATAATACTAATATCGCCTACTTTTTGATCATCTGCGGTGACGATTTTTTGCGCCGCAGCATAAGAGCTATTTTTATTGGTTGAAAATCAGCGTTTTAGCTGAGGCGTTCGAATCTGGCACGCCCCTTGAATGTGTAGGTCTCAGTCGTTGCATCTGCAAACGGCCAGAGACATGGCCCCGGCTGGGGGACAAGCACGAAGGATGGGAAACCAGATGAAAATCGTAATGGCCATTATCAAGCCGTTCAAACTCGATGAGGTGCGCGAAGCCCTCACCGCCGTGGGCATCCAGGGCCTGACCGTGACCGAAGTGAAGGGTTACGGGCGCCAGAAGGGCCACACGGAAATCTACCGTGGCACCGAATATGCCGTCAGCTTCCTGCCGAAACTGAAGATCGAGATCGCCGTGCCGGGCGACCTCGCCGACAGAGCCGTCGAAGCGATCGCCGGTGCCGCCAAGACCGGCCAGATCGGCGACGGCAAGATCTTCGTCTATGCCATCGACCATGCCGTGCGCATCCGCACCGGCGAAACCGATACCGAAGCGCTCTAAGCAAACGGCCTTTCAGGGAGCCTAGTTACAATGTCGTCATTCAAGCTTTCTCATACCCTTTCCCGCGTGGCTGCCGCCACGACGGCCGTGTTTGCGCCCGTGGTCGCCTTCGCGCAGGAAACGGCACCCGCCGCAACCGAAGCCGCTGCTGCTGCACCCGTTCCGGACAAGGCGGATACCGTCTTCATGTTCCTGTCGACGCTGCTCGTCTTCTTCATGCTGATACCGGGCCTCGCTCTGTTCTATGGCGGCCTGGTGCGTGCCAAGAACATGCTGTCCGTTCTCATGCAGTGCACCGTCATCGGCGCCGTCATGATGATCGTCTGGGTCACCTACGGCTATTCCTTCGCCTTCGGTGGTTCGACGAGCCCCTATTTCGGCGGCTTCGCCAAGATGTTCCTGTCGGGCGTGACCGTCGACAGCACGGCGGCGACTTTCTCCGACGGCGTCGTCATTCCGGAATATATCTTCATGCTGTTCCAGATGACCTTCGCGGCGCTGACGCCGGCCCTGATCATCGGCGCCTTCGCCGAGCGCATCAAGTTCTCGGCCGTCATCCTCTTCACCGTGCTCTGGGCCACCTTCGTCTATTTCCCGATCGCCCACATGGTCTGGGACGGCAACGGCCTGATCTTCAACATGGGCGCGCTTGATTTCGCCGGCGGCACCGTCGTGCACATCAATGCCGGCGTCGCAGGCCTCATCGGCGCGATCATGGTCGGCAAGCGCACCGGCTTCGGCAAGGACATGATGGCCCCCCACTCCATGACGCTCACCCTCGTCGGTGCCGCCATGCTGTGGTTCGGCTGGTTCGGCTTCAACGCCGGCTCGAACCTCGAAGCCTCGGGCGGCGCGGTTCTCGCCACCGTCAACACCTTCGTCGCCACCGCTGCCGCCATCCTGGCCTGGTCGGTGGTCGAAGCCTTCACCCGCGGCAAGGCCTCGCTGCTCGGTGCGGCCTCGGGCATGATCGCCGGTCTCGTCGTCGTCACCCCGGCTGCCGGCTCCGTCGGTCCGTTCGGTGCCATCGTGCTCGGCCTCATCGCCTCGCCGATCTGCTACTTCTTCGTCGCCGTCGTGAAGAACAAGTTCGGCTACGACGACACGGCCGACGTCTTCGGCGTCCATGGTGTGGGCGGCCTCGTCGGCGCGCTCGGCACGGGCATCTTCACCGCCCCGTCGCTCGGCGGTACGGGCGCTGCCGACTTCTCGATCGCCTCGCAGTTCACGACGCAGCTCACCGCCGTCGTCATCACCATCGTCTGGTGCGGCGTCGTCTCGGCCATCCTCTACAAGGTCGTCGACCTGGTCGTCGGTCTGCGCGTCTCGGTCGAAGCCGAACGCGAAGGTCTCGACCTCTCGTCGCACGGCGAAGCGGCCTACCACTCCTAAAAAGATCGCGGCGGCTTGCGGGCCGCCGCCATGCAACCGTCGCGGCCTGGGAAACCAGACCGCCCTTGGCCCGGACCCTGGTCCGGGCCCTTTTTGTTTACGCTGGGGAAACCATGATCGGGGAAGGCATGGTTAACGCGCCATTAAAACTTCCTTCGTAGGGTTTGCAGTCAGGCACATCCGCGAATCGCGCGGAAAGGGTGCGTATTTCATTGCGTGGGCACAGGCTGTAACCATGAGCAGAAGCATTTCGGCAGGGCTGGACAACCGTCACGACCGTTTCGTTCTGTCGGCATTCGTCTGGCGGCAGGTGCAGGTCCTTTTCGGGCTGGCCATTTTCCTCGGCCTCGCTCTGGCGATCGCCGCACTATCCACGTGGAACGTCTCCGACCCCAGCCTGTCCTATGCGTCGAGCGGCACGCCGGTGAACCTGCTCGGCTATCCCGGCGCCGTCTTCGCCGATATCTTCATGCAGTTCTTCGGCCTTGCCAGCGTGATCGCTCTGCTGCCCGTCGTCGCCTGGGCGATCGGGCTGATCAGCGGCCGCCGCTTCAACCGCATTCCTCAGCGCGCGGCCGCCTGGCTCGGCGGCGCGATCCTCGCTTCGGCAGCGCTTGCCTGCGTGCCCGGCCCGGTCACATGGCCGTTGCCGACGGGCCTTGGCGGCGTCTTCGGCGACATGATCCTGCGTTTCCCCGCCCTCTTCACCGGCGCCTATCCGACAGGCATGCTGGCCAGCATCCTCGGTGGCATCATTGCGGTTCCGGCGGCTTGGCTGATGGTGTTCAGCGCCGGCCTCATCGGCACCGTGACGATCGACGACGAGGAGGACTTCGCGCCCGTCCCCGTCCAGAGCCGCGCCCGCACGGTTGCCGAGGAAGAGGACGACGAGGAGAGGGAAGGCCCGCTCACCGTGTTTGCCGGCGCCATGACGCATGCCTGGTACACCGGTCAGGCGCGGGTGCGCCGTCTTTTCGGCCTCACCGGCCAGCGCCGCAAGGCGCGCGGCATCGAGCAGCCTTATGATTTCAACGAGGACGAATTCGGCACGCTGAACGAACCGGTGCGCGCCCGCGCTGCGCCGCGCGCGTCCGAACGCGTCGAACCCTCGATGGACGGCCGCCGCGCCGTCGATGCCCCGTCGATCGCGCTCGACGACGAGGACGACGATCTGCCCTTCAACACGGACGAACGCCTGGCGCATCCGAGCGGCATCCTGCCGGACGAGGATTCC
>NZ_JBYOLC010000009.1:0-234117 GCF_057798995.1 Shinella sp. 20P9.1.1
TGGCCGCCTTGATGCCGGGGATTTCCTTGACGACACGCTCTGCGGCGGCGCGCATGGGATCGAGCTCGCGGGCGCGCTCAGCGGGCACGGTGATCGAGAAATAGGCCTTGCCGTCGGAAATGAAGACGTCGGAAACCATGCCGAGATCGACGATGTTGCCGTCCATATCAGGACCGCGCACCGTGCGCAGCCGTTCCAGCACCTGTTCCTTGCTTACGTCCGTCATGAAATCCTCATCAACCTGCCGCGGGATCGGCCCGCCGCCTTCGTAGATAGTGCACGAAAAGGCGGCAGCCAAACGAATTTACGGACGATGGGCAGCGGCATCTTTGCCTGAAGGCAAGAACCTAGGCGATCAGCCCGCGGCGGATCGCCTTCACCACGGCCTGGGTGCGGTTGACCGCCTCCAGCTTGCGGGTGACCTGGTTGAGGTAGTGATTGACCGTGTGCTCGGAGAGACCGAGGATTTCGGCGATTTCCAGGCTGGTCTTGCCCGCCGCGGTCCAGCTCAGGCACTGGATCTCGCGCTCGGTGAGCACCACCTGTCCCGACTTCCAGGCCGCACCGATTTCGGCCAGCCGGTTGAAGAGGTGGACGGAGATCATCTGCAACATCAGCCGGTCATCGCGGCTGAGCGCGGCATTGTCTCCACCCCAGACGATCGCGCCGCGATTGCCGAGCGCGTCGTGCACCGGAAAGAAGTGACCGACGAGCATGCCGTGACTGGTCATCACGTCGAGCAGCTCGGTGAAATCCGTCTGTTCCGACGATTCTCCAATCCATTCGCGCATGTCGTAGGAAAACGGCACCGTCGTCAGCCGAAGCTTGCGGATACCGGCGCTGTGGCGCACCATGCGCAACGCATCGTATTTGCCGATGATTTCCTGCGGCCAGTTGCTGACGATGGAATAGGCCGAGAGCTTTTCCGCCTCGAAGCCGGGCAGCGTGAAGACAATAAAATATTTCAGACCATATTGTTCGCATTTGCGCCGCATATAGCGCACGATGTCGAACTGGGTCTCAAGAGCAGCGATCTCGCTGCCGTCGTCCTGGAGCTGGTTTTCACCGCCGCTCGTTTCATCCGTTGTCATTGTTCCCCGCATTTCTTTTGTCGCCTTGGGCATTTGGAGCGGGACCGTGCGCATTCCAGACTATCTCAAGGTGTTTTTTATGCATTAGTTCAAAAGACCGGCGCGGATCGCCTTGGCGACCGCTTGGACCCGGTTAACCGCATCGAGCTTGCGGGTCGCCCGGTTCAGATAGTGATTGACCGTATATTCCGAGAGGCCGAGGATTTCGGACATTTCCACGCTCGTCTTTCCGGCCGAGGCCCAGGACAGGCATTCGACCTCGCGGCGCGACAGCGAAACGTGCTGCCCCGCGGCGGCTTTCAGCTCGACGACTTCGGTAAAGATGAGGTTGGCCATGGCATTCAGCTCGGCCATTTCCCGTGGATTGAGCGCTTCACGCGTGCCGCCGAAGGCAAGGGCCCCGCGCAGGCCGGCGGAATTGTGCGCCGGGAAATAAGCGCCACGCGTCATGCCGTGTTTCTCGAAAAGCGAGGCCGCAATCGCCGCCTTGCCATCGGTGCGGCGGCGGTTGGTGCCGTCAGCATCATAGGCGAAGGGATTGGTGCTCTGGCGCAGGCGCTCAATGACAGGGCTTCCGAAGATCAGACCGGCATGGTCATAGGTCTTCAGCATCTCGTCCGGCCAGGACGTCATCAGCACGTTCGAGGAAAAATCCGTCGAGGTTTCCGAGGGAACGTTGATCAGCAGGTAGCCGCGCAGGTCAAAGCGCTTGGCGAGACCATCAAGCTTTTCAGCAACATCGTCCTGCGAACCCATGGCCAAGGGGGCACGGCCCCAACGCGTCTGGGATTGCGCAGATATCGTATGGAATCGATCCGCCATGTCCAATCTTCCTTCAGCAACGCACGCAACCGCGCGGCAGACCCTGCCGGCACAATGCACTGCTTGCTTCAGGAACCCCCGTATCCCAATGCAAGTATGTTCGATGAACCGCGCTCAAGTTCGCGGCAAGCGACGCAACTTAGAAGCTGGTCGTCACGGAAGCTAATGGCGGCCCCCATCCACGTCCAGCGTGATTTTCTAATTTACCGTAAAATGGGGGCACAAGACAACCATGTGACCATTTACGGACCATTCACCACGACTTATCGTTGCGGGCCAAGCCGTGCCGCGAGTTCTCCCATGATGCCGCGGGCCGCTTCGCCGACCAGCGGCGCCCATGCCGCAAGCTGCTCCTCGCTGACACGATAGGCCGGTCCCGTCACCGAAACGCCCGCCACGAGCGAACGGCTTTCGTCGAAAACCGGTGCGGCGACGCAGCGGATGCCCGGCTCGTGCTCCTCCCGGTCGAAGGCGATACCGCTCTGCCTGATGCGGTCGAGTTCGGCGACGAAGGACGGCCGGTCGGTGATCGTGTGCGGGGTGAAGCGGCGGAATTCCATATCGGCGAGGATGGTGTCCAGCGCCGCGGCGTCGAGCGTGGAAAGGGCGGCCTTGCCCACTCCCGTGCAGAAGGCGGGCGAGGCATTGCCGATCTGCGAATTCATGCGCACCGCCTGACGGCTCTCCACCTTGTCGAGATAGATGATCTCCCGGCCGCGCAGCACGCCGAAATGCACTGTCTCGCCGGTCTGCCGGTGCAGCGCCTCCAGAAAGGGCGCGGAGACGGCGCGGACCTCGTTGCGCGCCCAGCTTGCCGAGGCGAGCTTGAGCAGGCGCAGGCCCGGCACATAGGCGTGGTCTGGGCGAAGCTCCAAGAGGCCCTCCTGTACGAGATGGGTAAGCTGGCGGTGCAGCGTACCGCGCGGCTGGCCGCTGACGGCGAGCACATCCGTGAAGCGCAACGGGCGATCCGACAGCGCCACCGTTTCGAGGACCGCCATGGCCTTGCCGAGCGTGCCCGTACCACCCTCGCCGTCCCGCTCCATTTCCATCGTGCCGCACCCCGCCTGTCTTGACTTGCGACAAAGCTAGCGGAATAATTCCGAATAATCAAACTCAGTTCCAAATATTGGAACAAATTTGGAGAAACCCATGGCCGGCCGTTATCCCGACCTTGTCGGACAGGGCGTGCTCATCACCGGCGGGGGCTCAGGCATCGGCGCGGCGCTGGTGGCCGGCTTTGCGGCGCAGGGCGCGCGCGTCGCCTTCCTCGACATCGCCGAGGCGGATAGCCGCGCGCTCGTTGCAGACCTCGACGGCAAGGTCGTACACCGGCCCCATTATATAAGGGTGGATCTGCGCGATATCGCGGCCCTGCGCGTGGCCATTGCCGAAGCGGCGGATGCGCTCGGCGGCCTGCGCGTGCTCGTCAACAACGCCGCGCGCGACGACCGGCACGATCTGGAGGCGGTCGAGCCCGATGACTGGGACGAGAACCAGTCGGTCAACCTCCGCCACCATTTCTTCGCCGCCCAGGCGGTCGCACCGCATATGCAAAAGGCCGGCGGCGGAGCGATCGTCAATTTCTCCTCCATCGCCTATCTGCTCAACATGGGCGAGCTTCCCGGCTATGCGGCGGCGAAGGCCGGCATCGTTGGCCTGACGAAGTCGCTCGCCGGCAAGCTCGGCCCGGACAAGATCCGCGTCAACGCCATCCTGCCCGGCATGGTGCTGACGGAGCGCCAAAAGCGCCTGTGGATCGACGAGGCCGACATTGCCGGCGGCATCGCCCGGCAATGCCTGAAGCGCTCGCTCATTGCCGACGATCTGGTCGGCCCCTGTCTTTTCCTGGCGTCGGATGCGTCCGCCGCCATCACTGCACAAACATTGATTGTCGATGGAGGCATGCTCTGATGACTGAACCCGCTTACGTCGCGGTGGACTGGGGAACGTCCAGCTTCCGCCTCTGGCTCATCGGCAAGGACGGCGGCGTGCTCGCCGAACGCCGCAGCGGCGAAGGCATGACGACCGCCGCCCGCACGGGGTTTGCAGAGGTGCTGAACAGCCACCTTTCTGCCATTGCCGCGCCGGCAGGTCTGCCCGTCCTGATCTGCGGCATGGCCGGTGCCAAGCAGGGCTGGGTCGAGGCCGGCTATCTCGATACGCCCGCCGCCCTTCTCGATATTCCGGCCGCCGCCGTGCGCATTCCCGGCGTTGAGGCCGATATCCGCATCCTGCCCGGCCTTGCCCAGCGCGATCCGGCGGCCCCGGACGTCATTCGCGGCGAGGAAACGCAGCTGCTCGGCGCCGCCGCGGAACTCGGCAATGGCGACCATCTCGTCTGCATGCCCGGCACGCACAGCAAATGGGTGCGCCTCTCGGGCGGCCGGGTCGAGGGTTTCTCGACCTTCATGACGGGCGAACTGTTCGACGCCATCGCGAAGAACACCATTCTCAGCCATTCGATTGCCGAGGCCGGCCCGGTCTCCGGCCGCAGCGACGCCTTCCGCGCGGCCGTCAGCCGCATGGTGAAAAACCCGGCGCTGGCGACCAGCCAGCTGTTTTCGGTGCGGGCCGGTGCCCTGATATCAGGCCTTACGCCCGACGATGCGAAGGCCCGCCTCTCCGGCACGCTGATCGGGCTTGAAATCGCCGGCGCGCTGTCGCTGGTCGCCGAGGGCACGCCGGTCGCACTCGTCGTTTCCGGCGGGCTCGGCACGCTCTATGGTGAAGCCCTTGCCGCCGCAGGCCTTGCACCCATCGTCATCGATGCCGATACCGCCGTGCGAAACGGCCTTGCCGCTGGCGCCAAGGCGCTCTGGTCCCTCTAATTCCTCCCCACGAAAGCAGACAGATGAGCCGCATTCCCTTTCCCCCGATGAAATATCCGCTGATCGCCATCCTGCGCGGGCTGAAGCCGAGCGAGACCGAGGCCGTTGTCGGCGCGCTGATCGAGACCGGCTTTACCGCCATCGAAATCCCGCTCAATTCGCCCGAGCCGTTCAAATCCATCGAGATCGCCGCAAAGATGGCGCCGGAAGGCTGCCTGATCGGCGCCGGCACCGTGCTGACGGTGGAGGACGTCCTCAGGCTCGACGCCGTCGGCGGCAAGCTGATGGTGAGCCCCAATGTCGAGCCCGATGTGATCTCGACGGCCGCCGCCAGGGGCATGGTGACGATGCCCGGCGTCTTCACGCCGACCGAGGCGCTGGCCGCTGCCCGCGCAGGGGCGACGGGCCTGAAATTCTTCCCCGCCAGCGTGCTCGGCCCGTCCGGCATCCAGGCCATCCGCGCCGTGCTGCCGGCAGAGCTTGAGATCGCGGCCGTCGGCGGCGTGTCGGAAAAGAACTTTTCCGACTATGCCGCCATCGGCATCCGCAGCTTCGGCCTCGGCTCCAGTCTCTACAAGGTCGGCATGGGAGCCGACGAGGTGCGGGCGCGCGCCAAGATCACGATCGAAGCCTATGACACCGTCTATGGAGCCAGCCGATGAGCGACAACCATTCCTTCACCGGCCGCATCCTCGACGCGGTCGATTGCCAGCTCGGCGAAGGCCCGACCTATGATCCGGCGACCGACACGGCGTTCTGGTTCGACATCAAGGGCCAACAGCTGCACGAACTGCATCTCGCGACCCTGAAGAAGACCGTGCACGACCTGCCCTTCCTGGGCAGCGTGCTCGCCGTCGTCGATGCGGAGCGCCAGCTCATCGTTTCCGATCGGGGCCTGTTCATCCGCAGCGTCGCCGACGGCACGCTGGCCCCCTTCGCGAAGCTGGAAGACAAGGCCGAAAACCGATCGAACGACGGCCGCGTGCACCCCTCCGGCGCACTCTGGGCCAGCACGATGGGCCGCACGGCGCAAAAGCATTCCGGCGCGATCTATCATGTGGCCGGCACGACGGTGACGAAGCTGTTTGCCGATGTGACCATTCCCAACGGCATCTGCTTCTCGCCGGATGGCGCGACCGGCTACTTCGTCGATTCCGCCGTCAACAAGATCATGCGCGTCCCGCTCGATCCGAAAACCGGCCTTCCCGCGGGCGAACCCCAGGTCTTCTCCGATCAAAGCGGCGAGCCGGGCGACGTGGACGGTTCGGTCTGCGATGCCGACGGCCTCATCTGGAACGCTCGCTGGGGACAGGGTGCCGTCGATGTCTACAAGCCCGACGGCACGAAGATCGCGCGCTACAGCGTGCCGGCCACGCAGTCCAGCTGCCCGGCTTTCATCGGCGCGAAGGCGGACCGCCTGCTGGTGACATCGGCCTGGGCGGACATGGATGAAGCCGCCCGCCTTGCCGATCCTCATGCCGGCAAGACCTTCGAGCTTGGCATAGCCGTCAAGGGCCGGTTCGAGCCGAAATTCTCGATCTGAGACATCGTCCGATCGATCGAATGCCAGATTGCGGCTCCGGATTGACCGATCCGGAGCCGTTTTTTACGCATAGCTTAAGTATCTGGACGATCAAAAAGAAGGCAATTTTTATCGGAACCAAACCGAGGGGTCGTCGTTTTCTAGACATCAGCGGGTGCGGACGGCCTTTCAATAACCGCCGCGCCTTGATGCCAACGAGAGACGAAAAGGCAGGTTCCAAATGACCAACAAGCTTCTTACTTCCGTTGCCGCCAGTGCCATTTTCCTCGGCGCGGCCCTTGCTCCCGCGGCCTATGCGCAGGACACCACCAAGCCCGCGGCCGACCAGACCCAGACCATGGAGCAGCAGCCGGGCCTGACCGGTGACGCCGCCACAGGCACCACTCCGGGCGACACCGCCGCCAACCCGTCCACGACGCCGACCGAAGACACGGCCCAGACGCCGGCAACAGGTACCGCTACGGAAGACACCGCCCAGGCTCCGGCCGCCGGAGGCGACTATCTGACAGCCCAGTCGGATGAGCAGATCAGCGCCAACACCTATATCGGCCAGTCCGTTTACAACAGCGGCGATGAAAGCATCGGCAAGATCTCCGACCTGATCATGGCCAAGACCGGCGGCGTTGACGCAGCCATCATCGGTGTCGGCGGCTTCCTGGGCATCGGTGAAAAGTGGGTCGCCGTTCCGTTCGAGAAGATCGCGATCACGCAGGTTCCGGACTCCGACGACGTCAAGCTGACGACCTCGGAAACCGCCGAAAGCCTGCAGGCTGCGCCGGAATTCAAGACCAAGTCGCAGCAGGTTGCCGAACGCCAGGCCAACACCCCGGTCGATACCTCGACGACCTCGTCGACGACCACAACGGGCACGGCCCCGGCCACGACCCAGCCGGCTGAATAAGCGTCAGTTTTCTGACCTCCAGCCCGGTGGCGCTCCCTGCGCCACCGGGTTTTTCATGCTTCAATACCAGGCATCGGCCATCGCGGCCTTCTTGCGCTCCATATAGTCACACAGCGCTTCGTCGATCGCCACATCCAGCGGCGGGGCCTCATATTCAGCAAGTGTTTTCTTCCACTGGCGGTTGGCGCGCGTCGCCATGTCGGTCGAGCCGCCCTCCTCGCTCCATTTCTCGAAAGGCTCGTTGTCGGAGAGCGTCGAATCCCAGAAGGCCGTCTGGTAGTTGCGCATCGTATGATCGCAGCCGAGGAAATGACTGCCGGGGCCGACTTCGAGGAAAGCATCCATCGCCAGCGTGTTATCATCCACAGTGACGCCGGCGAGATAGGAATGCAGCGCGCCGCAGAGATCGGCATCCATCACGAATTTCTCGTAGGACATGGCGAGCAGCCCATCCAGGAAGCCGGCGGAATGCAGGATGAAATTCGCGCCGCAATGCACGGCCGACAGCATCGACATCATCCCTTCCTGCATGGCCTGCCCGTCCGGCAGCTTCGAATTGGAGAAATTGCCGGCGCAGCGCAGCGGCAGGTTCAGGCGGCGGGCCAGCTGTCCGACGACCATGGAGCCGATGGCCGGCTCCGGCGTGCCGAAGGTCGGCGAGCCCGAGCGCAGCGACATGGAGGAGAGGAAGTTGCCGAAAATCACCGGCGCGCCCTTGCGCTCCAGCTGGGTAAGCGCGCAGCCGGCCAGTGTTTCGGCGAAGGATTGGGCGATGGCACCGGCATTCGTCACCGGCCCCATCGCGCCGCCGAGAATGAAGGGCACGATAACGGCCGCCTGGTTGGCGCGGGCATAGGCCCGCAGCGACTTGGTCATGGTGCCGTCCCAGACGAGCGGCGAGTTGACGTTGACATTGCCGAGGATGACGCAATTCTTGTCGACGAAATCCGCGCCGAACAGGATGCGCGCCATGTCGATGGAATCCTCGGCGCGGTCTTCCGCCGTGATCGAGCCCATGAAGGCGCGGTCGGAATATTTCATATGGCTATAGACCATATCGAGGTGGCGCTTGTTGACGGGAATGTCGACCGGCTCGCAGATCGTGCCGCCGGAATGGTGCAGCCAGGGGCTCGACTGGGCGAGCTTGATGAAGTTCCTGAAATCCTCCAGCGTGCCGTAGCGCCGGCCTTTGTCGAGATCCATCACGAAGGGCGAGCCATAGGCCGGCGAGAACACGACGTTCCGACCGCCGATCTGCACGTTGTTGGCGGGGTTGCGGGCGTGCTGGGTGAACTCGGCCGGCGCGGTGGAGACGATCTCGCGCAGCATGCCGGGCTCGAAGCGCACCAGGAGCCCGTCCACCTTGGCGCCGGCCCGTTTCCAGTGGTCGATGACAGCAGGGTCGTCGCGAAACTCGATGCCGACTTCGGCGAGGATGCGATCCGCCGCACGCTCGACCTTCTGAAGATTCTCCTCCGACAGCACGTCATAGGTCGGGATGCCGCGCACGATATAGGGCACGCCCAGCGGCTTTGCGGCATTGTCGCGCCGCGTGCCCCTGCCCCGCCGTGCCGGCGCTTCGATCGTTGCTGCTACACCCATGATCACCTCCATAATTGGAAGTGAGGCTAGGCTTGAAAAAGAGTGCTGTAACGCTGGAAAAAATTGTTCGACACGATAAGCTTGATTTATGGAAACCCTGCGCCGCCTGCTCCCCTCCGCCTCCAGCCTCATTATCTTCGAGGCCGCCGGGCGGCACCAGAATTTCACGCGCGCCGCCAACGAACTCGGCATGACGCAGGCAGCCGTCTCCTATGCAGTGCGCAATCTGGAGGAACAGCTGGGCGTGGCGCTCTTCCACCGCATCCATCGCGCCGTCGAACTGACCGATGCCGGCGAGCGCTTCCATGCCGATGTGACGCTCGGCCTGTCGCGCATCCAGAAATCGGCAGAGGATATCCGGGCCAAGGGACGCGAGGCCAATGTGACGCTTTCTGCCTCGACCGCCTTCGCCTCGATGTGGATGCTGCCAAGGCTTGCGAAGTTGCGCACCGACCTGCCGGATATCGACCTCAGAATCCAGACCAGCGTGCGCGACCTCGATCTCGACGAAGAGACGATCCCGCTCGGCATTCGCGGCGGCGACCCGGCGAAATGGCCGCGCTATCATGCCGCTCTCCTGGCACCGGAGGTGATCACGGCCGTGGCGAGCCCTGCCTTCGTGGAAAGCCGTGGACACCCGAAGACGCCGGAAGAGCTTTTGAAACTGCCGCTCATCCATCTGGAAGAGCCGGTGCGGGCGGCCTGCAACTGGCCGGAGTGGTTCGCGAGCGCCGGCGTGCGTTATCCCGCCCAGGCGCGGCGGCTCGCCATCAACGACTATGTGCTCGTCATCCAGGCGGTGCTGGCGGGCGAAGGTGTCGCACTCGGCTGGCGCCACCTCATCGAGGGACAGGTGCGCTCCGGCGCACTCGTTCCCGTCGGCGGCCATTCGCTGGAACTCGCCGAAGGTTTCTACGTGGTCTGGCCGCGCTCGCGCGAACTCAACGGACCGGCGCGGCGCGTGCGCGACTGGCTGGTCGAGGAAGGGCGGCTGAGCCGGGAGACCTCCCTGTAACGCCTACCTTCTCAACACCGGCTTCACCTCTTCGTGGAAGAAGCGGAAATAGGAGGTGATCTGCGCCAGCGCGTTGGTCGACAGCTTGTACTGGATGCCGAGACGGCCGTTGGAATACCAGCGCACGGTGCCGCTGAGGCGGCCGAGTTCCTCGCTCTCGATCGTCACCATCTGGCCGGGCATGGCCTGGAGCGGCTTTTCCAGGTCGAAGGCCATGCCGGTCGGCGAGAGATCGACGACGCGCGCCCGCGAGGACTGGTGCATGACCTGGACATTGGCAAAAATGCGAACCCTGGAACGATCGTTGCCCCTGACGGGCATGTCCTTGATGGTCGCCATCCCTGTTAACCCCCAATTGTTCTTTCTGCTGGGAGCATAACCTTGAGCATTTGCCGTCCCGCTAAACCGGACGGTACAATTTTAAGGAAGTGACATATTTAGGCACGCCTCAAGCCGAGGCGGCGCGGCCTTCGACCGTCACATAGCGGTCGGCGAGGTAGCGCATGGTGGCGACGGCATCCGCCGGCTTGCCGTAGAAATAGCCCTGCCCCATGCCGCAGCCGAGCGCCTTGAGCTTCAGCGCCTCGGAGAAATCCTCTATGCCTTCGGCGACGACGGCAAGGTCGAGGCCTTCGCACATGGCGACGATCGCCTTGATGATGTGTTCGGAGGCCTTGTCGTTGGAGATGCGCGAGACGAAGGCGCGGTCGATCTTCACCTTGTCGAAGGTGAAGTCGCGCAGGCGCCCGAGGCTCGATTGGCCGGTGCCGAAATCGTCGAGCGAGATGCGCACGCCGGCGGCGCGCAATTCGCCGACGATCTTCTGGGCCGTGTCGGCATCCGTCATTACGGCGGTTTCAGTGATCTCCAGCTCCAGCCGGCGCGGATCGAGCCCGACGCGATTGAGGATGGCGAGCGTGTTGAATGCCGTCTTCGGATCCATCAGCTGGGCGGAGGAGAGGTTGAAGGAGAGGAACAGCTCCTTCGGCCAGGACAGGGCGGCCTCGGCAGCCTTGCGCAGCAGCGTATCGGACAGCGCGTCTATGAAGCCGCGCTCTTCGGCGAGCGGCACGAAGACGGCCGGCGAGACATAGCCGAGATCGGCGTCGCACCAGCGCGCCAAGGCCTCGAAGCCGACGACCGTGTCGTCGCGCAGGCTGACGATCGGCTGGAAATGCACGTCCACCTCATTGGCGATGATGGCATTGCGCAGCGCCTGCTCGAGCTGCGTCGCGCGCTTCATCTCCTGGGCGATTTCCTGCGAATAGACGGTGATCTGGCCGCGGCCGCGGCGCTTGGAACGGTAGAGCGCGGTGTCGGCGCTCTTCAGAAGTTCCGTGAAATCCTCGCCCGCGAAGGGATAGATGGCAAAGCCGAAGGAGGCCGAGAGGCGCACATTGCGGTCGCCGAGATCGAACGGGGCGGACAGCACCTCGCGCAGCATCTGGCCGATCTTCTCCGCACCCTTGCGCTCGAAGACCAGCGGCAGCACGAAAGCGAACTCGTCGCCGCCATGACGGGTGACGGTGGCGCCGTCGGGAATGCAGGCCTTCAGGCGATGGGCGACCTGGCAGAGGATTTCATCGCCGGCGCGGGGGCCGAAAAGATCGTTGATGGGCTTGAAACCGTCGAGATTGGCGATGCCGATGGCGAAGGGAGCCGGGTCCTCTTCACGCTCCTTGGCGATCTGGCGAACCTTGTCACGCAGGCGGTAGAGATTGCCGAGCCCGGTCAACGGGTCGGTATAGGCCATGGCATGGAGGTCAGTCTGGGAAACATCCAGTGCCGCATGGTCAGCAGACTTCATCAATGATTTCCCGTACTTGCACTCAACCTCCGAAGACCGCTTCACGATGCGCCATGTCTGTTAACAAAAACATAGCAAGCGATCGTCAGTCCTGCCCACCGGCCTCCCCAAATCTGGGGAGTTGACCCGATATCCTCACCCTAAAGCGTCCCGCTTTCGCGGGACTTGCCTTGAGCATTTTCGCATTATCCGATGCCGAAGCGATCCCGCTTCGGCTGGAAATGCTCTACGCGACGGACTTCTCCAGCTTCCCGGCGGCATAGCGCCGATAAATCGCCTCGATCATATCCGGGCTGACCGGCTTGGTGATGTAGTCGTCCATGCCGGCATCCATGCAGTTCTGCATATCGACATTGAGCGCCTGGGCGGTGACGGCGACGATAGGCGTATGGGTTCCGGTAAGCTCCTCCGCCTGCCGGATTTCCCTAGCCGCATCGATGCCGTTCATCACGGGCATGGAGATGTCCATCAGGACGAGACGGGGTTGATGTTTGCGCCAGAGCATCACCGCCTCCTCGCCATTCTCGGCGATGCGGTGCGAGATGCCGAGGCCTTCGAGGATCTGCGAGAAGACGAACTGGTTGATCTGGTTGTCCTCGGCCACCAGCACGTCGACATCGCCGACGGCGGCGGGCAGCATGGCGGTGATATCGGTCGCGATATACCAGTCGTCGGAGAAGGAGACGGGCGTGACGATATCGCCGAGCGGTGAATCGTTTTCCGACAGCAGTTCGTGTTCCTCGACGAGCACGCGCATGAAATCCGGACCGATGCCATCGGGCGTGATCAGCCGCGTGGCGATGCCACGGCCGTTGCCGGCCATCGCCTCGTGATCCGGCATATTGTCGTCGAGGATAATGAGGTCGATTGCAAGGTCGTGCTGTGTGGCAAGTGCCAGGAAACTATCGAACTCATGGCGGCTGCGCACCGCGCAGCAATCGCCGCCGCGCGCCTTGAACTCGCCGACCAGAATCTCTTCGATGCGGGTATTGGGCGTGGCGACGAGCACGCGCTTGCCGGACACGCCGCGCAGATCCTCCGCACCGAGCTGTTCCAGCAGCAGACGGCGTTCGGCATCGCGCACCGGATCGAAGCAGTTCTGCCCCTCGACAAAACCGCCCGTTACACGCAGGAAGGCATCCTCGCCGTCAGACACGGCGTTGCTGCCGGCGACAAGCGCCGTCACGTCGTCCATGATCGTCACGACGACATGGTGGCCCGGCGCGCCGATGCGGTGCTTGCGGGTCAGGATGTAGAGATCGGAGCCATCGGCGCGGATGACGTGCTCGGGCAGCACGGATGGTTCGCCGGTCTCCAGCACATGCCGGTCGCTGCGCTCGATGCGCTCGGCATTTTCCGCGTCCGCCAGGTCCCAGACCGTGCGGCCGAGGATACCCTCGGGCGTGGCGTTGTAGATGGTGCAGAAGGCCTTGTTGGCCGCGATATAGGCAAGGTTGCGATCCTTGACGATGACAGGCGACGGCAGCGTCTCGAGGATCGCCTCGGTCAGCGCGATGCGGTCGAGATCGGAGCGCCACTGCTCCTCCTGCTTCTTCTGTTCGGAGACGTCGACCAGCGTGGTGACATTATAGCCGTTCGGCAGGCGGCGCTTGCGGAAATGCAGCCAGCGGTCGCGGCTTAGCCGTTCGACCGCATCATATTGTTCGCGCCAGTGCACGGAAATCTGTGCGGAGATCCACTCCTCGCGGTTGACGGCCTTGTGGCGTTGTTCCGGAGGAATGCCGTAGCGAACACCGGTATCGAAAATCGCGCCGAGCACGTCGCGCAGGCGCGAGCCGGGCTTCAGCGTATCGGCATGGATGGGGAAGTAGCGCAGGACCTGACGGCTGGCGAAAACGAGGCAATCGTTCTTGTCATAGACGATCACGGCGGCGGCGAGGATATCGCACGCGGCCTCAAACATTCCCAGCCGGATGTGCGCGTCGGATGACGCTACATCATTCATGTGGCAGTCCTCGCCTGTCTGGCATTCCCATGAAACATGCTGAACGGCGCGCAAACGCCTTGGGACATCGGGAATGACAGCGGCCAGCGACGCTGAAATCGTCCACCGGGAGACCCCGGCAAGCTTGTGGTCATACAAGCGCAGATGCACGTTCGCAGCATTTTATTAAAGCCTGATTAAACGATTTCAGCCGGTTATGAGGGATGAGCCGGGATAAGCGGCGGCGGCCACTGGCGGGACGGCGGCGAATCCGCGAAAATGGCGGCATGACCATCAGGCAGCTTTCCGAAACCCTCATCAACCAGATCGCCGCCGGCGAAGTGATCGAACGCCCGGCGAGTGCCGCCAAGGAGCTGATCGAGAACGCGCTGGATGCCGGGGCGACGCGCATCGAGATCGCGACGGCGGGCGGCGGCAAGACGCTGTTGCGCGTCACCGACAATGGCGGCGGCATGGGCCCAGCCGATCTCGAACTGGCGATCCGCCGGCACTGCACGTCCAAGCTCGACAAGGACCTTCTGGACATTCGCACGCTGGGTTTCCGCGGCGAGGCCCTGCCGTCGATCGGCTCGGTGGCGCGGCTTACGCTCTTGAGCCGCACGGCCGAGGCCGGTGAAGGTGCGGAGATCAGCGTGACCGGCGGCAAGGTGGAGCCGGTGCGCCCGGCCGCCGCCAACCGGGGCACCGTGGTGGAGGTGCGCGACCTGTTCTTCGCCACCCCGGCGCGCCTCAAATTCATGAAGAGCGAGAAGGCCGAGGCCTCGGCGATCTCCGACGTCGTACGGCGCATGGCAATCGCCTTCCCGCATGTGCGTTTCGTGCTGTCGGGCTCCGACCGTACGACGCTCGAATTCCCTGCGACCGGGACGGACCGGCTCGCCCGCATCGCGCAGGTGCTCGGCCGCGATTTTCGCGACAATGCCATCGAGATCGAGGCCGAGCGCGAAGGCGTGCGGCTGACCGGCTTTGCCGGCGTGCCGACCTTCAACCGCGGCAACAGCCTCAACCAGTTCGCCTTCGTCAACGGACGGCCGGTGCAGGACAAGCTGATCTGGTCGGCGCTGCGCGCTGCCTATGCCGAGACCATTCCGCACGGGCGCTACCCCGTCGCGGTGCTCGCCATCGACATCGATCCGGCGCTGGTCGACGTCAACGTGCATCCGGCGAAATCCGACGTGCGCTTCCGCGATCCCGGCCTGGTGCGCGGCCTGATCATCGGTGCGATCCGCGAAGCCTTGGCGCGTGAAGGCGACCGGGCCTCCACGACGGGGGCAAGCGGCCTGATGCGCGCCTTCCGGCCGGAAGCGCAGCGGCCCACCGCGCCCTGGACCCCGTCCGCCTCGCCCTACCGGCCTTTCGCTCCGGCAGCGGCACCGGCAACATCCTTCCGCGAACAGCAGGCGGGTTTCGCCGAGTTCGCCAGCCCATCGGCCCGCAGCGAACCGGTCTTCACGCCCGCCGGCGCGCGTGAAGAAGAACCGCCGCAGAACCATCCGCTCGGCGCCGCACGCGCGCAGCTGCACGAGAACTACATCATCGCGCAAACCGAAAACGGCCTCGTCATCGTCGACCAGCATGCAGCCCACGAACGCCTCGTCTTCGAGGCTATGCGCAATGCATTGCATTCGCGGGCCGTGCCGGCACAGGCCCTGCTGATCCCCGAGATCGTCGATCTGCCGGAGGACGATTGCGACCGTCTCGTCGCCCATGCCGACGAATTCGCCAAGCTCGGGCTCGGCATCGAGCGCTTCGGGCCGGGAGCGATTGCGGTGCGCGAGACGCCGGCCATGCTCGGCGAGATGGATGCCGCCGGCCTCATCCGCCAGCTGGCCGACGAGCTTGCGGAATGGGATACGGCAAGCGGGCTGAAGGCCAAGCTCGAATATCTCGCCGCCACAATGGCTTGCCACGGCTCGGTGCGCTCCGGCCGGCGCATGCGGCCGGAGGAGATGAACGCGCTGTTGCGCCAGATGGAGGCGACGCCCGGCTCCGGCCAGTGCAACCACGGCCGGCCGACCTATATCGAGCTCAAGCTTTCCGACATCGAACGGCTGTTCGGCCGAAGCTGAACCGGAAAGCACTGGAAATTTGGCCTTCGCCACGATATGGCATAGGCATCACATGAGACGGATACTGAAATCGATGATGAACCGTTTTGAAGGCCGCGGCGGCAGCCGGGAAGCGAAAATCCGCTATCTCGACGGCGATTTCCAGATCCTGATGCCGGGCTCCCATGTCACCTGCGCCATGACCGGCGAGACGATCCCCGTCGACGAACTGCGCTACTGGAGCGTGGCGCGGCAGGAAGCCTATGTGAGCTGCGCGGCCTCGCTCGACGCCGAGAAGCGCGCCGGCGCGCTGCCGAACCAGAAGAGGCAGTAGGCAGTAAGCAGTAAGCAGTAAGCAGTAGATGCTGTTTCACGCGCCGAAGGCTTCAATCCCCTATTGGCTACTGCCTATTGCCGACTGCCTCCTCCCAGCCGGTGCAGCTTGCGCCGCCTGGCGCTGGCAATCGCCGCGTCGATGATCGCGTCCGGCCCCTTCGGGTCGTCGAAGCGGATTTCCACCTCGATAACCCGGCTCTTTTCCTTCAACTCCTCCGAGCGGCCATGGCCGCTGGCAAGGCGCACGCTGTCCTTGGCCGTGGTGACGAGCTGGTAGTCATGCGCCAGCGCGTGGTCGAGCAGGTCCTCGACCTCGTCGTCGGTGAGATGGTGGTGGTCGGGGAAGCTGCGCGACACATAGAGATGCGCGCCGGTCTCATTGACCGTGCGGAAGAACTTTTCGTTGTCGGCGATACCGGACCAGGCCATCACCACCTGATCCCGGAGATCCTCCGCACCGACGGTGACGAGCGTTGCCGAATGGATCGCCTTGCCGGCGCGTGCCGCCTGGCGGATCAGGCGGTCGGCGGCATCGCCGTTGCCGATGGCGAGCAGCGCATTGGCCTGGCGCATCTGCTCGCCAAGCGGCGCGCGCACCGGTCCGCTCGGCACGAGGTAGCCGTTGCCGATGCCACGACGCGTGTCGATGACGACGAGTGCATAATCGAAGGTCAGCCGGGCGCTCTGGAATCCGTCGTCCATGATGATGAGGTCGGCCCCCTCCTCCACCAGCTTCATCGCGCCCTTCACCCGCTTGCGGGAAATGACGGTCAGCGCTTCGCGGGCGAGCAGCAGCGGCTCGTCGCCGACGGCGCGGGCACGGTGATGGTGCGGATCGACGACGGTGGTGACATCGAGCGAGCCGCCATAGCCGCGCGAGAGGAAACCGGGTTTCAGGCCGCGCGCCTTGGCGGCGCGGGCAAGCGCGATGGCCGTCGGCGTCTTGCCGGCTCCGCCGACGGTGAAATTGCCGACGCAGATGACCGGCACCGGCACCTCGGCGCGGCGGCCGTTGCGCATGCGCCGCCCGGCGATCAGCCCGTAGAGGCGCGACACCGGCCACAGCGCATAGGCGCGCCAATCCGCCTTCGTCCACCAGAACGGCGGCGCTTCACTTACCATTGCAGTTCCCCGCGGGCATCCCGCCCGGTCCACGAGCCAGAAAACGCGAGACGGCGGCGAAAATCAACTGGGGGAAAGACAGCAATGTGAAGCACCCCTCTGCCTGCCGGCATCTCCCCCACAAGGGGGGAGAAAGGCTAGCAGCACGGTTTTCCTTACAATCATTGATGCCGACGATGCCGCACAGTAAGCCCCTCCCCCTTGTGGGGAGGGGTTTGGGGAGGGGTCTTTGAGCAGGGCCTGTGTTCACGCCGCCGGGCGCGCGGCCGCGGCTTCCGGGAAGAGCGGCACGAGTTCGGTGATGTCGTTGAGGCAGTAGTCGGAGGCGGCCGAGAGCGATTCGCGCGAGCCCGTGCCCGTCAGCACTGCAATGGTGAGGCCGGTGCCGGCGCTGCGGCCCATGTGGAGGTCGTGGTTGTTGTCGCCGACCATGGCGATCTGGTGCGGCTCAAGCCCGGTCGTGGCGCAGAAGCCGAGCACCATGCCGGGCTCCGGCTTGACGCCGTAGCCGCTGTCATAACCGGCGACATAATGCAGATAGCCGTCGAAACCGAAGCGCTTGGCCGTCGCGCGGATCGAGGCCTCGTTGTCGGAGGAGGCGACGCCGAGCCAGTAGCCGCGCGCATGCAGGGTGGCGAAGAAATCGGCGAGATCCGTCACCGCGACGGCGAGCTCCGAGGACTTGGCGAAAAGGCCGTCGAACAGTTCGGTCAAGGCCGCGATAGTGAAGGGCGCGCCGGCACCGACGAAGCCTTCGGCGATCTCCACCGTGTTGCCGGCGGCAAGCAGGCTGTCCGGCTTCACATAGCCGGTATCCGGGTCCATGCCGCCCGCGATCAGCAGTTTGCGGGACAGGTCCTCGTCACCGGCGGCAGCGATGCGGGCGAGTTCGTAGTTCACCGGGATCCAGCTCTTGGCATAGTCGAGCAGCGTGCCATCCTTGTCGAAGAGAATGCCTGATATCGTCGCCGCCTTCGTCATACTGCCGGGGTCCTTTCAGGAGGTCTGGCGCGGATGCAGCCGCGCCTTCACGGTGAGGGGATTGATATAGGGTTCGAGGCCCTTGATCGTGGCCTTCAGCGCGCCGCGCATCTCCTGCACGGTCTCCTGTCCCGCGTCGATCATCTGCTTGCGCATCGCCTCGTTGGTCAGAAGATAGTGCACGCCCTTGGCCAGCATTTCCACGTCGCGCACCATCTTGGCGCTGCCATTTCGGGCGAGCTGCTGGTAGGCCTCGCGGAAGTTCTGCACATTGCCGCCCGACAGCACCGCGCAGCCGAGCATCGCCGGTTCCAGCGGGTTCTGCCCGCCTTCGGCGGTCAGCGAGCGGCCGACAAAGGCGATTTCGGTCATGCGCAGGTAAAGCCCCATTTCGCCGATCGTATCACCGAGAAAGACATCCGTCTCCGGTGTCAGCGCGTCACCGCGTGTCCGACGCGCGACCTTCAGCCCGCGCGCCGTCAGCATGTCGGCGATGGCATCGCAGCGCTCGGGATGGCGCGGCACGATGATGGTGAGAAGACCGGGCGAGCGCTCCTTGAGCACGCGATGCACGTTGCCGGCAGCGGCCTCCTCGCCCTCGAAGGTCGAGATCGCCGCCCAGGTGGGCCGGCCCTTGATCTGGTCGCGATAGGATTTCAGCACCGCCGGATCGGCCGGCGGCGCATCCGTATCGACCTTCAGATTGCCCGATACCAGGACCGGCAGCGCACCGAGCGTGCGAAAACGCTCCGCATCGGTTTCCGACTGGGCGATGACGAGCGCAAAGTTCTCGAAGATCGCATCGGCGATCGACATGCGCCGTTTCCAACGCGGGAAGGAGCGATCGGAAATGCGGCCATTGACCAGCACCTGAGGAATGTGGCGCGTGCCGAGCTCCAGAATGGTCGTCGGCCAGATTTCCGACTCCGCCATGATGGCGAGATCCGGATGCCAGTATTCGAGGAAGCGGCTGATCGCCGGCTTCATGTCGAGCGGCACATATTGGTGGATGACATCGCTGCCGAGCCGTTCCTTCACGACCTTCGCCGAGGTGATCGTGCCCGTGGTGAGCAGCACCGCGATGCCGCGGCGCCGCACTTCCTTGACCAGCGGCACGATGGCAAGTGTCTCGCCGACGCTGGCCGCATGGAACCATACGAGCGGACCGGCCGGGCGCGGAACGCCACCGAAGCCGTAGCGCTCGTGGCGGCGCGAGCGCTCCTCCTTGCCCTTGGCGGCACGGTAGGCGATGTAGGGACCGACGATCGGATAGAGCGCGACACCGCCCCAGCGATACAGCGAAAGTGCGATACGGGCGAGCCGTCTGCTCATCGGGCGAGCACCATGGCTGCGGCTTTCGGGGTGTTCGGGTTCATGGAGGTCAGGCTCCTCGGTTCAGCGCGACCGCACATCGCGCGGAACAATGGCGAAAACGCGTCTCAGCCCTGCTGCGGGTCCAGCAGGCGGTGCATATGCACGATGAAATAGCGCATATGCGCGTTGTCGACGGTCTGCTGCGCCTTGGACTTCCAGGCGGCGAGCGCGCTGGCATAGTCGGGGAAGATGCCGACGATGTCGAGCTTGTCGAGATCGCGGAACTGCAGATCGGTCAGGGTCGTCAGCTCGCCGCCAAAAACGAGATGAAGAAGCTGTTTGGGTTCGTTCGAGTCGGTCATGTTTCTCTCATTTTGTTCTTGCGCACGTCCGGACGGAAAACCGGTTCCCACTTTTCCTGGCCGTGCTCATTGTGCCGATTTCGGCAGACGGTTTGCGGTATTCCGGGCCAAAGGTCAATGGCCGGCAAGGTGCCGGGAGGCCGCGACAAGCCCGGAAAGCCGGGACAAACCGGCCGCACACAGCGTCTCGTGGCTGACGGTCGGACGATTGTAGGAAAGCGGCGCCCCATCGAGTGTCACAAGCCCGCCGCCGGCCCGCGCCAGGATGAGATCGGCCGCCGCCAGATCCCAGTCATGCGCATTGCGCTTCACCAATGTCGCGTCGATCCGCCCGTCCGCCACCATGGCAAGCCGGTAGGCGAGCGAGGGCACATGCGAGATGCGGTGCACGCCGCCATCCATATGGCCTTGCAGGTCGTGCGCCATGTCCTCGGGTGCTGCGACACGCGTCGGGCGGGCGGCATCGGGCTCGGTGGCGGCGATGGGTTTGCCGTTCTTCAGCGCCGGGCCGTTTTCGGCCGCCGTGAAGACCTCGTCGAGCGACGGGGCGAAGAGCACGCCCGCGACGGGGCGTCCCTTGTGCACGACGGCGGCACTGACGCACCAGATGTCCTTGCCGGCGATAAAGGCGCGCGTGCCGTCGATCGGGTCGATGACGAAAACCGTCTCGCAACCGAGCCTGTTGGCATCGTCGTCGGTCTCTTCCGAAAGCCAGCCATAGTTCGGCCGGGCGGAGAGCAGTTCCTTCTTGAGGATGTCGTTGGCGGCGAAATCGGCGGCGCTCACCGGCGAGCCGCCGCCGTTCTTCCACCAGACCTCAGGCCCCTTGCGGAAGAAATCGAGCGCACGCGCACCGGCGAGGCGCGCGGCCCCGACGAGGAGGTCAAGATCGGCTTTCCATGTGGCGGCGTCGGCCATGGTGTCACGTCCCGGCCAGCGTCATGCCTTCGATCGCCAGCGTCGGCGCAGCGACGCCGAACGAACGGTCGATGTCGTTGGCCGGCGTGATGCGCAGGAACATGTCGGTGAGGTTCGAGGCGATCGTCACTTCCGAGACGGCGAAGGTCAGCTCGCCGTTCTCGATCCAATAGCCCGAGGCGCCGCGGCTATATTCGCCCGTCACCATGTTGACGCCCTGGCCGATCAACTCGGTGATGTAGAAGCCGTTGCCGACGGAGCGGATGAGGTCTTCCGGCGAGATATCGCCCGGCTCCAGCGCGAGATTGGTCGAGGCGGGGCTGACCGAGGTGCCGCCGCGCACGCCGCGGCCATTCGTCTTGAGGCCGAGTTCATTGGCGGTGGAGGTGGAAAGGAACCAGTGCTGCAGCACGCCGTCCTCGATCATGGCGAGGCGTTTTCCGGTGATGCCCTCGCCATCGAAGGGCCGCGAGGAGGAGCCGCGCACGATCAGCGGATCGTCGGTGACGGAAAGGCCCGCCTTCAGCACCTGCTGGCCCATGCGGTCGCGCAGGAAGCTGGTCTTGCGGGCGACGGAGGCACCGTTGATGGCGCCGGCAATATGGCCGGCAATGCCGCGCGCCACGCGCGGATCATAGACGACGGTGACGTTCTTCGCCGTCGGCACCTGGCGCGGGTTGATGCGGCGAACCGCACGCGCGGCCGCCTCGCGGCCGATCGCCTCGGCATCGCGCAGGTCGGCGAAATAGAGGGTCGAATCGAAGTCGTAGTCACGCTCCATCTTCGTGCCCTCGCCGGCAATAACGCTGACGGAGCGGCCGAAGCGGCTGGCGCTGTAGGCGCCGGAAAAGCCGTGCGAGGTGGCAAGCACCAGCCCGCCCATGCCGGCCGACGCGCCGGCCCCACCGGAATTGGTGATGCCGGAGACGGCAAGCGCTGCGGCTTCGGCAGCAAGCGCCGCTTCGCTCAGCTGATCGGCGGAGACTTCGGTCGGGTCGTAGAGGTCGAGGTCCGGCCAGTCTTTCGCCAGGTCGCTTTCGGCGGCGAGCGTCGCATAGGGATCTTCCGGCGAAGCCTTGGCCATGGCGACGGCGCGCTCGGCAAGCACCTTGAGGTCGAAACCGGGATTGGCCGAGACGCTGGCGACACGCTTGCCGACGAAGACGCGCAGCGAAAAGTCGTCGCTCTCGGAAGCCTCCGTACCCTCGACCTTGCCGAGCCGCACGCTGACCGAGGAGGAGCGCCCGCGGACCACGACGGCATCGGCCGCATCCGCCCCCGCCTGGATGGCGCGGTCGATAAGTTCACCGGCGCGCGCGAGAAGGCTTGCGGAATCGATCGTCTGTGACATGACTTGGCCTTTCTTTGATGCCCCATTTATTGTGCGTCGGCACAGGCATCAAGGGCGAGTGTTGTTTTTTGCCCTCCGACCCAGTGCCCATCCTGAGAAAGCCTGCCGCATGGCCTATACCCACAGCCCCTACAACGAGGTTCTCCTGATGCTCGGTGGTGCCCTGCTCGCCGCCCCGATCTTCAAACGGCTGGGGCTCGGCACCATTCTCGGCTATCTCGCGGCCGGCGTGGTGATCGGCCCGATCCTGCACCAGATCCGCGACGGCGAGGAGCTTTTGGGGGTCGCCGAACTCGGCGTCGTCTTCCTGCTTTTCCTCATCGGTCTGGAACTGAAGCCGTCCCGTCTCTGGGCGATGCGGCACGATATTTTCGGGCTCGGTGCGGCGCAGGTCATCGTGACAGGCCTCATCCTGGCGGGACTGACGCTGGTGACGGGCATCGAACAGTGGGACGGCGCGTTGATCATCGGCTTCGGCCTGGCGCTCTCCTCCACCGCCTTCGCCATGCAGATTCTCGACGAGCGCGGCGACACCAACACGCGCTACGGCCAACGCGCCTTTTCCATGCTGCTTTTGCAGGACCTCGCCATCGTGCCGCTCTTGGCGCTGATCCCGCTTCTCGCCGAGCAGGCGCCGGAGGACACGACGAGTGCCTTTCAGGATTTCGTCGTAGCGCTTGCGGCCATTGCCGCGCTTCTTGCCGCCGGCCGCTATCTGCTCAACCCGCTGTTCCAGATCATCGCCCGCACCGGCGCGCGCGAGGCGATGATCGCCGCCGCCCTCTTCGTCGTGCTCGCCGCCGCCATGCTCCTGCAGATGGCCGGGCTTTCCATGGCGATGGGCGCGTTCCTCGCCGGCGTGCTGCTGGCCGATTCCTCCTATCGCCATGAGCTTCAGGCGGATGTCGAGCCTTTCCGCGGTATCCTGCTCGGCCTGTTCTTCATGGCCGTCGGGCTTTCGCTGCATCTCGACGTGATCTTCGACCGCTGGCTTCTCATTCTCGTCGCCACGCCGGCGCTGATGCTGGTGAAAAGTCTCGTCATCTACGGCCTCTGCCGCTTCACCGGCTCCTCGCACAATGACGCGGTGCGCATCGCGCTCGTCCTCCCGCAGGGGGGTGAATTCGGTTTCGTGCTGTTCAGCGCGGCGTCTGCCGCCGGCATCTTTTCCGGCGGCCTCGCCTCGCTGCTGATTGCCGTCGTCACCATCTCGATGGCGCTGACGCCGATTGCCGCGGCGCTGTCGCGCTTCCTGCTGGTCGAGGATCTGGAGGAAGAGATCGAGGAAGATTTCGAGGGGGCCGGCGCCGACGTGCTGATGATCGGTTTCTCGCGCTTCGGCCAGATCGCCGCGCAGATCCTTCTGGCCGGCGGGCGCGAAGTGACGGTCATCGACCATTCGACGGACCGCGTGCGCCAGGCGGCGAATTTCGGCTTCCGCATCTATTTCGGCGACGGCACGCGCAAGGACGTGCTGCGCGCCGCCGGCATCGAGCGCGCCAAGATCGTCGCGATCTGCACGCAGGGCAAGGCGACGACCGACCACATCGTCGATCTCGTGCAGTCGGAATATCCCAACGCCACCGTCTTCGCCCGCTCCTACGACCGTATCCACACGCTCTCGCTGCGCGCCCGCGGCGTGCAGCACGACGTGCGCGAAACCTTCGAATCCGCCCTCGTCTTCGGCAAGGAAACGCTGGAAGAACTCGGCGTGGAGCCGGACGATGCGCTCGCCATCAGCGACGACATCCGCCGCCGCGACGTGGCCCGGTTGGAATTGCAGGCGGCCGAGGGAATTTCAGCGGGGCGGCATATGCTGCATTCGAAACCGGTCAAGCCGGAGCCGCTGGTGAAGCCGAAGAAGAAGACGCAGGCGGAGATCGACGAGGAGGAGAGCGCTTGAGGTTGCCTTCGGGGGCCCCTATGCCCTGCCGGGCAGAGGGGGGTGCTACAGGCCGCCATCCTTCTCGAAAGCGGAAAACCTCTCCTCCAACGCCCGCTTCAGCTCATCCCGAATGCCCACTGAAGCCGCCAGCACCTCCTCGGCCTTGACGAAATCCATCACGCGGAAGCGGCCGACATCGGGGCGCAGGAAGATGTCGGGGGCGGCCTTCTCCAGCTTCAGCGTCACGATGGAGCGCATGGTGAGCTGGGTGGCGCCGTAGAGGCTGTCGATGCTGCCCGGCACCTCCGCCGTGCCGGCCGGCGGCTGGCCGACGACGTCGACGCCGATGGTGATATCCGCCTTGCCGGCGAGGTGATCGAACGGCACCGGGTTCCACAGGCCGCCGTCGATCATCACGCGCCCGCCTATGACGACGGGACGGAAGATGGCGGGCAAGGCCGCGGAGGCCGCGACGGCCGGCAGGAGCGGGCCGCTCTCCAGCACGCATTCGCACTGGGCGTAATAATCCGCGGCGATGACCTTCAAGGGGATCGGCAGCTCTTCGAATGTCTGCGGCAGGCGATCCGGCAGGAAGGCTTTCAGGACGCGCTCCAGATTGAACTGGCCCATGCGAAAACCGCCGGAGACCATTTCCGACAGGCCTGACGGGCGCAGGCTCCAGAGACGGTTCATGATCTGGCCGGGACGGCCGATGGTCGCCAATGTGTGTTCGCGGATCTCGCGCCCCGTCATGCCCGCCGCCATCGCCGCGCCCATGATGGCGCCAATGGAGGCGCCTGATATCAGCACCGGGCGGATGCCGAGTTCGTCCAGCACCTCGATGACATGGATATGGGCAAGCCCGCGCGCACCGCCGCCGCCAAGGGCGATGGCGACCGTCGGGCCGTTGTTTTGCGAGGCAGGATGGGAAACGAGGGCATCGGTCATCGCTCAAGTCTCCTCAAAGGCAGATCAGCCGGAGCGGTAGCGGTAGAAATGCATGCGCGTGTCGCCGAAGGTCCTGACTTCCAGATGTTCGAAACCATCGACGGCGGCGGGCTGAATATCGGCGCGCTCTTCAAGGATCGCAAGGGCGCCATCGACGAGCCAGCCACCGCGCGTCGCCGCATCCAGCGCCTTTTCGCCAAGACCCCTGGCATAGGGCGGGTCGGCAAAGAGGAAATCGAACGGCTCCACCGTGCCGACGGTGCCGAGTGCCGTGGCATCGCGCCGGAAAATCTTGGCGCGGCCGATCACGCCGAGGCTTTCGATATTGGAATGCAGGAGCCCCCTGCCCTCGACGCTCTGCTCGACGAAGAGTGCCGCGCGGGCGCCGCGCGACAGCGCCTCGAGGCCGACGGCGCCGGTGCCTGCGAAGAGATCGAGCACACGCGTGCCGTCGAGTGCCTCCGGATAGGCATGGTTCAGGATGTTAAACAGGCTTTCGCGCGTGCGGTCCGTCGTCGGTCGGATATCATCCGACTTCGGCGTCGCGAGCGAACGGCCGCGAAACTCTCCGCCGACGATCCGCACGCTCGTTTACTTTCCCTTGCCGCGCGGGCGGCCACCGGCCGGCTTGCCACCGGCGGGACGTCCGCCCGGCTTGCCGCCAAAGGATTTTCCACCGCCGGGCTTGCCGCCACCCGGTTTTGCGCCAAATGGCTTGCCACCATCGCGACGTGGCGGACGATCCCCGAAGGAACGTTCCCCCTCGGCGCGGGGCTTGCGATCTCCGAACGAACGTTCGCCTTCTGCACGCGGCTTGCGGTCGCCAAACGAACGCTCACCGTCTGCGCGCGGCTTGCGGTCCCCGAAGGAACGCTCGCCATCGCCACGCGGTTTGCGATCACCGAAAGGACGATCACCACGCGGCGGACGGTCGCCGAAACCGCGGGGCGCACGGTCGTCGCCGGCGCCGGAACGCGGGCGGCCGAAGCCGCCGCGACCTTCGTCACGGCCTTCCGTCTCGCTGGCGCGGATCCATTCGCCGTCCTCGTCGCGCGTCTTCAGGATGCGCGGCTTCTCGACCTTGTCGCCACCGGGGCGGCCACGGGCCGGTCCCTTGCGGTCGGGGTCGAATTTCTTAGCCGAACGGGTCGGAGCGCCATCGGCTGTACGGCCATAACGCTTGGTCTTCGGCGCGCCTTCGGGACGTTCCCGCGTCTCACGCTTCACGCCCTCCTCGGCCTCCGCCTTCTTTTCGGCAACCGGCCGCGCACCGGGCGCCATCCAGACATTGGACTTGCGGGCACGCGCCGCCGGCTCGTGCTTCGGCTTGGCATCGAAACGGTTGCTGTCGTCGCGATCGCGGAAATCGCGGTCGCCCCGCGGCTTGTCGCCAAAACCACGGTCACGCCCGCCATCGCGCGGCTTGTCACCACGCGGCCTGTCGCCACGGGGCTTATCGCCGAAACGGTCGTCGCGCTTGGTGTCGAGACGAGCACGCGCCTGCTCTCGGCGGTCGCCCGGCTTCTCGTCGCGGGCCGGACGTGCGGCCGTCTCGCGGGTCTTCCAGGCCGGTGCTTCCTCCTCTTCGCCACCCTTGTGGTCGAAGAGCGGCGCGTCGAAATTCGCCTTGGCTTCCTCGATCAGGCGGGGGCCGAGCTGGTCGCGCAGCGTGCGGCCGCGCACCTCCTGGGCATGGCCCTCGGGCAGCTCGCCGAGCTGGAACGGGCCGTAGGAAATGCGGATCAGGCGGTTCACGTCGAGGCCGAGCGCGCCGAGCACGTTCTTGATCTCGCGGTTCTTGCCTTCGCGCAGACCCATGGTGATCCAGACATTGGACCCTTGCGCCTTGTCGAGCGTCGCCTCGATCGCGCCGTAGAGCACGCCGTCGACGGCGATGCCTTCCTTCAACTTGTCGAGATCGGCCTGCTCGATCTTGCCGTGGGCGCGCACGCGGTAGCGGCGCAGCCAGCCGGTCGTCGGCAGTTCGAGCATGCGGGCGAGACCACCGTCATTGGTCAGGAGCAGCAGGCCTTCGGTATTGATGTCGAGGCGGCCGATGGACAGGACGCGCGGCAGGTCGTCCGGCAGGTTTTCGAAGACGGTCGGGCGGCCTTCCGGGTCGGCATTGGTCGTCACCAGGCCGGCCGGCTTGTGGTAGAGCCAGAGGCGCGTGCGCTCGATGCCGCGGATCGGCATGCCGTCCACTTCGATGCGGTCGGCGAAGGTCACGTTGACGACGGGCGTATCCAGCACCGTGCCGTTCACGCTGACGCGGCCTTCCATGATCATGCGCTCGATATCGCGGCGCGAGGCCACGCCGGCGCGCGCCAGCAACTTGGAAATGCGCTCGGGCGCCAGTTCGGCACCGGCCGAAACCTGCGGCGCAGGTTTGGCGGCGCGGGCCGGTCTGGCATCGCGCGAAGCGGATTTTTCGCCATAGGGTTTCGCCCCCGGCTTCTTGCCGGCTGCAAAAGGTTTCTTGCCCGCGGCCGCCGATGCGGCGCCACGCGGCTTGGAATCGCGGCCCGCGGGCTTGTCGCCCGGCCGTTTCGGCTTGTCTTTGAATGTCATTTGTGCTGCCTGCGTTTTGCCGTGTCCTATCAGGTCAGGCGTCCGGGGTTAAGAGGAATTCGTGCCGTTGATGACAAATCGCTTCATGGAGGCTGCATTGACTGAGGCGCGCGCCGCCGGCGAGCGGGGCGAAGTGCCCGTCGGCGCCGTGCTGGTGCTGAACGGCGAGGTCGTCGCGCAGGCCGGAAACCGCACCCGCGCGGAGAACGACGTGACCGCCCATGCCGAGGTCGCCGTCATCCGCGAAGCGTCCAGAAAGCTCGGCCAGGAGCGGCTGACGGGGGCCGATCTCTACGTGACGCTGGAGCCCTGCACGCTCTGTGCCGCCGCGATTTCCTTCGCCCGCATCCGCCGGCTCTATTATGGCGCAGACGATCCCAAGGGCGGCGCGGTGGAAAGCGGCGTGCGGTTCTTTGCTCAGCCGACCTGCCACCACGCGCCGGATGTCTATTCCGGCCTGAGTGGCACCGAGGCGGCCGACATTCTCAGGGATTTCTTCGCCGGGCGGCGCTAGTCAGCCTTCGGCAAAAGCCTTCAGCTTGTCGCCCCACAGGCGATAGCGCAGCCATTCCGGATGGGGCTCAGCGCCGATCGCGTCATATACGCGGATCGCCGGCTCGTTCCAGTCCAGCACGCTCCATTCGAAACGGCCGCAGCCCTCGGCAATGGCGGTGCGCGCGAGGTGGCGCAGCAGCATCTTGCCGACGCCGCCACCGCGATGGGCGGGCGTGACATAGAGGTCTTCGAGATAAAGACCGTTCTTCGATTGCCAGGTGGAATAGGTCTTGAACCAGACGGCGGAGCCTGCCGGATCGCCATCGACGGTTTCGCAGATCGCCGCGCGGCTGATCGAGCCTTCGCCGAACAGCGAGGCGGCCACGCTTTCTTCCGTCGCTGCCACTTCGGCGAGCGCGTTTTCGTAGTCGGCGAGTTCGCGGATGAAACGCAGGATGATCGCGGCATCGGCCGCGACCGCAGGACGAATGCGGTAGGAGGTCATGGCCTTAGAACGGCCACCACTTCGAACCCGTCTGCTTGGCGGCTTTCGCCTCCTTCTTGCGGCGGCGTTCCTTGACCTTTTCCGGTTCGCCGAGATCGGCCTGGGCCTCCGCAGGCATGCGGCGGTAATCCAGCGGCGGGTCGCTCAGATAACGGCGCTTGTCGGAATAGGCGCCCTGCTGGATGCGGCGGCCTTCACGATAGGCGGCGGTCTGCTGGGCGGTCGTCAGGTTGTGGTTCGTGGTCGATTGCGAGGCGAGCGGCGAACGGTAGTGGCTGTTGTCCTTGTTCTCGTCGGCCTCGGCGCGCAGGCGGTCGCGCATGTCTTCCGGGCTTTCGATCCAGCCGGCATTGTCCTTGCTGGCGACGGACTGCTGCGGCGTGACCAGCGCTTCCTTGTTGCCCGGCACGACGAGCGCGCCGCGCGGCTGGTAGCGGATCTTCTTGGCGGCGTCGGCATCCGGCGTCTGGATCATCACGGCATTGCCGAGGTCGTCCAGCAGCTGCTCGCCGGAGGACTTGCTCGTGCCATAGGTCGGGCCCATGCAACCGGTGAGGAGAAGGCTTCCGCCAATGAGGCCGAGAAGTCCGGCATGCACCCGAATATGTCGCATCATTCCCATCAAACCCTTCCAGCAGAGCCGGTACGCCGAAACCCGAGCAGGCAATACACCGCCGTGCCATGGCGGAACAATCCGACCATTTTCAGGCAGCAATAGCGGATGAAAACCGCAAGCGCAATTCACACGCTGGTGTTGGCGGCCGGAATCACCGGCCGTCAACAGAGTGAAGGTTGTTACGCCGCGCGGCGGAAACCGATTTCGCGCAGTGCGGCGGCGTCACGCGCCGAGACGTCGGGATAGTCGGCATCCGAACCGACATCCGTCGTGATGCGCCAGGAACGGGCGCATTTCCGGCCCTCTGCCAGCTTCGGCTCGACCGAGACCTTGGCGACATCGCCAAGTCGGAAGGCCTCCGCCGGGCCTTCACCGGAAACGAGCGTGATGGCCGAGGTGATGCAGATTTCCGCAAAGTCCTGACCGTCGAGCGCTGCCAGAAGCTCCGGATCGGCGATATGCACGACCGGAGCCGCTTCCAGCGACGCGCCGATACGCTTCTCGCGACGCTCGATTTCCAGCGCGCCCGTCACGACCGAGCGAACCTGGCGGATCTTGTCCCACTTGGCTTCGAGCGCATCGTCGCGCCATTCGGCCGGGACCGCAGGGAACTGCTCGAGATGGACCGAGACGGCATCGGGCTTCAGCGACAGCCAAGCCTCTTCCATGGTGAAGGGCAGCATCGGAGCGAGCCAGGTGACGAGGCACTCGAACAGCTTGCGGATGACGCAGAGCGAGGCGCGGCGCTTCAACGAGGACGGGGCGTCGCAGTAGAGCGCATCCTTGCGGACGTCGAAGTAAAAGGCCGAGAGCTCGACGTTGGAGAAGTCGATGAGCGCGCGGGCGATCTTCTTGAAGTCGAAGGCATCGTAGCCTTCGCGCACGACGGCATCCAGCTCCGCCAGCCGGTGCAGCATCAGCTTTTCCAGCTCCGGCATGTCGGCATGGGCGATCTCCTCGCCCGTGTCGTGCGCCAGCGTGCCGAGCATCCAGCGCACCGTGTTGCGCAGCTTGCGATAGGCGTCGATATTGGTCTGGATGATCGTCTTGCCGAGGCGCTGGTCTTCCCAGTAGTCGGTGGTCATGACCCAGAGGCGCAGGATATCGGCGCCCGATTCCTTCATGACGTCCTGCGGCGAAACGACGTTGCCCTTGGACTTCGACTGCTTCTCGCCCTTCTCATCCATGGTGAAGCCATGGGTGACGACGGCATTGTAGGGCGCGCGGCCACGCGTCGCGCAGCTTTCGAGCAGCGACGAGTGGAACCAGCCGCGATGCTGGTCGGAGCCCTCCAGATAGACGTCGGCCGGCCATTTCAGGTCGGGGCGGTCTTCCAGCGTGAAGGTGTGCGTCGAGCCCGAATCGAACCAGACGTCGAGGATGTCCATCACCTGCGTCCACTTGGCCGCGTCATGGTCGTTGCCGAGGAAACGTTCCTTGGCGCCCTCGGCGAACCAGGCGTCGGCGCCCTCCTTCTCGAAGGCCTCGAGGATGCGGGCGTTGACAGCGTCATCGACCAGCACTTCGCCGTTCTCGTCGGCGAAGATGGCGATCGGTACGCCCCAGGCGCGCTGGCGCGAGAGAACCCAGTCCGGGCGTCCCTCGATCATGGCGCGCAGGCGGTTCTGGCCGCTGGCAGGTACGAAGCGGGTCTCATCGATGGCCGACAGCGAGCGCGAGCGCAGCGTGGTGCCGTCGCCGAGTTCCTTGTCCATATAGACGAACCATTGCGGCGTGTTGCGGAAGATGACCGGCTTCTTGGAGCGCCAGGAATGCGGATAGGAATGCTTCAAGCGGCCGCGGGCGAACAGCGTGTTCGACGCGATCAGCGCCTTGATAACGCGCTCGTTGGCATCGCCCTTCTTGCCGTTGTCGTCCATGACGCGGGCACCGTCGAAGCCGGGGGCATCTGCGGTGTAGAAGCCGGCGTCGTCCACCGGGAACGGGATCTTCGACGAGATGCCGCGCGCTTCCAGTTCGCGGGCCTTCGACGTCCAGGCGTCGAAGTCCTCGCGGCCGTGGCTGGGCGCGGTGTGCACGAAGCCCGTGCCGGCATCGTCGGTGACGTGGTCGCCGTCGAGCAGCGGAACCGGGAAGGTGTAGCCGAGGTCCTTCAGCGGATGGGCGCAGGTGAGCGCCGCCAGCTCTTCCGGCGCGATGTCGCGCACGAACTTGAAGGTGAGCTTCGCCTTGGCGGCCGCCTCATCGGCAAGACGCGTCGCGAAGATCAGCTTTTCGCCGGGCTGCGGGCCAAAATCGTTCTGCGCGCTCTCGACCTCGAACAGGCCATAGGGATAGCGCGAGGAAAACGCGATGGCGCGGTTGCCGGGGATCGTCCAGGGCGTGGTCGTCCAGATGACGACGGAATTGCCCTTGAGATCGGCGGCGCCTTCCACGATCGGGAACTTCACCCAGATCATGTCGCTCTCGACATCGGCATATTCGACCTCGGCTTCGGCCAGCGCCGTGCGCTCGACGACCGACCACATGACGGGCTTGGAGCCGCGATACAGCTGGCCGCTCTTGGCGATCTTCAGGAGTTCGCCGGCGATGCGCGCCTCCGCATGGAAGGCCATGGTCGTGTAGGGATTGTCGAAGTCGCCCTCGATGCCGAGGCGCTTGAACTCGTCGGCCTGGATCTTGATCCAGCCGCTGGCGAAGTCTCGGCATTCCTTGCGGAATTCGTTGACCGGAACCTCGTCCTTGTTCTTGCCCTTCTCGCGGTACTTTTCCTCGATCTTCCATTCGATCGGAAGGCCGTGGCAGTCCCAGCCGGGCACGTAGTTGGCATCATAGCCGCGCATCTGGAACGAGCGGTTGATGACGTCCTTGAGGATCTTGTTCAGCGCGTGGCCGATATGGATGTTGCCGTTGGCATAGGGCGGGCCATCGTGCAGCACGAACTTTTCACGGCCGGCGGCCGAGGCGCGCAGTTTCTTGTAAAGGCCCATCTGCTGCCAGCGGGCCACCGTTTCCGGCTCCTTGGTCGGCAGGCCGGCGCGCATCGGAAAGTCCGTCTGCGGCAGGTAGAGGGTGGACGAATAATCGACTTTTTCAGGTGTATCGGTCATGGATATGGCTATCGTCTCGTCGCGCGTCTTTCGCGCATGCGGGGGAATATCTGTCATCTGCACCGGCAATGACGGCGGGGGCGTTGCGAAAACGCCCGAAATCCCGGACCTTCCGGCCTCGCTCAGAGCGCGCGGAAGGCCGGGCCACTAATTCGCAGATCGATGGTCAGCCGGTGGAGCATCATGCGCGCGGTCTTACGGCCTTTTCAGCGTTTTGAAAAGACGCCAACGCGGTTTGCGATCAGAAACAGAGACGCTGGTCGATAGGCCCGAGCGGCTTGACGCCAGAGAGCAGCGCCCGCGCCTCCTCCTCGTCGCGCTTCATCTGCACGACGAGCGCATCGAGCCCGTCGAACTTCAACTCGTCGCGGAGATGCCCGAAGAAGGAGACGGCGGAAACTTCGCCGTAGAGATCGCCTGCGAAATCGAACAGGAAGGTTTCGAGCAGCGGAGCGCCGTTCGATGTCACTGTCGGGCGCCGGCCGTAGCTGGCGACACCGTCATGCAGGCTGCCATCGGGACGGCGGAAGCGCACGGCGTAGATGCCGTTGCGCAGCTCCACTTCCGGCGGAAGCTGCATGTTGGCGGTGGGATAGCCGAGCGTGCGGCCAAGCTGCTGGCCGCCGATGACCTCGGCCTCGACCGTATAATGATAGCCGAGCAGACCGGCGGCTTCCACCACCGCGCCCTCGCCGAGCAGCTTGCGGATGAAGCTGGAAGAGATGACCGAGGCGTTTTCGTCGCGAAAGGCGTCGACCAGCGTCACGCCAAAACCGTTGTCCTGGCCGGCGGCCATCAGGAAGGCCGGGCCGCCTTCCCTGCCCTTGCCGAAATGGAAATCGAAACCGGTGACAACCTCGGAGGCATGCAGCCAGTCCATCAGCACGGTGCGGATGAAGTCATGCGCCGAGATTTCGGAGAAGGAACGGTCGAAGGGATATTCGATGACGGCCGAAAAGCCCATGCCTTCGAGAAGGCGCGCCTTGAGCGGCGCGGGCGTCAGGCGGAAGACGGGTGTCTCCGGGCGGAAGACGGTGCGCGGATGTGGCTCGAAGGTCAGCACCAGCGCCGGGATACCGCGCTCGGCGGCGATCTCCAGCGCCCGCTGCAAGACGGCCTGATGGCCGCGGTGCACGCCGTCGAAATTGCCGATGGCGATGACGCCGCCGCGCAGATGTTCGGGCAGCGGCTGCCGGGTTTCGTTCCTGTGAAATACCGTCATGACGACCGTCTCCGTCACTGAAGCCGGGGCATCCACCATTTCGGGTGGGTGTTTTCCTGGACGAGGAAGGCGGCGAGCTTGGCCTCGTCGGTGCGGCCGGCTTCCACATAATGCTGGGCGTGAATGCCGCCCGAAATATAGAGCACGTCGAGGCCATAGGCTTCAGCGCCGCGCACGTCCGTCGGCATGCCGTCGCCGACCGCGATGACGCGGCTGAGATCGAAGGCGCCGCGCACGTCACGCGCCTCGGAAAGCGACTTTTCATAAATCGGACGATGCGGCTTGCCGGCGATCTGCGTCGTGCAGCCCAGTCCCTCGTAGAATTTCGCCAGCGCCCCGGCGCAGGGAATGAGCTTGTGGCCGCGTTCGACGACGAGATCGGGATTGGCACAGATGAAGGACAGCTTGCGCTGCGCAAGCGCCGTCAGCTCCTCGCGGTAATCCTCGACCGTTTCCTTTTCGTCCTCGCGCAGGCCCGCGCAGACGACGATGCCGGCCTCGTCGATGCCAACGGTTTCGACGCCGAGGCCATCGAGCAGCGGCAGGTCCTTTTCCGCGCCGATGAAATAGACCTTCTTCGGTCCTTCGGCGATCAGCGCGCGGGTGACGTCGCCCGAGGTGACGATGCGGTCATAGGCATCATCGGTGACGCCGAGGCCGCGGATCTGCACCTTCACGCCCGGATGCGGGCGCGGCGAATTGGTGATGAGCACGACGGTGAGGCCCGCCTTGCGCGCTTCGGCGAGCGCTTCGGTGGCATAGGAGAACGCCTCCACGCCATTGTGCAGGACGCCCCAGACGTCGCAGAGCACCACGTCGTACTGCGCGGCGATGTCGCGGAAGGATTGGATGCGTTCAGCCATCAGGAAGTCCCGTCTCAAGGTCGAAGCCCGACATTGCAAAGCGGGACAAAGAAAACAAGCCTCTTCCCGCAATTTTGCTCCGCCCACAGGGAAAGAGACGGAAATTCACGGTGTTGACTTGATGGCATGCGATATCGCCACCATCTGCCGGGCTGCGGTAACCATGGCAGGCGAAATAATTTGAGAGCGGCGTTCTTGACTCGTAAGACGCCGACGCCTACTTCAAGGCCGCTAGCACTCCTAATCGGTGAGTGCTAACATCAATCATCGGATCCACTAGGGATCCGCAATGTCATTCGATCGAGGGATTAGACAATGGCAAGCACCACCTTCCGCCCGCTTCACGACCGCGTCGTCGTTCGTCGCGTTGAGTCCGAAGCCAAGACCAAGGGCGGCATCATCATTCCCGATACCGCCAAGGAAAAGCCGCAGGAAGGCGAAATCGTCGCCGTCGGCACCGGCACCCGTGACGACAAGGGCGCAATCGTCGCTCTCGACGTCAAGGTCGGCGACCGCGTCCTGTTCGGCAAGTGGTCGGGCACCGAAGTCAAGCTCGACGGCGAAGACCTTCTGATCATGAAGGAAGCCGACATCATGGGCGTCATCGGCTGATTAGCCGATAACCCTTTCCGCAATTCGCTGATACCTATTCAGGAGCTTTCACAATGGCAGCCAAAGAAGTCAAATTCGGCCGCACCGCGCGCGAAAAGATGCTGCGTGGCGTCGACGTCCTCGCAGACGCAGTCAAGGTAACGCTCGGCCCGAAGGGTCGTAACGTCGTCATCGACAAGTCCTTCGGCGCTCCGCGCATCACCAAGGACGGCGTTTCCGTCGCCAAGGAAATCGAACTGGAAGACAAGTTCGAGAACATGGGCGCCCAGCTCGTTCGCGAAGTCGCCTCCAAGACCAACGACATCGCCGGCGACGGCACGACGACCGCTACCGTTCTTGCCCAGGCTATCGTTCGCGAAGGCCACAAGGCCGTTGCCGCCGGCATGAACCCGATGGACCTGAAGCGCGGCATCGATCTCGCCGTTGCCGAAGTCGTCAAGGATCTCCAGGCCAAGGCCAAGAAGATCAACACCTCGGAAGAAGTCGCTCAGGTCGGTACGATCTCCGCAAACGGCGACAAGCAGGTCGGTCTCGACATTGCCGAAGCCATGCAGAAGGTCGGCAACGAAGGCGTCATCACGGTTGAAGAAGCCAAGACCGCCGAAACGGAACTCGAAGTCGTCGAAGGCATGCAGTTCGACCGCGGCTACCTGTCGCCCTACTTCGTGACCAACCCGGAAAAGATGGTCGCCGACCTCGAAGACGCTTTCATTCTCCTGCACGAGAAGAAGCTCTCGAACCTCCAGGCGATGCTCCCGGTTCTCGAAGCCGTCGTCCAGACCGGCAAGCCGCTGGTCATCATCGCTGAAGACGTCGAAGGCGAAGCGCTTGCTACGCTCGTCGTCAACAAGCTGCGTGGCGGCCTCAAGATCGCTGCCGTCAAGGCTCCGGGCTTCGGCGACCGCCGCAAGGCCATGCTGGAAGACATCGCCATCCTGACGGGCGGCACGGTCATCTCCGAAGACCTCGGCATCAAGCTCGAAAACGTAACGCTCGACATGCTCGGCCGTTCGAAGAAGGTTTCGATCTCCAAGGAAAACACGACGATCGTCGACGGTGCCGGCCAGAAGGCTGAAATCGAAGGCCGCGTCGCGCAGATCAAGGCCCAGATCGAAGAAACCACCTCCGATTACGACCGCGAGAAGCTGCAGGAACGTCTTGCCAAGCTCGCTGGCGGCGTTGCCGTCATCCGCGTCGGCGGCTCGACGGAAGTCGAAGTCAAGGAAAAGAAGGACCGCATCGACGATGCCCTCAACGCGACGCGCGCTGCCGTTCAGGAAGGCATCGTACCGGGCGGCGGCGTAGCCCTGCTCCGTTCGTCCACGAAGATCACCGTCAAGGGTGAGAACGACGACCAGGAAGCCGGCATCAACATCATCCGCAAGGCCCTCCAGGCCCTGGTTCGCCAGATCGCGGACAATGCTGGTGACGAAGCCTCCATCGTCGTCGGCAAGATCCTCGAGAAGAACGAAGACAACTACGGCTACAACGCCCAGACCGGCGAATACGGCGACCTGATCGCCCTCGGCATCGTCGACCCGGTCAAGGTTGTCCGCACGGCTCTGCAGAATGCTGCTTCGGTTGCTTCGCTGCTGATCACGACGGAAGCCATGATCGCCGAACTGCCGAAGAAGGATGCACCGGGCGGCATGCCTGGCGGCATGGGCGGCATGGGCGGCATGGACATGATGTAAGACCTTCGGGTCTTATATCTGAGCCATCCGGTTCAGTTACGGAAAGGGCGGTCTTCGGGCCGCCCTTTTTGTTTTATTGCGCCGCCGGACCTGTATCGTTTCCGGAAAAAAGATTTTGACCATTTGTACAATAATTATCAAAAAGCCGTTGATGGTATCAAAAAACCCACTATAAAGACGCTCCAAGTGAACTTTAAAGATTCACAAGGGGTTCAGGCGCTGGGGAACGGCATCATTTTCGCCGCTTATCGTGCAGCCAGATATCCCGAACGATTTTGATAGAAACCGCCGACGACCTGAATGGAGAGGCAGCGGTGGTTTTCTCGCGTACGTCCGATCCGCATGCACAGACGGAGCCGGATGCAGTTCAGTTCATGAGAAAGTGGGGGCGGCAGACTTCGAGGAGGTCAGCCGGCACTGCTTTTTAGCATGTTGCGTGCCTGCAAGCCGCGACGTGTCGGTCAAATTCGAGCAACTGCCTGAGGTCGTAGGTGTTCAAGATAATCAAGACTGATCTCTCGTCGCCATTTCTGCCGGGCTCGATGGAGTTCGACGAGACGGACAACGAGCTGTTGACGCAATACTGTGTGACGGAGCGCTGGACCGGCGACCTTTCCAACGGCCTGTTCACGCTTGGCGATAAGGCGACGCAGGCGCACGGCCTGACGCAGCGCACCTGCGGGCTGCTCAATCTCATCCGCTGCTACGAGCCGCTCGACCGCACTCGCGTGCTGGAACTCTTCGAGCAGGCGGCGGCCTCCTCCTCGTCCTTCTGCTTCTCCACGACGATCCATCTCGACGGCGCGCCGCGCCAGCCGGTGTTCTGCGTCGGGGAATCGACGGGGCTTGAGGAGAAATACGCCGGTACGATCATCGGCGTCTTCATCTTCCCGCGCTTCCAGATCGATCTGGTCGGGCGGCGCTTCAAGCGGCAGTAGGAAGCGGCGTTACGCCGCTTCGCTCTTCTCCGTGTCTATGCGGATACGCTCCACCGGCACCGGACGTCCCAGGAAATAGCCCTGCGCCTCGTCGCAGCCTTCGTCGAGAAGGATGTCGAGCTGGCTGCGCGTCTCCACGCCTTCCGCCAGAACCGGCACGCGCAGCGACTGGCCAAGCGCCAGGATGGCGCGGATGATGGCTTTCGCCTCGGGGCTTGCCTCCACCTCGCTCATGAAGCTGCGATCGAGCTTGATCTTGTCGAAGGGGAAGGCGCGCAGCGTTTCGAGCGAGGAATAGCCCGTGCCGAAATCGTCGATGGCGATGGTGACGCCGAAGGCCTTGATGCGGCGCAGCGTGTTGAGCGCGCGCTCCTTGTCGCCGATGATCGTCGATTCCGTGATTTCGAGCTCCAGCCGGCGCGGGCTGAGGCCGGTCTCCAAAAGCACGCGGTGCACGAGATCGGCGACATCGGCATTGCCGAGCTGCACGGGTGAAAGGTTGACGGCAATCTTGTAGTCGTTGCCCCAGGTCGCGGCCTCGCGGCAGGCTTCGCGCAGCACCCATTCGCCGATCGGCAGGATGGCGCCGCACTCTTCGGCAACCGGGATAAATTCTGACGGCGGGATCGTGCCGCGCACCGGATGATGCCAGCGCAACAGCACCTCGTAGCCGATGGTCTCACCCGAAGTGACGGCCTTCTGCACCTGATAGTGCAGCTGCAATTCCTTGCGCTCGACGGCCTGCCAGAGATCGTTTGCAATCAGGCGGCGGCTGCGGGCGGCCTCGTCCATGGAGACCTCGTAGAAGCAGACCGTTTCGATCAGCGCATCCTTGGCGCGGTACATGGCGAGGTCGGCATTGTTGAGCAGTGCTTCGACATTATCGGCATCCTGCGGATAGATCGCGACGCCGAGGCTCGCGCCCGGCTTGATGTCATAGCCGTCGATGCGGATTTCGTCGTTGAGGCAGGTTTCGAGGCGCTGGATGAAATCGGTGAGATCCGCCATGTCCTCGAAGCGCTTGGCGGCCGCGAATTCGTCGCCGCCGAAGCGTGCGACCGTCTCGTCGGCCTCAAGGCAGGCCTGCATGCGCTTTGCGAGCGTGGTCAGAACCTCGTCGCCCGCAGCATGGCCGCGCGTGTCGTTGATTTCCTTGAACTTGTCGAGATCGATACCGATGGCCGCAACGAGGCCGCCGGAGCGGCGGGCGGAGAAGAGATCGGCCTCCAGACTGGCGTTGAAGCTTGCCCGATTGGGCAGGCCGGTCAGGCCGTCATGGCGGGCGAGGAAGGAGATCTGCTCCTCGGAGCGCAGGCGTTCGGATATGTCCTCATAGGTCGCAACCCAGGCGCCATCCGGCAGCGTGCGGTAGCGCAGCTGCACGGAAACACCGTTCGACAGTTTCTCAATGAGCACGCCGCCGTCGTTCGCCTGGATGGCAGCGCGGCGGCGCGCATACATGTCGCGCGCCCGCGGCTTCCAGATTTCCGGATCGGCATAGACGTCGGCGACGCCCTGGTCGACGATCTCGCGCAGCGTCATGCCCGGCTGGATGCGGCCTTCCGGGAAGCCGAAGATTTCGCTGTAGCGCTTGTTGGCGATCAGCAGGCGTTCGTCTTTGTCAAACAGGCAGAGACCCTGTGACATGTTTTCCAGCGCCAGGTCGAGGTTCTTGGTGACGTCGGCCAGCCGGTCGGCAGCGGCCTTCTCCTTCGTCACATCCTTGGTGATCTTGGCATAGCCTATCAGCGCACCACCGGCATCATAGATGGGATCAAGCACGACATGGGCCCAGAAACGCGAACCGTCCTTGCGGTAACGCCAGCCCTCGCTTTCGTATTTGCCTTCCTCACGTGCGGTGCGCAACGCCCGGTCCGGCAAGCCATTGGCGAGGTCCTCCGCACTGTAGAACTGCGAAAAATGCCGACCCACGATCTCGTGCGCCTTGTAGCCCTTGTTGCGCTCGGCCCCCTCGTTCCAGTTGGCGACGCGGCCGGCGGGATCGAGCATGTAGATGGCATAGTCCTTGACGCCCTGCACGAGCATGGCGAACTGGCGTGTGCTTTCATTCGCCGCAAGTTCCGCCTGGCGGGCGAAGACGGCGGCCGTCAGGCCGGTGAAGAGCAGCGAGAAGGCGACAACCGCGATGAGCGGCACCATGAGGCTCGTCGACAGCATCGTGTCATTGCTGACCGGCATCAGGCCCGGTTCGACACGAACGGCCGCCATGGCTGTAAAATGCAGCGAGACCACGCCAAGCGCCATCAGGCCGGTCGCCGCCGCGCGGTCACGCACACTCTGCTGCGGGCGCATGCAGAACATCAGCGCCAGCACGCCGAACAGCCCGGCGCAGGCGAGCGAGGCCACAACATAGGTCCTATCCCAGGTGAACACGCCCGGCAGTTCCACAGCGGACATGCCGATATAATGCATGGAGCTGATGCCGGCCGCGAGCAGCAGGCCGCCGGCAGTCACGGCGCTACGGCCGTTGACATAGGTGGCAATGGCAAGCCCCATCGTGGTAACGACGATGGCGACGCCGAGCGAGAGCAGAGTCAGCTCCATGTCGAAGCCCATGGCGACGCCGGGGTCATAGGCGAGCATGGCGATGAAATGCGTCGCCCAGATGCCGAAGCCGCTCGACGTGCCGGCCGCGCCCAGCCAGAGAGTGCGCGCCGTGCCCTCCGCCACCAGCGCCCGCTGCGTCAACGTCACCGCGACATAGCAGGAGAGGAAGCAGATCAGCGCCGCAAGGAGCACGAGCCGCAGGTCGTGCTCGACGGTCAGGCAGGTCAGGATACGGAGCATGGAGGATTTCACCGGGTGGGAGCTGCTATGACGCCCACTCAGCCGGAGAAGACTAAAAAATGAGTGAATTCAGAAAGTATTGGGCGGCGTCCGACGGGCCTGCCTATTATCATACTTAACGAATATCAAAACGATGCAACTGTTTTAGTATGTAACAGTCTCGCACCACACCTCAGCGGCGAAAACCCTAAAGCGTCAGCGCTTTGAGGTCCGTCGCCGGATCTTCCAGCGCCGCCCGCTCCGGCGTGCGGCCCATCTCGATCAGCTTCTTGCCGACCACATAGGCCTTGGCATCGTTGACCGCATCGACCGCAATCAGTTTACCATCCCGGAAATACCAGACGGAAACGCTGCCCTCGCGCTGGCCGGGACGAACGAATGTATCGTCGAAGCCCATGCAGAAGCCGGCGATCTGCAGCTTCACATCATACTGGTCCGACCAGAACCACGGCTTCGGCTCATAGGGCGCATCCCCGCCGGCGATAACGGCGGCGGCAGCCTCGCCCTGGTCCACAGCGTTCTGCACGGATTCGAGCCGCACCCGATTGCCCTCGAAGGGCAGCACGGCGCAGTCGCCCATGGCGAAGATCGCGGGATCGGAGGTGCGGGCATGGACATCGACGACAATGCCGTTGGTGACCTCAAGGCCGGCAGCGCGGGCAAGCTGGTCATTGGCCGTCACGCCGATGCCGGCGATGACGACATCGACGGGCAGCACAAAGCCGTCGGTCAGTTCCGCGCCGGTGACGCGGCCGTTTTCGCCGAGCAGGCGCACGAGGCCGGTCTTTTCGCGCACATCAACGCCGCGGGCGTTGTGGATGGCCTTGAGAATGGTCGCGGTTGCCGGGGAAGCGACGCGGGCGAGGATGCGGTCGGCCATTTCGATGACGGTGACTTGAAGCCCCCTGCCCCGCGCGACGGCGGCCGCTTCCAGCCCGATATAACCGCCGCCGATAACCAGCGCCCGGCGGCCCTCCTGCATTTCCAAGCCGAGCCGGTCGGCATCGCGGTAGTCGCGCACGGTGAAGACGCCGTCGAGGTCGCCGCCGATCTCAGCCGGCAGGCGGCGGGGCGTCGCACCGGTCGCCAGTGCCAGGAACTGGTAATGCAGCGTCGAACCGTCGCTCAGCGTCACGGTCTTGGCGTCACGGTCGATCGCCGTCACCTCGGTGGAGAGGCGGATGTCGACATTGTTGTCGGGGTACCAGCTTTCCGGACGGAACATCAGGCGGGAGAGATCGGCCTCGCCGAGCAGGTACTTCTTCGAGAGCGGCGGTCGCTGGTAGGGGTGGCTCGCTTCGGCGGCGATGATGGTGATCGGCCGCTCGTCCTTCAGCGCACGCAATTTGGCAACGAGGGCGAATGCGGCCTGACCGCCGCCCACAACAACCAGTCTTCCCGTCACGATATTCCGTCCCTTGCCTGTTTTCCCAGACGTAGCCCGCGTCGGCGGGCGGCGTCAACATGGCCGCCGCCGCCGGATTTTTCGTTTGCGTCAGGCCTTGGCGGGGATTTCGAGGCCCTTCTGGCTTGCCGGACGGGCGATGCAGCGCTCCAGCCAGGCCATGACGGCCGGGAAATCGGCATAACCCAGCGCTTCGCGGCCGCCATAGAAGATGTCGGCACCGCGGATCCACGGGAAGGTCGTGATGTCGGCGATGGTGTAGTCGTCGCCCATGATCCACTCACGATCTTTCAGCCGCTCTTCCAGAATGGAGAGCAGGCGTCGTGATTCCTCGCGGTAACGCTCGGCGGGATAGGGATTGTTGGCGACCTTGTCGGCGGCGAATTTGTGGAAATGGCCGAACTGGCCGAACATCGGCCCGATGCCGCTCATCTGGAACATCACCCAGGCCAGCGTCTCATAACGCCCGGCGGCATCGGCCGGGATCAGCTTGCCGGTCTTTTCCGCGAGATAGACGAGGATCGCGCCCGATTCAAAGAGGCCGATCGGTTTGCCGTCGGGACCATTGGGATCGATGATCGCCGGAATGCGGCCGTTCGGGTTGAGCGAGATGAACGCCGGCGACTTCACGCCATCAGGCCCGAACTCGATGCGATGCGGCTCATAGGCAAGGCCGAGCTCTTCCAGCGCGATCGCCACCTTCACGCCGTTCGGCGTCGGCAGCGAATAGAGCTGGAGGATATCGGGGTTCTTGGCGGGCCATTTCTTGGTGATGGGGAAGGATGACAGATCGGACATGAAAACTCCTCGGTGCAGGACCCCAGAGATAGGGCGCAACACCTGCCGATGTCAGGTACGGGAGAAAATTTTCCGCGCTGGAAGGGCGCGCCTCAGAGCGCGCCGCGCACCGCTTCGATGATCTCGGCCACGACCGGATCGCCGGCATGCTCGGCCTTGCGGGCGCGAACGAGGCAGGCTTCCGATTTCAGGATCACGCCATCGGACAGGATCTTCAGATGGTTGGCCACCAGTGTCGAGCCCGTCGAGGTGATATCGACGATGATGTCGGCCGAACCCGAGGCCGGCGCACCCTCGGTGGCGCCGAGGCTTTCGACGATGCGGTAGAGCTGGATTCCGTGGTTGCCGGAGAAGAACTGCTGGGTCAGCCGCCAGTATTTGGTGGCGATCGTCAGGCGGCGGCCGTGGCGGGCGCGGAAATCGGCGGCGACGTCGCCGAGATCGGCCATCGTGTCGACGTCGAGCCAGATTTCCGGCACGGCGACGACAACATCGGCATGGCCGAAGCCGAGCCGGGCGCAGAATTCGACGCGGGCATCGGCTTCCGCCAGCCCCTCGCGCACGAGGTCTTCACCCGTCACGCCGAAATCGACGGTGCCGTTGGCGATCTCGCGCGAGATTTCGGAGGCCGAGAGGAAGGCGATCTCGATATCGTCGCGGCCTTCGACACGGCCGCGATAGGAGCGGTCATTGCCGACGGCGGTGACGGGAAAGCCGGCGCGGGCGAGCACGGCGGAACTGTCTTCCTTCATGCGCCCCTTGGAGGGCAGGCCGATGGTGATGGTCATGCGGCTTGCCCCTTGACGCTTGCGATGCGGTCGAGCCAGAGCGAGAAGCCGACGGCCGGAATGCGTTCCTTGGCGCCGAGCAGCGTCAGCAGCCGGTCGAAACGGCCGCCGCCGGCGAGCACCAGCGTGTCACCCTCGGGCGCGATCTCGAAGACGAGGCCGGTGTAATAATCGAGCGGACGGCCGAAGGCCGCGCGGTAGGTGATCTCAGACGGATCGGCGCCGGTTTCGCTGAGCGCCGCAACACGGCTTTCGAAGCGGGCGAGTGCGGCGCCGAGCGACAGGCCGGCCTTGTCCGCGAAGGCGGCGAGCGCCCGGGGGGCGTCGGCAAGGCTCAGTTCCAGCGCCAGGAATTCCTTGAGCAGCGCCAATGTGCTGCCGTCGAGACGGGTGTTGGCGAGTTCCATCTTTTCGCGCAGGCGGCGCGCGATATCGGCCGGGCTGCGGCTGGCATTGGTTGAATAGCCGGTCGCTTCCATCGTCTCGTCGATATGGGCGATGAGTTTCGCCTCGTCGTGGAGGGTGCCGAAGATGGCCAGGCGCTCGACCTCCGGGCCGAAGGTACCGGATGGGGCGGGATTGGAGAGATCGGCCATCAGCTTCTGCAGCTGCGCCTGGTTGCCGAAGGCATGCACCAGCCGCTTCTGCCAGCCGGCCGGCAGGCCGCAGGCAGCGACGACCGCTTCGAAAACCGACTGGTCGCCGAGCATGACGGAGAGTTTGCGACCCGGCAGGCGGTTCTTCAGCACGGCCAGCGCATCGCGCACGGCGCGCGCATCGGCGCGGGCGACATCGGGCTCGCCGAGGTCTTCGATGCCGGCCTGATAGAACTCGTTCGAGCCCTCGCGGCGCTGGCGGAAGACTTCGCCGAGATAGGCATAGCGCTTCGGCGTGCCGGTCGCGGTTTCGATGTGGCGCAGGCAGACGGGGATGGTGAATTCGGGGCGCAGGCACAGGCTCTTGCCCGTCTCGCTCTCCGTCATGAAGATGCGCCGCCGCAGGTCCTCGCCCGCCATGTCGAGAAAGGGTTCGGCCGGCTGAATGACCGGCGTATCGACGCGCTCCGTGCCGAGCTTTTCAAGATCGGCGATCAGATCGGGCGCGAAGGCGGGGAGGTTGACGAGAGGCATCTCAGCCGGCCCGTGCCCGGTCTTCAGCCTGCGCGGCGAGGATTTCGCGCACCTTGGCGACCAGCTCGGCTTCCGGCACGGAGACCTGCGCCACGCGGGCTTCGCGCCAGGTGGTGTTGTCCTCGATCTCGCCGGAGAGGCGCTTGCCCTCGATCAGGTCCTTGATCTGCACGAGGCCCTCGGCGCGCTCGTCGCCGCCCTGGATGATGGCGACGGGGGCGTTGCGGCGGTCGGCATATTTCAGCTGGTTGCCGAACTTCTTCCAGTTGCCCTGGTACATTTCGGCGCGAATGCCGGCATTGCGCAGTTCCTGCGTGAAGCGCTGGTAGCGGCCCATGCTCTCGATATCGCCGTCCATGACGGTGACGAGAACGGGCGCGACAACCTCGGAAGCGCCGAGCTTGCCGAGGTTCTTCAGCGCCGTCATCAGGCGCGAGACGCCGATGGAAAAGCCCGTGGCCGGCACCGGCTGGCCCATAAAGCGCGAGACGAGACCGTCATAACGGCCGCCGCCGCCGACCGAACCGAAGACGACCTTCTCGCCCTTCTCGTTGGTGACGGCGAACTGGAGTTCGGCTTCGAAGACGGGGCCGGTGTAGTATTCAAGGCCGCGCACGACGGAGGGGTCGATCTTGATGCGGTCGGAGCCATAGCCCGCAGAGGTGACGAGGTGGCCGATCTGGTTCAGTTCATCGACGCCTTCGCCACCGCGCGTGCTGCCTTCGAGCAGCCTGGCGAGGTCGGCAGCACTTTCGGCATAGTCCTTGATGCCGACGAAGAAGAGCACTTTTTCGATCTGGTCGTCGGAAAGGCCGGCGCCCTTGGTAAAGTCGCCGGATTCGTCCTTGCGGCCGGCGCCGAGCAGCAGCCTGACGCCTTCGGGGCCGAACTTGTCGAGCTTGTCGATGGCGCGCAGCACGGTGAGGCGCGCGCCCGCCTTGTCGTCGCCACCAAGGCCGATCGCTTCCAGCACGCCGTCCAGAACCTTGCGGTTGTTGACGCGAATGACGTAATCGCCGCGGGCAATGCCGAGCGCTTCCATCGTATCGGCGAACATCATGCACATTTCGGCATCGGCCTGCACGCCGGCTGCGCCCACCGTGTCGGCGTCGAACTGCATGAACTGGCGGAAGCGGCCGGGACCGGGCTTCTCGTTGCGGAAGACGTAACCCGCGCGATAGGTGCGGTAGGGCAGCTGGATCTCGTTGAAATTCTCCGCGACATGGCGGGCGAGCGGCGCCGTCAGGTCGTAGCGCAGGCTCATCCACTGCTCGTCGTCGTCCTGAACGGAGAAGACGCCCTCGTTCGGGCGGTCGCTGTCGGGCAGGAACTTGCCGAGCGCATCGGTATATTCCATGAGCGGGGTCTCGACGGGATCGAAGCCGTAGCGCTCATAGACCTCGCGGATCTTGACCGTCATCTCGCCCACGGCGCGGATGTCCAGCGCGTCGCGGTCGACGAAGCCGCGCGGCAGGCGGGCTTTCAGCTTCTGGGGTTTTTTCTGCTTTTCGCTCATCGGGATACCCGAATTTCCTGTATTTCCGTTGCCGGTTTCCTAGCGGATTGGGCGGGCAGCGGCAAGGCGCAAAAGCCCTCCTCAGGGTCGCCGCGACAGCGTATCCCAGCTGTGCACGATGACGGCCGAGGTGGTTTGCGCCTGGGCCTTCGGAATAAGGATCGAATGGGTGTCGCCGCGGATGATGCCGCGCATCTCCGACTGGAAGGACAGCCGCTTCATCTGAACATAGCCTTCGGGAATGGAGGTCACCGACAAAGCGGGGCCGCCATAGATCTCGACGCTCGCCACCTCGCGGGCATAGAGACCGGCGACCAGCGCCTGATCCTCGATGCACGCCCGATAATGGCCGGTGAGGAAACGACGGATGCTGGTGCCGACGACGGCGCGCATTTCCGGGCTCTCGCGATATTCCTGCTGAGACCCGCCGAGATAGCGGATATCCCGCCCCTCCCAGAGATTGCGGCTTTCCCCCGACGCGAGGATGGAGGCGAGCAGGCGCCGCTCGGTCTGCGCGTCCGCCCGGCGCAGGAAATCGACGATGGCGCCCGTCGCGCGCAGATCGGGCTCAGCCATGCCGCGCTCCCAGCGCGAGACCGTCGCTGTCGAGAAGCCAAGTTTCCACGCGATATCAGCCTGAGCCAGACCAACCTTCAGGCGATAGGCGCGCAATTGATCAATGAGATCATGGCCAGTGCTGAGGACGAAATCGCGCAAATTCAACCCTTAGACGTGACAAGCATCAAGAATACGCCAGAAAGTGGATTAAACTACCAGAGACTCCGCTTCCTGCCGCCTGAGATGTCGGCTACCGTTAATCCCAGGTAAACGTCTGTGACTGCCGTTTCGCAGGTCGCCTAACGCACAATCGCGACGTTTCCAGAGGTGACGGCCATGATAGCCTATTCCCGCGCCTCGCCGACCGAATGCCCGGAGCATCGGTTGTCCCTCTCTGGACCAAACCGCATGGCACTAAAAGCGAAGACCCATTCCACCCACCTCGCCTCTGTAGCCGAGATCATCGGCATCAATCCAAGCGAGCTGGAGAGCGCTTTCGTATGCGAGGAATGGAGTGCGGAACTCGCAACCGGCATCGTGCGGCTAGGGCCGAAAGCGGCGAGCCTGCACGGAATATGCAGCAGCCCCTGCGGTATCATGGACCTCATTCGCCTCTACGATTCCGCGGACCTTTCCAAGGTTCTGCAAGCGCTCGAGGACGCGGCAACATCGCCCATCGTCTTCACCTTTTCCACGACGCTGCGTCCGGGGCCTGGCCTCTATCGCCCCGTCTTCTGTTTCGGCCAGTCAGATACGGTCGACGGCACGAGCGGCATGATCCATGGCACCTTCGCGGTAGCGCGGCTCTGTATGCGGATGGGCTCAAGGCCGAAAGCGCTGAACTGACCCCTTCCCTTTTGCACGGCGGCCACCTATCTCTCGTTTCATGAGGCAGCTCCTTTTGCTATTCGCCATTCTGGGCGCGCTTTTCTCCGGCTGGCTGCCGGCGATGGCGGCGACGCTCAGTGTTGGCCAACCTGCCGGCGTGCATGCCATGCATGACATGACCGGCAAGGACGGCGGCGGCGATCATGGCAAGACGAAGCCAATGGCCCACCCCGTCGCCTGTTCCGCCTGTTTCGCGATAGAGGCCGACCGGATCGAACCCGCTGGGCGCCTGCTCGTCGTTTCGGAACGCACACCTGCCATAGCGCCGGCCCTTGCCGGCCTGGAACAGCGCCCGCTCGATCCGCCTCCCCGGTCCTGAACAGACCGAGAAAAATTCCCGCAATCTGTTCAGAATTGGAAAATATAATGAACGCAAAGACCTTGTTTCTTGGCGCAGCCCTTTCGCTCGCCTTCACTCTGCCCGCATTCGCCCAGGAGGCGGACCACTCCGCCCATCAGGGCATGACGATGGGCGCGCCTGCGGACGGCAGCCCTTCCACGCAGGCCTTCATCGATGCCAATGCGAAAATGCATGCGGCCATGGCGATCGACTTCACCGGCAATGCCGACGTCGATTTCGTACGCGGCATGATCGCCCATCATCAGGGCGCCATCGACATGGCGAAGGTGGAGCTGGAGCATGGCAAGGATGCCGACATCCGCAAGCTGGCGCAGGATGTCATCACCGCCCAGGAGGGCGAGATTGCCATGATGAAGGAATGGCTGGCAAAGAACGCCAAGTAACGCTTGACGAAAGCCAAGTCTAAACACGAAGGCCCGCCGGGAAACCGGCGGGCCTTTCCGTTTGATCGCTCAGACGTTGCGCGGCACCCTATTCGCCGGCCGGAAGCGCCCTCTGGGCCGCCGAAGCCTCGACAAGCGAGGCCGCAATGACGCGGGCCATCAGGAGACTCGTTTCGCGAAGTTCGGTGTTGTTGCCGCTGCGGGCGGTCCGGATGAGGCGGAAGCCTTCCCGGAGCATGATTTCCTGAGCCTTGTCGCAGGCCCAGTGTTCAAGACGAGAATCGTCTGATGCGGATGCTTTTGGCGCCATGTGTCCCCCATGCCAAATCATTCAGCACAAAGCGGCCCATCACGACTACGCACGCGCAGGTCGTCCCCAGACTTTCCGATGTATGATAATGCCGCTTGAGATCAAGCTACATGATTCGCTGTAGAATCAAAGATATATTTGTGACGGCATCCCTAGAATTAGGGACGCGCCAGCCCGTTTCTCTTCGTTTCGACTTGTGGACGGCAGAAACAACCCTCGACGTGATCGTTGACCAGCCCCATCGCCTGCATGAAGGCATAGACGGTGGTGGGGCCGACGAAGGTCCAGCCGCGCTTCTTCAGGTCCTTCGACAGGCGCACCGAGGTGGGCGTCGTGGGATTGGCGACGATGATGTCCCACTCCACCCGTTCCGGCCGCTCCTGCGGCGTCGGCTCGAAGCTCCAGAAGTAGCGCGCGAGCGTGCCGAACTCGTCGCGCAGCGCCTGCGCCCGCTTCGCATTGTTGATCGTCGAGACGATCTTGCCGCGATGGCGCACGATGCCGGTATCGGCAAGGCAGCGGGCGATGTCGGCATCACCGAACGCCGCGACCTTGTCGAAATCGAAGCCGGCGAAGGCCGCACGGAAGGCTTCGCGCTTGCGCAGGATCGTCAGCCAGGACAGGCCGGACTGAAAACCTTCGAGGCAGATTTTCTCAAAAAGCCTGATATCGCTGGTGACGGGCTGGCCCCATTCCTCGTCGTGATAACGGCGATAGTCCTCCAGATTGCCATGCCATGCGCAGCGCGTGCGCCCGTCGTCGCCGTCCAGCAGTCCCCGTGTCGTCATCGCCGCCTCCGTTTTCCTTTTGTTCCGATTTACCACTCGTCAACCACATTTGGAAAGCAGGCAATAACCCTACTCAAAGCTTTATCGGCATCGTGCACGCTTCATGAACGGCCGTTTACCATTCGCTTCATTCGAGAGTGCAAGCATTCCTGCGAACCGGCGCCGCATCTCTCACGGCGCAGACCGGCGACGATCAGTAGCGAGTACGTCCGATGTTGATACGCACCCTTCTAGCCAAAACCCTTTTGGCCACCACCCTTCTGGCCACCACGACGGCGACCCATGCCAACGACCGGTATATCAGCCAACCGCCCATCATCATCAGCCCCGACCTCACCGCTCCCTGGGTGATGCAACTGACCGGCGAAGGCGTGCAACCGGCCGTCGCCACGCGCCGCATCATCCAGCGCCAGCAGGTGCAGCAGCGCCGCGTGATCCGCCGCGAGAACGTCGCCCGCGTCGAGCAGGTCTCGGCGACCGGCCAGGCGCGCAATGTCATCAAGTCGAAATTCGACCCGATGTACCTGCCGCAGACCGTCTCCTACGAGACGGAGCACAAGGCCGGCACGATCGTCATCGACACCAACAACCGCTTCCTCTATCTGGTGCTCGGGAACGGTCAGGCGCGGCGTTACGGCGTGGGCGTCGGCAAGCCGGGCTTCGAATGGGCGGGCGCTCACACGATCACCCGCAAGGCCGAATGGCCGACCTGGACGCCGCCGCAGGAAATGATCAGCCGCGAGGCTGCCAAGGGCCACTACCTGCCGGCCTCCATGGAGGGCGGCCCGGAAAATCCGCTCGGCTCGCGCGCCATGTATCTCGGCTCGACGCTCTACCGCATCCATGGCACGAACGCCCCCTGGACGATCGGCTATGCGGTCTCGTCGGGCTGCATTCGCATGCGCAACGAAGACGTCGTCGATCTCTACGACCGCGTGAATGTCGGAACCAAGGTCATCGTCATCTAACGACCGGCGATACGGTCATCGAAACATCTCCGGCTGCTGCGCAGCCGGAGATGTTTGCGTTTTGGCCCTCTCTTGGGCAACAGAACGAAGAAAACAGCCGCCATATGCGTCTTGCAGGCAGCAAGCCGACTTGAAATCGGTCAAGACTCGGTTAGCCTCGCGCAATTCAGGGATTGAGAGGACTACACATGCGGAAATACGCTTCGATCTTGCTGGCAGCGACCATCGCCGCCACGGCGACCCTTCCGGTGACGTCGGCGAACGCCTTCCCCGGTGCCACGGTTCAAGGCAGCCAGACGACCTCCGATGTCACGCTCGTCGCCCAGCCGCAGAGCAAGAAGCAGGTCGCGCAGAAGTTCAAGCGTACCAAGGTGCGGTTCGTCACCGACCAGCCGGCCGGTACCGTGATCGTCGATACCAACAACAAGTTCCTCTACTATGTGGAAGGCAACAACAAGGCGACGCGCTACGGCATCGGCGTCGGCCGCGAAGGCTTCGGCTGGTCGGGCGTGGTGAAGGTCGGCCGCAAGGCGGAATGGCCGAGCTGGACGCCGCCGGCCGAGATGCGCCGTCGCGAGGCCAAGAAGGGCCGCATCCTGCCCGTGGTGCAGGAAGGCGGCGAGGACAATCCGCTCGGCGCACGCGCCATGTATCTCTACAAGGGCGGCCGCGACACGATCTTCCGCATCCATGGCACGAACCAGCCCTGGACGATCGGCCTCAACATGTCTTCAGGCTGCATACGCATGATGAACAAGGATGTCGAACATCTCTATGCCCGCGCCGACATCGGCACCAAGGTCATCGTGGTCGGCCCCGGCAACCGCCAGGGCGCGGTTAGCTACAACGACAAGGGCGTCGATTTCTTCGGCAACCTGTTCGGCTTCGGCGGCTGATCCGCCGTCGCCCAAACGCTTCGGATGCCGGCCTCGCGCCGGCATCGTCGTTTCAGCCGGCCGAGCAGGAGACTTTGCCGGTGCGCTCGATCCCCTCGCCTTCCGCGTTGTGCACGATCATCCGGTAATCGCCGTCATAGCTGATCTCGTCCTCGCCCATCGTGGTCTTGACGATGAGGTCGATCGAGCCGAACGGCAGGTCGCCTTCGGTTTCCGCATGCAGCAGCAGGCGTAGCTCGCCGTCATAGAGCCATTCATGGCCGAGATGCGCCGGCGTCAGCGTCACGCGCTCCAGCCCCTTCGGTGCCATGTCCTTCGGCAGGACGATCTCGCCGCGGAAATTCAGGAAACCACCGCCGAGACCGTAGCTGAAACCGCCCTCCGCATCGAAGGCGAGATTGGCATCCTTGATCGCGCAGCTGAAGCCGCCGGTCGCAAAGGCGGGCGAGGACAAGGCGGCAAGGGCGGCGAGCGAAAGCAGAAGGCGGCGCATCGGGATCTCCGGATGGATTGGAAGGCCGATCCTCTAGCAAAGCGTTAGACGGCTGGCAGTTCCGCACGTGACAGGATCAGGAAAGCACAGCCGGCTTTTCCCCGCCATAGGCCCAGTCGAGCAGCTCGACGGTGTGCAGGATGGGGATTTGCGTGCCCGTCGCGATCTGCGTGATGCAGCCGATATTGCCGGTCGCGATCAGGTCCGGCTTGGTCGCCTCGATATTCTTGACCTTGCGCGCCTTCAGCTTGCCGGAGATCTCCGGCTGCAGGATGTTGTAGGTGCCGGCCGAGCCGCAGCAGAGGTGGCCCGCGGCCGGATCGCGCACGACAAAGCCCGCCGCCTTGAGCAACGCCTTCGGCGCCATGGTGATCTTCTGGCCATGCTGCATGGAACAGGCCGAGTGATAGGCAACCGTCAGGCCCTTGGCCTCCTGCTGCTGCAGATCGAGGGTCGCAAGATATTCCGTCACATCCTTGGCAAGCGCCGAGACGCGCGCCGCCTTGTCGGCATAATCAGGATCGAGGCGCAGCATGAAGCCGTAGTCCTTGATCGTCGTGCCGCAGCCGGAGGCCGTGATGATGATCGCATCGAGCCCGCCCTTTTCGATCTCGCCGAGCCAGACATCGACATTGCGCCGCGCCGCCTCCAGCGCCTGCGCTTCGCGGCCCATATGGTGCACTAGCGAGCCGCAGCAGACCTCGCCCGCCGGCGCCACGACCTCGACGCCGAGGCGCGTCAAAAGCCGGATCGTCGCCGCGTTGATCTCGGGCTTCAGCACCGGCTGGGCGCAGCCGGAGAGGATCGCGACCCGCCCGCGGCGCGGTGCCGTGGCCGGATGTGTGCCGGGCTTTGCGCTGTCGGATGCTTTCGGCAGCACGCGCGGCGCAAGGTCCAGCATCACGCCGAAGGGTTCCAGCTGCTTGAAACGCTTCAGGAGGCCTGCGAAGGGGCGGCCAAGCTTCGCCGCCTTCAGCGCCAGGCGGAAACGGTTCGGATAGGGCAGTGTCACGGCCAGCACGGCGCGGGTGAGCCGATCCCAGAACGGGCGCTTGTAGGTCTCTTCGATATGCATGCGCGCGTGATCGACGAGATGCATGTAATCGACACCCGACGGACAGGTCGTCGTGCAGGAAAGACAGGACAGGCAGCGATCGATATGGGTCACGACCTCGGCATCCGCCGCCCGGCCGTTTTCCAGCATGTCCTTGATGAGATAGATACGGCCGCGCGGGCTGTCGAGCTCGTTGCCGAGCGTCACATAGGTCGGACAGGTGGCGGTGCAAAAGCCGCAATGCACGCATTTGCGCAGGATCTTTTCGGATGTCGCGACATGCGGATCGGCAAGCTGCTCGGCGGTGAAATTCGTCTGCACGTCTCAACTCCTCAGATGCCGCACCAGGCATTTCCGGCCAAAGCGGCATCGCTCGGGCGTCGGATCATGCGGCAAAAAAAACAAAACTCTAGCGCAGCATTCGGTTTCTGCGGGCTGCGATGATGTAAGCCTTTTCAGCTTCGGTGACACGGGCGGCGGTCAGAGCCAGCTTTCCAGCAACAGTGATCTGAAGCTCGTTTTCCCGGCGCAACGGGCTTGCGAGCACGCCGCTGCTTCGCCGGGAAAGCGTGAGATATCTCCTGGCGAGCAGAAACCGCATGTCGGGCGTGAGCGGCACCGCGCCCCGCGCACCCACCAATGTCGCTTCGCCGCTATAGGCGCCAAGCCACCAGAGCAGCGCCATGCGCCGCCGGGCAGCACCGGGCGCGCTGAGCGGTTCGGGCGGCCGGTCGCCGCTTGTGGCCTTTTCCTCACGCGCCTCTGCCACCTGTTCCTTCCAGGACTTGTGGCGCTGACTGGCAATCGAATCTCCGGCAAGGCGTCCCATGGCTACTATCCCTTCTGATGACCAAGCAGAGGGGAAACGTACAGGCCCAACGGATCGAAGCTCGCCTTCACACGGGATTGCAGGGCGGCAACCCCCTCGGTCTCCGGCTGGAACACCTGCGTCGCCGCCAGCACCTCGGGACGCGCCCTGAGAAGCGTCGCGTGCCCGCCGCCGACGGCCTTGACGTAGCGGCGCAGCAGTGCGGCCTCGGGATCGGATTCCATGCGCAGCCAGACGAGGCCGCCCTGCCAGTCGTAGAAGGCATCGACGCCGGTTTCCAGACGAAGCGCCGCGACGAGCTGCTGGCCGGCGATAGGCGCGACCGAGACACGCCAGAGCGGGCGCGGCGTGCCGTCGGCATAGGGTGCGGCATCGCGGATTTCACGCCAGAGGCGTTTCGTGCCCTCAGCTTCCAGACGGGACACGGCACCGAAACGGGCCATGGCGGACACGAGCTTTTCGCCGCGCACCGTAACAGAGGCCGAGAGGCCTTCGAGACGCAGCACCGTGGCGGCGCCCGGCGGCAGTGCGCCGCCGATGAAACGGCCCCGCACGCTTTCGGGCAGATGCGCCGCCCCCGAGACTTCCACCGGGAGCGACATGGCCGTTGCCATGGCAGCGGCGGCTTCGGCATCGTTGAGATCGGAGACGACGATGGTGGCGGATGTTTCCGGCACCGGCAGCAGGCGGAAGGTGACCTCCGTCAGCAGCGCCAGCGAACCGTGCGAGCCGGCAAGCAGCTTGACGAGATCGAGGCCCGTGACGTTCTTCATCACCCGTCCGCCGGCCTTGACGATCTCGCCCGTGCCGTTAACGAAGCGCACGCCAAGCAGGCTGTCGCGCGCCGCCCCTGCCGTCAGGCGGCGCGGGCCGGAGGCATTGGTGGCGAAGACGCCGCCGATCGTCGGGATGCCGGAGGAGCCGAGCACGCCGCGCAGGTCGTTCGGCTCGAAGGACAGCATCTGGCGCTTTTCGGCAAGCGCTGCTTCCACCACTTCCAGCGGCGTGCCGGCGCGGGCCGTCATGGTCATCTCGGCGGGATTGTAGGCGACTATGCCGTTGAGGCCACGCGCCGACAGCACATCGGCCCCCTCGGGCGTGCTGTGCAGGCTGCGCGTGCCGCCGCCCCTGATGACGAAGGGGGATTTCGAGAGGCTGGCGACCTGGACAAGACGGCTTGCGGCGTCCTCGGAAAGCGGTTCGTGGATCGGTGTCATCAGGCGGGGCGCCCTTCGAGCGGGAAGACTTTCGACGGGTTGAGCAGCCATTGCGGATCGAAGGCCGCGCGCACGGCCATCTGCTGGGCGAGATCGGCATAGCTGTATTGATGACGCATCAGGTCGCGTTTCTCGATGCCGACCCCGTGTTCGCCGGTCAGGCAGCCGCCCACATCGACGCAGAGTTTCAGGATCTCGTTGCCCGCGGCCTCGGCCTTGGCGGCATCCTCGGGATCGTTGGCATTGAACAGGATCAGCGGATGCATGTTGCCGTCGCCAGCGTGGAAGACATTGGCGACGCGCAGGCCGTATCTCGCGACGATCTCGGCGGTGCCGCGCAGCACGGCGGGCAGTTGGCCAAGCGGCACCGTGCCGTCCATGCAGATATAGTCGGCGATGCGGCCGGTGGCGCCGAAGGCGGATTTGCGGCCCTTCCAGATGAGGGCCGCCTCCGTCGCGGACTGGCTTTCCTTGACGACCTTGACACCATGACGGCCGGCGATCTCGATGATGCTTGACAGCATCGCCTCCATCTCGGCTTCCGACCCCTCGACCTCGACGATCAGGAGCGCCTCGACATCCATCGGGTAGCCGGCATGGGCGAAGGCCTCGCAGATCTCGATGGCCGGCTTGTCCATGAACTCGATGGCGACGGGAATGATGCCGGCCGCGATGACATCGGCCACGCAGGCGCCCGCCTCCTCCGAGCTGTCGAAGCCGAACAGCACCGGGCGCGCGCCCTCCGGCCTGGCGATCAGCCGCACCGTCGCCTCCGTGACGATGCCCAATTGCCCCTCGCCGCCGCAGATGACGCCGAGAAGATCGAGCCCGCCGGCATCGAGCGCCTTGCCGCCGAGATCGACGATCGTGCCGTCGATCATGACCAGCTTGACGCCGAGCAGGTTGTTGGTCGTCACACCGTATTTCAGACAGTGCGCGCCGCCGGAATTCATGCCGATATTGCCGCCGATCGTGCAGGCGAGCTGCGAGCTCGGATCGGGCGCATAGAAATAGCCGTCGGCGGAGACGGCATCGGAAATCGCGAGATTGGTGACGCCGGCCTGGACGGTCGCGGTGCGGTTGGCGAAATCCACATCCAGGATGCGCGCCATCTTGGAAAGGCCGATGACCACCGCATCCTCCTGCGGGATCGCGCCCCCCGACAGCGAGGTGCCGGCACCGCGCGGCACGACAGGCACGCCGTAGCGATGGCAATATTTCAGCACGGCCGCGACCTGCTGCGTCGTCTCCGGCAGGGCGACGGCGAGCGGCAGGCGGCGATAGGAGACGAAGGCATCCGTCTCGAAGGGCACCAGTTCACGCGGCTCGTGCACAAGGCAGCCTTCCGGCAGGAGATCGACGAGATCGGCAACGATTTCGCGGCGGCGCGACAGCACCGACGGCCGCGGTTCGAGAAAGCCGATCTGATCCATTCCGTCATCTCCGTTCTCAAGTGGTCTTTTTTCTTTACCACTCAGGCCTGAGCGGTGCAAATCCTAAGCATGGTCGTCGTACCGCGAAGCGCTCCGACTTGCGGGGACAAACGCGGCGGTAGCAAGATCATGCGATTGACCGCCCCCCAGCGCGAATGCGACAGTCCGGCGATCGGAAGGCGGAACGATCACGGACGGCCTTGCGACCGCAGGCAAGGGAGGACATATCATGCGCAGATCGCTCGCCGCCATTTCGGCTCTTCTGCTTCTCGCCGGTCCCGCTTTCGCCGAGGACCTGCCCAATCTCAATCCCGGCGTGACGACCTCCGAGCTTCTGGCGACCGCGCCGGTGCATTGGGTCTCCGTCGACCAGATCGCGGCGACGCTGGAAGGCCAGCCTGCCATGGCGGTGGGCTTCGACGTGGATGATACGGTGCTGTTTTCCAGCCCCTGCTTCTATTACGGCAAGATGAAATACTCGCCGGCCTCGGAAGACTACCTGAAGATGGACGCGTTCTGGACGGACATCCACACCAACAATTGCGACCAGTATTCGGTGCCGAAAGAGGTTGCCCGCAAGCTGATCGACATGCACGAGGCGCGCGGCGACGAAATCTTCTTCATCACCGGCCGCACGCGCGGCACCGGCGGCGAAACCCTGACCGGGGCCATCAAGAAGGCCTTCGGCATTGAAAAGATGAACGACGTGGTGTTCACCGCCTCTTCGGAAAACAAGGTGGAATTCCTGAAGGAGCACAAGCTGAAGATCTACTATGGCGATGCCGACAGCGACATGAAGGCGGCGATCGCCGCGGGCATCCGCCCGATCCGCGTCATGCGCGCGCAGAACTCGACCTACAAACCGGAGCCGAAGAACGGTAAATTCGGCGAGGAAGTGATCGTCGACTCGACCAACTGACCCATAAGCTTGCCCAAATTCCTGCAAGGACATGACGCGTGACAAATCTTGGTGACCTCGAAATCTTCTCCCGCGTCATTTCCATGGGAAGTATGTCGGCAGCGGGGCGGGCGCTCGGTCTGTCCCCAGCCGTCATCTCCAAACGCGTCAAGCGGCTGGAGGAGCGGCTCGGCACGCGGCTCTTCCAGCGCACGACGCGGCAGATCTCGCTGACCGAGGCGGGACAAGGCTTCTACGACCGCATCGTCGGCATTCTCTCGGGCATCGAGGAGGCGGAGGCCTTCGCGTCCGGCCGGTCGGGCGCGGTGCGCGGCACGCTGCGCATTTCCGCGCCCACCTCCTTCGGCCGCATGCATATCGCCCCCAATCTCAAGGGCTTCATGGATGCCTATCCCGAACTCGTCGTGAACCTCGTTCTCACCGACGATTTCTCCGATATCGTCGGCGGCGGTTTCGATATCGCCATCCGCATCGGCGAACTGTCGGATTCCTCGCTCGTTGCCCGCCGTCTCGCCTCGGTGCGGCGCGTGCTGTGCGCCTCGCCCGATTACATTGCCCGCCACGGCTCGCCGGCCTCGCTGGAGGCGCTTGCCGAGCATGTCTGCCTGCCGCCGCACACGCAGGATGTCTGGCGCCTCGAAGGCCCGGAAGGCAGCGTCACCTATCGCCCGCACGGATCGCTCTACACCAATTCGAGCGAAGTGGTGCGCGAGGCGGTGTTTTCCGGCATGGGCATTGCGCTGCGCTCCACCTGGGATGTCGGTCCGGCGCTGAAGAGCGGCGATCTCGTGCAGGTGCTGCCGGAATACGAGGGCTCGCGCAACGTGGTGCTGTCCGCCGTCTATCCGAGCCGGCAGTTCCTGCCGGTCAAGGTGCGGCTGTTCATCGATTATCTCGCCGACCTCTACGGCCCCCTGCCCTATTGGGAACGCTGACGGGGGAAGCCATGCGCGGCAGGGCGAATCCGACTTCGGCCGGCAGACAGGCTTAATGCTTGTCCTCTTCCGCGTGCTTGTGCTTGATCGCGCGGACGAGCAGCCACATGCCGACGATGACGAAGGGCACGGCGATGCCGGTCAGCGTTTCCGGCTTCACCTCCAGCCCGAGGCCGTGCGCTGCCTTCGCCACATAGCCGAACAGGCCAATGACATAATAGGAGATCGCGGCGACTGAGAGGCCTTCGACGGTCTGCTGCAGCCGCAGCTGCAACTTGGCGCGGCGGTCCATCGAGTTGAGCAGCGTCGTGTTGAGCTGTTCCAGTTCCACGTCGATCCAGCTGCGCAGCAGCGCCGTCGCACGGGCGAGCTTGCGCGACAGGTTGGCCTGCCGCTCCTCGATCGACTGGCAGGTGCGCATGGCCGGCGCCAGACGGCGCTCGAGGAAGAAGCCGAGCGTTTCGTAACCGGGCACGGCACTTTCGGCGAGCGTGCGGATACGCTCCTGCACGATGCCGTAATAGGCGCGGCTGGCGCCGAAGCGGTAGAGGCTGAGCGCTGCATTGGCCTCCAGCTCGGCGGCCAGGCGGGTGATCTCGGTCAAGAGTTCGTCGGCCTTGTCGCGAGCATGCTGCTTCATGGCATTGGTGATGCCGGTCAGGCCGTCCTCGATGCGGCGGATATCCGGCGACAGCGACTGGGCGAGCGGCAGGCCCATCATGGCGAGCGTGCGATAGGTCTCGATATCGAGGAGGCGCTGGACGAGCGCGCCGCGCCCGGCCTCCGTCATGCCGCGATCGATGACGAGGATCTGCGTCAGCCCGTCGCCGTTCTGGCGGAAGTCGGTGAGCACGACGCCCTGGCCGTTCTTGATCTCGCTGTAACAGAGGCTGGTCGGGTCGAAGCTGGCGATCGCTTCGCGGGTTTCCGGCGAATCCGGGCGGATTTCGAGGCGGATGCCCGAGATCAGCGTACCGGGCGGCGAAAAGCTGTCGCCGAACGGATGCACGGCCACTTCGCCGGCGAATTTTTCCGGCACCGGACCATCCCAGAAATAGGTCGAGAATTCCGTGTGGCGCTCCCAGCGCAGCGTGCCCTGGCCCCAGCTCAGTGCATGGTGGCTGGAATCGCGCCCCGGCGGCGAGATGCCGCGCGAGCGCGACAATTCTCCCATCACCGCATGATCGACCGCCGAACCACCCTCGGTGAGGAAGGCGAGCTGGAAGATGACGCGTGGCGACGGCACCAGCGCATATGGCCTTGCGTGGATTTCCCCCAGCGCCTGCGCACGCGCAGTCGCCTGCGGAAAAGCGAAGCTTCCGTTACCCATTCTGCACCGTCCCCCTTCGTGCAACAGCATAGTCTTAACAAATGTCAGGCGCCGAGAGATAGGGCGCATTGACGCAGGCTCTTTCAAGGCAGTGGACAAGATTATTGACCAGTTTCCGCCGGGGTTGATAGACTTGCGGCGTGACAGACGCGCCGTTCGACCTTTTCTCCCGCATCAGCCCCAGCCGCACCGCCGATGAGGTCGTGCGGCAGATCGAGCTTTTGCTACTCGAGGGCGTGCTGCGCGACGGCGAACGGCTGCCCGGCGAGCGGGAGCTTTCCAAACGCCTCGACGTGTCCCGCCCCATCCTGCGCGATGCGCTGAAGGAACTGGAAAGCCGGGGCCTGCTCATCAGCCAGCATGGCGACGGCACCTATGTCGCCGATATCATCGGCCAGGTGTTTTCCCGCCCCGTCGTCGATCTCATCGCCCGCCACCAGCGCGCGACGCAGGACTATATCGAATATCGCCGGGAGCTCGAGGGCATAACCGCCGAACTCGCCGCCCGCCGCGCGACGGATTACGACCGGCAGATGCTGACCCGCATCATGCAAGCGATGCGCGCAGCCCATGAGGGCGGCTCCTTCGATGCCGAGCTCGACGCCGACGTGGAGTTGCACAACGCGATCGGCGAGGCCGCGCACAATATCGTCCTCCTGCACACGCTGCGCGCGTGTTACCGGCTGCTGGCCCAAGGCATCTTCTTCCACCGCCACCTCGTTTTTGCCTCCGAGACGGCACGCGGCCACCTTCTCGCGCAGCATGAGGCGATCTACGCGGCGATCATGGCCGGCGACGGAAATGGCGCGCGACAGGCCGCACAGGCGCATATGGATTATATCGCCGTCGCAATCCGCGACGCCGAACGCAGCGGGGAGTGGCAAAGAATTGCACAGCTGCGCATGCAAAAACGCGGTATTCCCCCACAAGCCTGACTTGCGCCGTAAATCTCGCGCAAGCATGATGGTCGATACATGACTCGGCAGATCAGTGCCGCAAGAGGAACAAAAAGACCTTGAACATTCTCAACCGCCTCGCCAACGACGTCCAGCTCATGTTCCGCAGACCCTGCAAGGAGCAGTATGGCGCGCTGTGCTACCGGCTGAAGAAGAAGCGTTCGGAGGTCGAGGTCCTGCTCATCACCAGCCGCGACACCGGCCGCTGGGTCATTCCCAAGGGCTGGCCGATGGATGGCAAGAGCGCCAGCGCTGCCGCGGCGCGCGAGGCCTGGGAAGAGGCCGGCGTCAAGGGCAAGGTCATCGCAGAATCGATCGGCAGCTACCGCTACATGAAGGGCATGCCGGAGGGGCTGAAGCTCGATTGCCGCGTGCGCGTCTTCGCACTTGAAGTGGACGATATCGCCAAGAATTTCCCGGAAAAGGGCGAACGCCGCGCCGAATGGGTCGATTGCACGGAGGCCGCCGCCCGCGTGCAGGAGCCGGGCCTCAAGACGCTGCTGGTGAATTTCGAGCAGAAGATCCTCTCCGATCTCACTCCCCCGGCCAAAAACGGCACGACCGGCGCCTGATAGCGCTATCGTCATATTGCCGCCGATGCTGTGAGGCGATACTGCCTTCTGGCAATAACGGAGCAGCATGAATGGCGAATTCTCAGGTCCAGCTACGCAAGCCGACGCTGGACAAGGATCTGGAAAAACTGACCTTCACCGAACAGGCCACGCATTTCGTGCTGCGGTCGTGGACGGGTGTCGGCATTGCCCTGATCTTCCTCCTGATCGCCATGGCAGTCGCCAGCACCTTCGCCACCGGCACGCCGGGCGTTCTCGTCGTTGCCGTCGCCGCTGCCCTCGCCGCCTATATGGCGATGAACATCGGCGCCAACGACGTGACGAACAATGTGGGTGCAGCCGTCGGCGCGCGCGCCATGAGCATGGGCGTGGCGCTCATCATCGCCGCGATCTTCGAGATCGCCGGGGCGCTGCTCGCCGGCCAGGGCGTGGCCGAGACCGTCGCGTCCGGCATCGTCGACCGCACCATCTTCCCGAGCCCCACGGTTTTCGCCTGGGCGATGATGGCGGCCCTCATTTCCGCAGCGCTCTGGATCAACATTGCCACGCTCGCCAATGCGCCGATCTCCACCACCCATTCGATCATCGGCGGCGTCATCGGCGCGGGGGCGGCTGCCAGCGGCTTCCAGAGCGTGCAGTGGGATTCGATTGCCCTGATCGTCGTCAGCTGGACCGTCTCGCCGATTCTCGGCGGCGTGATCGCGGCGGCCTTTCTCTATTTCATCAAGGAATTCATCATCTACCGCGACGACAAGATCGAAGCGGCCAAGACCTGGGTTCCGTTGCTCGTCGCCGTGATGGCCGGGGCCTTCGCTGCTTTTCTCGCCAATGGCGGCACGAACGGCTTCTACGACCTGCCGCTCGGCAAGGCGCTCACCATCGGCCTCGGCTTCGGCGTCGTCACCTATATCGTCACCCGGCCTATCGTGCGCCGCGCGGCCAATGGCCTCGACAACCGCAACCAGTCGCTGCGCGTGCTCTTCCGCCTTCCGCTGATCTGTTCGGCGGCGCTGCTCTCCTTCGCTCATGGCGCAAACGACGTGTCCAACGCCGTCGGCCCGCTCTACGGCATCGTCTCGGCGCTGCGTTCGGGTGACGTCGGCGGCGGGGCGACAATCCCGCTCTGGGTGATGATCATCGGCGCCTTCGGCATCTCGCTTGGCCTGCTTCTCTTCGGCCCGCGCCTCATCCGCATCGTCGGCAACGAGATCACCAAGCTCAATCCGATGCGCGCCTTCTGCGTGGCGCTCTCCTCCGCCGTCGCCGTGCTGACGGCCTCAGCCCTCGCCATCCCCGTCTCCTCGACGCATATCGCCGTCGGTGCCGTCTTCGGCGTCGGGCTCTTCCGCGAATGGTACACGCGCAACTCGATCCGCCGCATCGACTATATCCGCAGCCGCGGCAACGGCATCGCGCCGGAGGAGCCGCCGGCCAATCTCGACGAGACGCGCCGGCGCTATCTCGTGCGCCGCTCGCATTTCATGACGATCATCTCGGCCTGGATCGTGACGCTGCCCGTCTCGGCCATGCTCTCGGCCCTCGTCTTCCTCGCGCTCAACGCGCTCTTCACCTGAGACCTTGACCATGCGTGCCAACTACCGGATGCAGCGCCTCTTCGTCGGCGACGCCCTTGCCGAGGGCCAGGCCTTCGAGGCCTCGAAGGATCATTTCCACTACCTGACCAATGTGCTGCGCATGAGCGAAGGCGATGCCGTGCTGCTGTTCAACGGGCGGGACGGCGAGTGGCATTCCACGCTGTCGCTGCCGACCCGCAAGCGTCTGCTGCTGACACCGACCGAACAGACCCGGCCGCAGCCGGCGCCATCCGATTTGCACTATCTTTTCGCCCCCTTGAAGGTCGGGCGGCTTGACTATCTCGTGCAGAAGGCCGTCGAGATGGGGGCCGGCGTGCTTCAACCCGTCATGACCCAGCATGTCCAGGGCAAGATCACCAGCATCGAACGGCTGGAAGCGAACGCCACCGAAGCGGCAGAGCAATGCGGCATTCTCGCCATTCCGAGCGTTGCCGCGCCGCGCAAACTGGAGGACCTGCTTGCCGACTGGCCGCGCGAGCGCCGCATCATCTTCTGCGACGAGGGCCATGGCAGCCAGAACCCGCTGCCGGTGCTGCAGGGGATCACGGAGCGCAAGCTGGCGCTGCTCGTCGGGCCGGAAGGCGGGTTTTCCGACGAGGAACGCGCGCTGCTCCGCAATCTCGATTTCGTGACGCCCATTCCGCTCGGCCCCCGCATCCTGCGGGCCGATACGGCGGCTGTCGCGGCCATGGCGGTCATCCAGGCGGCGATCGGCGATTGGCATTAGGCAAGAGTGGCAGGCTTTTGCGCGCGCGGCCTGTCGGCAGGCAAGATTTTTCTGAAAAGTCGAATGGGATTTTTTGAATCTGCCTTGAAAGGAATTCGCTTGCACCGCATCTATTTCCGGTCCAAGCACCCTCCCATGCCCGACGTTCCGCCGGGCGCCATCCGTTCAGAAGAAGACGCCCATGGCCCGTGATACCACCGACCAGACGCCGATCCGCACCGTTGCGGACATGGCGGAATACCTCGCCGACGGCAACAAGCCGAAGGAAAGGTTCCGCATCGGCACCGAGCATGAGAAATTCGTCTTCTTTACGGCCGACAACAGTCCCGTTCCCTATTTCGGAGATGCCAGCATTTCCGCGCTACTTAACGGCATGCAGAAAAAGACCGGCTGGGAGCCGATCGTCGACGCCGGCAACATTATCGGCCTGGCCGAACCGTCCGGCATGGGCGCGATCTCGCTGGAGCCCGGCGGCCAGTTCGAGCTTTCGGGCGCGCCGCTCGAAACGCTGCACCAGACCTGCAAGGAATCCAACCAGCACCTCGCCACGCTGCGCGAGATCGCCGAACCGCTCGGCATCCGTTTCCTCGGCATGGGCGGCAGCCCGAAATGGACGCTGGCCGAAACCCCGCGCATGCCGAAAAGCCGCTACGACATCATGACCCGCTATATGCCGAAGGTCGGCAGCCAGGGCCTCGACATGATGTATCGCACCTGCACGATCCAGGTGAACCTCGACTTCTCCTCGGAAGTCGACATGCGCCGCAAGATGCAGGTGTCGCTGAAGCTGCAATCCATGGCGACCGCGCTCTTCGCCTCCTCGCCCTTCACCGACGGCAAGCCGAATGGCCTCTTGTCCTGGCGCGGCGATATCTGGCGCGACACCGACAACAACCGCGCCGGCCTCATCCCCTTCGCTTTCAAGCCGGATTTCGGCTTCGAGGACTATGTCGAATGGGCGCTCGACGTGCCGATGTATTTCATCGTGCGCGACGGCAAGTACCATGACTGCACCCATGTCACCTTCCGCCAGTTCATGGCCGGCGCGCTGAAGGGCGAGGTCGCCGACTACGAGCCCAATATCGGCGACTGGACGAACCACCTTTCGACGCTCTTCCCGGATGTGCGACTGAAGCGCTTCCTCGAAATGCGCGGCGCCGACGGCGGCCCGTGGCGCCGCATCTGTGCGCTGCCTGCCTTCTGGGTCGGCCTGCTCTATGACGACGGCGCGCTCGATGCCGCCGAAAGCCTGACGCGCGACTGGACGGTCGAGGAGGTCTCCGCACTGCGTAATGCCGTGCCGGCGCAAGGCCTCAAGGCCGATTTCCGCGGCAAGACGTTGCTCGACGTCGCCCGCGAAGTGGTGTCGATCTCGCGGCAGGGCCTTGCGGCCCGCGCCCGCATCAACGGCGACGGCGTCGACGAGACGATCTTCCTCGCCCCGCTCGACGAGGTTCTGGCCAAGAAGGCGACGCTCGCCGAGGACATGCTGGCGCTCTATAACGGCCGCTGGAATGGTTCCGTCGAGCCGGTCTTTACCGACTACCAGTACTGAGCATCACGCCAAAAAGCGGTTTGCGCGGCCGAAATTCCCGTTATAGTGCAGGCACATGCTGTGCCTGTACCGGGGGAAGGACGCCAAGATGCTTTCGCTTTACGACATGATGATGCAGGCGCAGAACGGCAATGCCGTGGAGACCATGGCGCGCCAGTTCGGCCTTGCGCAGGAACAGGCCGCAAAGGCCGTCGCCGCGCTGATGCCGGCCTTTTCCGAGGGGTTCAAGCGCAACGCCGCCAATCCCTATGACATGGCCGCCTTCATGAAGGCGCTGACGACGGGCGGGCACGCGCAATATTTCGAGGACATTTCCAAGACTTTCACGCCGCAGGGGCTTGCCGAGGGCAACGGCATTCTCGGCCACCTCTTCGGCAACAAGGACGTCTCGCGGGCGATTGCCGCGCAGGCCGCACAGATGACCGGCATCGGCCAGGAAATCTACAAGCAGATGCTGCCTGTCATGGCGAGCGCGCTGATGGGCGGCATCTTCAAGCAGTCGCTTGCCCCGTTCTTCCCCGGCACTTCATCGACGCAAGCCAATCCCTTCGCCGACATGATGCAGCAATGGGCGGAAGCGACGGGTTTTGCCAAGAAGCAGGAACCAGCCAACCCCTTCACCGACAACCCATTCACGCAGGCTGCGCAGGAATTCTTCGGCACGAAGAAGGAAGCGGCGCCCGCAAATCCCTTCACGGACAATCCTTTCGCCAAGGCCTTTCAGGACATGATGGGCGGCATGGCCGGCCAGCCGGCGGCGAGCGAAAAGCCAAGCGCGCCGGAAGCCACCCCGGCGGATTCGCTGAAGAGCCTCGTCAACACGATGTTCGACACCGGCCTCGACATGCAGAAGGATTATCAGCGCAACATCGAATCGATCTTCGAGACCATGCGCGGCGGCGAGAAGAGCTGACCACGCTCCCCATATGAAAAAGCCCGACGCGGACCTTGGGAGTCGCACGTCGGGCAAGCGGCAGGGTTATTGGCTCTCACCCTGCGGGGAAGGCAGGCAATTCCAGCAAAAGCGTGCGGCGGTTTTGCGTCCGGAATTGCGTCAATGCTGTGGTGCCAAACCGGGAGGCAGGCCGGCACCATCGAAAATCAATCCAGACGGCCGCTGCGCAGATGACGACGGGCGCGTTCGCGCGAGGCGATCGTCAGGTGCAGGCCGGCATCCGTGAAGAAGGATGCGGCGCGGACGTCCTGAACGTCGTTGCGGCACAGCCCCATGTCATAGAGCTGGTGGTCGTCGAGTTCGTTCAGGCGATTGATCACGCGACGGTTCTGCCATGCACGGACAAATTTGGCGGCGGCATTGCTGACGCGGGCAAAGAGGTTCGGGGCCGGACGGCGCGTTGCGAGGATATCGATTTCCATCTTACGGTCGATCATGCGCATGGCATTTCTCCTTTCCGGCTCGGCGATCCATCGTCCTTCGATGGGGTTTCGCACGACGCCCGTGATCGTTCGCTGCTCACAGGGATCGAGCGGCGGTTAAAGGGTCGGATTTGAAGAAGAGCCGCCCGCGGAGGTCGAAGCGGAACGGCAGATCCCGTCGAGCGATGGATCAACTTGAGACCCATCGTTCAACAATTGCTTTTTCGCAGAATCCCATTGATCAGTCCAACGAATGTTTCTAATAGTATCAATCAAACAATCTTATGGGTGACGTTATGTCCGCTCCGCTAGACATCGACCAGCTGCAGACCTTCGTGGCGATTGCCGATACCGGAAGCTTCACGCGCGCCGCGGAGCGGGTGTTCAAGACCCAGTCGGCCGTTTCCATGCAGATGCGCCGCCTTGAGGAGCGCATCGGCAAGCAGCTCTTCATGAAGGACGGCCGCGGCAACCGCCTGACGGCCGAGGGCGAGCGCCTGCTCAACTATGCCCGCCGGATGCTTCGCCTCAACAACGAGGCCATCGCCGCCTTCGACGACAACCGGCTGGAAGGCATGCTGCGCATCGGCACGCCGGACGATTATGCCGACCGCTACATGCCCGAGATCATCATGCGGTTTGCCAAGACCCATCCGAATGTCGAGCTCTACATCGTCTGCGAGCCTTCGGTGGACCTTGCGGAGAAGATGGCCAAGGGCGAACTCGATATCGCGCTCGTGACGCACAATCCGCGCCAGCGCCAGTCGGACGTGGTGCGCACGGAGCCGCTCTGCTGGGTCATGTCCGCCAACCATCCGCTGCCGGAAAATGCGCCGGTGCCGCTTGCCGTGGGACGGCGGGATTGCCAGTGGCGGCAGATCGCCTGCGCGGCGCTCGATTCCGTCGGGCGCGACTATCAGGTGCTGTTCACCAGCTGGTCCTCCACCGTCGTGGCCGCCGCCGTCATGGCCGGCATGGCCGTCTCGGTGCTGCCGGAATCGGCGCTGCGCCCCGGCATGAAGGTGCTGACGCAGGCCGACGGCTTCCCGCCGCTTGCCCCCGTCCAGATCGGCATCATGCGCAGGCCCGGCCTTTCGCCTTCGCTGTCCAACGCGATCACCAGCCACATCACCGCCTGCCTCGACAACATCACGCCGCTGACGGCTGCCGATGACCTGCCGGAGGCGGATGTGAAGGTCTTCCCGCGCGTAGCGCGCATGCGGACCGGGAACATCCTGCCGGGATGGTAACGCAGCTGCCGCTCGACGGCGTTCCCCTCGTCAAGACCGGCCCTTCCGGCGTGACGATCCGCCCCGTGCGCGACGACGACGTGGAAACGCTGCGCCAGATCGAACGCTCGGCCGCGCAGGCCTTCCGGCTGATCGAGGCTTTTTCCTGGCTGTCGGTCGGCGAGGTGCAGAGTGCGGAGGTGCATCACGCACTCCTTGCGGCCGGCACGAACTGGGTGGCCGTCGATGACGGCGATCATCCGCTCGGTTTCCTCAGTGCGGAAATATCCGGCCGGGACCTGCATATCTGCGAAATCTCCGTCGACCATCTGCATCAGGGGTTCGGCATCGGCCGCAAGCTAATTGCGCATGCCATCGACATCGCGACGACCCGCGGCCTCCAAGCCGTCACGCTCACGACCTTCCGCACCATTCCCTGGAACTGCCCGTTCTATGAGCGGCTCGGGTTTCGCGTGCTGGACGAGGATGCGCTTTCGCCGCGTCTGCGGGACGTGCTCGACCTTGAGGAAGCCCACGGGCTGCGGCGCGACACGCGCTGCGCCATGCGGCTCGACATCAGCGCGCCATAGAAAACCCCGGCATGCTGCCATGCCGGGGTCCGCTCTATCCTATCCTGCGACGGATACGATCAGTCGTAGGTCGCCTGCTTGCCGTCGAAATAGATCGTGTTGGCTTCGCAGATATTGATCGTCGTCTCGTCGCCCTTGATGCTGGAGCCGTCCTCGCCTTCCCAGGTGACATAGAATTCGATGTCGCACGGGCCGTCATAGTTGAACTCCATGTTGGCGCTTTCGCCGCCATTGAGCTTGAAGTTCATCCAGTTGGCGCTCCATTCGTTACCTTCGCCGGTATAGAAACCGTCGATGATATATTCGGAGTCGTTCTTGATATCGAACTTCTGGCCGGCGGCATAAGCGGCAGGCACAGAGATGAGCATGGCCGCCGCGGCAAGGGCGGCGAACGTTTTGGTCGCGAGAGATTTCACGAAAATGATCCCGTTATGAGTTATGAAACCGCATGCCGGATGCTGCAATATTTTGCTTGGCCTTCGGATTGCGATGGTGCTGTTGCCCCTAAAAGAACGGGGCCGGATCCGTCAGAACCCGGCCCCGTTTTCTCAAACGGATCAGTGCTTTGCTTTATTCAAGGCCAATGACGTTTCAGGTGAAGGCGAGCCAGACGCCGAGCCAGATCCACAGGAGGCCGACGACCGCGAACCCGGCGATGAACAGCGGCCGGCGATAGCGCAGGCGGTTGCTGGTGACATGCACATAGGCGTGGGCATAGCGCAGCGCCACGAACAGCCAGCCACCGGCGACGGTCACCGGATTATCGGCATCGACGAGATAGAGCAGGATGCTGACGGCATAAAACAGGACCGGCAGCTCGAACTGGTTGGCGATGGCGTTTTTGACGGTCACGCTTTCCGCCGGCTCGTCGCGGTTCTCGCGGAACTGCTCAGGCTTTGCCCGCCCGGATTTCACCGCGCCCATGCGGCGTGACGACAACAGGAAATAAAGGGCGAAGACCAGCGCGACATGCGCGATGACAGGCCAGATCGTGGCTTCCGTGGGAGACATGGTTATCCTTCGGCTTGTCGTTTCGGGCCCCTTGATAGGGGTTTCCGGCCGAAGGCTCAACCGGAAACGGCCTTTTGCGACAAGCCGAGGGAGAGAGGCTTACTGCTGCAGGGTCAGGTTCTCGGTGCCCGAGCCGTCCTTGCCGCTGATCGTCCAGGCGCCTTCCAGAACGCCATCGCCCTTGACGTGATAGACGACGAGGCCGACGGCATCGCCCAGCACGTAGCCGGCCGCAAAAGCATCGCCATAGAGCATGCAGATGCCGTTCGAGGTGGTTCCGCCGGTCTGCCATTCGATCGAGCAGGTCGTCTCGCTGGTCAGCTCGATTGTCGCGGTGCCCGTGTAGGCCGAACCGTCGAGATTGGTGCCCTCGACATTATACGTGCCGGCGTTGACCGTCTGCGCCTGCGCGGACGAAACCAGCCCCAGGGCCAGAACGGCACCAGCCAAAAACGTCTTCATGATATCCCCCAGATAACCGGCGAAATTGCCGATGGCCGATCCTAGCGCATGCTTGAAAAAACGGAACAGGCGGGAGCGCCTTTCAAAACAAAAATGCCCGGCAAGCCGGGCATTCAAGACATCCATTTTCGACGATGCGATCAGACGGCGCCCGGATAGTTCGGGCTCTCGCGGGTGATCGTCACGTCGTGCGCATGGCTTTCGCGCAGGCCGGCGCCGGAGATGCGCACGAAGGTGGCGCGCTCCTGGTACTCCCTAAGATCCTTGCCGCCGACATAGCCCATGGAGGCCTTCAGGCCGCCGGCGAGCTGGTGCAGCACGCCCGAGACCGGGCCCTTGTACGGCACCTGGCCTTCGATGCCCTCGGGCACCAGCTTCAGCGTGTCGCGCACTTCCGCCTGGAAGTAGCGATCTGCCGAGCCGCGCGCCATGGCGCCGACGGAGCCCATGCCGCGATAGGCCTTGAAGGAGCGACCCTGGTAGAGGAACACTTCACCCGGGCTTTCATCGGTACCGGCAAGCAGCGAGCCGACCATGACGGCGGAAGCGCCGGCGGCGATCGCCTTGGCCAGGTCGCCGGAGAACTTGATGCCGCCATCGGCGATAACGGGAATGCCCTGGGCCTGCGCGGCCTCGACCGACGCCATGATGGCCGCAAGCTGCGGCACGCCGACGCCGGCGACGATGCGCGTGGTGCAGATCGAGCCCGGACCGATACCGACCTTGACGGCGTCAGCACCGACATCGATCAGCGCCTTCGTGCCATCTGATGTAGCGACGTTGCCGGCCATGATGCGCACGGAGTTGGAGAGCTTCTTGACGCGGGCGACGGCATCGAGAACGCGCTGCGAATGGCCGTGCGCGGTATCGACGACGATCAGGTCGATGCCGGCATCGATCAGGCGCTCGGCGCGCTCGAAGCCGTCATCGCCGACGGAGATCGCGGCGGCGGCGCGAAGCCTGCCCTGCGCATCCTTCGATGCGTTGGGGTTCAGCTGCGATTTCTCCATGTCCTTGACCGTGATGAGGCCGACGCAGCGGCCGTCGCCATCGACCACCAGCAGCTTCTCGATGCGGTGCATGTGCAGCAGGCGCTTGGCCTCCTGCTGGTCGACGCTTTCCTTCACCGTGATGAGGTTCTCACGGGTCATCAGTTCGTAGATCTTCTGGCTCTGGTCGGAGGCGAAGCGCACGTCGCGGTTCGTCAGGATGCCGACGAGGCGGCCGGCCTTGCCGCTGCCGCCGTTTTCAACGACCGGAATACCGGAAATACCGTGAAACTTCATCAGCGACAGCGCGTCGGCCAGCGTGGCATCCGGACCGATCGTCACGGGATTGACGACCATGCCGCTTTCGAACTTCTTGACCTGGCGAACTTCCTCGGCCTGCTCGGCGGGCGTCAGGTTGCGGTGGATGACGCCGAGGCCGCCGGCCTGCGCCATCGCGATGGCAAGACGGCTTTCCGTCACCGTGTCCATGGCGGAAGAGAGGATCGGCAGGTTGAGTTCGAAATCGTGGGCGATGCGGGTCGCGATGTTCGTCTGGCCCGGCATGACCTCGGAGTGACCGGGTTGCAGGAGGACGTCGTCGAAGGTCAGGGCTTCGAGACCGGTTGCCGTTTCAATGATGCGCGCCATGGGGCCAAGTTCCTTCAGGGTAAAGCTTACGCACCAAGGGGAACATTGGGAGATGTCCACCTCGGTCGCTTGCAAGAAATTCTTGGAAGTTGGCGAGGGCTGGTAACACGTTCATGACGGCTTGGAAATAGCAAAAAGCCCGGAATGCCTTCCGGGCCTTGGCTTGTCCAACAAAGACCCTCTCTGCCTGCCGGCATCTCCCCCACCAGGGGGGAGAAAGGCTAGCAGCCTGCTTTTCCTGAAAGTTTTGCGTCGAGAGTGCCGCACTGTAAGCCCCTCCCCCTCGTGGGGAGGGGTTGGGGAGGGGACTTCATGCCCCGACGAGCAACCTCAGATATCGAACTGATAGCTCATCGGCACGAAACGATAGCCCTCGCCCGCCTTCTCCACGAATCCCGCCGCCGGGAAGGGCATGTGGTAGCCGAGAAAGGCGAGCTTGTCGGTCGCGATCATGTCGAAAACCTTCTTACGTGTCGCCGCGGCCTGCGCCTTGTCCATGTCGAAGCGCACCTCCCAGTCCGGGCGCTGGAGGGAGAGCACATAGTGATTGGCGGTATCGGCCGTCAGGATGAGCGCCTTGCCTTCCGATTCGACACGGAAGATCATGTGGCCCGGCGAGTGGCCGAAGGCATCCAGGCCGGTAATGCCGGGTACGACCTGGCCTTCGTTCTCGATGAAGGTCAGCTTTTCGGCGAGCGGCTGCACCTTGGCGAGAACGCCCTGATGGCCCTGTTCGGCGGGCGTGCCCATGCGCTCCGGGTTGACCCAGAAATCATATTCCGTGCGGCCGGTGACGTAGCGGGCATTCGGGAAGGCCGGCTTGCCGCCCTCCATCAGGCCGCCGATATGATCGCCATGCATGTGGGTGAGGACGACGACGGAAATCTGGTCGGCCGTATAGCCGGCATATTTCAGGCCTTCGACGAGGCGGCCCATGCCGGCATCGCGCCCACCCTCGCCCATTCCGGTATCGAACAGCACGACCTCCGAACCGGTATCGACCAGCGTCGGCGTGAAGCTGTTGACGAATTTGTCCGCTGGCAGGAAATTTTCCGCCAGAAGCGCGCCGACGGACTGGGCGGACTGGTTGATCCCAAACGTCTCGTTCGGCTTGTCGGAAGCGCGCATGCCGTCGCGGATGGCCAGCACGCGGAAACTGCCGAGCTTGAAGCTGCGGGCTTCGAGGGGACTTACGCGCATATCGGTGGCATCGCTTTCGGTTTGAGCAAGGGCGCCCGCGCGGTTCAACAGCAGCGGTGCGGCCAATGTCGTGATGCCCGCGGCGAGAAACAAGGACCGGCGCGAGATTGTCGAATGATCTGCCATGGAGCTTCCCTTCTGAAAATCGTTTCGCCGTTATAGGAGCCGGCATCGACGTGAGGATGACACGCGACGATCTAGGGCGCTGTAACGTTGTCGTCCCGCCGCATCACGGGCTTGTGATCTCCAGGATTTGACAGATGGCAATGCGGGGCGCAGAAGACGGGTGGGCCTGCACGAGGGCCTCCTACCCCGATTTGCCGATGAACCGTATCGTCCCCCTCATTCTCGCCGTCGCGCTCTTCATGGAGCAGATGGATTCCACCGTCATCGCCACCTCGCTGCCGGCCATCGCCGCCGATCTCGGCGTGGGTCCGATCACGCTGAAGCTGGCATTGACCGCCTATATGGTGTCGCTCGCCACCTTCATTCCGCTCTCCGGCTGGATGGCAGACCGCTTCGGCGCCAAGCGCATCTTCCGCTTCGCCATCCTGGTCTTCGTCGCCGGCTCCATTCTCTGCGCCGTTGCCGACAGCCTCGTCGCTTTCGTCGTCTCACGCTTCCTGCAGGGCATGGGCGGGGCGATGATGACGCCGGTCGCCCGCCTTGTGCTGGTGCGCAGCACCTCGCGCTCGGAACTCGTCTCAGCCATGGCGCTGCTAACCATCCCCGCCCTCGTCGGACCGCTGGCCGGCCCGCCGCTCGGCGGCTTCATCACCACCTATTTCTCCTGGCACTGGATTTTTCTGATCAACGTGCCCGTCGGCATCGTCGGCTACATCCTCTCGGGCATCTACCTGCCGGAAATCCGCGCCGCCGCCCCGCCGCCGCTCGACTGGACGGGCTTCTTCCTCAGCGCAGTTGCGGCCTCCGGCACGATGTTCGGCCTCTCCGTCATCAGCCTTCCGGCGCTTCCCCCGGTCATCGGCGTCGTCGCGACCGTCGTCGGCCTTGTCTGCGGCGTGCTCTATGTGCGCCATGCAAAGCGCCACCCGACGCCGCTGCTCGACCTCAAACTCTTCCGCGACAGCGCGTTCCGCGCCGCCTCCATCGGCGGCACGCTGTTTCGCATCTCGGTCGGCGCGGTGCCGTTCCTGATGCCGCTGATGCTGCAGGTCGGCTTCGGACTCACGCCCTTCCAGTCCGGCCTCGTCACCTTTACCGGCGCGATCGGCGCGATCACCACCAAGGTCATCGCCAAGCGCGTCCTCACCTTCGCCGGCTTCCGCACGACGCTGATCGCCGCCAGCATCTTCGGCGCCGCACTCACCTTCGTGAACGGGCTTTTCGCGCCGACGACGCCCTTCTGGTTCATCGCGGGCGTGCTATTGATCGCAGGCTTCGTGCGCTCGTTCTTCTTCACCAGCGTGAACGCGCTGTCCTTCGCCGACATTCCGGATGCGGATGCCAGCAAGGCGACCTCGATGAGCGCGGTGCTTCAGCAGATCAGCCTTGCGATGGGGGTCGCTGTCGCCGGCGCGATCCTCGAAATCGAGACCTCGCTGACCGGCTCGCCGCTTGAGCTGCGCGACTTCCAGATCGCCTTCATGGTGATATCAGCCATCACCCTGCTCGCAGCACTGCCCTTCCTCACCATGGCGAAAAACGCAGGCGCCTCCGTCTCCGGCCACCGCATGGGGGCGGAAGAAGAGGAAACGATCGCTGTGAAGTAAAAGGCCTATTCCGGCTTTTCGCAGACGGCGACGAGCTTGTTGCCGTCGTGGTCGCGCACGAAGGCCGCGTAGAAATTGGCGTGGAACGGCCGGATGCCCGGCGCCCCCTCATCCGCGCCGCCCTGCGCGAGCGCTGCGGCATGGAAGGCATCGACGGAGGCGCGGGTCGGCGCGTCGAAGGCGATGGTCACGCCGTTGCCGAAGGTGGCGGGCTCGCGGTTGAACGGCTCGACCACCCAGAAGCGGCAGCGCACATCCTCGTCCGCCGCATAGCCGATTTCATCGGGCGCCTGCTTCTGGCGGCGATAGCCGATGAGCGGCAGGATGGTATCGTAGAAGCGGCCGGCGCGGTCGAGATCGTTGGTGCCGACGGTGGTATAGAGAAGCATCAGGCCTCCTCTTCGGCTTCGGCCGCCTCGTCGCGCGCCTTGCGGCCCTTGAAACCCTTGGCGAGCAGGAACATTTCCACCGATTCGGCGCGCGAGGCACCCGGCTTCACATGGATGACCTGCTTGAAATTCTGCTTGAGCAGGTTGAGCAATTCGCGCTCCGTGCCGCCCTGGAAGGTTTTCGCCAGGAAATGCCCGCCTTCCGCAAGAACCTCGATCGCGAAATGCGCCGCGACCTCGCACAGATGCATGGTGCGGATGTGGTCCGTCTGGCGATGGCCGGTCGTCGGCGCCGCCATGTCCGATATGACGAGGTTCGGCGTGCCGCCGACGGCCTCGATCAATTTTTCGGGTGCATCCGGCTCGAGAAAATCCATCTGCAGGATGCGCACGCCCGGCAGCGGATCGAGTTCCAGGAAATCGATGGCCGCGACGCGCGGATCGGCATCGGTCGAATTGGTGACCTTCGCGGCGATCTGCGACCAGCTTCCCGGAGCGGCCCCCAGGTCGATGATGCGCCGGGCGCCATCGAGAATGTGGTGCTTCTCGTCGATCTCCAGCAGTTTGAAGGCGGCGCGGGCGCGATAGCCTTCCAGCTTGGCGCGCTGCACATAGGGGTCGTTGATATGGCGCTCCAGCCAGCGGCGGGAGGAGGCCTTCAGCTTGCCCTTCTTGACCTTCTGGCCGAGCTTGCGGCCGATGGGGGGCTTGGTCATGACGCCTGTCCTTCGGGCTTTGCCGGGTTGCGGTGCCCGCCGCGATGGTTGCGGCGGTGGCGGCCACGGCGCCAGACGCCGTCATCGGCCATCATGTCGGTGAGCAGGCCTTCCCGCAAGCCGCGGTCGGCCACGCGCATGCGGCGCGAGGGCCAGCGCTTGCGGATCGCTTCGAGAATGGCGCAGCCGGCCAGCACGAGATCGGCCCTATCAGGCCCGATGCACGGATTGGCCGCGCGGGCGGAGAAATCCCAGGACAGCAGCCGTGCCTGCATGGCCGTGACCTCGTCGTCCGACAGCCACACACCATCGACACGGCGACGATCGTAGCGCGGCAGATCGAGATGCACGCCGGCAAGCGTTGTGACCGTGCCGGACGTGCCGATGAGGTGAAAATCCTCCGGCGCATAGGTGCTTTCGCCGGGGCAATCGAAATTCGCCAGCATGCCCTCGACTTCCGAGACCATGCCCTGGAAACCTTCCGGCGTCACGTCCCGCCCGCCATGACGCTCCGAAAGCGTGACGACGCCGACCGGCAGCGAGGTCCAGTGTGTGATGTGGTTGGCGAGCCGGCTGGAACGGTTGTCGCCGATGCGGATGACCGCGATTTCCGACGAGCCGCCGCCGATATCGAAGAGCACGACGGATTTCGCCTCGCGCCCGACCAGCGACGAGCAGCCGGACACGGCCAGCCGCGCTTCAGTCTCGCGGTTGATGATTTCGAGATCGAGCCCCGTCTCCTGCTTCACCCGTTCGAGGAAGGTCTCGCCGTTCGTCGCCGCGCGGCAGGCCTCCGTGGCGATCAGGCGGGCGCGGCGGATGTTGCGGCTCTTCAGCTTCGCCGCGCAGATCTTCAGGGCCTCGACCGAGCGGTCCATCGCTTCGTCGGACAGTCGCCCGCTCGCCGCAAGCCCCTCGCCGAGCCGCACGATGCGCGAAAAGGCATCGACGACACGGAACTGCCCCGGTCGCGTCGGCTGAGCGATGAGCAAGCGGCAGTTGTTGGTGCCGAGATCGAGCGCGGCATAGAGGGGCGCGTCGTAACCCTCGCGCTCGGCAGCGCGCGGCAGCGCGGCCTCGCGGCGTGGTTCGTGGGAAACGGGATGCTGTTCGGAAACCGTTTCCGCAACGAGCGATACGATCGCCGCGTCGGCAACGGGCTGCGTGGCACGCGCGGCGGATTTGCGGCCGCGATGCTTGCGCCGGCCTTTCTGGCCGTCTGCCGAATGCGGGCCCTGCTGACCGCCCTCGCGCTGGCCCACAGGCGCAAGCGGGCGCACATTTTCGCCGCCGGCGCTCTTGCCGTGCTTGCGACGCTTGTTCCGGCGCGCATGTGTGCCGCTCGGGGCGGACGGGGGGCGCTCGGCGGCTGCGGATGGTCCGGTCGCCTGGCCTGCGGACGGAGAAACGGCAGCGGGGCTTGCGCCCTTCTGCTTTCCCTTGCGACGGCGCGACCGCTTCGGTCGTCCCGTATCGTCCGCAACTCGCGCCCCGGAAACGGACGGCTTTTCGCCGCTGTCGGGGTCGTTCACGTTACTGCCTATGGCGCCGCGCAAAGCCCTGAGGCTGCAAGCAGGCGCTCTCTCGATTTTCGTTGGCGCGACATTACCAGCGCCCGGCCCGTTCGCCAAATTCTTTTTATGACGGAACCGCCACGTAAGCGGTCTTGCCAAATCCGATGCAATTTTCTCAAAAAAACCATTTGCATCTCGCCGCCGTTTGTTTATAAGCCCGCCTCACAGGCCCCGGCCATACCGGAACCAGCCATGCTGGGGAATAGTTCAACGGTAGAACGACGGACTCTGACTCCGTTAATCTTGGTTCGAATCCAGGTTCCCCAGCCAATTCCCTTCCAAAACACTGAAATTATTCTTATGCGCCCCATACCTCTATGGGCATAAAGCCATAGGTTCGTGAAAGCACCTCGCAGTGCTTTTCTGGCGTTGTCGTTTCTGCGAGTCGCGCTATCGGATTTCTCGCACGCTAATTTTGCTGAGCGTGACTGTCCGGCCGCCACTGAATCGGATAGCTTTCATTGCGTCGTCGGTTTTCTGGTATTGCGTATGCCCTCTGCCCAAATGCGGCTCAGACGCCGCTTTGTTTTCAAATGGCCCCTGCTCTGGCTTGCCGGAATAGCGTTGGCTTCATTTGCACTCTGGAAATCCGCCATCCTGAGTTTCGGATATTACTGGATCCTCGCCAATACCAACCATGCACATAGCATAGCCCCAAAGATCAATCTGTCGGCCTACGCGGCCACAACGCAGAAGAAGGTGATCGCGGGGCTGACAAGCAATGTGTCGGGGCTGACATTCTCGTCATCGACCCAGACGCTCTTCACCGTGATCAACAAGAAGCCGGCCGTTGCCGAGATTTCGGTCGAGGGCGATCTCATCCGGCGCATTCCCATCATCGGCGGCAAGGATCCCGAGGGGATCACGCATATTGCCGACGATCTGTTCGTCATCGTGGATGAAGGCGACCAGTCGATCCATTGGGTCAACATCAAGCCCGAAACGACCGAGTTGACCCTGACGGACGAGCGACGGCTGGTCCTTAACCTCAGCGCATACAGGAATCTCGGTATCGAGGGGGTGTCCTGGGATTCGGACAACAATCGGCTCTACATCGTTCAGGAAGCACTTCCGCTGCGCATTCTCGTCGTCGAGGGGCTTCTCGGCAGGATAGAAGGCGATTCATCGCTGCCGAGATTGAAAGAATGGACTTCGGGCGATTTATCGAAAGTCTTCTCGCTCGACCTCTCCTCCGTGTCCTTCCACGAACAGACCCGCAGCCTGTTTCTGCTCAGCCATGCGTCGTCCATGCTGGTGAACTACACGCTGGATGGAAAGACCCTCGGCATGCTGGCCCTTCACAAGGGGCGCCACGGGCTGGATGAGACGGTTCCCCAAGCAGAAGGCGTCGCCCTGGATCCGAAAGGCGCAGTTTACATCGTCTCCGAGCCAAACTTTTTCTACCGGTTCGAACGACCTTAGCATCCAGGCCGCACCATCCGGCACAAAGCTCTGCTCAACCGATCCGGAAAGACTACGATCTAAAGACTGTAAGCCGCCGCCGTCAGAACTTTCTTCGTTGCAAACAAACCTTTGCTCTCTTGTCAGCGCTCTCAGCGGCTGGCACGTTGCGACTGCGTGATTCACACTTGCACGGAGGCAAAGGCCCATGGCGCACAAGTTCGAGATCTACAAGGACAAGGCGGGCGAATTCCGCGTTCGCTTCAAGTACAACAGCGAAGTGATGTTCGCGACGGAAGGCTATTCCTCGAAGGCCAGTGCGCAGAACGCCATCGATTCGATCAAGAAGAACGGTCCTGGCGCGCCCGTCGAAGACAATACGACACCGCAGGCCTGATCGGTCTTGCCTCTTGAAAAGCCCGCTCCGGCGGGCTTTTTGCGTTTCAGGCAAGGCGTCAGAAAGTCGGCGGGGTGCAGGCGCTGATGACCTCGCAGGGCACCGGGCCGACGCAGCGGAAGCGGTGTGGACGGCGGCTTTCGAAATAGTAAGCGTCACCGGGGCCGAGAATGCGGCGCTCGTCGTCGACGGTGACTTCGAGGCGGCCGGACAGAACGATACCACCCTCCTCGCCGTCATGTACCAGCGGCACCTTGCCGGTGTCGGCGCCGGGTTGATAACATTCCTTCAGGATCTGCAGGCTGCGGCCGAAGGTGTTTTCGCCGATTTGGCGGAAGGAAATCGGGCCTTTGCCGATCTCCACCAGTTCATCGGCGCGGTAGAAGGCCTTCTTCGGGCGGTCGGGTTCGAAGGCGAAGAACTCGGCAAGGCCGATGGGAATGCCGTCGAGGATGCGCTTCAGCGCGCCGACCGAGGGGTTGGAGGCATTCGATTCGATCAGCGAGATCGTCGAATTGGTGACGCCGGCGCGTTTGGCGAGCTCGCGCTGGGAGAGATTGTGCGCCATGCGCAGGTGGCGCAGCCTGCCCCCGATATCGACCGACATGGCATTTCCTGTTCTAGATGTTCGAAATAGCGAAAACCGCTCTTCTCCCATCCTTTAATTTCAAATGCTTGACGTCAACCAGAAAAGGACTTGTTCGGCATGGCAAATCATGGCGTCTATCGCGCCAGCCAGAGGAGATCTGCCATGAACGCCCACAACAAACCCAATGCACCGGTGCTCGACAGCTACTGGATGCCCTTTACCGCCAACCGCCAGTTCAAGGCAGCCCCGCGCCTGCTCGCGAGCGCCGAAGGCATGTATTACACCAGCGCCGACGGCCGAAAGGTGCTCGATGGCACCGCTGGCCTGTGGTGCGTCAATGCCGGCCACGGCCGCCGCCAGATCGCGTCCGCCGTCGAGCGCCAGCTGACGCAGTTGGATTTCGCGCCCTCCTTCCAGATGGGCCACCCGATTGCCTTCGACTTTGCCGAACGGCTCGCCGAAATCGCGCCCGGCCCCGAGGGCGCCAAGCTCGACCGCGTGTTCTACACCGGCTCCGGCTCCGAATCGGTCGACACCGCGCTGAAGATGGCGATCGCCTACCAGCGCGCCATCGGCCAGGGCACGCGCACGCGCCTCATCGGCCGCGAGCGCGGCTACCATGGCGTCGGCTTCGGTGGCATCTCGGTCGGCGGCATTCTCAACAACCGCCGCGTCTTCCCGCAGCTTAACGGCTCCGACCATCTGCGCCACACGCATGACCTCTCCAAGAACGCCTATGTGAAGGGCATGCCGGAACACGGCGCGGAGCTTGCCGACGATCTCGAGCGGCTGGTCGCGCTGCATGGCGCCGAGACGATCGCCGCCTGCATCGTGGAACCCGTTGCCGGCTCCACCGGCGTTCTCATCCCGCCGAAGGGCTATCTCGAAAAGCTGCGCGCCATCTGCGACAAGCACGGCATCCTCCTGATCTTCGATGAAGTCATCACCGGCTTCGGCCGCCTGGGTGCCGCCTTCGCGACCGATTATTTCGGCGTGACGCCCGATCTCGTCACCACCGCCAAGGGCCTCACCAACGGCGCCATCCCGATGGGCGCGGTGTTCTCCAGCCGCAAGGTGCATGACGCGCTGATGCACGGTCCGGAAAACGCCATCGAGCTATTCCACGGCTACACCTATTCCGGCCACCCGGCCGCCTGCGCCGCCGGCATCGCGACGCTCGATATCTACCGCGACGAGGGCCTGCTGACCCGCGCCGCCGAGCTGCAGGACGACTGGCATACCGCGATGCATTCGCTGAAGGGCCTGCCGCATGTCATCGACATCCGCACGATCGGCCTGATCGCCGGCATCGAGCTTGCTCCGCGCGACGGCGCCGTCGGCGCGCGCGCCTATGACGTCTTCGTCGATTGCTTCGAGAAGGGCCTGCTCATCCGCGTCACCGGCGACATCATCGCCTTCTCGCCGCCGCTGATTGCCGAAAAGAAGCACTTCGAGGATATCGTCTCGATCCTCGGCGATGCGCTGAAGCGCGCAGCTTAAACTTCCCACGACGCAAAACGCTGTTATATCTGGGCCCGTATTTTCAGTACGGGCCCTTTTCATGTCAGCATCCGGCAAAAGCGAACCGAAACTCATCTTCCGCCTACAGTTCGATCCGGAGGGACGCATCGGGCGCGGCAAGATCGAGCTTCTCGCGCATATCAAGGAGACCGGTTCGATTTCCGCCGGCGGGCGGGCGATGGACATGTCCTATCGCCGGGCCTGGCTGCTGGTCGACGAGATGAACCGGCTGTTTCGCGAGCCGGTGGTGGAATCGCAGCGCGGCGGCAAGCAGGGCGGCGGCGCGGTGCTCACGCCCTTCGGCGAGGCGCTGATTGCGCACTATCATGCCATGGAAGAGAAGGCACAGGCGGCGCTGGCCGACGAGATCGGCTGGATCGTCGCGAACCTCGCGGAGTAACACCTACTCTAGCGCGACCGTCTTGATCACCGCATGAACCGGCAGACCCGGCGTCAGACCAAGCCGCTCGACCGACCATGCGGTGATGCGGGCGCGCACGTGATCTTCGCCGCAGGCGATGCGCAAGCTTGCCATGCCCTCGCCATCAGGCTCGATGGCCTCCACCGTGCCTTCCAGGATATTGAGCGCGCTCAAGCCCTCCGGGCGCACCGTCGCCACCATGACGTCGCGGGCGGGGATGCGCAGGCGCACCGCGTCACCCGGAGATACCATGGCGCCCGGCACGAGGATGGCGGCACCGCCCTCGAGGCGGATGGTGGCGAGGCCATGCTCGGCATCGCGCGTCTCGACATGGCCCGCCAGCACGCTGCCAGCCTCACGGCGGTCGATGGCCGAGGCCAGGCGCGGGCCGCCGAGCACATCGGAAACCGGGCCGATGGCTTCGACGCGGCCGCCGGTCATCAGCACGACCCTGTCGGCGAGACGCGCGACTTCCGCGACGGAGTGGCTGACATAGACGATAGGAATGCCAGCCTCGTCGCGCAGGCGTTCGAGATAGGGCAGGATTTCGGCCTTGCGCTCCTCGTCCAGTGCGGCGAGCGGCTCGTCCATCAGCAACAAGCGCGGGGATGCGAGCAGGGCGCGGCCGATGGCGACACGCTGCTTCTCGCCGCCCGACAGGTTTGCCGGCTCGCGGTCGAGCAGGTCGCCGATGCCGAGCAGATCGATGATGCGGCCGGGATTTTCCGAGCGCGCGCCTTTCGGCGAGAACCAGCGGCCGTAATTCAGGTTCTGCCGCACCGTGAGATGCGGGAAAAGGCGGGCTTCCTGAAAGACATAGCCGAAACGGCGGCGGTGCGGCGGCACGAAGAGGCGGCGAGCGGTATCGACCAGCACGTCGTCGCCGAGCTGCACACGGCCTTCCGACGGCCGGGTCAGGCCGGCGATGATGCGGATGAGCGAGGTTTTCCCCGAGCCGGAGCGGCCGAACAGGGCGGTCACGCCGCCATCGGCGGCAAAGCCGGCATCCAGCGAGAAATCGCCGAGCCGGTGGCGGGCTTCGACCACGAGGCTCATTCGAGGTTCACCTTGCGGCCGAGGCGCTGCGCCAGGATTTCGGAGGCGAGCAGCGCGACCATGGAAATGGCGATGGCGACGAGGGTAAGGCGCAGCGCCCCGGCATCGCCGCCGGGCACCTGGGTGAAGGTGTAGATGGCGGCCGACAGCGTCTGCGTTTCGCCGGGAATGTTGGAGACGAAGGTGATGGTCGCGCCGAACTCGCCCATCGCCTTGGCGAAAGCGAGGATCATGCCGGCGAGGACGCCGGGCAGGATGAGCGGCAGGGTGACGGTGAGGAAGACCCAGGCGGGGCTCGCGCCCAGCGTGCCGGCCGCCTCCTCCAGCTTGCGGTCCACGGCCTCGATGGAGAGCCGGATGGAGCGCACCATCAGCGGAAAGCCCATGACGCCGCAGGCAAGTGCTGCGCCCGTCCAGCGGAAGGAGAGCACGATGCCGAACCAGTCGTTGAGGAACGCACCGACCGGGCCGCGGCGGCCGAACAGGATGAGCAGGATAAAGCCGGTGACGACGGGCGGCAGGATGAGCGGCAGGTGCACGATGCCGTTCAAGAGCGACTTGCCCCAGAAGCGGCCCCGCGCCAGCGCCAGCGCCACGAGAATGCCGAGCGGCAGGCTGACGAACACGGCCACCGACGAGACCCGAAGGCTCAACCGGATCGCAGTCCATTCCTCGCTGCTGAGTGTTAGCCAGTCCACTCTGGTTCCTTTTAAAAAGCGAAAGCCCCGGCAGCAAGACCGGGACCAAACGTCGACAAGGCCTCGCCCCCTCCTCCGTCATGTCAGGGCTTGACCCGAGGATCCATGCCACATCCCTCCGGCTTGCCTTGGGAGTGGATCCTCGGGTCAAGCCCTGACATGACGGAGAAGGGGTAAGGCTCTTCATCAATCAAGACCGGTGTAATGCCTTGACCTATCGCGAGGCTCGCCTCATTTCAGGATCGTAAAACCCTGTTCGGTGAAGAACGGCGCGGCCTTGTCGGACTTCAGGAAATCGAGATAGGCTGCAGCGGCAGCGCTCTTGGATTCCGAGAGGATGGCGACCGGGTAGATGATCGGCGGGTGGCTGTCTTCCGGGAAGGTACCGACCACGGCAACGCCCGGATCGGCGGCGGCATCCGTCTGGTAGACGATACCGTAGGGCGCTTCACCGCGCGAGACGAGCGCGAGCGCTGCGCGCACGCTTTCCGCACCGGCAACCTTGCCCTCGACGGAGGACCAGACACCGAGCTTTTCCAGCGCCGCCTTGCCGTATTTGCCGGCCGGTACGCTGTCGACCGCGCCCATGGCGAGCTTGCCGTCACCGACAAGACCGGCGAGATCGAAGCCTTCCTTGATCTCGACCGTCGAAGCCTTGTCCTTGGGTGCGACGAGAACGATGCGGTTGCCGAGTAGGTTGACGCGGGTGTCGTCCTTGATCAGCTTCTTTTCAGCGACATAATCCATCCAGGCAAGATCGGCCGAGATGAAGAGATCGGCAGGTGCGGCCGCCTCGATCTGCTTGGCGAGCGCCGAGCTTGCGGCATAGGAGACGGTCGTCTCGTTGCCGCTGTCCTTCGACCAGGCGGCATTGGCGGCATCCAGCGCATTCTTGAGGCTCGCGGCGGCGAAGACGGTGACCTTTTCGGCGGCAATGGCCGGCAAGGCAAGCGGCAGCGACGCAACGGCGGCGACGACGAGTTTCAAAATCAGGCGACGATTCATTCCGGCTCTCCCTTTTCCTGCCTTCCCGGCAGCGTGATATCTCATTGAATATATCGGCATTTACGGCTTGGCCAGCGCTATATTTTCAAAAATACAGGGAAACAGACTCCGGTGAAAAGCCTGTGATGGCGGCCGCTGAAAAGCGGCGACGATTGCGGTGGGAAAAAGAAAGCAGGTCCAGAAATGGAAAAGCCTGCCGCGGGAGGAGGTGCGGCAGGCTTTCCGATAGAACCGAATGGCGACTGGGAGGAGGAGTGCCGCCATTCCCGCAGTCGGCCCTGGGAGGAGGAGTGGGCCTTCTGCACAATCGAAGCTTCGTGGGAGGAGGTACGTTGCTTCGATAAATATGACTATATGCGATTCTTGATCATTTCATAGGCATCGTTTTGCAAAGCAGCTATGCGCTATGCGCGGATCGAATATCTCAATCCTCCGAACCAATCCCGAATACCGCCAGGTTGTTCGCACATGCGAAAACGCCCGCCGGAGGGCGGGCGTTTTCGAAATCCTGATGCTTTGCAGCAATCGATCAGAAACCGACGGCAGCGCGGGCGACGGTCTTGATTTCCGAACGTTCGATACCGAGATCGCGCAGTTCACGCGTGGTCATGCGGTCGAGTTCGTTGACGGTCTGACGATACTTGCGCCAATTGTTGAAGGAACGTGCCATGTTCATGATGATCCCCTTTCCGGAGGCTCTCTGTTCGGCACCGGTCCATGGCGCCGCGTCTTTCGATGACGGCTTTATAGCTTTATGCTGCAATGCGGAACAGCGCTGAGATGGCAGAACACCCATGCGAATGGCGCATGGGTGCAGTAAAGCTTTGTTAAGGATGCATTCAGGCGGCCCGTGCTGCCTGCTCCTGCTTCAGGAAGGCGGAGATTCGCTTGAGACCCGCGTGCAACACCTCTTCGCCATTGGTGTAGCCGATCCGCAGGTATCCCTCCATGTCCATGGCGCTGCCGGGTGTGAGCATCACGCCGGTGGCCTCCAGCAGCTTGGTGCAGAAGGCTTCCGAGGTCATCGGCAGGTCGAATTTCAAAAGCGCCGTCGTGCCGGATTTCGGCTTCACCCAGGAGATCAGCGGCTCGCCCTCCACCCATACGGCGAGGATGGCGAGGTTGGTGCGGGTGATGGCATGGCTGCGCGCAAGGATCTTGTCGCGGTTTTCCAGCGCGATTGCCGCGAAATGATCGTCCAGCATGCCGACGCTGATCGTGTTGTAGTCGCGGTGGATGGAGACGGCGTGCAGCAGGTCCTTCGGGCCGACGATCCAGCCGAGGCGCAGGCCGGCCAGCGAATAGGTTTTTGACATGCTGCCCGTCGAAATGCCCTTCTCATAGAGGTCGGCAATCGAGGCTGTCATGCCGTCGCCCTCCTGGTCCGTGCCGCGATAGACCTCATCGCAGAGGATCCAGGCACCGGCAGCGCGGGCGATGTCGACGACCTCGATCAGGAAATCGCGGTCCATCAGCGAGCCGGTCGGGTTGTTCGGGTTGTTGAGGCAGATCAGCTTGGTGCCCGGCGTCGCGAGACGGCGTAGCTCCTCCAGATCCGGCAGGAAGCCGTGCTCGGCCGTCAGCTTGAGGATCTGCACGTCGGCGCCGAAGCTTTCCGGGATGGAATAGTGCTGCTGGTAGGTCGGCAGGACCGAGATGACGCGGTCGCCCGGTTCCACCAGCGTTTCGTGCACCAGCGCATTGGCGCCGATCGCGCCATGGGTGACGACGACGTTTTCCAAGGCCTGCTTTTCATAGAGGCCGGCGATCAGCTTGCGCAGCCGCTCGCTGCCTTCGATCGCGCCATAGGTCAGCTTCATCGGCAGCAGCTCGGCAAGGATCGCCTCCTTCTTGCCGGCCATATCCAAAAGCTCCTCTACCGTCAGCGATTCCACGCAGGTTTCCGCAAGGTTCAGCTCGCAATGGTTCTCATAGCGGTTCATCCAGATCTCGACGCCGAAATCACGTATCTTCATGGCGGGCTCCTTTCGGGTTAGAAGGTGTCGTGCGGCTGCGCCGCTTTTCAAACAAACGATATGAGCAGTATATTGCACAGTCAAGAACGCAGTGACGTCCTCGCCCACGTATCCGGCAATTTGCGGCGCCTGCGCCAGAAGGCGGGCCTCAGCCAGGCCGCCCTTGCGGAGGCGTCTGGCATCAGCCGGCGCATGATCGTGGCAGTCGAGGGGGGCGATGCGAATATCAGCCTGTCGAGCCTGGACAAGCTCGCCGCCGCGATCGGCGTCGGTTTCGTCGATCTGGTGCGCGATCCGGCCCGCCCGCCATCGGCCGAGATCAACGAGGTGACGTGGCGCGGCGCAAACGAGGACAGCGCCGCCGTGCTGCTCGGCTCCGCGCCTGCGACGACCGAGGCGCAGATGTGGCACTGGTCGCTCGGTCCGGGCGAGCGCTACGACGCCGAGCCGGACCCGGCCGGCTGGCATGAGATGATCTTCGTCACCGAGGGTACGCTGCGGCTGGAACTGTCCGGCGTCGCGAAGGATTTACCGGCGGGCAGCTTCGCCGTTTACGACACTGATCAGCCCTATGCCTATCTCAATGCCGGCGAGAGCGTGGTGCGCTTCGTGCGCAATGTGATCGCCTAAAGCAATGTCCAGACCACGCCGGCGAGCGCTGAGAGGCCGAGCGTCAGCAGCACGGAAATCCTGAACCGGAAGAGCGCGACGGCGGCGGCCACGGCAAGCAGCGCCGATGGCAGGTTGATCGTGGCCGGCACGGGCAATTCGAGGCGAAGCGGCCCGGCGGCCAGCACCGTTGCCTCGCCGAACAGCGTATGCACGGCAAACCAGACGGCCAGATTGAGGATGACGCCGACGACGGCGGCGGTGATCGCCGAGAGCGCGCCCGAAAGGGCCGCATTGCCGCGCAGCCGCTCGATGAAGGGGGCGCCGAGGAAAATCCACAGGAAGCAGGGCACGAAGGTGACCCAGGTGGTGAGGATCGCCGCCAGCGTCGCCGCCGTCATGGGGCTGAGGCTGCCGGGATCGCGGTAGGCGCCGAGGAAACCGACGAATTGCAGCACCATGATCAGCGGCCCGGGCGTCGTCTCGGCCATGCCGAGCCCGTCGAGCATTTCGCCGGGCTTCAGCCAGCCATAGTGCTGCACCGCCTCCTGCGCGACATAGGCGAGCACCGCATAGGCGCCGCCGAAGGTGACGACCGCCATCTTGCTGAAGAAGAAGCCGATCTGCGCGAAGACGCTGTTGCCGCCGGCGACGAACCAGATGAGCCCAACCGGCAGCAGCCAGAGACAGAGCAGCGTGCCCGAGATTTTCAGCGACCAGCCGAGACCGGGCCGCGCATGGGCGGGCATCGCCTCGCCGAGCAGCGAATCGCGATCCTGCACGATCGCGCCTTTCGCCGCGGCATGGCCGCCGGCGGTGCGAAACAGGCGCGAGCCGGATTTCGAGCCGAGATAGCCGATGATGCCGGCCAGAAGCACGATGAGCGGGAACGGCACCCTAAAGGCGAAGATGGCGATGAAGGCAATTGCGGCAATGGCGAGCATGGCCGGATTGGTGAGCGCGCGGCTGCCGATGCGGAAGACCGCCTGCACGACGACGGCCAGCACCGCCGCCTTCAGCCCGAAGAACAGGCCTTCCACCACACTCGCATCGCCGAAGATGACATAGACATAGCTCAACGCGAGGATCGACAGGAAACCGGGCAGGATGAAGAGCAGGCCGGCGACGAGGCCGCCCAGCGTCCTGTGCATCAGCCAGCCGATATAGACGGCGAGCTGCTGCGCCTCCGGGCCAGGCAAGAGCATGCAATAGTTGAGCGCATGGAGGAAGCGGCCCTCGCCGATCCAGCGTTTCTCATCGACGACGATGCGGTGCATGACCGCGATCTGCCCCGCCGGTCCGCCGAAACTCAACGCCGCCACCCGCGCCCAAACCTTGAACGCCTCGCCGAAGGAGACGCCATGGGCCGGTTGAGGAGAAGGCAGATCAGCCTGTGCCGCCGTGTCGTTCACCAATTCCCCTCCCCTTGTCGATGCGCCCTGCGCTCTATCCCGTCGATATATAGCAAATGTGACAGGCGATGCCCGGCATGCGCTTCCAAAGTCGCAGTGCCGCGCGCAAAACGCATCTCACGAAAGCCATTGCGCAGGCAGGTCGATCCGCTAGGGTCGCCCGACCGGACGAGCACTGTCGGAACTGGTCGCAGCCCCGTCGCAGACAGGCTTTAATGGCGCAAACACAGGCCCTAAGATCGGCCGCAATATTTCATCGGGGTCCAGCACATGGCAGAGTTTCCGCAAAAGGCGAAGGTCGTCATCATCGGTTTGGGTGGTATCGTCGGCGCGTCGATCGCCCATCATCTCATCGAGCGCGGATGGGACGATATCGTAGGCATCGACAAGTCGGGCATTCCGACAGACATCGGTTCGACGGCGCATGCCTCGGACTTCTGCTACACGACGAGCCACGACTACCTCTCGGTCTGGACCACCCAGTACTCGATCGATTTCTACGAGAAGATGGGCCACTACGCCCGCATCGGCGGCCTGGAAGTCGCCCGCACCGGCGACGACACCTGGATGGAAGAGATCAAGCGGAAGCTTTCCTCCGCCAAGGCGTTCGGCACCCGCGCGCATTATGTCTCGCCGGCCGAGATCAAGGACATGTTCCCGCTGATCGAGCAGGATCAGGTCATGGGCGGCCTGTTCGACCCGGATGCCGGCCTCGTCGTCCCGCGTTCGCAGACGGTTGCCGGCAAGCTGGTCGACGCCGCCGAGAAATCCGGCAAGCTGCAGGTCTATGGCAACACGCCGGCCCAGTCGCTGATCGTCGAGGGTGGCCGCATCAAGGGCGTCGTCACCCATCGCGGCACGATCATGGCCGATCACGTCATCGTCTGCGCCGGCATCTGGGGCCGCCTGATCGCTGAAATGGTCGGCGAGGACCTGCCCGTCATGCCGGTCGACCATCCGCTGACCTTCTTCGGCCCGTATAACGAGTTCGAGGGCACCGGCAAGGAAATCGGCTTCCCGCTTTTGCGCGACCAGGGCAACTCCGCCTATATGCGCGACACCGGCGACCCGAAGACCACCGAGGGCGGCCAGATCGAGTGGGGCTATTACGAACAGACCAATCCGCGCCTCTGCCACCCGCGCGACATTCTCGAAAAGCACGAGGCACGCCTGTCGCCCTCGCAGCGCGACCTCGACATGGAGCAGATCCTCGAGCCGCTCGAAAAGGCGATGGAACTGACGCCGATCCTCGGCGAACTCGGCTATAACGAAGGCCATTCCTTCAACGGCCTGCTGCAGGTTTCCGCCGCCGGCGGCCCGTCCTGCGGCGAGAGCCAGAAGGTGCGCGGCCTGTGGTATTGCGTCGCCATCTGGGTCAAGGACGGCCCCGGCTACGGCAAGCTGATCGCCGACTGGATGACGGACGGCCGCACCGAGATCGACCACAACTCGATCGACTATTCGCGTTTCTATCCGCACCAGCTGACGGAAGAGTTCATCGAGGGCCGCTCTTACGAGGCCGCCCAGAAGATCTACTTCCCGGCCGTGCACAACCGCGAGCCCTATGCCTCGGGTCGCGGCGCCAAGCGCTCACCCTTCCATGAGCGCGAAAAGGAACTCGGCGGCTACTTCATGGAACTCGGCGGCTGGGAGCGTGCGCATGGATACGCCGCCAACGAGCACCTCCTGGAAAAATACGGCGACCGCGTTCCGGTGCGCGAGAACGAATGGGACAGCCGCCATTTCTGGCGCGTTTCCAACGCCGAGCACCTGGCGCTCAGCGAGGATGTCGGCATCATCAACCTCTCGCACTTCCACATGGTGGATATCGAAGGCCCCGATCATGTCGAGCTCTTGGAATGGCTCTGCGCGGCAAAAATCGGCGGCGACGGCAATATCGGCAAGGGCATCTACACCCACTTCCTCGACGACGAGGGCATGGTGCGCGCCGACTTCACGGTCTTCCGCATGGCCGACCGCTGCCGCCTCGTCAACGGCGCCGACGCCGGCCCGCGCGACTTCCACTATATGAAGCGCGTTGCCGAGGATCGTGGCCTTGACGTCACCATCACCGATACGTCGGAAAAGTACATCACCATCGGCATCTGGGGGCCGAACGCCCGCGAGAACCTGAAGAAGGTGGTCGCGGATCCCGCCGGTCTCGACCAGGAGAACTTCGCCTTCGCCGCGATCAAGCAGATCGAGATCGCGGGCAAGTCCGTGACCGCCTTCCGCATCTCCTATGTCGGCGAGCAGGGCTGGGAACTGCACATGAAGTACGAGGATGGCCTGGCCGTCTGGGATGCGCTGCGTTCCACCGGCGCCATGGCCGTCGGCGTCGAGACCTATGCCAACTCGCGCCGCATGGAAAAGAGCCTGCGCCTGCAGAATGCCGACCTGCTCACCCAGTACAACCTGATCGAAGCCGACCTTGCCCGTCCGAAGGTCAAGGAAGCCGATTTCCGGGGCAAGGCCAAGCATCTGGAATACAAGGCCAGGCCCCACCAGCCCGCCATGCTCTGCACGCTGGTCATGACCGAGAATACGGACAAGAACGGTGTGAAACGTTACCCGCTCGGCAACCTGCCGGTCATGGATCCGGCAACCGGCGAAGTCCTCATCGACGACCTCGGCCGCCGCTCCTACACGACCTCCATCGCCTTCGGCCCGACCATCGGCAAGAACATCGCGCTGGCCTACCTGCCGCACGCCTACTGCCAGGAAGGCCGCAAGCTCACCATCTCCTATTTCGACGAGATCTACCCGGTCGAGGTCGTCAGCATCGGCTACAAGCCGCTCTACGACCCCGAAAACCTCAAGCCGCGCACGTAAGCGGCTGCAAGGCGCAAAAAAGAAAGGGTGTGCCGATGGCGCGCCCTTTTTGTTTTTGGGTAATTTGGACGCGTAGAGCTCCTGGGCGCTCTCCTTCTGGCCCCTCCACCTCACCTCTCCTTCGTCATCCTCGGGCTTGACCCGAGGATCCAAGCGGCAAACTCAGCGGGCGTGGATGGATCCTCGGGTCAAGCCCGAGGATGACGGAGGAGAGCGAGGCAGGCTTTCGCACGGTTAGCGACACAGGTAAGCTTGGAGCCCCAATGCCAAACCTCACCTAGCCAACTTTCTTCTTGAGCCAGCTTTACCGGATCACGCTTCCATTTTCCGCGACGAGCCGCCCGCCCTTAAACACCCGGCGCCCTTTCGGCACGGCCACGACGGCCTCAGGAACATGCTCGGCATCAAGCGTCACGAAATCCGCTTTCGCGCCGACAGCGATGCCGTAGGCTTCCAGGCCGAGCGCCTTCGCACTGGCCGATGTCACCACGTCGAAGGCGGCGCTCAGTTCCTCGTCGGTGTAGAAGCCGGAGCGATAGCCGATCATCATCGCGCGGCCGAGCATGTCGCCGTCGCCATAGGGCCACCAGGAATCGCGGATGTTGTCGCTGCCGGCGAAGACATTGACGCCCTCCGCGCGCAGAAGTGCTACCGGCGGAAAGGCATGGTCGCCGGGGGCGTTGGTCATGATGGAGACGCCGGCGGCGGCGATTTTCGCGCCGGTGCGGCGGGCCGAATCCGCGTCGAGATCACCAAGGCCATAGGCGTGGCTGATCGCCACCCTGCCCTGCATTCCGAGCGCGACCGTGCAGGCACAGATTTCCTCCACCGTAAAAACGCCGAGCGAGCCGAAATCGTGCAGGTGGATATCGACGCCGACGCCGCGCTTCTCCGCCACGCCGAAGACGACATCGAGATGGCCTTGCAGGTCGCGGTCGAAGCTCGCCGGGTCGAGGCCGCCGACGAGATCGGCGCCCATCGCGATCGCCTCATCCAGCAATGCGGCCGTGCCGGGGCTCTTGAGGATGCCGCTCTGCGGGAAGGCGACGAGCTGGATATCGATGATATCGCGATATTCCTCGCGAATCGCCAGGATCGTCTCCAGCGATTTCAGGCCGACCGACGCATCGACCATGACATGGCTGCGCATGGAGAGGGAGCCGTGTCCGACGCAAAGTTCCAGCTGCTTGCGGGCGCGCTCCGCCATCGGGGCTGCCTGCGCCATGTTCTGAGCCTGGAAGGCCACGCGCTCATGCACGTCAAACCCGTTGGTGCAGGCTTTGTGCGGAATCCATTTGTCGCCGAAAAAGCTGGTATCGAGATGAATATGCCCCTCGACGAAGGCGGGCACGAGAAGCGCACCGGCGATATCAATGTTCTTCGCCGCGTTGGCGGCCGAACCGGCCGGCGCAATCGAGACGATGCGGCCGCCGGCAACGCCGATATCGTTCAGCGTGCCGTCCGCCAGCTTCGCATTGGTGAACAGGGTTTCGATGCCGGCCATTCTTGCGCGTCTCCATTTGCACAGGGGTCAGCCCACCCCTCGGAGGGCAGGCCGAAAACTGTATGCAATAACGCGCGAAAATCGTATCCAGTCAATAGGCCGCGGCGACGGCCGCATTGCCCAGCACCACGATGGGCGTGCCGTTCTGGACGCGGTTGAACAGATCGACCACGTCCTGGTTTATCATGCGCACGCAGCCCGACGAGACGGACTTGCCGATCGTCCACCATTCGGGGGAGCCGTGGATGCGGTAGAGCGTGTCTTCCTTGTCCTTGAAGATATACATGGCGCGCGCGCCGAGCGGGTTTTTCAGCCCAGGCTCCATGCCGCCATTGCGCGAGCTGTAGGGCTCCAGCTCCGGCTGGCGGGCGATCATCTCGTCCGGCGGCGTCCAGCGCGGCCACGCGCGCTTGTACTGGATGACTCCGCGGCCGGCCCATTCGAAACCCGCGCGGCCAAGGCCGACGCCGTAACGCATCGCCTGCCCGTCTTCATAGGTCAGGTAGAGGAAGTGGCTCGCGGTATCGACGACGATGACGCCGGCGCGCTCGCCCGTCGGGTTGGGCACCATCTGGCGATAGAAGCGCGGATCGATCTTCTGGTAGGGAATGGCGGGCAGCGGATAGGGCTCGTCGTCCTTCGGGCCGTACATGGCGGCGTAGATGCTGGTATCGACGACCGGGTCGGCGTGGAGCACGATCCTCGGCTGCTGCGGCGTCGTGCAGCCGGCCAGAACCGTGGTTGCCAATCCTGCGCTACCGAGCAGGAAGGAGCGGCGGGTTACGCTTTCACCAGTCAAGGAATGCCCTCACACCTCAATCGTCATAGGGATCGGCCAGCGCGGCATCGGGCCGGCTGACCGGATATTTCGTGCGCGAAATGCGAGCGGCCATGCCCTTGGCGCCCTGCTGCTTCAGGAGCGAGCGGAAGCTCGGATGCATGCCGCCGTCCACATAGGCGAAGCTCGAAACCGGTGTGGCGCTCGCAAAAGCCGCATCCAGCTTCTTTTGTTCCGCACCGATCTTCGCGATCACATCATTTTGAGCGCCATCGACCGTGGCCGGGCACTGGGCGAGCGGATCATCAGGCTCGCCATTCACGAAATCCCGGTTGAAGACATAGCGGCCGCCGCAGACGGACACCTTTGGCTGCTTGCGCGTGAAGGCGAAGGCGTCATAGCCCTCCTTCAGCGTGCGCCAGAACGGCATGTTCGGATCGCCCTTGTGCTTGGCCATGTTTTCCGTGGTCATACGGAAGGGATAGGCCTGCACCTGGAAACGCTCCTGGCCGCTATCCAGCGCCTTCTGCACGATCGCGTAGATTTCGCCGACGCCCTGGTCGGTCATGGCGTAACAGCCCGACGACGAGCAGGCGCCATGCACCATCAGCGCCTCGCCGGAATAGCCGAGCGCCGATTCCAGCCGGTTCGGATAACCGAGGTTGAACGAGACGTAGTATTGCGAGTTCGGGTTCAGCATGCCGGCGGAGACATGGTAGAAGCCTTCCGGCGCCTGGCGGTCGCCGCTCTTCGTCTTGGGCCCGAGCTTTCCGGACCAGCGGCACATCGGATAGGTCTTGAACAGCGCGTACTGGCCGCTCGCATTGACCTTCCAGACCTCAAGCTCGCTTTCCTGCTTGAAGATACGCACCAGCACAGGGCTTTCCGGCCGCATCTTCTTGGCCGCCATTTCCGCCTTCACCTTGCTGGAAAGCTGCGGCGCTTCGGCAAGCGAGGCGACATCCATGGCCATGCAGCCGGCAAGCAGGCTGCCGGCGACGGTCGCAGCAGCAAGGCGCGTAACAAGCGAAAGACGCGGGCGGGTGGTTTCACGAGAAAGGATATGGCGAAGCGCAAACATGGATCGGTTTCGATTGCTGGGGCCGGTGTTGAATATCGGGGCGCCGCAGTATCGGCGGCGCATCTCGTGCCTAGAGTCCAAGCGATTGCTTAGAACTTCGTTAATCTTATGACCCGGAAGGGTCGTTGCCCGGCATCATGCCGTGGGAATGCCGCGAATCCGGCATCGATCTTGCGGAAAGCATAAACCCTCAAGCCGCTTGAGCTTCAAGACCAGCTTTGCGGCTTTCTTTCGTCGCGGGATCACACGGCGAACAAAATATCGTTAGGATGGTTCTCCTTTCCAGGATCAGCCTAGGATCGGGAGGTGAACGACATGGAACGCGTGACCGGTGGCTGCCTGTGCGGCAATGTCCGTCTTGAGACCTCGGGTTCTCCCTATCGGGTCGGGATCTGCCATTGCCTCGATTGCCGCAAGCATCACGGCGCGCTGTTTCACGCCTCGGCGATCTTCCCCCGCGACGCCGTGACCGTGACGGGCGAGACGCGCGATTATGCCGGGCGCTTCTTCTGCCCGCGCTGCGGCTCGCCGGTCTTTGCCTGCACCGGCGATGAAATCGAGGTCAATCTCGGTGCGCTTGATGCACCCGACCGGTTCACGCCGACCTATGAACTCTGGACGATCCGCCGCGAGGCCTGGCTGCCGCCGTTTCCGCTGGCGCGGCATTATGACCGGGATCGGGAAAACCCCGGCCGCAGCGAGCCTTAACCGGACGACGGGTGCTTGATTTGCCGGCCGTCCCGGCACATCTGTGGGGGAGTGCGTTTCAGGAGGGCAGACCATGCTGACGATCGGCGATCTTTCCAAGGCCACGGGCGTCAAGGTTCCGACCATCCGCTATTACGAGCAGATGGGCCTGCTTTCCCATGCCGAGCGTTCCGAGGGCAACCAGCGGCGCTACTCCAGCGGCGAGCGTGACCGGCTCACCTTCATCCGCCACGCCCGCGATCTCGGCCTAACCATCGACGCCATCCGCGAGCTGATCGAACTCAGCCAGCATCCCGAACGCCCCTGCCACGACGCCGACCGCATCGCCGCCGAGCAGCTGAGCACCGTGCGCCGCAAGATCGAGCGCCTGCAGAAGCTGGAGGCAGAGCTGGTGCGCATCACCAGCCATTGCCATTCCGACCAGATTCGTGACTGCTACGTCATCCGCGCATTGGCGAACCACGATCTCTGCCAGGACGAACACAATTAGGACGCGGCAAGCCGTTTCAATTTCTGGAGCTGCGCCGCGCGTGGCTCATGCATGTCGAGCATGCCCTGCAACCGGCCATCCGCCCGGATGAGGAAAAGCCCGGCGGTGTGCTCCATCGTGTAGCTGTCCGATTCCGTCGCGACCTTCCTGTAAAAGGCGGAAAAGGCCTCCGCCGCCTCCTTGGTCTGGGCAGCATCGCCGCGCAGCGCGATGATGCGCGGATCGAAGGACGTCATGTAAAGCTTCAGAAGCTCCGCCGTGTCGCGCTTGGGATCGATGGAGATGAAGAGCGGCGTGATGCGATCTGCTGCCGGGCCGATCTCCTTGAGCAGGCCGCTCAGTTCGAAAAGCGCGGTCGGGCAGACATCCGGGCAATGGGTGAAGCCGAAGAAGGCGAGATAGGGTTTTCCGGCGAGATCGGCCGAGCCGAAGGGCTTGCCGTCGACCGTCTGCAAGGCGAAGACGCGCTGTTTTGGCCGGTCTGCGGGACGCCGCTTTGCCGCGACCGTCGCTCCGACGATCGCGGCGAGCCCGGCAAGACCGAGAAGGGTCCTGCGCCGCATTACTGGATCGGCCGCAGCAGCCGCAGCGCGTTCAGCGTGACGAGCACCGTGGCGCCGGTATCGGCGAGAATCGCCGGCCACAGGCCGGTGATGCCGATGATCGTCGTCACCAGGAATACGCCCTTGAGGCCGAGCGACAGCGCGATGTTCTGCACGATGTTGCGCATGGTGCGCTTCGACAGGTCCGTCATCAGCGCGACATCGCCGACGCGGCCGTGTAGGATGGCGGCATCGGCCGTTTCCAGCGCCACATCCGTGCCGCCACCCATGGCGATGCCGACATCGGCGGCGGCGAGTGCCGGCGCGTCGTTGATGCCGTCGCCGATCTTGCCGACCACGAAACCTTCGCGCTGGAGTTCGCCGACGATGCGCTGCTTGTCCTCCGGCATCAGCTCGGCACGCACCTCGATGCCGAGTTCGGCGCCGACGGCCTTGGCGGTGCGGGCATTGTCGCCGGTCAGCATGACGGTCTTGATACCGAGATCCCTGAGGGCCTTGAGGCCGGCGGCGGCATCCGCACGCGGCTCGTCGCGCATGGCGATGGCGCCGGCCAGCACGCCGTCGACGATCAACATGGAGACGGTCTTGCCGTCGTCGTTAAGCGCCGTCGTGACGGCCTGCACCTCTGCGGACAAAGCGACGCGCTCGGCGGCGGCCTTCGGCGAGGCGAGGAAGACCTCTTTGCCCTCGACGGTGGCCGTCACACCCTTGCCGCCCAGCGCGCGCGAGCCGGTGGCAACCGGCGGGACGACACCGTCTTCGGCGGCCTTGGCAAGGATGGCGAGCGCCAGCGGATGGCTGGAGCCGGCTTCGAGTGCTGCGGAGAGGCGCAGCACCTCTTCGGCCGAAGCCGAGAAGGCGACGACGTCGGTGACCTTGGGTTTGCCCTCCGTCAGGGTACCGGTCTTGTCGAAGGCGATGGCCGTCAGCTTGCCGAGGCCTTCCAGCACCGCGCCGCCCTTCATCAGCAGGCCGCGGCGGGCGCCGGCGGAGAGCGATGCCGCGATAGCGGCGGGCGTCGAGATGACCAGCGCGCAGGGGCAGCCGATCAGGAGCACGGCGAGGCCCTTATAGACCCACTCGCTCCAGATGCCGCCGAAGAACAGCGGCGGGATGATCGCGACGAGGGCCGCGACGACGACCACGCCGGGCGTGTAATATTTCGAGAAGCGGTCGATGAAGCGCTCGGTCGGCGCCTTGGATTCCTGTGCTTCCTCGACCAGCTTGATGACGCGGGCAATCGTATTATCAGCCGCAGCCGCCGTGACGCGCACGCGCAAAGCCGCATCGCCATTGACCGTGCCGGCAAAGACCGCGTCGCCGACCTCCTTGCGCACCGGCGTGCTCTCGCCCGTCACCGGTGCTTCGTCGATGGCGCTTTCGCCTTCGATGATCGTGCCATCGGCGGAAATGCGGTCGCCGGGGCGCACGAGAATGACGGCACCGACAGCAAGCGATTCGGCCGGGACTTCCTTCGTGCGGCCGTCCTCATCGAGCAGCGCCGTCTTCGGCACGAGCGTGGAGAGCGAGCGGATGCTGTCACGCGCCTTGCCGGCCGCAACACCTTCCAGCAATTCACCGACGAGGAAGAGGAAGACGACCATCGCGGCTTCCTCCGTCGCATTGATGATGACCGCGCCGACGGCGGCGATGGTCATCAGCATCTCGATGGAGAACGGCGTGCCGGCCAGCGCCGCCATGATGGCGCGGCGCGCGATCGGCAGCAGGCCGACGACCATGGCGACAATGAAGGCATAGGTTTCGATGGCCGGAAAGAGATGGCCCACGGCATAGGCGACGACGAGTGCGGCACCGGCGAGAATGGTCAGCCGCCCCTTCTTGCCCTTCCACCACGGCCCCTCGGACGGGCCATGATCATGGCCATGCAAGCCCTCGATGGCCGCCGTCTTCGGTGCATCGTGGTCATGCCCGGCGTGATCATGGTGGTCGTGCCCATGGTCATGGCTGTGGCCGTGGTCATGATTGCAATTCGGACCATGCTCATGTTTGGCCGCCGTCTTTTCGGCCACCGCGCCGGCCGGCGTCACCGCATAGCCGAGGCCGGAGACCTTCTTGCGGATCGCCTCCAGATCGCTTTCCGCATCGTGCTGCACGCGCATCGTGCCCGCCGTCACCGAAACGGAAACGTCGGATACACCGGGCATGCGGCGCACGGCGGTATCGATCTTGCTGGCGCAGGAGGCGCAATCCATGCCCTCCACGCGAAACCGGGTCTCTTTCACATCAGCCATCGCACAATCCTCTTCAGTCTCATGAAATGGTTCTACGACCTCTAGCGACTAGAGGTGCAAGAGCGATTTCAAGAAATTTTCGAACAAAAGGACGCATTGAAATTGCCGGCGGCCCTGTGCTAGGGAGCGCCCCATTGAATGCAGGTTTCATCTGCTGGTTGGGGAGGACGCCATGGCTTGGCAAACCCTCTTCCAATCGGGGATGGGCTCGGATGCCCCCCGAACGGAAGAACGCTACTCGATGCGCGCCCTTGTGGCCCGCTCTGGCTTTTACGCCGTCAGGCTGGCTGCGTCGTTGCGCCGTCCGGTGAAGACACCGCGCCTGCCCAATCTCTTCCTTGAGCGTTATCGCGACCGGGGTAACAGCGCCAAAGCGCTGTCCCATCGCCGTGTCCGCACGACGATACCGTAACAGCGGCTTCCCCTTTTTTGAGCCACGCGGAGCGGGCGGTTTGCGCCTGCCCTCACCCGCGTTCCTATCGCGTTGCCGGCTGTTTCGCCGGTGGCCGTTCCACCGCAGCAGACAGGTCCCCGATGTCCCTGACCACACCCTATTACCTGATCGACAAGTCGAAGCTCCTCGCCAACATGGAGAAGATCGCGCGTCTTCGCGAACTCTCCGGCGCCAATGCGCTTCTGGCGCTGAAATGCTTCGCGACCTGGTCGGTCTTCGACTTCATGCGCGACTATATGGACGGTACCACCTCCTCCTCGCTCAACGAGGTGCGCCTCGGCCATGAGCGCTTCGGCAAGGAGACGCATGCCTATTCCGTCGCCTATGCGGATTACGAGATCGACGAGGTCGTCAGCCACGCCGACAAGATCATCTTCAACTCCATCGGCCAGCTCGACCGCTTCGCCGACAAGGCCTCCGGCATCGTGCGCGGCCTGCGCCTCAATCCCGGCATCTCGTCCTCGACCTTCGACCTCGCCGACCCCGCCCGCCCCTTCTCGCGGCTCGGCGAATGGGATGTGAGAAAGGTCGAGCCGGTGATGGACCGCATCTCCGGCTTCATGATCCACAACAACTGCGAGAACGGCGATTTCGACCTGTTCGACCGCATGCTCGGTACGATCGAGGAGAAGTTCGCCCCGCTCCTGAAGAAGGCCGAATGGGTGAGCCTCGGCGGCGGCATCCATTTCACCGGCGAAAACTATCCGCTGGAAAAATTCGCCGAGCGGCTGAAGCGCTTCTCCGGCGAATACGGCGTGCAGGTCTATCTGGAGCCGGGTGAGGCCTCGATCACCAGGTCCACCACGCTGGAGGTGACGGTGCTGGACCTGCTCAACAACGGCAAGAACCTGGCCATCGTCGATGCATCGATCGAGGCCCATATGCTGGACCTGTTGATCTACCGGGAGAATGCCAAGATTTCCCCCAATACGGGCCCGTACCGCACCATGGTCTGCGGTAAGTCCTGCCTCGCCGGCGATATCTTCGGCGAGTTCAATTTCGAGAACCAATTGAAGGTCGGCGACCGCATCTCCATCCAGGATGCGGCCGGCTACACCATGGTCAAGAAGAACTGGTTCAACGGCGTGAAAATGCCGGCGATCGCCATCCGCGAACTGGACGGCACCATCAGAACGGTCCGCGAATTCACCTACGCGAACTTTGAAGAAAGCCTCTCCTGAGGCTGTACCGGGTTAGAAGGAGATATCCCCCGACATGAAGAAGAACGTGCTCATCATCGGCGCCGGCGGCGTCGCACAGGTCGTCGCGCACAAATGCGCCCAGAATAACGACGTGCTCGGCGACATCCATATCGCCTCGCGCACCAAGGCCAAGTGCGACAAGATCATCGCGTCGGTCCATGAGAAGAAGGCGCTGAAGCAGCCGGGCGTGCTGGAAGGCCATGCACTCGACGCGCTCGACATCGAAGCCACCAAGGCGCTGATCACCGCCACCAGCTCGCAGATCGTCATCAATGTCGGCACCGCCTTCCTGAACATGTCGGTGCTGCGCGCCTGCATGGATACGGGCGTCGCCTATATCGACACGGCGATCCACGAGGAGCCGGGCAAGATCTGCGAGACCCCGCCATGGTACGGGAACTACGAGTGGAAGCGCGCCGCCGAATGCAAGGAGAAGGGCATCACCGCCATCCTCGGCGCCGGCTTCGATCCGGGTGTCGTCAACGCCTATGCCAAGCTCGCCAAGGACGAATATCTCGACACGGTGACCGACGTCGATATCGTCGACATCAATGCCGGCAACCATGGAAAATACTTCGCCACGAACTTCGACCCGGAAATCAATTTTCGCGAGTTCACCGGCGTCGTCTATTCGTGGCAGAACGGCGAATGGCAGACGAACAAGATGTTCGAAATCGGCAAGGACTACGACCTGCCGGTCGTCGGCACGCGCCGCGCCTATCTCTGCGGCCATGACGAAGTGCATTCGCTGGCCAAGAACATGGACGGCGCCAATGTGCGTTTCTGGATGGGCTTCGGCGATCACTACATCAACGTCTTCACGGTGCTGAAGAGCCTTGGCCTTCTTTCCGAGCAGCCGGTTAAGACGGCCGAGGGCCAGGAAGTCGTTCCGCTCAAGGTGGTCAAGGCCGTGCTGCCCGATCCGGCATCGCTTGCGCCGGGCTATGAAGGCAAGACCTGCATCGGCGACTACGTGAAAGGCTTTAAGGACGGTAAGGAAAAGACTGTCTTCATCTACAACGTGGCCGACCACAAAGAAGCCTATGAGGAAGTCGGTTCTCAGGGCATTTCCTACACCGCCGGCGTTCCCCCCGTCGCCGCCGCGATGCTCGTCGCGACCGGCGAGTGGGATGTGACGATGATGGCGAATGTCGAGGAACTGCCGCCGAAGCCTTTCATCAACCTGCTGAACGGCATGGGTCTTCCGACCCGCATCCAGGACGAGGACGGCGACCGCGCCGTCAGCTTCTAAGCAAAGGAGCCGGCCGCGTTTTCGACGCGGCCGGTGCCTGTCGAAGCGGGTCCGCGTCGACTACAATGGGGACTGGTCGGCACGGGCGGCCACGCCGCGGCGCAGACAAAAGACTGCGGGAAGGAGAAGACCGTGACGGCACTCAAGGACAGCCTCTATCTGCTGGCCGATGTCAGGCTCGAAGAGGGCTTCGAAAAGGACGGTGACGTCATCGTCGCCACCCGCACGGCGCTCTATACGCTCGAAATCAAGGACGGCCGGATCGCCGCCCTGCATGCCTCAGGCAGTCCCCTGCCCGCCGGCCTGCCGACCTACCACGCGAACGGCCAGCTCGCGCTGCCCACCATGCGTGACATGCACATCCATCTCGACAAGACGTTTTACGGCGGCCCGTGGCGGGCGCCGCGTCCGCGCCAGGGCAAGACGATCATGGACATGATCGCACTGGAGGAAAAGCTCCTGCCGCAACTGTTGCCGACCTCCGTCGAGCGCGCCGAGGGTCTGATCGCCCTCCTGCAATCCAGGGGCAGCACGGTTGCCCGCAGCCATTGCAACATCGATCCCGTCAGCGGGCTGAAGAGCCTCGAACACCTGAAGATCGCGCTGGAAAGGCACAGGCAAGATTTCGTCTGCGAGATCGTCGCCTTCCCGCAGCATGGCCTGTTGCATTCCAAGGTCGACGGCCTGATGCGCGAGGCCATGCAGATGGGCGTGGAGTATGTCGGCGGGCTCGACCCGACCAATATCGACAGCGCCATGGAAAAGTCGCTCGACGCGATGTTCCAGATCGCGCTCGACACCGGCAAGGGCGTCGATATCCACCTGCACGAGACGAGCCCGGCGGGTGTCGCCGCGGTCGACTACATGATTGATACGGTGGAGAAGAACCCGGCGCTGAAGGGCAAGGTGACGATCAGCCATGCCTTCGCGCTGACGACGCTCTCGCCCGAGCAGCTGGAAGAAACGGCCGGTCGGCTCGCTGCGAACGGCATGACGATCACCTCGACGGTGCCGATCGGCGACCTGATGATGCCGCTGCCGGCGCTTTCCGAAAAGGGCGTCTTCGTGATGACGGGCACCGACAGCGTGATCGACCATTGGTCGCCCTTCGGCAGCGGCGACATGCTGGAAAAGGCCTGTCTCTACGCCCAGCTCTATCGCGGCTCGGACGAGTACCAGCTGTCCCGTTCGCTGGCCATTGCCACCGGCGGCGTGCTGCCGCTCGACAAGGACGGCAACCGTGCCTGGCCGACAGTCGGCGACGAAGCCGGCTTTTCGCTGGCCGAGGCGAGCTGCACGGCCGAAGCGGTCGCGCGCGTTTCGCCGCGCACGGCGACCTTCCACAAGGGCCGCCTCGTTTCCGGCGGCGTCGATAAAGCTTTCAGCTAAGTCTCGCTTTGCGCAAATGAAAAGGCCGGCGTCACCGCCGGCCTTTTTCGCTTCATGCCGCGAATGTCTTCCAGCGGGTCGGGCGGAAGCGGAGCACCGTGCCGGTCGAGGCCTGCGCGTCGAGCGGCACCTCGATCTCCACGTGATGCGGCTCGCCCGACTTGCCGACGTCGATATCGGCGATGCGGGTGCCCGCCAGACGCCGCGAGGTCGAAACCCGGCCTTCCAGGGCCGGTGCGGCCGGATCGGCGACGAGCACGACATCCTGCGGGCGGAAGAACAGCGTGCCGTCGCCGGAGGTGATATCGCCGCCATGCGGGGCGATGCCGATCGGCTCGTTCTGGAAGCGCACGGCCCCATCCGTAATGCTGACCGGCAGGCTGGCGCTATCGCCTATGAAGGAGAACACGAAGGGCGAGTTCGGCCGGTCATAGACGTCATCCGACGAGCCGACCTGTTCGATCTTGCCCTGGCTCATCACAACCACGCGGTCGGCGAGTTCCAGCGCCTCTTCCTGGTCGTGCGTCACGAAGACCGTGGTGTGGCCGGTGCGGTCATGGAATTCGCGCAGCCAGCGGCGCAGTTCCTTGCGAACCTTGGCGTCGAGCGCGCCGAAGGGCTCGTCGAGCAAAAGCACCTTCGGCTCGATGGCCATGGCGCGGGCGAGCGCCACGCGCTGGCGCTGGCCGCCGGAGAGCTGGTTGGGATAGCGCTTTTCGAGGCCCGAAAGCTGCACCATCTCCAGGAGGTCGCTGACGCGGCGCTGGATTTCGGCCTTCGGCGGGCGTTCGCCGCGCGGGCGCACCGTAAGGCCGAAGGCGATGTTGTCGGCGACGGTCATGTGGCGGAAGAGCGCGTAATGTTGGAAGACGAAGCCGACATGACGCTCCTGCACCGTGCGGTGCGAGGCATCCTCGGCGCCGAAATAGATGCTGCCGAGCGTCGGCGTCTCCAGGCCGGCGATGAGGCGCAGCAGCGTCGTCTTGCCGGAACCCGAGGGTCCGAGAAGCGCGATCAGCTCGCCCGAGCGGATATCGAGCGATACGTCGTTCAAGGCCGGGTATCGATCGAATTCCTTGCGGATGTTTTTTACACTGACGTCCATAGAGGGCGTGCCTTTCAATGCTTGCGGCCGGCCGCGATTTCCGCGCCGTAGTGAAGTTCGAGGGCCGTCTTGACGACGAGCGTGACGAGCGCGAGTGCCGCGAGCAGCGACGCCACCGCGAAGGCGGCGACGAAATTGTACTCGTTGTAGAGGATCTCGACATGCAGCGGCATCGTGTTGGTAAGGCCGCGGATATGGCCCGAGACCACCGAGACCGCGCCGAACTCGCCCATGGCGCGCGCGTTGCAGAGCAGCACGCCGTAGAGCAGGCCCCATTTGATATTGGGCAGCGTCACGTACCAGAAGGTCTGCCAGCCGCTCGCGCCGAGCGACAAGGCGGCCTCCTCATCGCCCGTGCCCTGCTCCTGCATTAGCGGGATCAATTCGCGCGCGACGAAGGGGAAGGTCACGAAGATGGTGGCCAACACGATGCCCGGCACGGCGAACAGGATTTCGATGCCGTGGCTTTTCAGCCAGGGACCGAGCATACTGCCCGCACCGAACAACAGCACATAGACCAGGCCGGAAATGACCGGCGAGACCGAGAACGGCAGGTCGATCAGCGTCGTCAGAAAGGCCTTGCCCTTGAACTCGAACTTGGCAATGGCCCAGGCGGCCGCCACGCCGAAGACGAGATTGAGCGGCACGGCAATGCCGGCCACCAACAGCGTCAGCCGGATGGCCGCACGCGTATCGGGATCGCCGAGCGAGGCGAAGAACTCACCCGGCCCCTTGCGGAAGGCCTCGATGAACACGGCCGCCAGCGGCAGGATGAGGAAAAGCGCCAGGAACAGGAAGGCCGTCGCCATCAGCGCGTAACGCGCCAGCGGTGCCTCTGCCGTCGGCGAACGCAGGGTCTTACGCGCCATGTCCGTACCTCCTGCGGTTCCAGGTCTGGATGAGGTTGATCACCAAGAGCATGGCGAAGGACAGACACAGCATGATCGTGGCGATGGCCGTCGCGGCACCATAGTTGAACTCCTCCAGCCGGATGACGATGAGGAGCGGCGCGATTTCCGAGACATAGGGAATGTTGCCGGCGATGAAGATGACCGAGCCGTATTCGCCGACACCGCGGGCGAAGGCGAGCGCGAAGCCGGTGAGGATGGCGGGCGCGAGACCCGGCAGCAGCACGCGGCGGATGGTCTGGAAACGGTTGGCTCCCAGCGTCGCTGCCGCCTCCTCCACCTCGCGGTCGATCTCCTCCATGATCGGCTGCACCGTGCGCACCACGAAGGGCAGGCCGATGAAGACGAGCGCGATGACGATGCCGGTCGGGTTGAACGCCGCCTTGATGCCGACGAGGTTGAGGATCGAACCGACCCAGCCGTTCGGCGCATAGAGGGCGGCGAGCGCGATGCCGGCGACGGCGGTCGGCAGCGCGAAGGGAAGATCGACGATCGCATCGACGATGCGACGACCGGGAAACTCGTAGCGCACGATGACCCAGGCGACGAGCACGCCGAAGACGACATTGATCAGCGCGGCGACGAAGGCGGTGCCGAAGGACACTTCGAGCGCCTTGATGGTGCGCTCGTCAGAGAGGATGGCCAGAAACTCCGGCCCCGTGAGCGAGGCGGAGCGCCAGACGAGGCCGGCGAGCGGGATCAGGATGATGAGGGTCAGGTAAGCGAGCGAAAAGCCGAGCGTCAGTCCGAAACCCGGAATGACACTCGGCTGTCTCAGTCGCCACCGCCCGGAGGCAGCAGCAGATGTCGTCAAAGGACTTAGTTCCCCGGCTTGTAGATCTGGTCGAAGACGCCGCCGTCGCCGAAGTGCTCGGGCTGTGCCTTGGCCCAGCCGCCGAAGATCGGGTCGTCGATCGTCACCAGCTTAATATCCGGAAGCTGTTGCAGCAACTCGGGCTTTACCAGTTCGCGTTTCGACGGACGGTAGAAGTGTTTTGCCGCGATGTTCTGGCCTTCCTCGGAATAGAGGTAGTTCAGGTAGGCTTCCGCCTGCTTGCGGGTGCCCTTGGCATCGACGTTACCGTCAACGACGGCAACCGGCGGCTCGGCGAGGATCGAGATCGGCGGCGCGACGATATCGAAAGAGTCCGCACCGAATTCCGCACCGGCGAGGTAGGCCTCGTTTTCCCAGGCGAGCAGAACGTCGCCGATCTGGCGCTGGGCGAAGGTGGTCAGCGAGCCGCGGGCACCCGTGTCGAGAACCGGCGCGCGCTTGTAGAGCTCGGCAATGTAAGCCTTGATCTTGTCCTGGTCGCCGCCGAATTCCTGGTTCGCCCAGGCCCAGGCCGCGAGATAGTTCCAGCGGGCGCCGCCCGAGGTCTTCGGGTTCGGGGTGACGATCTGCACGTCGCCCTTCACCAGGTCGCCCCAGTTATGGATGCCCTTCGGATTGCCCTTGCGCACCAGGAAGACGATGGTCGAGGTGTAGGGCGCCGAATTGTTGGGAAGGCGCGTGCGCCAGTCCTTGGCGATCTTGCCGGTCTTTTCGACGATGGCGTTGATATCGCTTTCCAGAGCGAGCGTCACGACATCGGCTTCGAGCCCGTCGATGACCGCGCGGGCCTGCTTGCCCGAACCACCGTGCGACTGCTGGACGGTGACGTCCTCGCCGGTCTCGGCCTTCCAATGCTTGGCGAAGGCCTCGTTGTAATCCTTGTACAGCTCACGCGTCGGATCGTAGGAGACGTTCAGAAGCGTCGTCTCCGCCAGCGTTGCCGTTGCACTGCCGAGCGCAAGCCCGACACTCAGGAGCAATGCCCCCACCCGTTTTACCAAAATCGACATCTCAACCTCCTGGATGCTTGTCCCGACCAAAACCCTATTGAATTAGTAGAGTTAGTCAACAATGCCCGGAAAGTTCGCAAAACCGGTTCCAAACGGGCCGAAACGGCGCAATGGAAGACCTGCTTTCACCCACAGGTCGCGCACGGTTCATCTCGCAAACGGGGTCCGAAGCGCAAAATGCATCCGCCGAAAATGCCGGTTTTTGGCCTTCGTCTCAAACTTTTTTCAGCGCTCGGAGGTCCGGGCGAGGCCATGCGGAGTGGCAGCCAGCACCGCGCGATAGGCCTGGCGCACGGTTTCGGCAAAGGTGAAGGGTCCCGGCCGCAGGCTGGAGGCGATCGCACCGACCACGGAAATCGCCGGTATCGGCGTACGGTGATGGGCGAGATGGCCGCCGTCCTCGACGCTCAGCGCCGCCGCATCGCAGGACAGCAAGCCGGCGAGCGCGCGGACGGACGGCACCTCGCGGCAGTCGATGACGGTCTCGTCGGCGGATTTTGGGGCGCGTGGGGAGATGAAGCGCGTGCGGCCGGTCTCGATTTCGGCAGCGATGCGCCGGTGGACGTCGGGTGCGAGGCGGATGGAGAAGTGGCGGTGCAGGCGCAGCAGATGGCGGCGGTAGCGGTTGCGCTCGGCCTCGGGCAGATTGCGCCAGACGACGGCAAGACGGGCGGAAGCAGCGTCGACCACGGCCTGCCATTGACCGCCCTCACGCGCCTCCGCGCGTCTACATTCGCGCCGCACATAGCGGAACGCTTCCTGCAACGAGCGGCTTGCCGGCGGCTCACCGAAGGCGAGGCCAGACTGCGGGCGGGCATGGGGCTGCGGCAGGCGGCCGCTCGCCGCAGCGATGTGGATTTCGCCCGCATAGCCGGTGGCCCGGAGGTGGAGAAGGATGGCGGCCAGGCGCGGGCCATTGCCGACAAGGGTCAGCGGCGGCGGGTTTTCGAGGCCGGACAGGCGTTCCGCAGCATTATGTGCCGCCTGCCACGAGGCCGCCTCACGCTGTGCGGTGCCAAAACCGGTGGCGATGAAGACATGGTCGAAATCGGCGTATTCGCCGTCGCGGAAAATCACCTTCGGCGTGGCGCCACCGGCGTCGACATGGCGGACATGGCCGCGGAAGGTGCGGATGCGCACATCCTTGCGCAGCGCCATCACCTCGCCGAAGCGTGCCATGACATAATCCCGGAAGAGCGCGCGCGGCGCATGCAGATCTTGCGGGCGGCAGAGCGTGGTGACGATGCCGCCGGCCAGCCAGTTGGTCTTCAGCCAGTCGGCGAAATCGTCGGGGCGCTCGGGCACGACCGAGAGGTCACGTGCCGGCTCGGTGGTCGGCACCAGGCCGGCCGCGCCATTGCCGAAGGCGCCCGGCGCATCCTCGGCATCAACGAGCCAGGCCTCGAAGGGCCGATGTAGGCGCTTCATCAGCGCAATCGCCGTGGCAAGACCGGACGGACCGGCCCCGATGATCGCGATCTTCAATGCCGGCACCCCCGCCGGCCACGACCCGTCTTCCCTTACGCCTCTGTCGAAGAACATTCGCTGTCCCTTCCTTTCGCCATGGAAGCCGAACGGTATGATAGCGCAGTTTCGGATATTTTCTACATTTTTACTAGACTAATTGAGCGCACGATTCCCATGCCGGCATCCGCCCCTGCGGCGGGGCCTCCTTTGGGGTCGGCAAGCAGGTCTGACAGCGTCGTCCCGTCGAGGATTTCATCCGAGGCGGCCGCGACTTTCGCGAAGACACGCCTTACTGCGCAGAGCGCCCGGTCGCGGCAATCGGTGCAGGGGCGATGCCCGCCGCGCGACAGGCAGCCGAGCGGCACGAACGGTCCCTCCATCAGGCGCAGCACATCGCCGAAGACGATTTCTTCCGGGCTGCGCAGCAGGAGGTAGCCGCCGTGCTTGCCCCGGCGGCTGGCGACGAAGCCCGCCCGCTTCAGCTCCAGCAGGATCTGCTCCAGGAATTTCTTCGGTATCGTTTCCCGTGCGGCAATGGCGGCGATGCGCATCGTCTCGCCCGGCGCGATACGGGCCAGCGCCAGAAGCGCCCGCAGGGCGTATTTGGATTTCTGCGAGATCATGTCCCGATGATCTCGGCCGCGATGCGCCCGGCGACGGTGCGGGCCTGCACGCGGATATCGGGCACCGCGGTAATCTCGAAGTGGCGGCCGGCGGTGAGCGGACCAAGCGCATAAAGACGCCCTTCGGACGTGGGCACCGCGGAATGGTCGTCGACCGCGATGCCGAGGCCGATCGGATGGGGTTCGACGATCCCTTCGGCGGCAAGGCTGGACAGAAGCGGCGAGGCCGAGACCGTACATCGCTCGAAACCGGTGCAATTGACCACCATGGCCGCCGGCAGCAACCCGTCCTTGATGGTGCCGATCACGCCGTTACCTTGCCTGCGCAGCGCCCGCAGCCGGCCGCGATGCAAGACGAGCCGCCCGGTCTCGCGCAATGCCGCGATTTCCGCGGCAACATCCGGTGCCATGCGGTGGCGATGGACATTCCAGAACGGCGCGGCGTGGCGCAGGAACCGGCGCTGCTGTTCCGGCGTCCAGCCTTTCCAGAGGTCCTGGGTGACGGGGCGAAGACCATCCATGACGGCGCGCCAGTCCGGCGTGGCGGTCGCAGCCGCACGAAGCGTCGCGAGCATGGCGCTGAGTTCACCGCCTTCAGGCTGAAGCACCGGCGCAAGCGGGTTGGCCCGGTGCGCGAGATGCGCTTGCGGCAGGAGGCCGTGGCGGGAGACGGCATGCATGGTGCCGCGAAAACCGCTCCGCGCGAGGAGAAGGCACTGATCGACCATGGTGAGGCCGGTGCCGACGAAAAGTACGTCGCCATCATCGGGCAGGCGCTCCCACCACGCATCCTCCCAGGGGTTCTGCACGACGAAGGTGCGAACGTCCTCGGAAATCGGTTCGTCCGGCAGGGGCAGACGGCCGGTGCCGGCACCGGTACAGAGCACGGAAACGCGTGCGGCGAGTTCGGAGCCGTCGGACAGATGGAAGAGCAGCCCGCCATTGGCCAGTGCCTCGGCGCGCCGCGCTTCGGCATCGACGAGCGTGAGTGCGGCGCGGTTGGCCGTGCGCTTCAGCGCGGCATCGAGGCAATGGCCGATATAGTCGCCATAAAGGCGCCGGGGCACGAAATCGCCAGCCGATCCGGCATGGCCGTTTTCCGCAAGCCATTGCGTAAAATGGTCGGGCCTGTCGGCAAACAGGCTCATGCGGCCGGCGGGCACGTTGAGACGATGGCAATACGCGGTCGTCGCATAGGCGATGCCCCTGCCCTGCCCCTCGCGCGCGCCGACCAGACTGATCCGTGCGGTCGGCGGTGCCAGTTCAACGAGATTGAGCGCCAGAGCCACGGCCGAAAAACCCGAACCGATGACCGCCACATCCGTCTCTTGTCTCATTCCGTTTCCTCCCGAAGGATGACGTGAGCACTCTAGCGGCATTTATCTACAAAATCTATAGACTATTAATCCCCCATCCCCAGACCGTGAAACGGCCGGTGCTCCGCTTGGTTCCGGGCCGGTCCGGCTTGAGCGATCCGCCGGCTTGAACGGAACGGAGCCAGTGCTATTCTGCCCCCGCATGAGCGTCGTGATGCGGAGCGAGGAACCGGACGACGGTTTTTCCACTGTGTCTTTCGCTCGCGAGACGGCCCAAGTTAGTGCGGCAGAATTGCCAAGCCGTTCAAAAACTCCGGACTGTCCGGCTTTGCGCCGGGCGCCAAAGCGATCTATACAATGTCTATAGAATATGATCTTTTGCCCGACCGAACCAGCGCACCCTGAAACCACCTTCCGCAAGGAGCTGACGCCGTGGGTACGATTTCATCCGCGCTTGACCGACCGGTGCGCACCGCCGCCGTGATCGGCACCGAAGACGAAGCGATAAATGTGGCCCGCACGGTTTCGGGCCTGTTCGATCTTTCAGGCCCGGCGGCAAGTGGCACGGCCGAAGCGCGTCTCGATCTGCTCTCCCGCTCAGGCCTGTTCGGCATTTCCGTTCCCACCGAACAGGGCGGCATCGATGTTTCCAACACGGTGCTGGTCGCCGTCTGCGCGGAGGCGGCTTCGCATTCTGCCGCGCTTGGCGAGATCCTTGCCGCGCATTTCACCGCGCTCGAACATATCCGCAGTTTCGGCACGGAAGGCCAGCGCAACACGATCTTTGCCGCCGCCCGCTCGGGCGCCCGGCTCGCAAGGGCCGTCGGCCGGCGCAACGGCGCCGATCTGGAGGCCTTGCCGCTGGCCATTGTCGGCCTTGCCCATCGCCTGAGCGGCGAGGCGCTGTCGACGCCCTGCACGCGGCATGCGGACTGGATGCTGATCCCCGTGCTCGGTGACACCGGCAAGACCGCCGGCCTGCTGCTGCCGACCCGCATCGACGGCCTGCGCTACGCCGCCAACAGCTGCGAGCCCGCCACCGGCGGCGTGCAGCCCGCCGAGCCGGCCCTGTTCAAGGATGTGCTCATCGACGGCGATGTCCTGCTGCATGCTGCCGGCGAGACGCCGCAGCCACCCGTTCCCCACGCCCTCGATCTTCTGCTGGAGGCAAGCCGCCATCTCGGCGCCGGCCGCCGCGCGCTGCGTCAGGTCCTGGATGGGGCGACGGAGCCGCTCCCGGTCGGGCTGCTCGCCGCACGCCTTGCCGCAGCGGAGGCCATGGCCGAGGAGGCCGGACGCGCCATCGACGCCGCCCAGATCGGCCTGGCCGGACAGCACCGGACAAACGCCTTCCTCGCCGCAACGGCCGCGCTCACGGTGGCGCAGGAGGCGGCGAGCGCCATACGGCAGGTCGGATCGGTCGGGATGGAAAAAGCGGAGCAAACCTTGTCTGCCCCGTCACGGGCAGCTCTGGAACAAAGCGGCCGCCTGCTGATCGAGATGCACCGGCATGCGCCGGAGGCCGAAACCTGAAACATGTCGGGCTGGCCCGCCCCGATGGACGGGCCGTGAAGCGCCTCAGCCGGCGCGCTTTTCCAGTTCTTCCTCGTCGATGATCGCGGCAGCGCCGGGAACGGCGACGAACTGCTCGAGCGTCATGGTATCGAGAATGGAGGCAATGGCATCGCGCACATCAGTCATGGCGCGGCGGACCTGACAGGTTTCCGGATCGGCGCAATCCTCGCAAGCCTCGAAGGCCGTGCGGCTGGCGCAGCGGATGGGTGCCAGAGGACCATCGAGCACGCGGATGGCGTGGCCGATGCGGATTTCGGAGGCGGCATGCGACAGCGAATAGCCGCCGCCCGGCCCCTTCTTGGAGCGCAGCATGCCGGCATTGCGCAGTTCCAGAAGGATCGTGTCGAGAAACTTCTTCGGAATATTGTTGCGCAGCGCGATCTCGCTGACGAAAGCCGTTTCACCGGGCGCAAGCCGCGCCAGATCCACCAGGGCTTTCAGTCCGTATTTTCCCTTTTTCGTCAGCATGTCCGCCTGCTTTCCATCCGCATGTCTTACTCGTCCGGATCACCCGGCGGCGCGAAACCGTCTGTCCCGCTCTCCGGATGGGTCCGTCGTCTTCGGGAAGATCGATCGGTTCACCCTTGACGGGTGATTCCGGCTCATTCTAGGCACCGAAGTGCGAAAAACATATAAAAACGGTATAATTTATTTGCGCGCTTCGTCGCAAGAAGAACAGCCTGGTTTTTCGCATTTTCACGCGGTTTTCTGCAAGACGTGCCCTATCCGCATCATTTTCTGCCGTCTTCGGCGGCAAGCCCCGCATTTTCCGCTTCTGCCACTCCCGGTAGGGCCGCACGCCCCGTTCCACGACAGCCGGCAATGAACGCAAAACCAATTGCCGAGCGGCCGCAAAATTGAGGCGAAAATTTCTCTACTAAATTTATCGATTATATAATCTCAAGTCACCGGCCCGCCAGAGACCTCGGGCAACGGCAACTTGAGGAGAGCACCATGACCATCACCCGCAGAACCCTGCTGGCCGCGACCGCCGCGCTGACGCTTGCCACATCCTTCGGCACGGCCTTTGCAGAGGAGGTAACGCTCAACATCGGCTACCAGCCGATCGTCGAGCCCTCACGCGTTCCCCAGGCCGACGGCACCTATGAGAAGGTGACCGGCGCCAAGATCAACTGGCAGAAATTCGACGGCGGCGCCGACGTGATCGCGGCCATCGCCTCCGGCTCGCTCGATATCGGCTATGTCGGCTCCTCGCCGCTCACCGCCGCCGCCAGCCGCGAACTGCCGATCGAGACGATCTTCGTCGTCGGCCTGATCAGCGACGCCGAGGCGCTCGCGGTGAAGGGCATCGACAAGCCCGAAGACCTCGCCGGCAAGAAGATCGCGACCCCCTTCGTCTCGACCGCCCATTACAGCCTGCTGACCGCGCTGAAGCACTGGAACGTCGATCCGAAATCGGTGGAGATCCTCAACCTGCGTCCGCCGGAAATCGCGGCCGCCTGGGAGCGCGGCGACCTCGACGGCGCCTATGTCTGGGATCCGGTGCTCTCCGAACTGAAGAAGAGCGGCAAGGTGCTCGCGACCTCGGCCGACGTCGCCGAATGGGGCGGCCCGACCTTCGACGCCTGGATCGTCAGCAAGAAGTTCGCCGAAGAGCATCCCGATGTCGTGACCGCCTTCGTGAAGGTGACGGGTGACGCGACGGCCGCCTACCGCGCCAATCCGGACGCCTGGAACGCCACTTCGCCGGAAGCGGAAAAGATCGCCCGCCTGACCGGCGCCAAGCAGGACGAGGTTCCGGCCCTGCTCAAGGGCTATATCTTCCCGACACTCGAAGAGCAGGCCGGCGAAGCGCTGCTCGGCGGCGGCACGGTGAAGGCAGTTTCCGATACTGCGGCCTTCCTGCTCGAACAGGGCAAGATCCCGGCCACCCTTTCCGACTACAAGCCCTACGTCTCCACCCGCTGGGTCACGGACGCGACCAAACTCGCCTACTGATCGGCGAACATTCTGCGGCGGAGGTGGCCCGGTCGCGCGCAAGCGCCGCCGGGCCATCGCCAATCCCAAATCCTGCCATTCCGGAGGCCCCATGAGCATCCTGACCTTCCGCAACGTCTCGCTCACCTATCCGGCGCGCACCGGCAAGGGCGGTGCGGGCGAAAAGCGCGTCCTCGACGGCATCAACCTGCAGGTCGCCTCCGACGAGCTGGTGGCGATCATCGGCCGCTCCGGCTCCGGCAAGACCAGCCTGCTGAACCTTGCCGCCGGCTTCCTGACGCCCACCGCGGGCACCATCGCCGTCGACGGTGCGCCCGTGACCGGCCCCGGTGCCGACCGCGCCGTCGTCTTCCAGGACGATGCGCTCTATCCCTGGCTCGATGCGCGCGACAACATCGCCTTTCCGCTGAAGCTGAAGGGCGTTTCCCTCACGGAGCGCCGCGCGAAGGCGGATGCGCTTCTTTCGCGCGTCGGCCTGGCGGATGCCGGCGACCGGCGCATCTGGGAACTCTCCGGCGGCATGCGCCAGCGGGTCGGCATCGCCCGGGCGCTGGCCGCCGAGCCGCGTTTCCTGCTGCTCGACGAGCCGCTCGGCGCGCTCGATGCGCTCACTCGCACGCGCATGCAGGACTTCCTGCTGCGCATCAAGGCCGAGAGCGGCGCGGGCGCGATTCTCATCACCCACAGCATCGAGGAGGCGCTTTTGCTCGGCACGCGCGTCGTCGTGCTTTCGCCCAATCCGGGCCGTCTGACGGCGGAGATCGAGGCCGGCTTCAACGCTGAAATCCTGAATGGCGCTTCGGTCGCAGACGTGAAGGCTTCGCCGATCTTCAAACGCATGCATGCCGGGCTGACCGGCCTCATCCACGCCGGCGAAGAGGAGCTTGCCGCATGACGCTTCTGAGTGAACTCAACGCCCTCGCAGGCGAAACGAACGATACGGCGCCGGCCCGCGCCGCCCGCCCCCTCCCCATCGCCGTGATTTCCACGCTCACCGTCGGCGTCATCATCGGCCTGTGGGGCCTCGCCTCGGCCTATGCGCTGGTCTCGCCGGTCTTCCTGCCCTCACCGCGCCAGGTGGTCATCGCGCTCTACAATCTCATCGTGACGGGTTTTGTCGATGCGACGCTGGCCGAACATGTCGGCGCGAGCCTTTACCGCATCTTCGGGGCGCTGATCGCCTCCATCCTCATCGGCATTCCCGCCGGCCTTGCCATCGGCACGAGCCGGGTCGGCCGTGGTATCCTCGATCCCATCGTCGAGTTCCTGCGTCCCCTGCCGCCGCTTGCCTATCTGCCGCTCGTCATCATCTGGGTCGGCATCGGCGAAGCCTCGAAGATCACGGTTATCGCACTCTCCATGCTGCCCTCGATCATCCTATCAACCTCGGCCGGCGTGCGCGCCGTCTCGAAGGATCACGTCAATGCGGCCCGCTCGCTCGGCGCCAGCAAGGCGCAGGTGCTGCGGGAAGTGGTTTTGCCGAGTGCCATCCCCTCCATCCTGACCGGCATCCGCATCGCGCTCGGCGCGGGCTGGACGACGCTGGTGGCGGCGGAACTGGTGGCGGCAACCAGCGGCATCGGCTTCATGATCCAGTCGGCAGCACAGTTCCTCGTCACCGATATCGTCATTGCCGGCATCATCGTCATCGCGCTGATCGCCATCGTGCTGGAATATGTCGCGCGCCTCATCGAGCGGCGGCTGGTGCCCTGGGCATCCCATCGATAGGCGCAAAGCAATCGACTGGCGCTCAGTTGAGCGCCAATCCCATGCCCGCAACGGCCGCCGTGAACAGGCGGCCGTCTCTGTTTGCGGCAAAGGGATCGCGCTCGCTGCGCAGCTTGAGCAATTCGAGGAAATCGTAGCCCGCCGTCCAGCGGCCGAAGCCGCTGGCGATGTTGATATGGCCGGCATTGCCTATATCGACGAGATCGCTGCCCCAGGCGCGCGCCGTGCGGCGCAGCTGGTCTGTCGGCATGTAGGGATCGTCCAGACTACCGACGACCAATGAGGGAAACGGCAGGCGGCGGTGCGGCATGGCGCCGAAGCGGATGATGCAGGGATGCAGCGTCTCAGTCGTATCGAGATCGCAGGGCGCGACGAGCAGCGCGCCGCGAACGCGCGACGCTAACAGGCTTTCGGCGAAATGCGCCGCCAGCACGCAGCCGAGACTATGCCCGACCAGAAAGAGATCGCCAGTCGTCATCGCCACCTGCCGTTCCAGTTCGGAAAGCCAGGCCTGGCGATCCGGGCAGGCCCAGTCGGACTGCTCGACGACCCGGCTGCCCGGATTGTCCTGCGCCCAATGCCGCTGCCAATGTCCTTCGGATGAGCCGTTGAGGCCCGGCAGGATCAGCGTATCCAGGGGAATATCGATGGACGGCATGGCAGCACCCTTTCTTCGCAAACAGGATAGAGGGAATGATGCGGGCAAACGGCCGGATTGATAAGAAAGCGGCTGCTATAGTCTGCAAAAACCATAGAATTTCCTTGCACATATCGCGACCCTCCGGAAAATGCGGGCACCACCGCAGGACCACGTGCAAGCATCTGGAATTATTTTTCTTTTTCCAATTCCTCTTCGCAAATCCCGCGCTTGTTCAACGCCGCCGCCAGCTGCGAGAGTGCCGTTTCATGCCCCTGAAGAGGACGCCCGCGATGAGCCTGCCGATACCCGATTTCGCCCGCAACATGACGCTGATCGGACATTCCGATATCGGCGGGCGGGGCGATGGCCTGCAGCTGATGGTGCACAAGGGTTTTGCCTATGTCGCCCATCCCTGGTCGCAGGGTTTTTCGATCGTCGACGTGCGCGACCCGAAACGGCCGGGCAATGTGACCTATGTGCCGGCACCGCCGAACACCTGGAACATCCATCTCCAGACCCATGACGACCTGCTGCTCGTCATCAACGCACTTGACCTCTTCGCCGATATCGAGACCTTCACGGACGAGAAGGCCTATTACACAAAATCAGTCGGCGAGACGGTCGCGCGGGCCAAGCGGTCCCGCGCCTGGACGGCGGGCATGACGGTCTATGACATTTCCACACCCGACCGGCCGCGAAAGATCGGTCAGCTCGATGTGGACGGCGTCGGCTTTCACCGGCTCTGGTATGTCGGTGGTCGTTATGCCTATGCGTCGGCGCTGCTCGACGGTTTCACCGACTATATCTTCGTGACGATCGACATGGCCGACCCGACGAAGCCGGAGCTTGTCGGCCGCTGGTGGCTGCCGGGCATGAATGCGGCGGCCGGCGAGGTTTCGCTTGCTCCGGAGGGCCGGCGCCATGCGCTGCATCACGCGCTGGTGCATGGCGACACCGCCTATGCCTGCTGGCGCGACGGCGGGCTGACGCTGCTCGATATCAAGGATCACGCCGCGCCGAAACTCATCAAGCATCACAATTGGTGCCCGCCCTATGGCGGCGGCACGCATTCGCCCCTGCCGCTGGTGGAGCGCGGCCTGCTGATCGTCGCCGACGAGGCGGTGGCCGACCATGAGGAAGACGGCCGCAAACACACCTGGGTCTTCGATATCCGCGAGCCGTCGAACCCGATCAGCATCGCGACCTTCCCGATCCCTGACGAGATCGACTATGCGAGGAAGGGCGGCCATTTCGGGCCGCATAACCTGCATGAGAACCGACCGGGATCCTTTGTCTCGGATAGGCTGGTCTTCGCCACCTGGCAGAATGCCGGCATTCGCGCCTTCGACATTTCCGATCCCTACCGGCCGGTGGAAACCGGCGCATTGGTGCCGGCCGCACCTAGGACGATGACCGACCGGCGGCCCGGCCGGCCGCAGGTCATCCAGTCGGCCGATGTCTTCGTCGATGCGCGTGGCCTGATCTATGCGACCGATTACAATGCCGGTCTGGAGATCATCGAATACGGCGGCTGATCCCGCCGCCGTATCCTTCACTCACCCGCGATGATCGAGCTTGGCCACCCAGCGGTCGCCGATCCATTGGATGCCGCAGACCATGACGATCAGCACGGCGACGACGGCCACCATCACGGAGGTTTCGAAACGCTGGTAGCCGTAGCGGATGGCGAGATCGCCAAGACCGCCGGCCCCGATGGCGCCGGCCATGGCCGAGGCGCCGATGAGCGTGACGAGCGTCACGGTAAAGCCCGCGACGATGCCGGGCAGCGCCTCGGGGATCAGCACCTCACGCACGATCGTCCAGCGATTGCCGCCCATGGCGCGCACGGCCTCGATCAGCCCGCGATCGACCTCGCGCAGCGACACTTCGGCGATGCGCGCATAATAGGGTGTGGCGGCAATCGACAGCGGCACGATGGCCGCCCAGGTGCCGATCGACGTGCCGACGATGAGGCGCGTGACCGGAATGAGCGCGACGAGCAGGATGATGAAGGGCACGGAGCGGAAGCCGTTGATGACGGCACCGAGCATGCGGTTGACCCAGAGGTTTTCCGCGATGCCGCCGCGCGCGGTGGCCACCAGCGCCAGCCCGAGCGGCAGGCCGAAGACCAGCGAGATGATGCCGGAGGCGGCCGTCATCACGACGGTTTCCCAGAGCGAGCGGACGAGAAGTTCAAGCATGATCGGCGACATGGCCGAGGACCTCCACCTGGGCGCCGAGGCGCTCTGCATAGGACACGAGACCGGCGGTGTTTTCAGCCGGCACCGCGAGGAAGAAGCGGCCAACGGCCTGCTCCTGGATATGATCGACGCCGCCATGGATGAGACGGTAGCCGCCGGGGAATTCCTGCGACAGCCCCTGGAACAGCGGGCCGGTGGCGGCGGGGCCGGCAATATCGACGCCGAGGATCGCCTCGCCGCCGACATCCGCCGTCAGCTTTTCGGCGATATAGGCGGGAAGCTGCGGGCGGATGCCGCTCAACAGGCTGCGCGTGGTCTCGGCTTGCGGGCGGGAAAAGACCTGCCAGACCGGCCCCTCCTCCACGACGCGGCCGGCATCGAGCACGGTCACGCGGTCGGCGATGCCGCGCACCACTTCCATCTCATGGGTGATGAGCAGGATGGTGAGGCCGAGCTTGCGGTTGATGTCCTTCAGCAGCGTCAGGATCGAGCGCGTGGTTTCCGGGTCGAGCGCGGAGGTCGCCTCGTCGGAGAGCAGCAGCGCGGGCTTGGCGGCAAGCGCGCGGGCAATGCCGACGCGCTGCTTCTGGCCGCCGGAGAGTTCCGACGGATAGGCCTTCGCCTTGTCCGAGAGGCCGACGAGTTCCAGCAGTTCGGCGGCGCGCGCGAGACGCTTGGCCTTCGGCCAGCCCTCGATCTTCAGCGGCAGGGCGACATTCTCCTCGACCGTCTTGGCGGAAAGCAGGTTGAAGTGCTGGAAGATCATGCCGATGCGGCGGCGCAGCGGCTGGAGATCGGCCTCGCCAAGTCCGGTGATCTCGCGGCCTTCGATCTCGATGGTGCCGCTGTCCGGCCGTTCCAGCCCGTTGAGGCAGCGGATCAGCGTCGATTTGCCCGCACCGCTGCGGCCGATGATGCCGAGGATCTCGCCGCGGCGGACATTGAGCGTCACGCCATCCAGCGCCGCCGTCTCGCCAAAACGCCGGCGCACGTCCGCAAGGCGGATGACATCCGCCTCTTCGGTCGCGGCGGAGGCCGCCTTCCAGGTCACATGTGAGTTCATTGCGCGTCCTTCCGCAAATGCCAAGACAGCCCGCGACGGCGTTTCAGCGCGTCGCGGGCTGCCGGATCGGCCGTCCTGTGCCTTAGTAGGCGCTGATGCCCGTGCCCTTGTAGACGCGGTCGAATTCGGCCTTCACGGCGTCGTTCTGATAGGCTTCGACCAGCGGCTTGACCCAGGGCTCGTCCTTGGATTCTTCACGCACGGCGATGAAGTTGCGATACGGATTGTCGGCGACCGGCTCCTGCGCGATGCGGTTTTCCGGGGTGAGACCGCTCTTCAGCGCCCAGTCGGTGTTGACCACGGCCGCATCGAGATCTTCCACCGAACGGCCGACGATGCCGGCGTCGAGTTCCTTGATCTCGAGCTTCTTCGGGTTTTCGGCGATATCGGCGATGGTCGCCAGAATGCCCGTGCCGTCCTTGAGCTTGATCAGGCCTTCGTTCTGCAGCACGCGCAGCGCCCGGCCCTCGTTGGACGGATCGTTCGGCACGCCGACGACGGCGCCTTCCGGCAGGTCGGCAAGGGTCTTGTGCTTGTTGGAATAGAGGCCGATCGGCCAGACGCCGGTATAGCCGACGGGCACGATCTTGTAGCCGTTCGTCTTGATCTGGTTTTCCAGATACGGCAGGTGCTGGAAGGCGTTGGCGTCGATCTCGCCGCGCTCCAGCGCTTCGTTCGGCTGGGTGTAATCGTTGAAGACGACGGTTTCGATGGTCAGGCCCTTCTTGGCGGCCTCGGCGGTGACGACGCGCCAGACATCCTCATCCTCACCGGAGATGATGCCGACCTTCAGGTCCTTCTTGTCCTCCGCAACGGCGGGGCCGGAAACGGAGAGGACCGAGACGGACACGGCGGCAACGGCGATGGCTGCGAGCGCCACGCGGCGGGAGAGACGGTTTTTGATGATAGTCAACATGATTGCCTGCTTTCGCGATTGGGAGGATCGACGCTCGAAACCGACCCGGTTTCTGGGAAGCAAAATCGCAAATGCCGCTTTCGTGAACAACGAATGGCGATTTATTGGGCAGCGCGAACGGGAACTTTCGCTCTCCGGAATGGCCAGAGAACGAGAAAATAATTTCTACTGATTTTATGAAGTACTCGAAACGAAGAGAGCGGCCCTATGGCCGCCCTCTTGTTTCAGATCAGAAACTCGCCTTGAGTTGCAGGCCGGCATTCCAGCGCGGCTTGCTCTCTTCGGCGACCGTGAGGCTGGCGCGCGTATCGACCGCCCAGTTCTCGTGGAACTTCCAGCCGACGCGGGCACCGACCGAGCCGAAACGGCGCGCTTCCCAACCGCCCGTCGCCTGGCCGACCCAATCGACATCCGCCTTGACGGCATCGCCATTGCCAAAGGTCTGGCCGGCGGTGGCGAAGAGCGAATAGTCGACCGCCGGGTTCAAAGCATGCGTCCACATGACCGTGACGTCGGCCGTATCGGCAACCGTGCTCTTGCCGGAAAGGGCCGCGGCGAAGAGATTGTCGGCATCGGGCGTTTCCGCATAGGACGCGACATCGAGCGCCGAGCGGGAAAGCCGTACGGCCGCTGTGAACTCGTTCTGCGTATCCGGCGCATAGGCGACGCCGACCCGCACATGACCGCCAATCAGCGAGCCCGAGGCGTCATTCCTGCGGGAAACGAGCTTGCCGGCATTGATGTAGTCGCGCGTATATTTCGCCTCGACATCCGGCGAGCCCCAGATGCCGACCTCGCCAAAGGCCTTCCAGCCGCCGTCGAGCGGTACGGCATAGCGTGCGGAAGCCGCGGCGATCAGCATGTTGTCGGCATCGGTGCCGGTCCGGCGCGCATCATAGCCGGCCAGGCCGCCCATCAGGGTGATCTCTTCCGTCGCGTTCCACCGCGCATTGAAGCCCACCATGCCCTCGGTGCCGGCAAAGGCGGAGATATAGTCGTCGCCGGCGAAGGGATCGGTCAGGCCGAGAATGCGACCGGCCACGGTATCGGCGCCAGCCAGAAGCGAGCGGCGCTGCTCGGCAAGGCCGTCCAGCGATCCCTTGACGGATTCGCGGGTCGTGAAGCCGATCCGCGAAACGTCGAGCGTATCCAGGAATATCTGGGCGGCGTCGAGATCGCCGTCCTGACCTTCCGCCGTCAGCAGGATGGAGAGATCGAGCGTTTCGGAATCGACCGTGCCCATGCGGCGGTTGATTTCGTAATCCTCGGAAACCTCGCCGTCCGGATTGTAGAGACGAACGCGATCGCCCTTCTTGCCGCCGTCGAGCGTCACCGTCTGGTCGCCGGTCTTGGTGGTGAAGCCGCGATAATCGACGGAGAACACCGAATAACCCTTGGCCTGCGTGACCGGCGCGGAGAGCGAACAGGTCGTGCGGCTTGAGCCTTGCGTGCGGTCGCTGATGGCGAAGAGGGAATCGAAGAGGAAACTGGTGGAATTCCTGTCCGGTGACAGGGTCGTGGAAAAGGTGCCCGGCGCACAGCCGTTGGCAGCCTGGGCGGAACCCGCCGCGAGTACGAGACCCGTCAGGATCAGGGCACGATTTGCATGTTTCAGAACCGTCAAAACTTCACCCGGTCTTAGTGATTTACAAGGGAGCGGCCCACAGGCCGCCCCGATTCGCGCAGTCCGTTCTTAACCGCTTAGCGGCACTTGCGCCACTGCAGCTGGTAGATGATCGCAGCCTTGACGTCCTGCGTATCGACCGTTGCCATGGCTTCCTGGTTGCGCGTCGTCGAGACGCGGATCGAGGAATTGGTGCGCAGGTTGACGTCCTGGCCGCAGGGCGACCAGACGAGCGCATCGGCCACCAGCTTGTTGGTGATCAGGTAGTCGGCTTCCTTCGGACCCGTAAAGGTCTTGGCAAAGGACGGACCGCGCGAGCCGGCGAAAAAATATTCCACGCTGAACTGCGAACGGGCGCCGCGCGGCAGCTGATTGAAGCCGCGGTAGTCGATGGCCAGAACCGAAACGCTACGGCCCTGCGGCACGTGAACCGGGATCGCGACGTTGCAGGTCTTGCGGTCCAGCGACTTGCCGGTGTCACCGCCGGCCTGGACGATATATTCGTCGAACAGCAGGCTGAGCGACTTGGAATCGGGGCTGAGCGTCGCCGAGACGCTGTTGGAGGGGCAGCCGCTGCCGCCGTAGCCCGGCACACCGAGCGAAATGTCATCTGCATGGGCAACGGCCGCAAAGCCGAGAACGCCGATCATAGCACCAATAATCTTCATGATTCTTCCTCTCGCAAGCCACAGCGGCTTCTGCGTTGCATATTCGGGCATGCACCCTGAACGATGTCTGAGCGGATCATTCAGAGCGCGTTCACTCAAAGGGATATAAACGGATGGTAAAGATTATATTAAGCATTTGATCGATCGAGTTGTTCGTCCCGCCGTAAACGCAACCCTTGCGCGCTTTTCTTCGCTTTTCCCGGCCAACGGCAAGGTTTCTTCTCGTTGGGAAAAGCGCCCGCAGCGACGGAAAAGCTTGGCTGTCGCGTCACCCATCGCAGTCACCCTTCAAGCCGCAGTCGTGGAAAACGCGCCATCGCGCTCCTCGCCATCGGCTGCGACGCCTTGGCGCTTTCAGCGCGGCTCGGCTTGCGCTAAAAGTGGTATTCGAAATACTTTTTATGATGCAACCCGTTTTCCGAAAGACCGCATCATGCGCCTGACGCTGCACACCGACTATGCGCTCCGCATGCTGATCTATATGACGGCACGACCGGATGGGCTCTGCACAGTCGGCGATGTGGCAGAGGCCTACGGGCTCTCGCGCAACCACCTTCTCAAGGTGGCGCAGACATTGCGGGATATCGGCCTCGTCGAGACGACGCGCGGCCGGACCGGCGGCATAAGGCTCGCCAAGGCGCCCGAAACCATCGGCATCGGCGCGCTGGTGCGGGCAACGGAGGAGGCGTTTTCGCTTGCCGAATGCATGCAGGCCGAGGGCGGCAGCGGTTGCGCGATCTCGCCGGCATGCCGGCTGAAGGGCATGCTGCACGAAGCGCTCGCCGCCTTCCTCGCCGTGCTCGATCGATACACACTCGCCGATATCGTGCGCAATCGCGCCGCGCTCGGCCCGCTGCTCGGCCTCGACGCCGTCGCGGCCTGATGAAAGGACTGGACCATGCCCGAGGTGAGCCCATGAAAGGCCGGACCGCGCCCGAACGTACCATCGTCATCGACGGCAAGCGGCTGCCCGAGATGCTCGACGAGACGATGATCCACGCCGTCGTGCACGGCTTCTACGACGAAATCCGCAAGGACGCGCTGCTCGGCCCCGTCTTCACCGGCATTGTCGCGGCAGAGGACTGGCCTGGACATCTCGCCCAAATGTGCGATTTCTGGTCCGCAACGCTCCTGCGCACCGGCCGCTACGAGGGCCGGCCGCTGCCGCCGCACCTTTCCATTCCCGAGCTTGGCGAGGCGCATTTCCAGCGCTGGCTTTCCCTGTTTCGCGCAACCGTCGAACGCCTCTGCCCACCCGAAGTGGCCGATCTCTTTCTCGACCGGGCGCTGCGCATCGCCCATTCCTTCCGCCTCGCCATCGCCTTCCATCGCGGCGAGGATTCCATGAACGTTCTGCCGATCTCCCGGGAGGCGCTGACGTGACCGTACCCCTCACTCTCGCACAGGACGAGAACGGCGAGTTCCTGCTGCCGGCGGACATGCTTGCCGCCCGTTTCGGCTGGCCGGTCGCGACCTTCCGCGACATGATGCGGCGAGGCCTCGTCTCGTCCCGCGTCGAGCGCGGCGAAGGCGAGGATGCCGGCCGCTGGCGGCTTTCGGTCCGCTGCGGCAACCGGCGCTGGCAGGCGGTCGTGGAGGCGGATGGCAGCCTCAGTGACGAACGGCTCGACGTCCTTCCCGCCGCGCCGCCGAAAAAACAGCGCTAGGCGGGAACCTTCCCGGCGCGGCGACAGCGTCTCCACCTCGCTGAGGAGGCGGTCATCTCCGCCGCCTGCGCGGCCTGTCGCCGCGCGCCTACCGGGCACTGCTCCGGTGACGGCGCGGCTGATTGACATCGTTTTCTTGTATGCAATAAGAAACACAATCTAATACAATCGGGAACCAGTCCATGACGACACTTCCGCATTCCGGACGCCTTGCCGGCCCGGTCCTGATGAGCGCGCGCTGGGTCGTCGGCCACCGGGACGGCCGCCATGTGCTCTATGACGACGGCTGCGTTGTCTTCGAAGGGGATACGGTCACTTTCGTCGGCCATGATTATCCCGGCGAGGTCGCCCATCGCATTGATTGCGGCAATGCCATTCTCTCGCCCGGCTTCATCGATCTCGACGCGCTGTCCGACCTCGACACGACGGTGCTCGCCTTCGACAACCAGCCCTCCTGGCGCACCGGCCGCGTCTGGCCGAAGAGCTACATGGATCGCGGCCCCTACGAGATGTACACGCCGGAGGAGCTGGCCTTCCAGAAGCGCTATGCCTTCGCCCAGCTCATCCGCAACGGCGTGACGACGGCGCTGCCCATCGCCTCGCTGTTCTACCGCGAATGGGCGGAAACCGACGGCGAGTTCTCCGCCGCCGCCCACGCCGCGCACGATCTTGGCCTGCGCGTCTATCTCGGCCCGGCCTATCGCGCCGGCAACAGCTTCGTCGACGACGAAGGCAAGATCGGCTTCTATTTCGACGAGGAACGCGGCCTTGCCAATCTCGCCGGCGCCGTGGCCTTTGCCGAGCGTATCGAGGCGATGGCCTCACCGCTGGTGCGCGCGATGCTGGCGCCCGACCGCATCGAGACCGGCACCGCCGAATTCCTGCGCCGCACCGCCGCGGCCGGCAACGATCTCGACGTGCCGGTGCGGCTGCACTGCTGCCAGTCGGAGCTCGAATTCGACCGCATCGTCGCGGTGCATGACGCGACGCCGCTCGAATGGCTCGACAGCCTCGGCGTGCTGTCCGAGCGCACGCTGCTGCCGCATGGCGAACTCGTCGCCGGCACGCGCAACGTGGCGCGCGCCGGGCGCGACCTCGATATCCTCGCCAAGGCCGGCGCCACGCTGGTGCATTGCCCCATCGTCTCGGCCCGCCACGGCGGCTTCATGGACAGCTTCAGCAAGTTCCGCACAATGGGCGTGCGCATCGGGCTCGGCACCGATACCTGGCCGCCGGATTTCATCCAGAACATGCAGGTCGGCATCATGGTGTCGCGCGTGATGGATGCCTCCATCGAGAGCGTGCGCTCGGAGCATTATTTCGATGCCGCGACGCTCGGCGGCGCCGATGCGCTGCGCCGTCCCGATCTCGGCCGCCTCCAGCCGGGCGCCAAGGCGGACATGATCGTCATCGACATGGGCCATGACCGCATCGGCCATGTCATCGATCCGATCCAGACGCTGATGATGAATTCCTCAGGCCGCGACGTGCGCACCGTCGTCATCGACGGCCGCTTCGTCATGGTCGACGGGGTCATTCCCGGCTTCGATGCTGCAGCGGAACAGGCCCGCGCCCAGCGCCAGTTCGACGGGCTGCTCACCCGCTACCCGGACCGTACCTACGGCCACCCGCCGCTCGAACAGATTTTTACGTCGAGCTATCCGCGCGTCGGCCGCAAGGCGTGACCTACGGCATCCTCAAGGTTCCCGTGTCGAGGAAGGTCTCGATGGCGTGGCACCAGGGGGCGATGTCGATCTTGTTCTGGGCCAGCCAGTCGGCATTGAAATAGGTGCCGGCGTAGCGGTCGCCGCTGTCGCAGATCAGCGTGACGAGCGAGCCCTCGCGTCCCTCCGTCATCATGCCCTCGGCAATCGAGAGCAGGCCGAAGAAATTCGTGCCGGTGGACGCGCCCACCCGGCGGAACAGCCGATCGGACAGCACATGGGCGGCGGCAATCGAGGCGGCGTCCGGCACCTTGATCATATGGTCGATGACCGTCGGGATGAAGGACGGCTCGACGCGCGGGCGGCCGACGCCTTCAATGCGTGACGGCGTCGCGCAGGTGGCGTCCGGATCGCGGTCCTTCCAGGCATCGTAGAACACCGAGTTCTCGACATCGGTCACGCAGAGCCGCGTCGCGAGGTTGCGATAGCGGATGTAGCGGCCGATGGTGGCCGAGGTGCCGCCCGTGCCGGCGCCCATGATGACCCAGCTCGGCACCGGATAGGCTTCGCGCTCCATCTGGCCGAAAATGCTCTCGGCGATGTTGTTGTTGCCGCGCCAGTCGGTGGCGCGTTCGGCATTGGTGAACTGGTCGAGATAGTGGCCGTTCGTCTCGGCCGCGATGCGCGTGGCGGTGTCATAGACCTCCGCCGGGCGGTCGACGAAGGCGCAGCGGCCGCCGAAACGCTCGATGACATCGATCTTCGCCTTGCTGGTGCTGCGCGGCATGACGGCGATGAAGGGCAGTTCCAGCAGATTGGCGAAATAGGCCTCCGACACCGCCGTCGAGCCCGAGGAGGCCTCGACCAGCGTCGTGCCCTTGCAGATCCGCCCGTTGCAGATGCCGTAGAGGAACAGCGAGCGGGCGAGCCGGTGCTTCAGACTGCCCGTCGGATGGGTGCTCTCGTCCTTGAGATAGATCGAGATGCCCTTGAGGCCCTTGAACACCGGGTTGACGAGATGCGTATCCGCCGACCGGCGGGCGTCACCCTCCAGAATGCCGATGGCATGGCGCGCCCAGGCGCGGTCCGCACAATCGAGGAAAGGCGCCGGTTCGGAGCCGAAAGGGGCCGGTGTCGTGTCCATGATCATGTCCTCCCAGAGAGAGGGATCGTGCGGCATTTTCCAAGGGGGATCAACAGGTTCCTGCGGCTTATCGCCCTGCAAGTCACCACCGCGTTCTGCTGCCGTCCTGTAGCGTGCCGCAAGCGTGAAGAATTCGTCGAGCATCTGGAGAACCCCGCCACAGCGACGGGGTTCTCTTCGTTTCAGCGGGCGGCATGCACCGGTGCGCGAAGACCGCTCCACGGACGGGCCTCTTCGAGATCGCGCGCGACGCGGACCAGCGTCGCCTCGTCGGCAAAGCGGCCGACGACCTGGATGCCGATGGGCATGCCGTTGCCGTCGAGACCGAGCGGCAGGCTGACGGAGGGCTGGCCGGTGGCATTGAAGGTGCCAAGGAAGGTGAACAGCGTTGTGTCGCCTTCGGAGAAGTCGGCGGCCGACAGGTCTTCCCGCGTCGTCGCGAAGCGGCCGTGCTCGGGGGCCGTCACCGGCGTCGTCGGCGTCAGCAGGATATCGAAGCGCTGCGTGGCGATCGCGACATCATGACGGATCTTGCGCATGACCTCGAAGACATTGACGATCTCGGCCGGCGACATGGCGAGCGTCTGTTCCGTCAGCTTCAGCAGCACGGGCTCGACCGTCGTGCCGTCGAGCGGCTTGCCGAGCGAGCGGGCAAGGGCCGGCATGTCGGCAAGGCCGAGATTGAAGCCGCCCATGACGCCGACCATGATGTCCTCGGGGGCGGCCGGCGCGGAAATCTCCTCGATTTCGTGGCCCATGGCGGCCAGAAGTGCCGCCGTCTCGTCGAGAACGGCCAGCACGTCCGCCGCGATCGGCACCCGGCCCCAGGCGGTGCGCGCCAGGCCGATGCGCAGCTTGCCGGTCGGACGCTGCAATTCTTCGCGATAGGGCCGTTCCGGCTGCGCGATGATGAAGGGATCGCCCGGCTCGGGACCGGAAAACACATCGAGGGCGGCGGCCATGTCGCGCACCGTGCGGCAGACGACGAATTCACGCGCCAGGCCGAACAGCGAATCCTGACCATCCGGCCCGCCGGAAACCCGGCCGCGCGAGGGATTGAGGCCGACGAGGCCGCACCAGCCGGCGGGAATGCGGATCGAGCCGCCGCCATCGGAAGCATGCGCCATCGGGACCACACCCGCCGCCACCGCCGCGGCCGCCCCGCCGGAAGAACCGCCGGCTGAGCGGTCGAGGTTCCACGGGTTGCGGGTGATGCCCTCGAGCAAGGTTTCGGTAAAACCGGCAAAGGCGAATTCCGGCACCGCGCTGCGGCCGACATAACGCAGGCCCGATCGCTTGGCGCGGGTCGTGTAATAGCTGTCGAGCGTCGCGACGTTACCCTTCATCAAGCGGCTGCCGAATTCCTGCAAGCGCCCGGCCTCGGCGGAGCCGATGTCCTTGCGCAGGAAGGGCACGCCGGCAAAGGCGCCCTGCTGCGGGCCGCTCACCGCCTCGGCATCGTCGTAGAATTCGACGACGGCGTTGATATCAGGATCGACCTTCTCATGCGCGGCACGTGCGGCCTCCGTCAGTTCGCGGGCGGAGACGTCTCCGCGACGCACCAGATCGGCAAGACCGGTGGCGTCGTGGCTGCAATAGTCTGAAAGGTTCATGGCAGATTCCGAATTTCAAAAAGCCGCTGGACGATAGCAAGAACGCACCGCGCCGTCGCGTCCGACCGGACGGCGACGGTGCGGTACAGCGTCGGTCATTTCAGGACGTCGGTCCAGATCTTCGTGTAGAGCGCCTGCACATCCGGCGGGCAGGCGATGCTGAATTCACCGGCGGCCTTCAGCGCCTCGGGAATGTTCAGCTCGGGCGCATCCCGCATGTCGGCGGGCATAAACTTTTCCGAACCCATGATGCCGTTGCCGTAGCGGGCGAAGGCGGAGATCAGCGCGGCGTTTTCCGGATCCATCACGAAGTTCAGGAAGAGCTTGGCGTTCTCGACATTCTTCGCATCCTTCAGGATGGCGAGGCTGTCTGTCCACAGCGGATATCCTTCCTTGGGATAACCGAAGACGACATCGGGATTGAGCAGGCGGGCGCGGAAGGTCGCGCCGTTCCACGACGTGCCGCCGGCGAAATCGCCCTTGGAGACCTGCTCGATCGTGCCGTAGTCCACCGCCAGCCATTTCGGCTTTGCCGCCACCAGCAGGTCGCGCACCTTCTTGAGAACGGTGAGGTCGCTCTCGCAGACCTTGCCGCCGGCATAGTGAATGGCGAGGAACATCACGTCGGACATTTCCGGGATGATGTTCAGCTTGCCGGCCAGCTCCGGCGGCGGATCGAGGAAGATCGCCGATGTGTTCGGATCGCCCTTGTAGATGGATTTGTTGACCATGACGCCCGTCACGCCCCATTGCCACGGCACCGAATAGTGCCGGCCGGGATCGAAGGGCACGTCCACCCATTTCGGATCGACGTTCTTGAAGTTCTCCATCTGGTTCGGCTCGGACTGGAGCAGCAGTCCCTCGCCGATCCAGACCTCCATGGCGTAGCTCGACGGCACGACCATGTCGAAGCCGTGACCACCCTGGCGCACCTTGGCCAGCGCCGTCTCGTTGGAATCGTAGTCGGTCACGGTGACCTTGACGTCGTATTTCTCCTCGAAGCGCTTCACCAGGTCCGGGTTGGTGTAGTTGCCCCAATTGTAGATATTGAGCTCGCCGGCCGCGAAAGCGGCGCTGGAGCCGAGAAGCGTGAGGCCGAAGGCGGCGCTTCCCAAAAGCCTCCCGGCCAAAGCCGGCATTGCCGAATGTCTGTATCCTGTCATGGTCTCTTCCCTGTCCTCACTCGGGCGGGATGGTCGGGGAGAAAGACCGTCGCGACAAATATCATTTCCGCATGCCGAGGTGCGGAAAACTCACCTGTACGGAGGGATCAGACGAGATCCATGCTGCGCTTGTGCATCTCGATCTGCCCGTCCAGCCAATCGCGGAAGAGGCGAATCCCCGGTTTGCCGGCAGCTCCGACACGCTGGCGCAGATAATAACCGGCCTTCAGCCGATGGCGGCTCGGCAGCGGCGCGACCAGCTCGCCGCGCGCGAGGAAATCCTCCGCCATGATCGTATCGGCCAACGCAATGCCGCCGCCTTTCACCGCCTCGCGCATCAGCAGGATGGGATCGTGGAACATCGCGCCGGCCTTCACCGCCGCATTCGACGTTACGCCTTCGCGTACCAGCCATTCCTCCCACCACGCCGTGGTGCCCTCGTGCAGCAGGCGGTGGCCGACGAGATCGGCGGGCACGCGGATGGGGCGCTCGCGAAGCAGCGCCGGCGCGCAGACGGGCATGATGGTGAGCGGCAGCAGCGGCTTGAAGGACGGGTCGTTGTGGTTTTCGAATTCGGAGAAGATGAAGAGGTCGCTGTCGCCGATCTCATTGGCGGAGGATGTCGAGACCTCGAATTCGAACTCGGGATGCAGGGTACGAAACTGCTCCAGGCGATCGACCAACCACAGGCTGATGAAGGTGGTCTCGCCGCCGAGCGTGATGAAGCGGGCGCGGTTGGGCCGCACCTTGCCATGCACCGCCGCCTCCTCCGTCGCCGTCTCGATGATGCGGAAGGCCTCGTACAGGCGATGGGCATAGCTTTCGCCGCGCCCCGTCAGCGTGACGCCGCGCGTGCCGCGGGTAAACAGCCGGGCGCCCAGCGTGTCCTCCAGCGAGGCGATGTGGCGGCTGACGGCGGAGGGGGAAAGTCCAAGCTCCGCGGCGGCGGCCTTCAGGCTGCCGAGCCGGGCCGTGGCCTCGAAAACCCTGATGGCATTGAGCGAGGGAAGCAACATGGCCCATGCAAAGCCGATGGGCCGCGCGGCGTCAATCCCCGAGCAGCTGCCGATCGTCGCCGTCGCGATGGCTGACCAGCTCCTGCTTGATGCCGCGCAGCGTCTTCAGCGCCCTGTTGCGTTCGGCATAGGCGACGAGATTGGCGAGCATGTCGATGACGGCGAGGTAGGCGTAGCGCGTCGACGTGGGGCGGAAGATGTTGCGGCCCTCCGGCAGATCGACGGCGATGACGACATCGGCCGCCGCCGCCACGGGCGAACCGCTCTGCGTGATGACGATGCTCGGCACACCCCGCTCGCGCAGAAGCTCGAGACAATGCACGAGCGCCATGTCGCGCCCGGTGAACGAAGAGCCGAACACCACCGTGCCCGGCTGGGCGGCGGCGGACAGCATCGCATTCATATTGTGATCGTTCGAGGCGCTGATCCGGCATCCCAGGCGGAAAAGCCGGTTGTGCAGTTCGTTGACTATCATCGCCGAATTGCCGCTGGCGCCGAAGGCCTGGATGAAATCGGCTCCGCCCAGCAGGCGGGCGGCCGTTTCGAGTGCCGCGAAATCGAGCTGGCGATGCAGCTGGAACAGCGCGTTCTGCGCTTTGGCAACAATGTCCGCGGCCACCTCGCCCGGCGTTTCGGTCGCGACCTCAGGCTTTACATAGCGCAGGCCGACATAGGTGAGCCCGGCAAGTTGCACCTTGAAATCCGGATAGCCCTTGCAGCCGAGCCGGCGGCAGAAGCGAGTGACGGTGGGCGGCGAGACGCCGGCCCGCGCGGCCATGTCGCCGATCGAGGCATTGACCACGAAATCCACGTCGTCGAGCGCGACCTGCGCCAGCCGCCTGTCGAGGCCCGACAGCTTTCCATCCTCGTCCGACAGGACGTGAAAAAGGTCCATCGTTTCCGTCTCCCGCGGGCACATGATGAAAATGATTTTCTCAGTTGCGGGAGAAATATCACGGATGGCGGGTTTATCAAGCCGCACAAGCGATACTCCAACCATGGCAACGCGCACGAACGGCCGGGCTTCGTTCCGTTTTTTTGCAGAAATTTTCGACGAAACGAGCCCGAAGGAGCGGCGTATCAGTCAACATGCGAGAAAATCGCGTCTGTTTCTATGCGGTTATTTTCACGATCTCAGTCTACGCCGCTGCCGAACAGGCCCGTCAAACCCGACGTAGCGCCCTGACGGAAGACGACATTCTGCTCTCACCTTGATCAGACCACTCTTTTGGAGCGGAGAAAATCTCACTGCCTCGGGAGGATATCAATAACGCGGAACTTCATGCGGCGTGTAATCGGCTAACCGATTGACTTTCATTGCATTTCCCAACAATTAGAAAATAAATTTCGCAGTCGTCGAGACTGTGCGCCAAAACCCTATCGGGAGCCTTATAGATGCGTATTTTTACGGCCTCGCTTGCAACGGAAACCAACACCTTCTCGCCGGTGCCGACGGATATGAATTCGTTCAAGGCCGCCTTCTATGCTGGACCGGGCGAACATCCGGAGACGCCGACGCTCTGCTCCTCGGTCGTGCCGATCCTGCGCCGGCGCGGCCGAGCGGAGGATTTTACGGTGATCGAGGGGACCGCCTGCTGGGCAGAGCCCGCCGGCCTCATCCAGCGCCAGACCTACGAGACGCTGCGCGACCAGATCCTCGGCGAGCTCACCGCCGCGCTGCCGGTCGATGCCGTCATTCTGGGCCTGCATGGCGCGATGGTGGCGCAGGGCTATGACGACCCGGAGGGCGATTTTCTGGAACGCATCCGGGCGCTCGTCGGGCCGCAGGTCCTGATTGCGGTGGAATTCGATCCGCACAGCCACCTCACCGCCAGGCGCGTCGCCAATCTCGACCTGATGGCGGCCTTCCTCGAATTTCCGCATACGGATTTCGAGGAGCGCGGCGAGCATGTGGTGGAGCTGGCGCTGCGCACGCTGAAGGGCGAGATCCGCCCCGTCGTCTCTACCTTCGACTGCCGCATGATCACCATCTACCCGACGAGCCGCGAACCGATGCGCTCCTTCGTCGACCGGCTGAAGGCGATGGAGGGCAAGGACGGCATTCTCTCCCTCTCCGTCATCCACGGCTTCATGGCCGGCGACGTGCCGGATATGGGCACGCGCATCGTCGTCGTGACCGATGGCGACAAGGCGAAGGGCGACGCCCTGGCGCAGGCGCTCGGCCACGAGCTTTACGGCCTGCGCAGGAAGACGGCGATGCCGATGCTCGATACGGAAGCCGGCCTCGACAGGGCGCTGGCGATCCGGGCGGCACATCCGCAAAGGCCCGTCGTCATCGCCGATGTCTGGGACAATCCGGGCGGCGGGGTCGCAGGTGATGCGACCTTCATCCTGCGGCGCATGATCGAGCGCCACTTCGAACACGTTGCCGTCGCGACGATCTGGGATCCGATCGCCGTCTCCTTCTGCCATGCGGCCGGCAAGGGGGCGGAACTGGCACTGCGCTTCGGCGGCAAATCCGGTCCCGAAGGCGGCGAACCGCTGGACCTGCGCGTCACCGTGGAACAGGTCTTCGACGCCGGCTGGCAAAGCTTTCGCAACAGCCGCGTGACGCTCGGCAGAACGGCGGTGATCCGGCCGGTCGGCACGACGATCGACATCGTGCTGATCACCAGCCGCACCCAGACCTATGAGCCGGATATCTTCTCCAACCAGGGCGTGGATTTTTCGCAGAAAGCCTTCCTGCTGGTGAAGTCGACGAACCATTTCCACGCCGGCTTCCAGCCTGTGGCCTCCGAGATCGTCTATATCGCTGCCCCCACCTCCTACCCGACCGACCCGGCAACGACGGCCTATCGCAAGGCGAGCGCCGGTCTCTGGCCGCGCGTCGCCGATCCGCTGGGTTTGGATGCGACCCCGGCTGACCTCTAGGGCGCGGCCCGCCGGGCGACCGAGCGGCTGCGCTTGTCGATCGCCCGTTGCAGCGCCTCGGTTATCTCCTCGTCGCGGAAAGGCTTGGCGATCACCGCCAAGGCGCCGTCGAACCCGTAGGGCAGCGAGCCGGGATCGCCGGTGACGAAGATGACGTCGATGCCGAAACGGTCGATCAGCCGGCGGGCGAGCAGGTGACCGCTGTTGCCGTCGGAAAGGCCGAGATCGACGAGCGCGATGTCGGCGCGCGGCGCATAGGCGAGCGCCTGCTCGACAGTCGAGACCGGCCCGAGGGTTTCGTGGCCGCTGTCATGCACCACGCTTTCCAACAGGCTGGCGATGAGAAATTCGTCCTCGACGATCATGACGCGCATGGCTTTCTCCCGCTTCAGGCCGATTTCGAGTCGTGCTCGGGTTTGCCCTTGCGCTTGGTCGAGGCCATCTCCTTCAGCTCCTTTTCCGACATGGATTTCTCCATGCTCTTCGAAGCACCTTTCAATTCGCTTTTCTTGGTCTCGCCGCGTTTTGCCGAGAGCGCGGCGCCGGCAGCCTTCTGCTGCGCTTTGGATTTTGCAGGCATGGTACGGTCTCCTGTTGACGGTTTTCCGTCAAACTATCGAGGCCGCCCAATGTTCCCCGAGCCTCACACGCCCGTCGCGGCAAGTGCCGTCGCGATCTCCTTGGCGTCATAGGGCTTTTGCAAGAGGACGGCAGGGCGACCGACGGCAAGGGCCGGCAGGTCGCTGTGGCCTGTGGCAAAGATGACGCCAACATCCGGCCTTACCTCGCGAGCGCGGATCGCCAGGTCCGTGCCCGACATGCCCGGCAGGCCGACATCGGTGAGGAGCACGTCGAAGGCGCGGCTCTTGAGAAGCGGCAATGCCTCCTCTGCGGTCGTCGCCTCGATCACCTCATGACCGAGTTCCTGCACGAGATCGACCGCATTGAGGCGGATCAGGAAATCGTCCTCGACCAGGAGAATGCTGAGCCGCCGCGGCTTTTCAGGTTGCTTTTCCGGTTCGGGCACCGGCGTTTCCGTCTTCGGCGGAACCGGTTTACGACCGGCAAGTGTCGCGCGCAGCTTTCGGGCCAGCGCCTCGCGCGTATAGGGTTTCGGCAGAAGCTCGACACCGGCATCGAGCCGGCCCTCATGCACGATGGAATTTTCCGTATAGCCCGAGGTGAACAGCACCGCGAGGCCAGGCAGGCGCTCACGCGCCTTGCGGGCGAGATCAGGGCTGCGCAGCGGGCCGGGCATCACGACGTCGGTGAAGAGAAGATCGATACCGACGCCGCTTTCGATGACGGTCAGGGCGCTCGCCGCATCGCGCGCCTTCAGCACGGAATAGCCGAGATCGCCGAGCATCTCGACGACGGTGGCGCGCACCTCGTCGTCGTCCTCCGCGACCAGCACGGTTTCCGTGCCGCCGATGATCGGGCCGTAATCGACCTCCGCGAGGCGGTCCTCCTCTTCCAGCGAGCGCGGCAGATAGATGCGCACGGTCGTGCCCTCGCCCGGCTCGCTGTAGATCTTGATATGGCCGCCGGACTGCTTGACGAAACCATAGACCATGGAGAGACCGAGACCGCTGCCCTTGCCGGCGGGCTTCGTGGAGAAGAACGGCTCGAAGGCCCGTTCCACCACATCCGCGGCCATGCCCTCGCCGGTATCCGTCACCGCGACGAGCACATATTGGCCGGGCTTGATATCGGCATGCTGCCTTGCATAGGCGTCGTCGATATAGGCATTGCCGACCTCGACGGTCAGCTTGCCGACGCCCTTCATGGCATCGCGCGCATTGATCGCGAGATTGAGCACGGCATTCTCGATCTGAAGCGGATCGACGAAGGTGTTCCAGAGGCCGCCGGAGCGGATCGTCTCGATCTCGATAGCCTCGCCGATCGTGCGGCGCAAAAGGTCCTCAAGCCCGGCGACGAAGCGGCCGATATTGATGACCTTCGGCTCCAGCGCCTGCCGGCGGCCGAAGGCGAGCAGCTGGCTGGCGAGCTTGGAGCCGCGGCTGACGCCGGCGATGGCATTGGCCACACGCTGTTCGGCGCGCGCATTGCCGGCAATGTCCTTGCCGAGCAGCTGAAGATTGCCCGAGATCACCTGGAGCAGGTTGTTAAAGTCATGCGCGACGCCGCCGGTCAGCTGGCCGATGGATTCCATTTTCTGCGCCTGGCGCAGCAATTCCTCGGCTTCGGCCAACGCCCGCGCCTGTTCGCGCTCGCCGGTCACGTCGCGGCCATAGGCGAAGGTCAGGCCCTCTTCGGCGAAGATGCGCCAGGAAATCCACCGCACGGACCCGTCGAAATGCCGGAAGCGCACCTCCCGCTCCTCCGAACCGAACCGACGGTCGCCGGCCAGGAATTGCGCCGCATCCTCCTGCCGCACGAACGTGCCGAGGCGCCGGCCGACGCTTTCGCGCGCCGAAAAACCCAGCACCTCGGACCAGGCGGGATTGACGGAGCGGATCGTGCCGTCCTCGCCGGTCACGACAAGTAGGTCGCGCGCATTGCGCCAGAGGCGGTTGACCTCCGCGGTGCGTTCGCCGACCTGCCGCTCCAGCGAATTGGCGAGCTGCTCGAGCTTCTGCTCCGCCCGCCGCCGCTCTACGGCGCTGCGGGTGCGGGCTGCGACGTCGCGCACGAAATCCAGTTCGCTCGCCGACCATTCGCGCACGTCCTCATGATTGAGGTAGAGAAGTGCCACGAGCCCGGAGGCTTCCGTCACCGGCATATTGATGAAGGCCCGCGCCTTGATCGCCTTCAGCGCCTCGGCCGTCGCCTGGGTGCGCGGATCCTGTTCCGCATCCGCCACGACCACCGTCTCGCCGCGCTTGAGGTCATCGATATAGGTGCCATATTCGCGAAAGTTCAGCACGCCGGCAATCGTCTTGACGCCGGGCGCGTTCCAGTCGCGCTCGATGGTGATCGTTTCAGCGACGAGGTCGATCGTGCCATAGCCGGCGCGGCTGACATTGTGTACACGGGCCAGCATTTCCGCTGCCGCAAACGCGATGTCGGCAGGCTCGGTGAGCTGGCTGAAACGGTCCGTCAGCTCGATCAACGCATTGCGCCTGATGTCCTCGGCCCGGACTTCGGTCACATCGACATTGACGCCGATCATGCCGAGAAATTCGCCGCCCGCCCCGAAACGCGGCTGCGCATCCGTACGCAGCAGACGGTAGCAGCCGAGCTTGCGGCGATAGCGGGCCTCGACGACGAACGGCACCTGCCGGCGCATCGCATCCTGAAAAACCTCGGCCAGTCTCTGCCGGTCATCGGGATGCACCGTGGTGTTCCAGTCGAAACCGTCGATCTCCTCCGGCGCGACACCCCAGAAGGCGCGCTTTGCCGCGTTGAGATAGAGGCACTTGCCGTTCTCGTCGCCCATCCAGAGCATGACCGGCGCGTTGTCCGCGGCAAGGCGGAAGCGGGCCTCGCTTTCCCGCAGCGCGTCCTCGGCCGTCTTCTGTTCGGTCACATCGTGACCCTGCACGAAGACACCGGTCGGCCTGCCGTCTTCGTCGAAGACCGGCTGGTAGATGAAGTCCAGGAAACGCTCGTCCGGCGCCATGTCGTGGCGGCGCTTCAGGAGCACGCGCGCGCCCTTGCCCACATAGGGGCGGCGCGTGGCAAGCACGCGGTCGAGAATATCGACGAAGCCCTGCTCCACGACCTCCGGCAGCGCCTCGCGCAGCGGTTTGCCGATAATGTCCCTGTTGTCGACGAGCTGGCGATAGGCATTGTTGGCAATACCGAAAACATGATCCGGCCCGACAAGCGTCGACACGAAACCGGGCGCCTGCTCGAACATCAGGCGCAGCCGCTCGCCTTCCGATTTCAGCCGCTCCTCCGCCTTCACCTTGCCGGTCGTTTCGACCACGATGGCGATGACGCCGGCCGGGCGGCCGTCCTCGCCGAGCACGGGCGAATAGTCGAGATTCATCCAGACCTGCTCAGGCTCGCCGCGGTGGCGAAGCAGCGTCAGCTCCTGATCCTTGTAGGCAAGTGTTCCGCCGGCCAGGCCGACTTTCATGACATTGTCGTTGAAATCGGCAACTTCGGGCCAGCCTTCGCGAACCCTACTGCCCAAAAGCGCCGGATGGCGCCCGCCGGCGAAGATCGAATAGGCATCGTTGTAGATCATGATGCCGTCCTCGCCCCAGAGGAGGACGATCGGCACCGGGGAGCGCAGCATGATGCTGACCGTGGTCTTGAGGCTCTGCGGCCAACCGTCGACGGGGCCTATCGGGGTGCGGGTCCAGTCGAAGGCGGAAATCAAACGGGCGGCATCGCCGCCACCGCTCAGGAAAGGATAACGGCTGTCGACCGCCTCCTCCAGCCCGTCTTCCACCCGCATTCATACCCCCTTTTATACGCCGATCTTGCGGGATCGCTTTTTAGCGAGGTTTCCCGGCGAAAGATCGCAATCGATAACGGTCCAACCAAATTTTTCCCGCCCTGCCGAAACAGCTGAGGGCCGCGACGGACATAGGGCGGGAACAGGCAAGGTCAAATATTTAGATCCGGCGCTAGCGCTGGAAAACGGGAAGATCGGAGGGTTTTGCAGCGCGGCCGCTTTTCAGGCCCAACTGCTCCCATGCAAAAGTCTTCGCCGCTGCCGCGGCGGCCTCCTTGGTGGGATAGGTATCCGGCAGCACATAATCCCTGCCCTCGCAGGACAGCATCGCACGGCAACTCAACACATCGAAATGCAGCTGGATATCGGACTGTTCGCTCATCGCATCCTCCTTCGATACAACGCGATAGAATGAGGCCGGCATCGATAAGTTCCGGATCGTCCCTGACTTCTCCAAATTCTATCGATTCCCAATCGGCGCAAAGCGACAGCACTCACCGCAACAACCCCTGTCCGCCGTCGATCCAAAGCGGCACGCCGGTGATGTGGCGGGCCTTGGAGGAGGCGAGGAAGACGATTGCATCGGCGACGTCCGCCGCCGTGCCCGGTTCGCCGGCCGAGATCGGGATTTGCCCCTGCGGCCACACCACCGGGATGCCGGTCTCGTCCGTTCCGCGCTGGCGGGTGTTGTCGTCGATCTCTGTCTCGATGGCGCCAGGGCAAATGGCGTTGACGCGGATGTGCGACTTGCCGAGTTCCAGCGCGAGCTGCTGCACCATCGCAAGCTGCGCGGCCTTCGTCGCGGAATAGGCGGTGGCTCCCGGCGTGGTGAAGGTGCGCGTGCCGTTGATGGAGGAGACGACGACGATGCTGCCTTCTCCGGCGGCCTTGAGATGCGGCACGGTTAGATGCAGGGTCAAATAGGTTCCGCGCAGGTTGACAGCAATCGTTTCGTCCCATTCGGCGGGCTTCAGGTCTTCGATCGGCGCCCAGACGCCGTTGATGCCGGCATTGGCGATCACGATATCGAGAGTGCCGAAAGCCCCCACGAGCCGGTCCACCGCCGCCCGCATCGATGCCTCGTCCGCGATATCGGCGACCAGCGCGATGGCGTCGCCGCCGAGGGCGCGGATATCGTGCACCACGGCTTCAACCTCTTCTTCGGTTCGGCTGAGCACCCCAACGCTCGCACCATGACGGGCAAAGGCCTCTGCCGTCGCCCTGCCGATCCCGGATCCAGCCCCTGTCACGAGAGCGACCTTTCCTGCAAAAAGCATGGCATTTCCTCCGTTGCACAGCCCGACAGGAATGTTCCGGGAGCGATCCTGTTCCGTGTTTTTCGGGAACCATGGCCCGGCCTCGGCGTTTGTTTCAGACACCAACTCAGTTCGCAGGAGTTTTACGTGCGCCAGAAGAAAAAAACGCTCGCCCGCAAACCCGCCCCCCAAACGGATCCCGAAACCAGCCAGCGCAGCAAACGCCGCAATTCGTGGGAGCCGCAGGTCATCGTGCCGCATCAGGTCGATCTGCCGCTTGATCAGGGACGTGACGAGATTGCCGTGCCCGCAGCGGTCCATGGTCGCAGCCTGTCCAATGGAAGGCTTTGAAGGAGGCGATGGGAATGCGTGTCAAGGACGTGATCTCCGCCCAGATCGTCACCGCCTCCCCCAATGACACGGCCCAGTCGGCCGCCCGTCTGATGGCGGAAACCGAAGTCGGCGCGCTCCCCGTGGAGGTGCCCGGCGTCGGCGCCATCGTCGGTATCATCACCGATCGCGACATCGTCGTTTCGGTGCTCGCCAAGGGGCTTTCGACCTCGACGGGCCTTGCCGAATTCATGACCGTATCGCCTGAGGTGTGTAACGAGAATGACGAGACGGCCACTGTCGCAGCCCGCATGCGCGATCTCGCGGTGCGGCGTCTCGTGGTTGTCAACGATGAGCGGCGTGTAGTCGGCATCGTCAGCCTTGTCGATATTCCGGCCGAACCGGCGGTGGAGGGCGTGACATGACGATCTACGCGACAGACAGGCTGTGGGACGAGGCCGTCATCCTTGAGGGTGACGGGCGTGTACTGCGCGTTCACAGCACGCGGGACGCCCTCCTCTGCCTCAAAAACCACTGGCCGATAAAAGATGGCCCTGCTCTTCTGGCGGCGACCAGCATCGGCGAGCAGGGGCTGACCAGCGACGACGACCCGGCTTTTGCCCGCCGGGCCTTTATCGAGGCCGCCAAGGAAGCCGGCTTCAGCGTGAACACGTGGACGGCGGCATAGACCGCTGACACCTTCGAAGGGACATCAATCGTGCAAGACGACGAACGCCAGGAATGGATCAATAAACGTGCCTATAGTCTGTGGGAGGCGGAAGGCCGCCCGCATGGCAAGGACCAAGAGCACTGGGAACAGGCAGCGCGCGAACGCGCCGACCTCGAAAAGGTAGCCCTACCCGAACATCTCAAAACGAAACGTAATTCAGTCAATGCCGACGCGGCCACCGAGAAGGCTATCGCCTCAAGGCGGCATCCAAGTCCGAACTCCACCGCCAAGGTGCCCTCGCTCCGTCCCTGACGGCAGCGGCACTACCCCATACACTTGAAAGGAAAACCCATGCCCTCCATCGAAGAAGCCCGTATTCTCATTCTTGCGACCGACGGCTACGAGCGCTCCGAACTGCGCGTGCCGCTGGAAGAGCTGACGAAACGCGGCGCGACCGTCTCCATCGCCTCGCTGGAAAAACGTCCGATCAAGAGCTGGGACAAGAAAGACTGGGGCGATACGGTCGACGTCGATTTGACGGCGGCCGATGTTTCCTCCACCGCCTTCGACGCGCTCGTCCTGCCCGGCGGCCAGATCAACCCGGACCTGCTGCGCAAGGACGAAACGGCGATGCGCGTCGTGCGCGACTTCCTCGCCTCCGGCAAGGTCGTCGCGGCGATCTGCCATGCACCTTGGCTGCTGATCGAGGCCGATGCGCTGCGCGGCCGCAAGGCCACCTCCTATGCATCGATCAAGACGGATGTCATCAATGCCGGCGCCGAGTGGCACGACGAGAAGGTGGTGACAGACCAGGGCATCATTACCTCGCGCTCCCCGGAGGATCTCGACGCCTTCGTGGCCAAGATCGTGGAAGAGATCGAAGAAGGCCGCCACGAACGCCGCGCGGCCTGATTCCGTAAACCTGCTTATACCGCCGGCTGCGCAGTTCGCGCCGCCGGCGCTTTTTTGCCGGCGCGGCGGCGGGCGTTGCGGCGGTTTTCGAGGAAACGCAGAAGCCGCTCCTCCTCCGCCCGCAATCCCTTGATGGCGAGCGGCGGGCGACGCATGGCGATGCGCAGCGTCTCGGGCGTTTCGGCAAGCGCGATGACATCAGGATGAATGTAGCTCGACCGGGCGATGGCCGGCGTGTTGTGCAGGGCCTCGGAGGCGGCGTTCGCCATGCCCTTGATCGTCGGCCGCCCGCCCGCTTCGATGGCTTGGCGGGCCATGGCGAAGGCTGCAAGGCTCCCCGCCCAGGTGCGGAACGTCTTGGCTGAGACCGCGATGCCGGCGATTTCGGCGAGATAGCCGTTGAGCCGGCCGGAATCGATCGGGCGCACCAGGTTCGTCTCGTCCTTCCAGACGAAAAGCTGTCGGCCGGGCAGATCGGCGCTGTCTTCCAGGATGCGCTGCAGGCGCGGATGTTTCAGCGTGCGCTGCACGCGCTTGCCGCCCTTTGCCGTGAAGCGCAATTCGATGCGGCCGTCAGCGAGCTTGACGTGGCGTTTCAACAGCGTCGTCGCGCCATAGGTCTTGTTTTCCTCCGCATAGGCGCGATTGCCGACGCGCAACTGTGCCTCGTCGAGCAGCACGGTGATCGCCGCCAGCATCGTATCGACCGCGCCCGGTGCACCGTCGAGATCGCGCCGCACCGCGCGGCGGATTTTCGGCAGCGCCCGGCCGAAAGCGATGAGCTGGCCGAACTTGTCACCGCTTTTCAACGCCTGCCAGTCGGCATGATAGCGATACTGCTTTCGCCCCCGCGCGTCATAACCGGTGGCCTGCAAGTGGCCGTTGTCGTGGATGCAGATCCAGACATTGTCATAGGCCGGTGGTAAGCCAAGCGCGGATATGCGCGCCTTCAGCGCCGCATCCCGCACGAGCGCACCATCCGGCAGGCGATAGCAGAAACTGCGGCCTGCACGCTGGCGCCGGATTCCGGGCTCGCTGTCGGAGACATAGACGAGACCGGTTTGCGAAAGCGTGTCAGGCGCCATGGCAAACCGTCAGTTCACAGGTTCGAAGACGGCGATGCTCGCGCCATAGACGGTGGCCGGGCTTTCCGCCGCGTGCTCGGCGAAGGCATCGTCCGTAGCGCCGGTATCCAGGACACGTTTCCATGATGCAATGCCGTTCACGGAAGGCAGGGTCATCGTGCAATCGCCGCCGGCATTGCAGACGACGAAGAGCTGATCCGGTCCTTCGCCGTTTGCGGGCTTCGAGAGGAAGAGACCGAGGGCGCGCAAATTGCCGTCCTTCCAGGCGGCATCGCTCATAAAGCTGCCGTCCGGCTTGTACCAGGCGATCTCGATCGAGCCGTCTTCCGCCGCATCGCCCGTCAGGAAACGCTCCTGCCGCAGCGCGGTATGGGCCTTGCGGAAGGCGATGGCCCCCTTGCAGAAATTCAGGAAGGGATCGTCGAGCCCGCTCCAATCCGTCCAGCCGATCTCGTTGTCCTGGCAATAGGCGTTGTTGTTGCCGCCCTGGCTGTTGCCGAGTTCGTCGCCCCCGAGCAGCATGGGCACGCCCTGGCTCAGCAACAGCGTAGCGATCATGTTGCGGCGGCGGCGGTCGCGGGCGGCGATGATGTCGGCGTTGTCGGTCACGCCTTCCGCACCCAGATTGTGCGAATGGTTGTCGGAATGGCCGTCGCGATTGTCTTCGCCATTCGCCTCGTTGTGCTTGCCGTCATAGGAGACGGTGTCCATCAGGGTGAAGCCGTCATGGGCGCTGATCAGGTTGACGGACGAGGTCGAGCCGCGATCGGAATGGTTGAACTGCGGCGCGGAGCCCGTGAGGCGCGAGGCAAGGCCGGCGACCAGCCCGCCGTCGCCCTTCCAGAAGCGGCGCACGTCGTCGCGGTACTTGTCGTTCCATTCGCGGAACGGATAGGGGAAGCCGCCGACCTGATAGCCGCCGTCACCGACATCCCAGGGCTCGGCGATCAGCTTCACACCAGACAGGATCGGATCCTGCCTGATGGCATCGAAGAAGGCGCCGTCACGGTCGAATTCGATATGGCGCGTGCGGCCGAGCGTGCTCGCCAGATCGAAGCGGAACCCATCGACATGCATGACGCCCACCCAGTAGCGCAGGCTGTCCAGCACCATGCGCAGTACCATGGGATGGGCGATGTTGACAGTGTTGCCGGTACCCGTCGTATCGTAGGAGTGGCGCGGATCGTCCGGCGACAGGCGGTAATAGCTGAGATTGTCGAGACCGCGGAAGCTGAGCGTCGGGCCGCGCTCCGACCCCTCGGCCGTGTGGTTGTAAACCACGTCCATGATCACCTCGATGCCGGCGGCATGGAACCGCTTCACCATGGTCTTGAATTCGGTGATGGCCTTTCCGGAGAGGAAACGCGGTTGCGGCGCGAAGAAGCCGAGCGTCTGGTAGCCCCAGTAATTGCGCAGCCCCTTTTCCAGCAGGTAGCGGTCATCGGGGAAATACTGGATCGGCAGGAGCTCGATGGCCGAAATGCCGAGATCGACGAGATGCTCGATGATCGCATCGCTCGCCATGCCCATGAAGGTGCCGCGCAGTTCCTCCGGCACGCCGGGATGCGTCATCGTCATGCCGCGCACATGGGCTTCGTAGATGATCGTGTCGGTCCAGGGCCGGCGGATGGCGGCATCGCCCGCCCAGTCGAAATCCGGGTCCTGCACCACGCCCTTGACCATGAAGGGGGCGCTGTCGCGCTCGTCGAAGGACAGATCCTCCGCCGCATCGCCGATCTTGTAGCCGTAGAGCGCGTCATCCCACTGGATTTCGCCGAGCACCTGCTTGGCATAGGGATCGAGCAGCAGCTTGTTCGGGTTAAAGCGATGACCCGCCTTCGGATCGTAGGGGCCGTGCGCCCGGTAGCCGTAGACGGTGCCCGGTTTCAGGCCGGCTATATAACCCGACCAGATGTCGCCCTCGCGCTTGGGCAAAGCAAGGCGCGCAGTCTCTTCCTTCCCGTCGGTAGAAAACAGACACAGCTCCATCTGCTCCGCATGGGCGGAAAAGATGGCGAAATGCGTGCCGTCGCCGGTGAATTCGGCGCCAAGCTCCGGCTTCATGAAGTCGAGTTCGGAAAAAGAATAGCTCATGAAATGCGTCCCCTTCGAGCGAGCAAATGGCCTCCCCGGATAGAGCTGCGACAGGCTGCAGCGATTGCACAATCACACCCTACGGTTCTCCACCGGACCGTTTTTCAGGGCGCGAAAATGCGATGATGCAACGCGAAAAGACGCTGATTGTTCCGGAACATTTTGCCGCCCGCCCGGTTCCGATCCTGTCCAACGGAAGAGGAAACGGATGACGGAGCCATCGATGATGCAGCGCGGCTGGGGACCGGTTTTGGAAAAGAATGGCGGCGTGACGTTCCGCCTCTGGGCACCGGCGCAGGAGACAATCACAGTTCTGGTCGAAGGCCGCGAAATCCCCATGCAGCGTATGGACGATGGCTGGCACCGCCTGACGACAGGCGCAAAGGCCGGCGACCGCTATGCCTTCCGCCTTCGTGATGGCACGACGCTGCCGGACCCCGCCGCCCACGCCCAGGTGGATGACGCGCACGGCCCCTCGCTTGTCGTCGATCATGACGCCTATACCTGGCAGAATGCCGAATGGAAGGGACGCCCCTGGGCCGAGGCGGTTCTCTACGAACTGCATATCGGCACCTTCACGCCCGAGGGGACATTCCGCGCCGCAATCGACCGCCTGCCGCATCTTCGGGCGCTCGGCATCACCGCCATCGAGCTCATGCCGGTTGCCCATTTCGCCGGCCGGCGCGGCTGGGGTTACGACGGCGTGCTGCTCCATGCACCGCATCCCGTCTATGGTACGCCCGACGACCTCAAGGCGCTCGTCGATGCGGCGCATGGCCAGGGCATGATGGTGCTGCTCGACGTCGTCTACAATCACTTCGGCCCCGTCGGGAATATGCTGCCGCGCATCGCACCGGATTTCTTCCACCCCGAGCGGCACACGCCCTGGGGCGCGGCGATCGCTTTCGACGAACCGGCCGTGCGGCGCTACTTTATCGAGAATGCCCTTCAATGGGTCGTCGATTACCGCTTCGACGGGCTGCGGCTCGATGCGACGGAGCAGATCGAGGACGAGAGCGAGACGCATCTTTTGATCGAGCTTGCGGAAACCGTGCGGGCGGCAGCCCCCGGCCGGCACATTCACCTCGCCGTAGAGGACCAGCACAGCCGCAAGAGCGTACTGAACCGCGACGGCGGCATCGTCAGGCATTACACCGCCGGCTGGAATGATGAATTCCACCATGCCCTGCACGTCATCGCGACCGGTGAGACGGGCGGCTATTATAAGAATTTCCTCGACGATACGATCGGCACGCTCCGGGAAGCCACCGCCAGGGGGTTCGTCGGCGCAGACCGCGGCAAGGATCGCGTCGGCCTGGCGCCGCAGGATCCGCTCCCGCCCGACGTCAATATCAACTTCCTGCAAAACCACGACCAGATCGGCAACCGCGCCTTCGGCGACCGGCTGGCGCGCCAGACCGACCCCGATTTGCTCAAGGTTATGACGGCGCTGCTGATGCTGTCTCCGCCGGTGCCGCTCCTCTTCATGGGTGACGAATACGGTGAGGAGCAGCCCTTCCAGTTTTTTGCCGATTTCGAGGGCGAGCTTGCCCGCGCGATAAAGGCCGGACGGGAGGCGGAAGCGGAGAAATTCGGCGGTCTGCCCGATGACAGGGCCCTTTCGGACCTGCCCGATCCGCTTTGCGACCAAACCTTTGAGCGCTCCAAGCTCGACTGGTCGCGCGCGGACACGCCCGAGGGCCGGCAACAGATGGCTTTCATCCGCGACCTCACCGGCCTGCGGCAGCGGCATATCGCGCCGCTTCTGAAGATCAGGCCCATCGAACCGCATATCCTGCCTGCCGAGGACGGCATCGTCGCGATCGACTGGCGTTCGCCCGACGGAACGCTTCTCCTTCGCGCCAATCTGACGGAGGCGAGCGGAGCGGTGCCCGCCTTGCCGGGTGAGGCGATCTACCGCTTTGCACCGCGCGGCAAGGCCGGCCCGTGGATATCCATCGCCTTCGACAGGACACAGCGGATTTCGGAACCAAAAGTGCCTTCGGCGGTTCCTACCGAAATGGTTTTCGAGAGGTCCTCATGCATATCGGCGACATCATGACCCGCAACGTTCACCTCGTCCGCCCGGAGGAGACGTTGCACTATGCCGCGAGCCTCATGGCGGAGTGGGATATCGCCTTTCTGCCGGTTGCCGATGCCAGCGGCCTTGTCGGCACGCTGACGGACCGCGACATCATCCTGCGCGCCGTCGCTCCGGGCCTTAACGCCGAGGTCACCAAGGTCTCCGACATCATGACCACCAACATCACCTATTGTTATGACGACGAGGATCCCGCCATTGTGCTCGCCAACATGCAGTCGCTGCACCTGCGTCGCCTCGCCGTGCTCGACCGCCAGAGCCGCCTTTCCGGCGTGGTGTCACGGACGGATTTCAAGCGGCACCAGATCCAGATCTAGCCCGAAAAGCTCTTCGCCAGATGACCGATATCCCTGATGTCCTCGAGAAAGAGGGCATGCTGGCGCCGGCGTTCGGCCTCATCGGGCAGGCGTAGCAGGAACGAGGGATGGATGGTTGGGTAGAGCACGACATTGTCCTCCATCGCCATGGGTTGGCTGCGCACCTGGCTGAGCGGGCGCCGGTCGCCCGTCAGCGCATAGAGGGCCGTGGCGCCCAGGGCCACGATGATCCTAGGTTTGACGAGTTCGATTTCCTTCGTCAGCCACCAGCGGCAATGATCGATCTCACCCCGGTTCGGCTTCTCGTGGATGCGGCGCTTGCCGCGCGGCTGATATTTGAAATGCTTGACGGCATTGGTGAGGTAAAGCGTTTCGCGCGCAAGGCCGGCCTCCTTCAGCACGCCATCCAGCACTTTTCCGGCCGGGCCGACAAAGGGACGGCCGGCAAGGTCTTCCTGATCGCCCGGCTGCTCGCCGACCATCATCATCACCGCCGCCTCCTGCCCCTCGCCGAAGACGGTCTGCGTCGCCGTGCAATGCAGCGGGCAGCGCGTGCAGCGCCGGGCCTCTTCGCGCAGGCTTTCCAGCGTGCCGGCTTCAGCAAAACCGGCGGACGGCATTGCCTGTGCCAAATCCTGAAGCCGGTAGTGAAAGGCCGGCGGATCGCTGGCAGCACGCTCGGCCATGGCGCGAACATTGGCTTCCGCATTGGCGATCAGTTCGGGAATGAGGGCCGCCTCGGGCAAGTTGCGCCAGTATTTCTTCGGCATCTCCGCCTGCATAGCCCTAGTCTTCAGCCGCGCCGGATTGAAGATACTGGCATAATAGGTGCGCCAGAGCGCGTCCGTGGGATCGCCGTGGCCAGGATCCTCGCCCGGCCGCATGTCGGCGATCAGGCTTTCGCCATTCCAGCTCGCCGTGCCCTTCGGCGTTGCGATGATCCAGTCCATATCGGCGAAGCGGCGGCGAAAGAACGGCGCGGTGCGCGCGACGACGAAATGCGTCGGCTCGAACCAGGCGAAAAACCGTCGGCGGCCTTCCACCTCCCCTGCGATTTCCTTGAACCGCACGAAGGCCGTCATCTTGTGGCTGTCACGCGCGACGTTCTTGGCCAGCAGCCGCGCCCAGGCGACATCCTTGTCCGCCGTCAGTTCCAGCAGGCGCCGGTCGGATTGCAGGCGCCAGAGCAGGCGGTAGAGCAGATGAAAGCGCCCCGGATCCGTGTGGCATACGACGGCCTCGGCAAGCGGCAGGAAGGCCTGCGGCACCACGAGCGGGGGTGCGGCGGCATCAGGCACCGGCAGCTCCGGCAATGTGCTGGCCTCGAAGAGTTCTATGTCGCCTTGGATGCGCCAGTCCACCTCGCGCGGCGAGACGCCGGCTGTGGCAAGCGCGCGGGCGGCATCGCGCCATTCGGAAAAATCACCGCGGGCGAGAAGCGGGATCGTCCACATCACAGCAACGAAAGCTGTTCCGGCTTGCGCGCGAAGAGCGTCTTCAAGTCGGCGCGGTCGGCGAGCTTCAGTGGCGTCCAACCCTCCGCCTCGATGAACGCCTTCACCTTGCGCACGGAAACGCTAAGCCGCGCCAGATCTTCCAGCCGCAGGCGGCGGAAACGGCGGCTGGAGAGGATGGCATCGACCGTCTTCGTGCCGAAGCCCGGCACGCGCAGCAGGGTCTCCTTCGCCGCCCTGTTGACGTCGACGGGGAAATCCTGCCGGTTGGCGAGCGCCCAGGCGAGCTTGGGGTCCATGTCGAGATCCAGCATGCCGCCGGTCGCCGCGGTGATCTCGTCGACGCCGAACCCGTAGAAACGATAGAGCCAGTCGGCCTGGTAGAGCCGGTGTTCGCGCACCAGCGGCGGCTTGATCAGCGGCAATGCCCGCGAGGCATCCGGAATGGGGCTGAAGGCGGAATAGTAGACGCGCTTCAGGCCATAGCTGCCATAAAGCCGGGCGCTGGTCTTTAGGATGGTCGCATCGTCAGCGCCATCGGCACCCACGATCATCTGGGTGCTCTGGCCGCCCGGCACGAAGCGTTTGCGCCGCTTGGTCTGCAACGTCGGTTCGTCTGCCGCCTCGATCTTGCGGCGCAGATCCCCCATGGCGCGGCGAATGCCCTCGGGGCGCTTTTCCGGCGCGAAACGGCCGATACCCGCATCCGTCGGGAGTTCGATATTGAGCGACAGGCGATCGGCATAGAGCCCCGCCTGCTCGATCAGTTCGGGCGACGCGTCGGGGATCGATTTGAGATGGATATAGCCGCGAAAGCCGTGCACCACGCGCAGGTCCTTCGCCACCTTCACCATTTCGCCCATCGTATGATCGGGCGAGCGGATGATGCCCGACGAGAGGAACAGGCCCTCGATATAGTTGCGCCGATAGAATTCCAGCGTCAGCCAGACAACCTCGTCCGGCGTGAAGCGGGCGCGCTCCACATTGCTCGACGAGCGGTTGATACAATAGGCGCAATCGAAGATGCAGAAATTGGTGAGCAGGATCTTCAAAAGCGAAATACAGCGCCCGTCCGGCGCATAGGCATGGCAAATCCCCGCCCCTTCGGTCGAGCCGAGGCCGCCTGATACCACGGAGTCGCGCTTGACGGTTCCACTCGACGCGCAGGAGGCATCGTATTTGGCCGCATCAGACAGGATGGCCAGGCGTTGCTGCAGCGATTTCTTCATATTTGTTCACTATATGTTCTGTAGCGCTCTGTCAATCCGAGGCGTGCGGAAACCACAGTCGATGGAACTTTTCACGCCATCCCTGATTGTAGAGGAAGGAACATCGAAACGAGGTTCGTCATGGAAAGCGCTCACAATTGGCCGATGCCCGTCGTGGTGACCAACGACGAAGCACAATCGTTCGTGGTTGTTCGCAGCTCACTGGAAGCGGCCGCCTATCTCTTGGAATTCTGGCCCAAGCAGCATGGCGCCGCGTTCTTCAATGCCATCCGTATCTGTGCGGATGCTCTCGATGGCGACGTGGAGGACGGTGATGTGCGCGACGCCTTCCTGGCTGCCGCCTACGACGCGAATATCGCAATCACCGTTCACTAGAAGCGTTCTTTGTTCACACCCACGGCGCCCTGGACGAACGAGGCGACCCGACAGTTGATGCCGGGCCGGCAGCATTTCATCCGTGTGTCTATTCGTCCATATCCCGCGGCATATGACTATCGACGCCGCGCGTCATGAGGTTCTCGGCCGTTACCGCGCGCACGCCTTTCACCCGGCGGACAAGGCCGATCAGGCGACGGCGGTCTTCCTCGCCATCGACGGAACCATCGAGATCGGCAATCCCGCCGCGGATCGTGATTTCCAGAGAATCGAGATCGAATCGCCCGTCTTCTTCGAGCAGTTGCGCGATGCGCTCCTCGAGATCGTCGTCGGCAATCGTGTCCGCCTCTTCGTCGGAGAACGGCAGCGGGGCGCCATCAACGTCCCGCAGTTCGGGATCGCCGGAAATCTCGATGCCGTTGTTGTCCGACTGCTCGAGATTGGCGCCCGCGGTGCCGTAGGGCGCGTTCCTGCCAGCCCCACTGCCATCGCTGTCCGCATAGGGCCAACCGTCGCGGGTGTCGCGCTGTTCGTAATCCCGGAAATCGTCTTCGCGAGAGGCTTGTTTGCGGTCGCCCATTGCTTTGCTCCATCGGTTTTGAATGATGGAGCCGAACTGCACTGGGCAGCGCTTTGTTCCGCCTCGCGCTTCAGCCCGCCGCAAGCGCCGTGAGCGCCTGCGCATGCAGTGCCGGATCACCCGCCGCGATGACGCAGCCCTTCCAGCCGAGATCGAGCGGACCACCCTGCCAGTCGGTGACGATGCCGCCTGCGCCTTCGATGATAGCGGTCGGGGCAAAGAGGTCATAGGCGTCGAAGCCGGCATCGACGGCCAAATCCGTGCGGCCGCGCGCCAGGCAGGCATAGCTGTAGCAGCTGCCGCCGTATTGCGTGAACTGCACGGAATTGTCGAGCCGTGCGAAGGGCGCACGGTCGGCCTCGGGCACGAAGCGGGGGTTGGAGGAGGTCATATAGGCATCGGCAAGTGCGGTGCCCTTGCGGCAGCGGATCGGCTTGCCGTTGTGCCAGGCGCCTTGGCTGGAAATGCCGGTCAGGCGCTCGGCGGTGGCGGGAAGGTCGATGACGCCGAGCAAAGGCTTGCCGCCATGCGCCAGCGAAATCAGAGTACCATAAACGGGAATGCCGGCGACCCAGGCGGCGGTGCCGTCGATCGGATCGAGCACCCAGACGAATTCGGCATCCAGCCGTTCGCTGCCATATTCCTCACCCATGATGCCGTGATCGGGGAAGGCGGTGCGGATTTGTTCGCGCAGCCGGGCTTCCACCGCGCGGTCGGTGGCGGTGACGAAGCTCGCATCCTGTTTCAGGTCGACGCGTGGCGCCTCTTCGGCTGCGGCCAGAAGCAAGGCGCGGGAGCTGTCGGCGATTTTCTCGGCGAAGGCGAGGAAGGTTTCGGTACTGTCGGTCATGGCTGCTCTACTCAATGGGCAAGGATCTGTCCGAGGAAGGTGCGGGCACGCTCGGACTTGGGGGCTGCGAAGAATTCGGCGGGGGTGGAGACTTCGACGATCTCGCCCTGGTCCATGAAGACGATGCGGTCGGCGACGGAGCGGGCAAAGCCCATCTCGTGCGTTACGCAGACCATCGTCATGCCCTCGCGTGCAAGATCGGTCATCACGTCGAGCACTTCGGAAATCATTTCCGGGTCGAGCGCTGAGGTCGGCTCGTCGAAGAGCATGACCTCCGGGTTCATGCAGAGCGCGCGGGCAATCGCGACGCGCTGCTGCTGGCCGCCCGAAAGCTGTGAGGGATATTTGTGCGCCTGATCGGGAATGCGCACGCGGTTGAGATACTTCATGGCGACGGCTTCCGCCTCGGCGGTCGCCATCTTGCGCACCAGGCGCGGCGCGAGCGTCAGGTTCTCCAGCACGGTCATGTGCGGGAAGAGGTTGAAGCTCTGGAACACCATGCCGACTTCGCGGCGCACGAGATCGATCTTCTTCTCGTCGTCGGTCAGCTCCTCGCCGGCAACCATGATGCGGCCGCTGTCATGCTCCTCGAGCCTGTTGATGCAGCGGATCATGGTGGATTTTCCCGAGCCCGAGGGACCGCAGACCACGACCTTCTCGCCCTTGGCGATCGAGAGATCGACATCCTTCAGCGCGTGATAGGTGCCGTAGAACTTGTTCATCTTTTCCAGGACAATGATATCGGCCATCAGGTCTTTCTCACATGGCGGTTCGCATAGGTCTCGATCAGCGTGAAGCCGGTCTGGATGATCCAGACGAGCACGAGATAGATGATCGTCGCGGCGATGAAGATCTCGTAGGGGGCGAAGGTATCGGCCACGATGGTGCGGGCGACACCCGTCATTTCCATCAGGGTCACGGTGGAGGCGAGCGCGGTCGATTTCAGCATGGAGACGATCTCGTTGCTGTAGGCGGGCAGCGCGAGGCGCACGGCGAGCGGAGCGGTGATGCGGGTCGTACGCTGGAACTTGGAAAGGCCGAGCGCCTTGCCCGCCTCAACGAAGCCCTTGTCGACACCGAGCACGCCGCCGCGCAGGATTTCCGAGACATAGGCCGCCGTATTCAGCGACAGCGCGATGACCGAGCACCAGTAGGGCTCGCGCAGGATCGGCCAGAGGATGCTCTGCCGGATGAAGCCGAACTGCGGCAGGCCGTGATAGATGACGAAGAGCTGCACGAGCAGCGGCGTGCCGCGGAAGAAGTAGATATAGGCCTTGGCGGGCCAGGAAAGCCACGCCCGCCGCGACAGGCGCATCAGCAGGATGCCGACGGCAAGGATCAGCCCGAACAGGGTGGAGACGGCGAGCAGGTTGAGGGTCAGCCCCAGGCCCTGCAGGATTTTCGGCAGACTGGTGGCGATCAGCGAGAGATCGAAGCTCATCGGGCACCTCTGAGATGACGGTTTGCGCGCCGCTCCAGCCAGCCGACGATGAGCGTGATGACCGTGGTCATCGCCAGATAGATCAGGGCGACGGTCATGTAGAGCAGGAAGGGACGGTGGATGAGCGAGTTCGCCATCTTGGCCACGAAGAGGATTTCCTCCAGCCCGATGATCGAGACGAGTGCCGTATCCTTCATGATGGACAGCATGTGATTGCCGAAATTCGGCAGCGCCAGCCGCCACATCTGCGGCAGCCGCACATAACGGAAGATCTGGTGGCGCTTGAGGCTGAGCGCCCGCGCCGCCTCGACCTGGCCGCGATCGACGCCGAGAAAGGCGCCGCGGAAGGTCTCCGTCATATAGGCCCCGACGATGAGGCCGATGGCGATGGAGCCCGCCCAGAACGGCGGCAGGTCGATGAATTTTACCGAGGGATCGACGAGCTGAACCAGCTGGGTGAGCGCGATCGCCATGCCGAAATAGAAGAGCAGCAGGACCAGAAGTTCCGGCGCGCCGCGAAACACGATGGTGTAGCCCTGGGCAATGCCGCGCAGGATGCGGCTTTTGGACAGTTTTGCCGAGGCGCCGAGAAGGCCGCAGACCACCGCGATCACCAGCGACACCGAAAAGACCTGCAACACCGTCATCAGGCCGAAGAAGAAATCGTCCCACCAGCCGTCGAGGACCGACATGCCCTACCTCCATATTCGTCATGCAGATCGGGCGCCGCGTCTGACGCGACGCCCGGAGGTCATGCTTACTGGCCCACACCCTTCCAGTTTGCCGGCTGGATGGAGAAGGGGAAGTATTTCAGGCTGTACTTTTCCAGCGAACCGTCCTTGATCATCTCCTCGAGCGCCTTGTCGATCTTGGCGAGCAGTTCGTCATTGCCCTTGCGCAGGCCGACGCCGACGCCCGGACCGAAATACTCGACCTCGTCGATCGGCGGCGAGACGAATTCGAAGCCGGCACCGTTCTCCTTGCTGAGGAAGTCGAGATAGGCCTTCATGGGATTGGTGATGGCGATGTCGATGCGGCCGTTCTGCAGGTCGAGCAGCATGGGCTGGGCACCGTCATACAGCGCGATTTCCGCGCCCGGCAGCTTGGCTTCCACCCATTTCGCATAGGTCGAGGCGCGCTCCACGCCGAAACGCAGGCCGTTGAAGGCCTCCGGGATCGGCTTGCCGTCCGCGTCGAACAGTTTCAGCGCGGCGTCCTTGGAGCCGAGGATACGGCCGAGCGAGACGCGGTAGGGAACAGAGAAATCGATCTTCTGCTTGCGCTCCTCGGTGATCGACATGGAGGCGACGATCAGGTCGAACTTGCTGGCGAGCAGCGCCGGGATCATGCCGTCCCATTCCTGGCAAACATAGTCGAGTTCGACGCCGATGCGCTCGGCAATGCCCTTGGCGACGTCAACGTCGTAGCCGGCCATCTCGCCCTCGGGCGTGCGGTAGTTGAAGGGCGCGTAGGTGCATTCCATGCCGACGCGCAGCGTTTCGGCTTGGGCGGGCATGGCAGCCGCCGTCAAGCTGACGACTGCGGCGGACAACAGACCGGTCACGAATTTCATGGCATTCCCCTTCGTTGTTGGCTCTTTGACGACGGTCCTCACTCCGCCGATGGGCAACGATGCGCTGCCAGGAGGGGGGAGGAAATCCACCCGAAGGATGATGCCGGTCACACCGAAAATGACGACCGCCATCACCCTCGGGGTGGATGGAATGTGACATCAGGTTGATCTAGCCCTTTGACATGCAGGCCAGAGGAGAGCCCCATGAAATATGTCCGCATGCCCATCGAGCTGGAATCCCCCGAGCAGCTCGGCTACGACACGATCCGCTACAATCTCTCGGAAAGCTCGGTCGCCGACCGTCGTCTGGGTGAGCTGAACCTCAGGCTGGACGACATCCTGCTGTGCTACGGCGACCATCGCGGCGCGCCGGACCTGCGCGGCCTGATCGCCGGCACGGGCGAAGGCCTGGCGGCGGACGACGTGCTCGTCACGGCGGGTGCGGCGGGCGCGCTCTTCATCATCGCGACCTCGATGCTGGAGGCCGGCGACCACATCGTCGTGGTCAGGCCGAACTATGCGACGAACCTGGAAACGCCGCGCACCATCGGCGCCGACATGACCATCGTCGATCTGACCTTCGAGACCGGCTACCGGCTCGACCTCCAGGCGATCGAGGCGGCGATCCGGCCGGAAACGAAATATGTCTCCGTCACCTATCCGCACAATCCGACCGGCGTGATGATTTCCGAGCGCGAACTGAAGGCGCTGGTCGCGCTTATCGAGCGCAAGGGCACGCGCTTGCTGTTCGACGAAACCTATCGCGAGATGACATCAGGCACGATGCTGCCGGTTGCCGCCAGCCTGTCTACCCACGTGATCAGCGTGTCCTCGCTCTCCAAGACCTACGGCATTCCCGGCATCCGCATCGGTTGGCTGATCACGCGCGACGCTGCGCTGATGGAAACCTTCCTCGCCGCGCGCGAGCAGATCGGAATTTCCGGCAGCACGGTGGACGAGTACATCGCCTATGTCGCGCTCAGCCAGCGCGATGCGTGGCTTGCCTTCAACAATGCCCGCATCGCCAGCGCCTTTGCCATCGTCAAGGACTGGATCGCTTCCGAGCCGCTGGTCGAGTGGGTCGAGCCGTCGGGCGGCTGCGTCTGTTTCCCGCGCATCGTGCCGTCGGCGAATGTCGATCTCGCCGGTTTCCACGAAAGCCTCTACAGTCGCCACCAGGCCTATGTCGGCCGCGGCAGCTGGTTCGAGCAGGACGACCGGCATTTCCGCATCGGCTATGCCTGGCCGACCGAGGACGAGCTGAGCAAGGGCCTTGCTGCCATCTCGGCCGCGATCCGCGAAAACCTGAAGTCTTGAAAAACGATGCAGGGGGCGAACCAAGTTCGCCCCTCGCCGCCGACGCAGTCCTCCTGCCCTCTCCTCCGTCATCCTCGGGCTTGACCCGAGGATCCACTCATCCGCACTGCCTGTAGCGTGGATCCTCGGCTCAAAGCCGAGGATGACGTTGGTGGGTGTGGGATGGGCGCACGGGCTTTGAATGAGGCGCGGGCTGTGGGTGCGGCCTGGGACACGAGCATGCCCCCCTCACCTCACAGATTGAGGCTGCGCAGAAACGTCGAGAACAGCTCCTGCTGCGTGGAGAGATTGAGCTTGGCGTAGAGCTTCTGCCGGTGTGTCTTCACCGTCGCGATCGAGATGCCCAGGTGATAGCTGATCGACTCGCTGGAATGGCCCTTCAGGATCAGAAGCGCCACCTCGCGCTCGCGCGGGCTCAGCACGTCGCGGCCGAAATCGCTGAAGAGATGATCGATGGGGCGCGCCTGCGGCTGGTTTTCGTTGCGCGAAAGATGTGCCCAGAGCCGGCGGAAGATCGCCGCGATCAGCGGATGCGCCTCGCGCAGCCGGGCGATGGACGCCGCGTCGAAACCGCCTTCGCTGCGGATGCGCGACAGGCTGATCTCCGCCATTTCGCCGCCCGGCAGGTCCATGGCGATCAGCAGCTCCTCCATGCCCTCCGGCCAGCCATGCGTGCGGTAGCCAAGCTCCTCGTCCTCATGGCGGCGGATATCGAGGCCGCGATAGAGGTCGGAGCCGAGATACTCGTCCGGCGCCAGGTCCCGGATCAGGTAGATACCCGCCGGCAGACCGGCGAGATAGGCGTTGTAGAACGGATTGAGTAGGTAGGTGCCGGCGATGAAGAGTTGCACCGCCCGCTTGGCCTTGGGGCCGGAGAACGTGTCGAACACGTAGCTCGGCCCGCCGTTCTTGCGATGCACCACCGAGAGCGCCAGATGGAACCGTGCGACAGAGCCGATGGCCGCCAACAACGCCGACACGCTGTCCGGCTGGTCGTAGCGGTCGAGCGCATGGGCGAAGGGCTCTATCCAGCTGGCGGTTTCGGTCATGGTTCCATCTGCAAGATTCCCGAAGGAAAACGGCTACTTATAACCCTTTACGCCAACCGTCCTCACGCCACAAGCTTGCCGACCGCCGCAAGCGTGCGCTCGATCTCCTCTGCGGAATTGTAATGCGCGATACCGATGCGCACCACGCCCTCCTCTTCGGAAAGGCCGAGATGGCGGGCGGGCTCCAGCGCGTAGTTGTGGCCGGACCAGACATTGATGTCCTCTGCCGCCAGCGCTTCGGCGAAACGATGGGTCGAGACGCGGTCATGCGTGAAGGAGATCGTCGGCACGCGATGGGCGAAGAGATTGGGATTGGCGATGCCGACCAGCCGGACACCCGGCAGCGCCGTCAACCCGCCGATCAACCGGCGCGTCAGGCCCGCCTCATAGGCATCGAACGCCTGGTAGGCGCCGGCCATCTTTTCGCGCCGCGTGCCCGTGCTGCCGGTCGCTTCACCTGTCGATGCCAGATAATCGATCGTCGCGGTGAGGCCGGCGAGAAGCTCGGTCTGCGGCGTGCCGGTGCAGAAACGGTCGGGAATGTCGTCGCTCTGGCAGCGTACGCGATGCGGCGGCAGCGCGCGCAGCAGGTCGCCGCGCCCCCAGAGCACGCCAAGATGCGGGCCGAAGAACTTGTAGGACGAGCAGACGAGGAAATCGCAGCCGATCGCCTGCACATCCGGCAGGTGGTGCGGCGCAAGCTGCACCGCATCGATCCAGACGAGCGCGCCGGCCGCCTTGGCCAAGGCTGTCAGCGCAGTGACGTCGTTGATGCTGCCGGTCATGTTCGAGGCGTAGTTGAGCGCCAGGAATTTCGTGCGCGGCGTGAGAAGAGCTGCAAGGTCCTCCGGCTCGATGCGCCAGGTCTCCTTGTTGAAGGGCAGCCACTTCACCGTCAGCCCGTAGGCCTCGGCCATGGCAAGCCACGGCGAGACGTTGCCTTCATGATCCATGCGCGTGACGATGACCTCGTCGCCGGGCGAAAGCGTGCTGCCGATGACACGCCCCATCTGGAAGGCGAGCGTCGTCATGTTCGGGCCGATGATCATCTCCTGCCAGGAGGCGGCGTTGACGAACTCGGCGGCCGCATCATGCGCGGCGCGCCAGGTGGCATCCGCGCGCTGCGAAGCGGCAAAGCGCCCGCCGAGATTGGACGAGGCCGTCGCCATCGCCCCGGCCACGGCGTCGATCACCATCCGTGGAACCAGCGTTCCCGCGGGATTGTCGAGATAGGCGGTGCGCGAACCCTCCAGAGCGGGGAAGGAGGCGCGGATCAGGTCTATCGGATAGGCAGTCATGGGCGGCACCCTTTGCAGAACGCTGTTGTCTGCTCCTGTGTGCCGCGTTCCGCCGCCGGCCGCCATCCTCCTAGGAGATGAGCCCGGCGGCAAACATCGGCCCGCCCTTGTGCGCGGGAAAGCCGTAGCCGTTGATCATCACCAGATCGATATCGCTGGCGCGCGCGGCAATGCCCTCGGAGAGCAGCGCCCTGCCCTCATCGGCCATCACCTTCAGAAGCCGTTCCATGATCTCGCCTGCCGTGAAAGCGCGCGGCACGGTGCCCTTCGCCGCCCGCGCCGCTTCGATCAAAGCGGTGACAGCGGGGTCGACGCTTTTCTCACCGTTCGGATAGGCATACCAACCGAGCCCGGTCTTGCGCCCGAGCCGGCCCGCCTCGCACAATCTGTCGGCGATGTCGACATAGCGTTCGGCGGGATCGCGTGTCGCGGCCTGACGCTTGCGGCGCGCCCAGGCAATGTCGAGGCCGGCCATGTCGCTGACGGCAAAAAAGCCCATCGGGAAACCGTAAGCCTCCATCGCGGCATCGATCTCCTGCGGGAGCGCACCATCCTCCACCATGAATTCCGCCTCGCGGCGATAGGCGGAGAAGATGCGGTTGCCGACGAAACCTTCGGTGACGCCGCAGACGATGGGGAGCTTGCCGAGGAGTTTGACGACGGCGAGCGCGCTTGCCAGCACGTCGGGCGCGGTTTTCGTGCAATCAACCACTTCCACGAGGCGCATGATATTCGCCGGCGAAAAGAAATGCAGGCCGACCACGCGGGACGGATCGGCGGTTGCGGCAGCGATCGTGTCGGGATCGAGATAACTCGTATTGGTCGCCAGGATGGCCTGCGGCGCGACGATGTCGTCGAGCCTGCGGAACAGTTCCGTCTTGACCGCGAGATCGTCGAAGACCGCTTCTATGACCAGATCGGCCGTCGCGAGGTTTTTGGCCTCGGTTGTCGTTTCCAACCGGGAGAGGCAGGCGTCGCGCATGTCGGGCGTAAGGCGCTTTGACTGGACGGCCTTGTCGAGCAGGCCGGCGATGCGGGCGCGGCCGCTCTCGGCCGCCTCCATGGTCTGCTCCAGCGCGACGACGCGGTAACCGGCGGTGAGCGCCGAAACGGCAATGCCGGAGCCCATCAGCCCCGTGCCGACCACGCCGATGGTTTCGATCCGGCGCGGCTGCACGCCTTCAAGCGTATCGACCTTGCCGGCGGCGCGCTCGGCGAAGAAGACATGCCGCAAGGCAGCGGATTCCTTGGAGTCACGCAGGCGCAGGAAGGTGGCCCGCTCTTCCGAGAGCCCCTGTTCGAGACCGAGCCGGCCGGCTGCCTTGACAAGGCGGATGGCCTCAGTGGGCGCGGTCTGGCCCCGGCTCTTGCCGATGACCTTCGCCTCCGCCGCGCTGACTGCGGCCTCGTCCGCGGCGGGCACGGCAAGCGCGCCGGTGCGGCGTAACGGCTGTCCGGCCTTTTCCCGCACGGCGGCGATGGCAGCGGCAACAGCATCGGCGGCAACGACATCGGCAAGACCCGATGCGACGGCCTCCGCGCTCTTCACCGCCCGTCCCGTACCGATGAGGTCGATGGCCGCGACCGGGCCGATCAGACGCGGCAGGCGCTGTGTACCACCGGCGCCGGGCACGAGGCCGAGTTTCACTTCCGGCAGGCCGAAGCTCGCGCTTTCACCGGCGATGCGGCCATGGCAGGCCAGCGCCACCTCGCAGCCGCCGCCGAGGGCCACGCCGTTTACGGCTGAGACGACGGGTTTCTCGAAGCGCTCAATACGCTCGATGACATCAGGAAGTATGGGCTCGACCGGTGGCTTGCCGAATTCCTTGATATCGGCGCCGCCGATGAAGGTGCGGCCTGCGCCCGTGACCACGATCCCGACGATATCCGTTGCGCCTGCGGCATGGTCCAGGGCTGCGACCAGCCCCGCCCGGACATGGGCCGAGAGCGCATTGACCGGCGGATTGTCGATGGTGACGACGAGCACGCCGTCATGGCTGGAGGCCGAAACGCTCTCGGAAAACCGCATTTTTCGCCTATTCGGGAATGACGGCCGTGGCCTGGATTTCGATCTTGGCGCGGTCTTCCACCAGCGCCACCACCTGCATGGCAGCCATGGCGGGATAATGCCGGCCGATGGTCTCGCGATAGGCCTGGCCGATGCCGCGAAGATTGCCGAGATATTCCTGCTTGTCGGTGAAATACCAGGTCATGGTGGTGATGTGGTGCGGTTCCGCACCGCCGGCGGCGAGCACGGCGACGACGTTCTTCAGCGTCTGGCGCACCTGCTCGACGAAATCGTCGGTCTCGAACGCGCAGCTCTCGTTCCAGCCGATCTGGCCACCGACGAAGAGCGTGCGGCCGCTCGCCGCCACGCCGTTGGCATAGCCGATGGGCTTCGCCCAGCCTTCAGGTTGCAGGATCGTGTGCATGGCGTCTCCTATCGTGCCGCTTCTTTCATCAGCTCGCGGCCGATGATGAGTTTTTGGACTTCCGTCGCGCCCTCGTAGATGCGCAGCGCGCGGATCTCGCGATAGAGCCGCTCGGTGATTTCGCCGGTGCGCACCCCCCTGCCCCCGAACAGCTGCAGTGCCTGATCGATGACCCATTGGGCGTTTTCCGTCGCGGTCATCTTGGCCATCGCCGCCTCACGCGTCGTCGGCTGCTTCTGCACGTCGCGCTTCCAGGCGGTGCGGCTGGTCAGGAGTGCGGCGGCATCGATGGCGGTTGCCATCTCACCGAGCGTGCTCTGCGCCGTCGGCAGGTCGGAGAGCGTTGCGCCGAACATCTTTCGGGTCTTGGCGTGCGCCACAGCCTCGTCGAGCGCGCGACGGGCGAAGCCGATGGCGGCCGCCGCCACGGACGGGCGAAAAATGTCGAGCGTGCGCATGGCAATCTTGAAACCCTCGCCGGGGCTGCCGAGCAGCTGCGTAGCAGGGATCCGGCAATTTTCGAAGCGGATGCGGGCGAGCGGGTGTGGCGCGATGGTCTCGATGCGCTCAACGATGCTGAAGCCGGGCGTATCTGCGAAGACGACGAAGGCGGAGATGCCGCGCGTGCCGGGCGCCTCGCCGGTGCGGGCAAAGAGCGTGTAGACATCGGCGATGCCGCCATTGGAAATCCAGGTCTTCTCGCCGTCGAGAACGAAGTGGTCGCCCTCGCGCCGGGCCGCACAGGCCAGCGCGGCGACGTCGGAGCCGGCGTCGGGCTCGGACAGCGCGAAGGCGGACAGCCATTCGCCGCGCGCCACTTTCGGCAGGATCAGTTCCTTCAGCACCGGCGAACCGGACAGGCTGATCGCACCCGTTCCCAGCCCCTGCATGGCGAAGGCGAAATCGGCGAGGCCGTCGGCATAGGCGAGCGTTTCGCGCACCAGGCAGAGCGCCCGGCTGTCGATCTCTTCGCTGGCCCCGCCGAAGGCTTTTGGAACGCAATGGCGCAGGATGCCGTCAGCGCCGAGGGACGCGACCAGCTGCCGGCAGGCCGCATCGACATTCCTATGGTCGATATTGTCGAGGCCGCGACGGGCGACGAAGCCGTCGAGTTCGGCCGCAAGCGCGCGATGGCTCTCGTCGAAGAACGGCCAGTCGAGGTGATCGCGGGTCGGCGCCATCGTCAGTTCCCCTCGAAGGCGGGTTTTTCCTTGGCGGCGAAGGCCTCGAAGGCGCGGCGGAAATCGCCGGTCGCCATGCAGATCGCCTGCGCCTGCGCTTCCGCCTCGATCATCTGGTCGATGCCCATCGCCCATTCCTGATCGAGCATCTTCTTCGTCATGGCATGGGCGAACCACGGACCATCGGCGAGATTGCGGGCGAATTTTTGCGCCTCGGCGAGCACGGCGTCGTGCTCGTGCAGCGCATTGTAGAAGCCCCAGTTGTAGCCTTCCGAAGCGCTCATCACGCGGCCGGTGAACAGCAATTCGGCAGCACGGCCCTGGCCGATAATGCGGGGAAGGATGCCGCAGGCGCCCATGTCGGCACCGGCAAGACCGACGCGGGTGAAGAGGAAGGCGGTCTTGGCCTCCGGCGTTGCAACACGATAGTCCGAGGCCATGGCGAGGATCGCGCCGGCACCGGCGCAGATGCCGTCGACGGCGGCGATGATCGGCTGCGGGCAGGCGCGCATCTGGCGCACCAGCTCGCCCGTCATGCGGGTGAAGGCGAGAAGATCGGGCATCGCCATCTCGGTCAGCGGCTTGATGATATCGAACACATCGCCGCCGGAGGAGAAATTGCCGGCCGCCCCCGTCAGCACCACGGCGCGCACATCGCTGGCCCGCGTCAGCGACCGGAAGAGATCGCCCAGTTCCTCGTAGCTTTCGAAGGTCAGCGGGTTCTTCTTGTCAGGACGGTTGAGCGTGATCGTCGCGACGCGGCCGTCGGCATCCGTCTCGAACAGGAAATGCTTCGCCTTATGGTTCTTGAAGGGGCGCTGCTTGGCCTGCATGGGGTTGGTCATGTCGTCGTCCTTCAGAGGATTTCGCCGCCGGCGACCGCGATGGCCTGGCCGGTGATCGCGCTCGCCCCTTCGGAGACGAGCCAGGAAACGGTGTGCGCCACCTCGCTCGGGCTCACCAGCCGGCCCTGCGGGTTGGAGCGCGCGAGACTGGCGCGCGCCTCCTCGCGCGAGCGGCCGGTCTTCTCGCTGATCGTGTCGAGGGCGCCGTCGATCAGCGGCGTATCGGTGAAGCCGGGGCAGACGGCGTTGACGGTGACGTCGCTGCGCGCCAGCTCCAGGGCGAGCGCCCGCGTCAAGCCGATGACGCCGTGTTTGGAGGCGCAGTAGGCGGAAACATAGGCATAGCCCGTGAGGCCGGCGGTGCTTGCGACATTGACGATGCGGCCGTTGCCGGCGCGGCGGACGGAGGCGAGTGCGGCCTGCGTCACCAGATAGACGCCGGTGAGGTTGATGGAGAGCACGCGCTGCCAGAGGGCGAAATCGGTCTTTTCGAACGGCGCGGAGGGGGCTTCACCCGCGCAGTTCACCAACACGGCAATCTCGCCGGCCGATGCGATCGCGGCGGCGATGCCGCGTTCGACGGCCGTAGCATCCGTCACGTCGAAACCACCGTGGACGAAGGCCTCGCCACCGGCTGCGTGGATCTCCTCGCGCACCGCTTCTAAAGATCCTGCCCGCCGACCCGCGAGGCTGACGATGTGACCCTCGGCGGCAAGCGCCAGTGCGATGGCCTTGCCGATGCCGCTGCCGGCGCCTGTGATAAAAGCGTGCCGCCTGCTCATGGCTTGCCCGCCGTCGTCGCACGGGCGAGGTTGTTCACATATTGCGCGCGGGCGGAATAATATTGTTTCGGCCAGGGCTGGGCGTCATAGCCGATCTTCGCCGCCTCGTGCATCACGAAGGACGGGTCGGCCAGATGCGGGCGGGCGACGGCGCAGAGATCGGCGCGGCCAGCGGCGATGATCGAATTGGCGTGGTCGGCCTCGGAAATCGCGCCGACGGCGATGGTCGGCACCTGGATCTCGTTGCGGATCTTGTCGGAGAACGGCGTCTGGAACAGGCGGCCATAGACCGGCTTCTCCTCCTTCACCACCTGGCCGGACGAGCAGTCGATCATGTCGGCGCCGGCCTCCTTGAACATCTTCGCGAAGATCGCCGCATCCTCCGGCGTGTTGCCGCCCTCGTGCCAATCGTTCGTCGAGAGGCGCACGGAGATCGGCTTGTCCTCAGGCCACACCTTGCGGATGGCGTCGAATACTTCGAGCGGGAAGCGGGCACGCGCCGCATGATCGCCGCCGTAGTCGTCGGTGCGCTGGTTGGTCAGCGGCGAGAGGAAGCTCGACAGGAGATAGCCGTGCGCAGCGTGCAGTTCGAGAATATCGAAGCCGATGTCGCGCGCCCGTTCGGTCGCCGCCACGAAGTCGGCGACGACGCGGTCCATGTCCTCGCGGGTCATTTCGCGCGGCGTCTCAGAATGCTTGAGATAGGGCAAGGCCGAAGCCGAGATCAGCGGCCAACCGCCTTCGGCGAGCGGCTGGTCGATGCCGTCCCAGGCAAGTTTCGTCGCACCCTTGCGCCCGGCATGGCCGAGCTGGATGCCGATTTTAGCAAGCGTCTCATGATGCACGAAATGGACGATGCGCTGGAAGGCCTGCTGCTGCTCGTCGTTCCAGAGGCCGAGGCAGCCGGGCGTGATGCGTGCATCGGGCGAGACGCAGGTCATTTCGGGGAAAACGAGGGCGGCACCGCCCATGGCGCGCGCGCCGAGATGCACGAGATGGAAATCGCCCGGCAGACCGTCCGTCGCAGAATACATCGCCATCGGCGAGACGACGATGCGGTTCCTGAGCGTCAGGCCGCGCAGCGTGAAGGGCGTGAACATCGGTGGCGGCACGGCACCGTTTGCCGCCTTCTCCGCACCGGCCCGCTCGGCGAACCAGCGCTCGAAACCTTCCAGCCACACCTTGTCGCGCAGGCGAAGGTTCTCGTGGCTGATGCGCTGCGAGCGCGTCAGCATGGAATACATGAACTGTTCCGGCTCCAGCGTATCGGCATAACGTGTGCCGACCACCTCGAACCATTCCATGGCGTTGCGCGCGGCATTCTGGATGCGCGCGACATCGACGCGGCGCACCTCCTCGTAAGCCGCGAGCACGGCGGGGATGCTCGCCTTGTCGTGGCCGATCAGGTCGAACTGCCGGGTGAGCTCGATTGCGTCGTCGATGGCGAGCTTGGTGCCCGAGCCGATGGCGAAATGGGCGGTGTGGGCGCTGTCACCCATCAGCACGACATGGCTGTTGCCGTTGAAATGGCTCCACTTCTCGCAGATCAGCCGGCCGAAATTGAGCCATGCCGAGCCGCGCAGATGGCGCGCATTGGTCATCAGGCCGTGGCCGTCGAGACTTTCGGCAAAGAGCTTTTCGCAGAAGGCGATGGACTGGTCCTGGTCCATCCTGTCCAGCCCGTGCGCCTTGAACACCTCGTCAGTCGTCTCGACGATGAAGGTCGAGGTCGTGTCGTCGAAGCGGTAAACATGCGCCTGGAACCAGCCGTGTTCGGTGCGCTGAAAATCGAAGGTGAAGGCATCGAACGGCTTGTTGGTGCCGAGCCAGATATAGCGGTTCGGCCGCATGACCATGTCGGGCTGGAAGACATCGGCATATTTGTTGCGGATGCGGGAATTGACGCCATCGGCCGCGATGATGAGGTCGGCCTCCGGGAATTCCTCGTCGCCCTGCACGTCGCGCTCGAACAGCAGTTCGACGCCGAGCTCAAGGCAGCGCTCCTGCAGGATGTTGAGCATCTTCTTGCGGCCGATGCCGACGAAGCCGTGGCCGGTGGTGCGGATCTTGCGACCCTTGAAGACCAGTTCGATATCGTCCCAATGGTTGAAGGAGACTTCAATCGCCTCGGCCGTTTCCGGATCCCACTGGCGCATCGACTGCATCGTGGCATCGGAAAAGACGACGCCCCAGCCGAACGTATCGAAAGCCCGGTTGCGCTCGACGACGGTAACGTGATGTTCGGGATGCTGGCGCTTCATCAGAAGCGCGAAATAGAGACCGGCAGGCCCACCACCGATACAAACGATCCGCATGTCGTTCTCCTCCCGAGCTCCGGCTGCGTGTGTCGCGGATGCAAAGGGGCACCCCGGACTGTGAACGCAGGGTGGACTCGTTTCAGAGAAATTTCAAGCTTAAAATTGTTTTGGGCGGATGGGCCTTTTCGCTAACCGCCGCCCTTGGCAAGCGAGGCGATGATGGAGCGCTTGAGCTTGGCCAGCTCATCCATCAGCACGCTGCCATCCGCCGGTGCGAGACCGGCGAAGAGGTCGGAAATCCAGTCGGCGTGGCGGGCCGCCATCTTCTCGAATTCGGCGCGGCCGAAGGGGGTGAGCGCGATGATCTGCACGCGACGGTCGGTTGGAAACGTCGTGCGGCTAAGATGGCCGCTCTCCGTCAGGCGCTCGACGAGGACGGTGATATTGCCGGGCGAGACCATCATGCGCTTGGAGACTTCGCCGAGCACCATGCCGTCGGGCGCCCGTTCCAGCTGGGCCATCAGGTCGAAGCGCGGCAGGGTGGAATCGAATTCCTCACGCAGGCGGCGGCGGACCTCACTCTCAACCAGCGTCGAGCAGGTGAGCAGACGCAGCCAGAGACGCAGCTCGGCACGGTGGTCGTGCGGCGCTTCCAGAACCTTGGTTTCGCCATCCAGCCAGTCCGGCGCGATGGCGAATTCGTCGTCACCCGTCATAACAAAGGTCCGTTTCCTGTCCCGTCGCCTTGCCTTTTAGAGATGTTTGCAGCGCTTGGACAGCGCCGTCATTTGGACGGATGCGGCTCGGCGCGGTCGCCGTCCTCGGACTGGGCGAAAACATTCACCGTCAGGCCGATATGCGCGGCCATCAGGGCCTGAGCGCGCGCGGCATTCCGGTCGAGCGCGGCCTCCATCAGCTCGGTATGGTGCTCGATCGACATGGCGTCATGAAGGGCGGCGACCGCCGCCTCATAGCCCTCCGTCCTCCCCTCGGCCGCGCGGAGCGCCGGGGCGAGGCTGAGGAAGCGGTGATGGCGGCGCAGCTGATCGGACACCGTGGCCTGGAAACGCAACAGCCAATTCGACCGGGCAGCGCTGATCAGGGCGGTGTGGAAGGCGGCATGCCGCTCGTCCCACTCGTCGATCTCGGCCTCCGTCGCCGTCTCGACGACGAGCTTGCACCGCGAAAGCCGGTAATGCGCCGTGACGACGTCCGATTCCCAGGCGCCGTCGCCATTGGCAATCGATTCCAGCAGGAGCGGGATTTCCACGACCATGCGGGCACGCGTCAAATCCTCCAGCGCAGCCAGGGAAACCGGCGCGACGGCAAAACCGCGATTGCTGATCGCCGTCACCAGTCCCTCGGCCTCCAGCCGCGACAGCGCCTCGCGCAGCGGCGTCCAGCCGAGTTCGTAGCGATCGCGGAGCGCACTCAGCTTCATCGGCGCACCGGGCTTCAGCCGCGTCGCGAGAATATCGCGGCGCAGCAGGCGATAGGCGGATTCGGTCTTGGTCGATTGCTCGTGCTCTTGCATCGAGGCCCCTCAGCGCAGGCATGTTTTGCGCCGAATATATATACTTTCGGCTCCGTGATCAAAATATATATATTATTTGACAAGCTGTCCGACCGCCGCCATGATCCGCGCCAAGCCGCTGAGGAACGGCGGCCGCTTGTCATCTCTGGGAGGATTTCATGAGCAGGCTTACTAAGTCATTCGTTTCGGGACTGGTTCTGGCCGGCGCACTGGCGCTCAGCGCCGCAAATGCGCTCGCTGAGCCGATCCGCATCGGGATCGCCAATTTCGGCGAGCACCCGCAGCTTGCCGCCTCGATCGCCGGTTTCAAGAAGGCGATGGCGGAGAACGGCTTCGTCGAAGGCACCGACGTCGTCTACACCGAGAGCCACACCAATTTCGACGCCTCGCTGGTGCCGCAGATGATCGCCAAGCTTCAGGCCGAACAGCCGAAGCTGATCTACACGATCACCACGCCCGTCTCGCAGATCGCCAAGAAGGCACTCGCCGGCTCCGGCATTCCGGTCGTCTTCTCGGCCGTCACCGATCCGGTCGCCGCCAAGCTGGTGCCCTCCTGGGAAGCCGGTGACGACGGCATGACGGGTGCGACCGACCTGCAGGACGTCGCCGCGGTGATGGAATTCGCCCACAAGCTGCTGCCGAACGCCAAGCGTTTCGGCGTGCCCTACAATCCGGGCGAGGCCAACGACGTGGCGCTGCTCGACAAGATCAAGGAAGCGGCCCCCGCGGCCGGCTTCGAGGTCGTCGATGTCGGCGTCGACAACGTCAACGACATCCAGCAGCGCATCGCCTCCTTCGCCGGCAAGGCGGACGTGATCTACACGCCCGCCTCCAACCTGCTCCAGCCGGCCATCGCCGCCGTTTCGGCCGCAGCCCGCCAGGCGCAGATCCCGATCGTCAATTCCGACGACGGCGCCGTGCGCGACGGTGTCGTACCGGCAAGCTTCGCCGTGAACTACGAGCAGGTCGGCCTTGCCGCCGGCAAGATCGCCGCAGAGATCCTGAAGGGCAAGGACCCGAAGACCATCGCTCCCTGGCGTCCGGCCTATGAGGACCACAAGCCGCTGATCTCCAAGAAGACGCTCGCCGCCTTCGGCGTCGAAGTGCCCGCCTCGCTTGCCGATTGCGGCTGCCTGATCGACTGATCCGACCTTCGCGTCTATCCGGTGACGGCGCCTGCGCGCCGTCACCCCATAAAAAGGGGAAGCCCATGCTGGAAATCCAGTCGGCGCGAAAAGTGTTCTACAAGGGACAGGCGGACGAGAAGACCGCCCTCGGCGATCTCAACCTGCGGCTCGGAACGGGCGAATTCGGTGTCGTCATCGGCTCGAACGGCGCCGGCAAGAGCAGCATGCTCAATGCCATCTCGGGCGCGCTGGTGCTCGACAGCGGCAAGATCGTCATCAACGGCGACGACGTGACGGCGATGCCGGTCCACAAACGCGCCATGCGGCTTGCTCGCGTCTTCCAGGACCCGATGAAGGGCACCGCCGCCTCGATGACGGTGGCCGAAAACATGCTGCTTGCGGACCTTCGCGCCAACAAGCGCACGCTGCGCCGTGGCCTCAACCCGGCACGGCTCGCCTCCTATAAGGAGCGCCTGTCGCTGCTCGGCCTCGGCCTCGAAAACCGGCTCGACACCCGCGTGGAACTGCTCTCCGGCGGCCAGCGGCAATCGCTGTCGCTGATCATGGCGGTCGGCGGATCGCCGGAACTGCTTCTGCTCGACGAGCACACGGCAGCGCTCGATCCGCGCACCGCCGACATCGTCATGCAGGCGACGATCCGCGCCGTCGAGGCGCTCAAACTCACCACGCTGATGGTGACGCACAACATGCAGCACGCCGTGGATTTCGGCCACCGGGTCATCATGCTCGATGCCGGCCGCGTGCGGCTTGAAATCGCCGGCGCCGAGAAGACGGCGATCACGGTCCCCGACCTGATCGGCCATTTCTCCGTCAAGACCGACCGCATGTTTCTGGCGAGCTGAGAACCCATGGATTTCCTGCAAAACACCCTTGCGAGCTTTGTCTCGCTCGTTCCCGTCACGCTGGCACAGAGCCTCATCCTCGCCTTCGTCGTGCTCGGCATCATGATCCCCTTCCGCATGCTGAGCTTTCCGGACCTGACCAGCGAGGGCGCGTTCCCGCTCGGCGGCTGCGTCTGCGGCGTGCTGATGGCGGCGGGCATGTCGCCCCTGCCGGCGATCCTCATCGCGCTTCTCGCCGGTTTCGTCGCCGGCTGCTGCACCGCCTTCATCCATCTGCGCTTCCGCATCCATACGCTGCTGGCGGGCATCCTGATGATGACGATGCTTTATTCGATCAACCTGCGCATCATGGGCCGCTCGAACCTTTCGGTCTTCGGTTCGCCGACGGTGTTCGACTGGGTGCCGGGCCTGCAACCCGGCTTTCCGGCGAGTAAGATCGTGATGGCCGGCGCCTTCGGTCTCCTCGTCTTCGCGCTGCTCCTGCATTTCTTCCGCACGGAAAAGGGCACGGCCGTGCGCGCCGTCGGCGCCAACCCTGATATGGCCGAGGCACAGGGTATCAATGTCTGGCTCGCCACCATCGGCGGGGTCGGCCTTGCCGGCGCGTTTTCCGCCGCCGGCGGCGCGCTGATGGTGCAGTCGCAGGGTTTCGCCGACGTCAATATGGGTCTCGGCATCCTCATCAACGGGCTGGCCGCCCTGATGATCGGCGAGGCCATTGTCGGCAAGCAGAGTGTGCTGCGCCAGCTCGCCGCCCCCTTCGTCGGCGCCATCGTCTATTACCAGCTCGTCTCCTTCTGCCTTGCCGCCGGCATGCCGCCGCCGGACCTGAAGCTGGCGACGGGCCTCTTCGTGCTCGCCATGCTGGCCCTGCCGAGCCTCAAGCGCGGCCGCGGCCCGGCCCCCGCCCGCGAAACCGTTCGTGAATAGGATTTTCCGATGACTGCCATTCCCGACTTCTCCGCCGTCGAGGCCATGGATGCGGCCGATGCGCTCAGCGCCTTCCGCGACCGCTTCATCCTGCCGGATGGTCTGATCTATCTCGACGGCAATTCACTCGGCGTCGCCTCCAAGGCCGCCTTCACCGAATTGCAGCAGGCCGCCACGCAGGAATGGGGTCAGGACCTCATCCGCAGCTGGAACGTTGCTGGCTGGTTCGACATGCCGCTGACGCTGGGCGACCGCGTCGGCCGGCTGATCGGGGCCGCCGCCGGCCAGACCGTCGTCTGCGACACGACCTCGATCAACATCTACAAGGCCCTGCGTGCGGCGATGGCGCTGCGACCTGACCGCTCGGTCATCGTCAGCGAGGGTGCCAGCTTCCCGACGGACCTCTACATGGCCGAAGGCGTGCTCTCGACACGGCCAGGCGGAACGCTGCGCCTCGAGGGCGTCGATGCCAACACCATCGAGGAATTGATCGACGACAGCGTCGCCGTGGTGCTCGTCAACCACGTCAACTACAAGTCCGGCGAACTGCGCGACATGGCGGCGCTGACGAAGAAGGCGCATGACCACGGCGTGCTCGTCATCTGGGACCTTTGCCATACGGCCGGCGCCCTGCCCGTCGATCTCGACGGCGCGAACGTCGATTTCGCCGTTGGCTGCACCTACAAATATCTCAACGGCGGCCCCGGCGCCCCGGCCTTCATCTATGCCGCGACACGCCACCACGGCGATGTCCGCCAGCCGCTCAGCGGCTGGTGGGGCCACGCCCGGCCCTTCGCCTTCGAAAAAAATTATGCGGCCGGCCAGGGCATGCTCCGCTTCCTCTGCGGCACCCAGCCGATTCTGTCGATGCGGGCACTGAAGGGTGCCCTCGACATCTGGGAAGACGTCGATATGGCGGCGCTGCGTGAAAAGAGCCTCGGCCTCACCGACCTCTTCATCGCGCTCGTCGAGGCAAAATGCGCGGCGCATGGCCTGGAACTCGAAAGCCCGCGCGACCGCACCAAGCGCGGCAGCCAGGTCTCGTTCAGCCATCCGCATGCCTACGAGATCATGCAGGCGCTGATCGCCCGCGGCGTCGTCGGCGATTTCCGCGCCCCCTCGACCATGCGTTTCGGCTTCACGCCGCTCTATGTCAGTTATGCCGATGTCTGGAAGGCCGTCGAAATCCTCGAAGACATTCTGGTCACCGGCGCCTGGAAGGATGCCCGTTTCGCCGTGCGTGCGGCCGTGACCTGATTTTTCGGCCGCGGGCGGTCCGAACGCCCGCGGTTCTTCATCCGGGGATTTTGCCATGACCGCACCACACCGCCCCAGCCTCGACGCGATCGCGCAAGCGCGGACACGCATCGCCCCTCACCTCGCCCGCACGCCGCTCGTCAGACTCGATCTCGGCCTGCCCGACCGGCAGATCTTCCTGAAGCTCGAAACCCTCTCGCCGATCGGCGCCTTCAAGCTGCGCCCTGCCCTCAATGCGGTGTTGTCGCGCGATCCGGCAAGCCTTCGCAACGGCGTCGCCGTCACCAGTTCCGGTAACATGGCCTATGGCATGGCCCGGGCGGCGCGGCTTATCGGCGTGCCGATGGTCGCCTACATGTATCGCGGTGCGCCGCAGACCAAGATCGACGGCGTGCGCACACTCGGCGGCGAGGTTCGCTTCATCAGCGCGGAAACCTGGTGGGACTACATCATCGGTGCGGACCGGCCGGATGCGCCGGAACTCCTGATCAATCCGGTAACCGATCAGGCTGTGCTTGACGGCAACGGCTCCATCGGCATGGAGATCGTCGAGGACCTGCCCGAGGTGGACGTGGTGCTGACGCCCTATGGCGGCGGCAGCATGACCACCGGTGTTGCCAGCGCCTTAAAGGCCGCATCCGGACGGGTACGGGTCTTCGCCGTCGAGGACGACAGTGCAGCGCCGGTCACCGCAGCGCTTGCAGCCGGAAAGATCGTGACGATCGAGACCCGTCCCTCCTTCATCAAGAGCATCGGCGGCCCCTCGCTAGTGCCGCAGCTCTGGTCCATCGCGAAGGACCTGATCGACGGCGCCATCGCCGTCAGCCCCGAGGAGGTCACAGAGGCGATGCGCCTGTTGTTCCGCAAGGCCAAGATCGTAGCAGAAGGTGCGGGCGCCGCCTCGCTGGCCGCAGCCATCGCGCGGCCGGATCTCACCGGCAACGTCGTCTGTGTCATCTCCGGCGGCAATATCGATGCGGAAGCCTATTCCACCGTTCTTGCGGGCGGCATTCCGGCTGCCTGAGGGTCAGACGCCGAGATAGCGGTCCTGAAGCTCCGGCGTCAGCGCTGCCGGGGCGCCCTCGAAGACCGTCCTGCCCTTTTCCAGCACGAAGCAGCGGTCGGCCACCGGCAGCAATTCCGAGAGCGTCTTGTCGACGACGAGGATCGACTGGCCAGCGGTTTTCAGCGTGCGGATCGCCGCCCAGATGTCCTGCCGAATGACGGGAGCAAGCCCCTCCGTCGCCTCGTCGAGGATGAGCAGAAGCGGATTGGTCATCAGCGCGCGGCCGATGGCGAGCATCTGCTGTTCGCCGCCCGAGAGCGTGCGGGCATATTGATCGCGCCGCTCGCCGAGGCGGGGGAAAAGATCGACCACCTTTTCGAAGGTCCAGTCGCTGCCACGGGCGGTCGCGACGAGGTTTTCCATCACCGTCAGGTTGGGAAAACAGCGGCGCCCTTCCGGCACAAGTCCGAGGCCGAGTCTCGCGATGCGATGCGGCCGCATGCCGAAGATCGCCTTGCCGCCGAAGCTGATCGCACCGGCGCGCGGGCGTACGAGGCCAATGATCGAATTGATCGTCGTCGTCTTGCCCATGCCGTTGCGGCCCATCAGTGCGACGACTTCGCCCTGGCGTACATCGAGATCGACGCCGAACAGCGCCTGCGAGGCGCCGTAGAAGGTTTCGAGGCCCTTGAGGGAAAGAAGGGTCACGCAGCTTCTCCCAGATAGGCGCGGCGGACCTCGGGATCGCGGCGGATTTCATCGACCGTGCCGGTCGCGATGATGCGGCCATAAACGAGTACCGAGATGCGGTCCGCCAACGCGAAGACGGCGTCCATGTCATGCTCCACCAGGAGCATCGGCGCTTCGTGACGCAAGCCGTCGAGGAACGTGGTCAGTTGCTTGGAACCCTCCGGCCCCATGCCGGCCATCGGCTCGTCGAACAGGAAGGCTTTTGGCTGAAGCGCCAGCGCGATGGCGATTTCGAGCTGGCGGCGTTCGCCGTGAGACAGCTCGGCCGCCGGAATATGGGCGCGGTGGGCAAGGCCGACACGCTCCAGCATGGCCATGGCGGGGTCGATCAGGTTCCTGTCGCTCGTCACCTGCCGGAAGAACCGGAAACTGCTGCTCGCCTTCGCCTGCACCGCCAGCATGACATTGCGCAGCGCGGAGAACTCCTGGGCGAGCGAGGAGATCTGGAAGCTGCGGGCAAGGCCGAGCCGCGCGCGCGCCGCCATGTCGAGGCCGCCGATATCCTGGCCGAGAAAGCGGATCGTGCCACTGTCGGCTTTCAACGCGCCGGCGATCTGGTGGATCAGCGTGCTCTTGCCGGCGCCGTTCGGGCCGATCAGCGCGTGGATCTGGCCGGGATGAAGATCAAGGCTGACACCATCCGTAGCCTTCAGCGCATTAAAGGATTTCCGGAGATCGCGGATTTCGAGAATGGGCTCAGACATGGCGCGGTTTTCCCGAGAGGAGGCCTAAAAACCCGCCGCGCGCGAACAGCACGATACCGAGCAGGATGAGGCCGAGGAAGAACTGCCAGCGCTCGGTGATGCCGCCGAGCACATATTCGAGGCAGACGAAGATCATGGCGCCCGCGACCGGCCCGAACAGCCGCCCCTTGCCGCCGAGAATGATCAACACCATCAGTTCGCCCGACATGTGCCACGACAGCATGGACGGACCGACGAAGCGGTTGAGATCGGCATAAAGCGCGCCGGCAAGGCCGGTGATCATCGCCGACAGCACGAAGGCGACGAGCCGGATCCTGAACGGCGGAATGCCGACGGCGGCAAGGCGCACGCCATTCTGCCGCGCCGCCTGCAAGGCGCTGCCGAAGCGCGAGCCCTCGACGAGACGGAAGATGAGGAGTGTCGCCATCAGCACGGCGAAGCAGATCAGGAAATAGGGCAGCGGCTGCGCGGTGTTGAGGCCGGGAAAGGCGTTTCGCACATAGATCGACAGACCGTCCTCGCCGCCATAGGCGGGCCAGGAGATCGCGAAATAGTAGATCATCTGCGCGAAGGCGAGCGTGATCATGATGAAATAGACGCCCGTGGTGCGCAGGCTGATCGCGCCGATCGGCAGCGCGACGAGGCCGGCCACCGCGATAGCGACCAACCAGATCAGCGGCATGGACGTCGTGCCGGGAATACCGGCGAACAGCGGTTCGGCATTGAAGGCATGGGTTGCCAGAATGCCGGCGGCATAGCCGCCGAGGCCGAAGAAGGCGGCGTGTCCGAAGGAGAGCAGTCCGCCGAGACCGAGCGCCAGATTGAGGCCGACGGCGGCAAGCGCCAGCACGACGACGCGGGTCGCGAGCGTCACATAGAACGGTTCGCCGATACCGGCGGCAATCAGCGGCAGGGCGAGAAGCAGGGCTGCGAGCAGCAGGTTGATGGCGGTTTCGCGGTTCATCGAGCCCTCACGATTGCGCGGCGAACAGGCCGCTCGGCCTGAAGGCAAGGATGAGGGCCATGACGACATAGATCAGCATGGAGGCGAGTGCCGCACCGATGGTGGTGGCCTGCGCGGCGGGCATGGTGAGCGCCAGCAGCGACGGCAGCAGGAAACGCCCCATCGTATCGACCACGCCGACGATGACGGCGCCAACCAGCGCGCCCTTGATCGAGCCGATGCCGCCGATGACGATGACGACGAAGGCGAGGATGAGCACCGGTTCGCCCATGCCGACCTGCACGGATTGCAGCGCGCCGACCAGCGCCCCGGCCAAGCCGGCAAGGGCGGCACCGAGCGCGAAAACGACGGTATAGAGCGTGCTGATATCGACGCCGAGCGCGGCGATCATCTCGCGGTCGGATTCGCCGGCGCGGATGCGCATGCCAAGCCGGGTCTTGGAGATCAGCAGATAGAGACCGACGGCGACGACGATGCCGACGGCGATGATGGCGAGGCGGTAGAGCTGGTATTGCCCGCCGCCCGGCAGCGGCACCGCGCCCTGCAGCAGCTTGGGAATATCGAGATAAAGCGGGAAAGAACCGAACAGCCAGCGCGCACCTTCCGACAGGATCAGGATCAGCGCGAAGGTGGCGAGCACCTGGTCGAGATGGTCGCGGTCATAGAGCCGCCGGATCACCGCAACCTCGATCAGCGCGCCGACGCCAGCGGCCGCAACAAGGCTGGCGATGAGGCCGAGCCAGAAGGAACCGGTGGCGGAGGCGACGACCGCGCAGGCGAAGGCGCCGATCATGTAGAGCGAGCCGTGGGCGAGATTGATCAGGCCCATCACGCCGAAGATCAGCGTCAGGCCGGCGGCCATCAGAAACAGCATCACGCCGAGCTGGAGCCCGTTGAGCAGTTGTTCGATCAGGAGTGCGGTGAACACGGCGTCGGTCCAGGCTTCGGGTCACAGGATGCCCCCGGGCGCCGGCAAAAGCCGGGCACCCGGAGATCAGACGTCAAAAGACCTTAGAGGCCGCACTGTTCGGCGTAGGCGTCCTTGTGCTTTTCGAACGCGGTGGCGATGATCTTGTTGGTCAGCACGTCACCGTCCTTCACCACCTCGCGCACATAGATGTTCTGGATCGGGTGCTGGTTGTTGTTGAAGGTGAAGTCCCCGCGCACGGACTTGAAGTCCGCCGCCTTCAGCGCCGCGCGGAAAGCGTCCTTGTCCTTCACACTCGCCTTGGCCAGTGCCGAGAGGATGAGATTTGCCGTATCCCAGCTCTGCGCGGCATAGACCGACGGCAGGCGGTTATATTCGGCCTTGAAGGCCTTGACGAAGGCCTTGCTCGCCTCGTTGTCGAGGTCCGGCGACCAGCTTGCGGCGTTCTTCACGCCAAGCGCTGCGTCCCCCACGGCCGGCAGAACGTCCTGGTCGAAGGAGAAGGCCGGGCCCATGACCGGGATGCCGACGCCCGACTGGGCATATTGCTTCATGAAGGCAATGCCCATGCCGCCGGGCAGGAAGAAATAGACGGAATCCGCACCCGACGCGCGGATCTGCGCGATCTCGGCGGCATAGTCCGTCTGGCCGACCTGGGTATAGACCTCACCCGACAGCGCGCCCTTGTAGTAGCGCTTGAAGCCGGTCAGCGCGTCCTTGCCGGCGGGATAGTTGGGCGCCAGGATGAAGGTGTTCTTGTAATCCTTGTTGGCGTATTCGCCCATGCCTTCATGGAAATTGTCGTTCTGGTAGGCGACGTTGAAATAGTTCGCATTGCAGTTCGCACCGGCCAGCGCCGAAGGGCCGGCATTCGGCGAGAGATAGATGACGTCCTGCGCCACCGTGTTCGGCACGACGGCCATGGCGAGGTTCGACCAGATAATGCCGGTCATCAGGTCGATCTTGTCGCCCTGGATCATCTTTTCGGCGATCTGCACCGCCAGTTCCGGCTTCTGCGCGTCGTCCTCCACGACGAGCTCGATATCCTTGTTGCCCGACTGCTTGATGGCGAGCTGGAAGGCATCGCGCATGTCGATACCAAGGCCGGCACCGCCGCCGGAAAGCGTGGTGATGACACCGATCTTGACCGGCTCGGCATAGGCGAGGCCGGATGTCGCGAGCGAAAGGCCGAAAAGGCTTGCTGCTAAAATGCGCTTCATGCTGTTCTCCTCATATGTTCAGGTTTTTATCGTTTTCTATCAAAGGTCTGTGCGAACATGCCATAGCTCGGGGAAGAGTTCCACTTCCAGCATCTTCTTCAGGTAGGATGCCCCCGACGTGCCGCCGGTGCCGCGCTTGAACCCGATGATGCGCTCGACGGTCGTGACATGGTTGAAGCGCCAGCGGCGGAAATAGTCCTCGAAATCGACGAGCTTTTCGGCCAGTTCGTAGAGCATCCAGTAGCGCTGCGGATTACGGTAGACGGTCTGCCAGGCGGCGAAGACCTTGTCGTTTTCGGCGCGCGTCTCCCGCCAGTCCTGACGCTCGGCTTCCTCGCCGATGTCGAAACCGTTGCGGGCGAGAAGCCGGATCGCCTCGTCGTAGAGCGAGGGCGCGGCGAGGATCGCCTCCAGCTTTTCCATGAGATCAGGGCGGTGCGCATGCGGGCGCAGCATGGCGAGGTTGCGGTTGCCGGCGAGGAATTCGATCGCCCGGTACTGCCAGGACTGGAAGCCGGAGGACTGGCCGAGGGATTCGCGGAATTCAGTATATTCGCTCGGCGTCATTGTGCGCAGCACGTCCCAGGCGCTGTTCAGCTGCTCGAAAATGCGCGCGACCCGCGTCAGCATCTTGAAGGCCGGCTCCAACCGGTCCTCGCGCACCGCGCGGACGGCCGAGGTGATCTCGTGCAACGCAAGCTTCATCCAGAGCTCGGAAGTCTGGTGCTGGATGATGAACAGCATCTCGTCATGCGCCGTCGAAAGCGGCTCCTGCGCGGTCAACACCTTTTCCAGCATGAGATAGTCGCTGTAGGACATGCGCCCTTCGAACGACATCTGCGCGCCTTCCTTCGAGGGGTCGTAGGGCTTGCTCATCTAGTGCTCCGTGCGCAGGCGGAAACGCTGGATCTTGCCCGTCGCCGTCTTTGGCAAAGCGTCCAGGAACTTGACCGAGCGTGGATATTTGTAGGGGGCGATCAGCGCCTTCACATGATCCTGCAGCCGCTTGACCGTCGCGTCGTCGGGCAGAACGCCGGCCATCAGCACGACATGGGCCTCCACGATCTGGCCACGCTCGCCATCGGGCGCTCCCACCACGGCGCATTCCGCCACGTCGGCATGAGCGATCAGGGCCGCCTCCACTTCCGGGCCGGCGATGTTGTAGCCGGCGCTGACGATCATGTCGTCCGAGCGGGCGGCGAAATGGAAGAAACCGTCTTCGTCCTGAAAGAAGGCATCGCCGGTGAGGTTCCAGCCGTCGCGGACATAGTCGCGCTGGCGGTCATCGGCCATGTAGCGGCAGCCGGTCGGGCCGCGCACGGCAAGACGGCCTACCGTACCGCGCGGCACTTCCTGCATGTCCTCGTCGACGATGCGCGCCTCATAACCGCCGACCGGTTTGCCGGTGGAGGCCGGCTTGCGGTCCTCGAAACGGTTGGAGATGAAGATGTGCAGCATTTCGGTGGCGCCGATGCCGTCGAGGATCGGCTTGCCGGTCTTTTGCGTCCATTCGTCGAAGACGGGGCCGGGCAAGGTCTCGCCGGCGGAGATGGCGACCCGCAGCGACGAGAGGTCGGCGCCGGCATCCATCGCCTTCAGCATGGCGCGGTAGGCGGTGGGCGCGGTGAACGAAATGGTCGCCTTGTAGGTCTCGATGATCTCGACCATCTGCGGCGGCGTCGCCTGTTCGAGCAGCGTCGCGGCGGCACCGAAACGCAGCGGGAAGATGGCAAGGCCGCCGAGGCCGAAGGTGAAGGCGAGCGGCGGCGAGCCGACGAAGACGTCGTGCGGCGTCACGCCGAGTACATCCTTGGCATAGCCGTCGGCAATCATCAGCAGGTCGCGGTGGAAATGCATGGTGGCCTTCGGCACACCCGTCGTGCCCGAGGTGAAGCCGAGCAGCGCCACGTCGTCGCGGCCGGTGTGCACCGCCTCGAAGATCACGGATTTGTCGAGTGCCGCCCGGTCCAGTTCGGCGTCGTGATTGGCGGTGCCGTCGAAGCCGATGACCTGCTTGAGATAACGGCTGTCCTTGGCGCAGGCGATCATCTCGTCCATCAGGCGTGTATCGCAGAGCGCCAGACTGATCTCCGCCTTGTCGACGATCTTGGTGAGTTCGCCGGCGCGCAGCATCGGCATCGTGTTGACGACGACCGCGCCCGCCTTGGTGGCGGCAAGCCAGCAGGCGACCATGGCGGGATTGTTGGCCGAGCGGATGAGGATACGGTTGCCGGGCTTCACGCCGTAATTCTCGACCAGCGCATGGGCCAGCCGGTTCGTCCAGTCGGACAGCTCCTTGTAGGTACGGCGGCGGCCGTTGCCGATGAGGGCGGTGCGGTCGCCGAAACCCTTGGCGACCACTGCATCCGTCAGCTCGACGGCGGCATTGATGCGGTCGGGATAATCGAACCCTTCGAGCAGGAAATCCGGCCATTCCTCCGGCGGCGGCAGGTTGTCGCGGGTGAATGTATCGACGTGAGCGGTCGGTCCAAGCATGTGACGGCTATTCCCCCTGTTCGTGCCGGCCTGCATGGTCAAAGCTGGCCGGTCAACGCGCCGCGCAGAACCGCACAGCCGGGCGAAGCTTCGCCGGACCATATCGTCGCGCGGAAAAAATCATCTGGTGTGATGGGCACAGCGAAGACCTCCACTTCCGCGCTGAACATGAGCCAGCATGGCACCTGTCAAAAATTATTTCAAGCCTAAAGTTTCTCACGTAATGGCATTGCCTTTGTTGCGCATCCGCGCGATTTCTACGCCGCTGACAACACGAGGGAGGAGTGCGGCAATGCTGGAGCACCGGATTTCGGACTGGGACGACGCCTATTCCAACGGCGCGAATATCGCGCGCGGCGATCGCTGGCCGGCCGCCTGGGTGGAGCCCGCCGAAACCTTCCGCACCACGCTGGCCGCTGCCGGCCGCGCGAAACTCGACCTCGCCTATGGCGACAGGCCGCGCAACCGGCTTGATCTCTTCCTCCCGGAAGGCACGCCCAAAGGGCTTGTCGTCTTCGTGCATGGCGGCTTCTGGCTGCAGCTCGACAAGAGTTTCTGGTCGCATCTCGCTGCCGGCAGCGTCGAGAGCGGGTATGCCGTCGCCATGCCGTCCTATACGCTTTGCCCCGAGGTGCGCATCGCCGAGATCGTGAAGGAGATCGCCGCGTCGGTGACGGAGGCGGCACGCCATGTCGAGGGACCGTTGATGCTGACGGGGCATTCGGCCGGCGGGCATCTTGCCAGCCGCATGGTCACGACGACGGCACCGCTCGCACCCGAGGTCCATGAGCGCATCCGCAACGTCGTTTCGATTTCAGGCGTGCACGACCTGCGCCCGATGCTCTCGACCGCCATGAATGCAAGGCTTGCGATCGACGAGGCGGAGGCACTGGCGGAAAGCCCCGCCTTGCTGCGGCCCATGCGGAATGCCCGCATCACCTGCTGGGTGGGCGGCAACGAGCGTTCGGAATTCCTACGGCAGAACGCGCTGCTCGCCAATATCTGGACCGGTCTCGGCGCGACCACGGCTGAAGTCGTCGAGCCGGACAGGCACCATTTCAACGTCATCGACGGCCTTGCCGATGCGCAGCATCCGCTGACGCGCCGGCTTCTGTCCATCTGACGGGATCAGCGGCGCCGGCACGGGCCGGCGCCGCCGAAACGATCAGGCGCGGTTCTGGCCCATGCGGGCATAGGCGGCCGGGTCGGATGCCTTGAGGCGGCTCGCCATCAGGAAGCCGACGATGCCCGCGAGAGGGATCAGCGCCGGCAGGATGATGCCGAGCGAACCGCCGGCGGTCTGGGTGAGATCGCCGAAATTGATGAAGATGTAGACGAAGAGCGCCGCCATCACGAGGCCGGAGACGGCCGGCAGGATGAGCGTCGTCAGCACCGGATTGTCGCCGCCCCGCTTGCGGAAGAAAACGATGACCGAGAGCGAGGTGATCGTCATCATGCCGAGCACGCCGAGCGTGCCGACCTGGCTGATCCAGGTGAACATGTTGAGCACCGGATCGAGCCCGAGGCCGGCAAAGACCGCCAGCACGACAAGCGCCATCACTGTCTGTACCACCGAGCCGACATGCGGGCTCTGATGCGCATCATGCGTGCGGCCGAAGGCGGCCGGCAGCAGGCCCTCACGACCCGCGACATAGCTGTAGCGGGCGATGTAGTTGTGGAAGGCGCTGATCGCCGCAAACAGGCTCGACACCAGAAGCAGACCGGCAATGGCCGGCACCGGGCCGCCGACATAGCTGCCGGCGAGATCGAAGAAGAAGGCGGTCGGATCGGGCAGGGCGCCGATCGTCGGCAGGAGCTTCTCGGCTCCGACGCCGGCAATCATCAGCCAGGTGGTGAAGACGAAGAACAGGCCGATCATCAGCACCGAGAGATAGGTCGCACGCGGAATGGTCTTTTCCGGATCGCGCGCCTCCTCCGCATAGATCGTCGTCGCCTCGAAGCCGATGAAGGAGCCGAGGCAGAACAGGACTGCGGCCGTCAGCGAGCCGGAGAACATGGCCGTCGTGTCGAAGAAATTAAACGAAAGGGTCCCTGCCCCGCCCTTGCCCAAAATGGCGAAATCGACCAGCAGCACGATGAGATATTCGAGCAGTACCAGCACGATCATCACCTTGGCCGAGAGATCGACCTGCCGGTAGCCGAGGATGCCGACGAGGGCGACCGCGATCAGGCTCCAGAGATACCACGGCAGCTCGATGCCGAAGCCGGCGAAGACGCCCGCTGCCACGCCCCCGAGCAGGCCGATCAGGCCGAACTGCATAGCATTGTAGGCGACCACCGCGATGATCGCCACGGCACCGGCCATGCGCCCGCCGAGCCCGCGCGCGGCATAGGCATAGAAGGCGCCGGCATTGGTGACATGGCGCGACATCGCCACGTAGCCGGCCGAGAAGGCCAGCATGATCAGCGTCATCAGAAGGAAGGTTGCGGGAACGCCCGTGCCGTTGCCGAGCAGGAAGGCGATCGGCACCGCACCGGCCACGCCGGTGAGCGGAGCGGCGGCCGAGATGACCATGAAGGTCACGGCGATCAGCCCCAGCGAATTTCTGCGGAGTTGGTTTATCCCCGCCGTCGTCACGTCAGTCATTGGTCTCTCCAGTTTTGTTCCCCATTCGCCGGCTCACCCGACCGGCATGCGCAGCCTCTTTTCGTTTTTATGTGCGCTACGGCAGTTGAACCGCCCGGTGATAGGCCCGGTGGCCGTAGAGCAGAGAGGCCGGCTTTTCCGACAAGCGGACGTTCATGACGCGTCCGATGATGATGTGATGCGTTTCCCAGAGCACCGAGGTCGCGACCTGGCACTGAAAGCTGGCGGTGGCCCCTTCAAGGGAGGGCTGGCCGAGTTCACCTGAAGACCAGGGCGTGCGTTCGAAGCGCTCGGCATGTTCGCCGGCCGAAAGCCGCCCCGCGAAAAGGTCGGAGACCTGGTGCTGGTCCTCGTGGAGGAGGTTGGCGCAGAAGGACCGGTTCTTCAGGATCGCCGCGGCGACCGGGCTCATATGGTGGAGGCAGGCGAGCAGCGAGGGATGGTCGCCATCGGCCGAGACCGATGTGAGGGAACTGATCGTGACGCCGAAGCGTCCCGCCTCGCCATCTGTCGTCACCACGGCGACGAAGGTTGCGGCGCGGCTCATGCCTTCGAGGAATTGCAGGCGAAGTTCCGGTTTCATGGCGCTACCCCAGGTCAAAGAAGCGTTGCAGTTCTACATCGGGTACTTTCTTGCAGAATTCGTCATGCTGGCTCTGGCGGCTCGCGGCAAAGGCCTCGACGAAGCGCTCGCCGAGCCAGTCCTTGGCGAAGGTGGAGTTGCGCAGCCGCTGGATCGCCTCCGGCATGGAGCGGGCGAAATCCGGGCCGGCACCCGCCTGTACATAGCCGTTGCCGATGACTTCAGGCTCCGGCTCGATGCCCTCGACGATGCCGGCGACACCGGCCGCCACAGTCGCTGCGACGGTCAGATAGGGGTTGGTATCAGCGCCCGGCAGACGGTTTTCGACGCGCAGCGAGCCGGCATCATGGCCGACGACGCGGAAGCAGGTCGTGCGGTTCTCGAAGCCCCAGGTCAGGCCGGGCGGCGCGAAGGTGCCGGGCGCGAAGCGACGGTAGGAATTGACTGTCGGCTGGAAGATCAGCGTCATGTCGCCGATATATTTCTGCAGGCCGCCGATGAAGTGGCGGAAGGTCTCTGACATGCCGTTTCTGCCTGCGGGATCGTGGAAGACCTTCCTGCCCTCCCCGTCCGTCAGGCTGACATGGAGGTGGATCGACTGGCTGTCGGCATCCTCCGTCCAGCGCGGCATGAAGGTGACGCATTTGCCCTGGCGCTGCGCCAGGGCGCGCACGAAATTCTTGAGCAGCACGAGCTGGTCGGCGGGCTCGAGGCCCGTGCCGGCGGCAATGCAGGCTTCGAGAAAACCGCCGCCGATCTCCTCATGCATCTTGGCGAGGTCGATCTTCAGCGGCTCGCAGATTTCGGCGAGCGCCTCGTACCACTCCGTCTGCTGCACCTGATAGAGCACGAGATCGTGACTCTTGTGCATGGTCGCGGTCTTGAGATTGCGATAGCCCTTTTCGCGCGCACTTTCCGGCGTCTCGTCGAAAAGCGTATATTCCAGCTCCATGCCGTAGCGCGGCGCATAACCCGCCTCCCCGGCCCGCGCCAGCACCCGCGTCAGAAGCGAGCGCGGGCAAAGCGCCGATGTCGCGCCGCCATAGTTGGAGAGCACCAGCAGGTCGTGGCCCGGCTTTGACCAGGGCAGGCGGCGGACCGTGGAGGGGTCCAGCACCAGCGGGTCGTCGTGGAAATCCGACGTGTCGTCCGAGACGCCGGGAATGTTCAGCACCACGTCGGTGGGATCGAGCGCGAAGGTGACCGGCGACATGCCCATGCCCGCGCGCGCGATGCCGGCGAGCGAGCGCACGGACACCATCTGGCCGCGCAGCAGGCCGTTCGTATCGGTCATGGCGACGGTGGCGAAACGGCTTGCGGGATCGTCGAGATAGGCGTCGAGGGTCATGGTCACTCCGTTTCGGTGGCCGGCGGCGGTGTCAGGGATGAAAGGGTGGCAAGGTCCTTATGCGGCGCCGTGGAATAGGCGCGCAGGAAGACGCGGAGGCCGTTGCGGATATAGCGTTCGATGGTCGCCCGGTCGGGCACGGCATCAGGAATGTGCAGCGCCCTGTTGCGCGGCGCGGAGAGGATGAGGCCCCAGAGGTCTTCCGCCGCCAGCTCGGCATCGTCGAAGACGATCAGGCCCGCCGCGCGCTGGCGCTCCAGATAGGCGATCATGCCGGCGAGCACCCGGTCGGGACCGGACGCCTGGTAGGCGCGGCCGATATCCGGCAGCCGCTGCGCCTCGCCGATGATCAGCCGGGCGAGGTTCAGCATGTCGGGCCGCAGCACGACATCGGCATAGTGCCACGAGAAGGCGTAGAGTTCGGCGACCATGCCGGAGGCCGAGGGATACTCGAAGGATTCGAGCATGTGGTCGCGCTCCTCGGTCATCATGGCCGTGAAGAGCTCGTCCTTGGACGGGAAATACTGGTAGAGCGTCGGCTTGGTCAGCCCAGCCTCGGCGGCGATGTCATCCATCGAGGCGCTGACGAAGCCCTTCTGCGAGAAGACGACGAGGGCGGCGTCGAGAATGCGGCGCTCGCGCAGGATGCGGTTCTGCTGGCGCTTGGGAAGAGCCGTCATGACGCGACCTCCGAGAGGAATTCCGTGAGCACCCGGTTATAGGCCTCGGGCCGCTCGACATTGCAAACATGGCCGGCATCCGCGATCACCTCGAAGCGGACCGAGGCGCGTGGGGCGGCCTTGACGATCCGGCTTGCCACGCCGCGGATTTCGTCCGGGGATGCGAGGCGGTCGTGTTCGCCCGTCATCATCAGCACCGGCATGGTGAGTTTGGCAAAATCGAAACGCTCCGGCGGGTTTGTGAAGCAGGTGAGCGCATCCCGGTAGGTCGAAGCGGGGATCGCCGCCATCGAAGCGAGGAGCGTCTGGCGCACCACCTCCCCGGCATTCGGGCCGGCCAGCACATCGACGACGGCAGGCGCGAAATCGGCCGGTGTCTTGCCGGCATCGAGCGGCACTTCCCGCGCCGTGCGAAAGGCATCGCGCTCCGCGACACCGGCCTCGGACATGCCGGTGCAGCCGCCCGAGAGCACAAGGCCCGCCAACCGCTCGGCATGGCGCATGGCGAAGGAGGTGGCGATCCACGATCCGTAGGAGAGGCCGCAGAGCACGAGTTTTTGAGCGCCCAGCGCATCGGCGACGCTCAGAATGTCGTCGCAATAGTCCTCGACCGTGCTTTGCGATCCGCCGAGGCTGCTTTCGCCATAGCCCCGCAGGTCGAGCGCGGCGACCCGCATGGTCGGCGCAACCGCGCGAAACTGCGCCAGCCAGTTGCTGCGGCCGCCGCCGATGCCATGCAGGAAAAGCACCAGCGGCCCCGGTTTGTGGGGCGAGACGGTCAGCGCGAGTTGCGCGTCGCCGTCGATGAAAAGCGTCCGGAGTGCGGGCGTCTCCTCCTCCGAGATAGCAGGCTTCCCCGGCTGCACATCGCCGACGAGACCATCAAACGCCGCAATTCCCATTTCGAAGATCGCCCGGGTGCCGGCGGCAATCGCGGAGGCGCGTTCGGCGGAGGCGGAAAGTCGTGCCGACCATTCGATCCGGCTGCCGCCGGCCTCGCCGGCAAAGACCTGAAGCCGGGCGTCGTAGCGCTCGACACCGGCAATGCCTTCGAGATGCGTATAGGCGAGCACGCGATCCGTGTCGGAACGATAGGTCAGCTGTTCGCGGTAGAGCGTGTCCTCACCCTTCGTGGTGAAGGCGCGGATCAGCGCGCCGCGCCCATTGCGCTCGGCCCTGATTTCCGCGATCACGGGATGCCAGGCGCCGCAGAAATTGCCGGCGACGGCCCAGACCGCAGCAGGTTCTGCCGCGGAAAACCCGATGACCTGAACCCGCTCCTCCACCATGGCTCAGCGCAGCCCCTTGAGCGTGCCGCCCGTGCCGCGCCACAGCGAGGAGCGCGCACCGCCCTCGTCGCCCGGCGCCTTGTCGAGTTCGTCCATGTCGTAGAGCGTCAGGACGGAGAGATAGTCCTCCATGATCTCGGTCGTATAAGGCAGCATCAGCGCGCCGCAGCGGCTGTCGCGATACATGCGCTCCAGCGGCATGGTCTTGAGCATCGACTGGCCGCCGCAGGTGCGGATGGCGAGCGCCGCGATCTCCTGCACGCCCTCCATGACATTATACTGCGCGGCATACATGCGCATGACCTGCGCCTTGGTCGGAAAACCCTGCGCCTCCATGAAGGCCTGCCACCACAGCGCGCGCATGGCGGCGAGCTGGGTGTACATTTTCCCCACGGTGAGGCGCTTGGTGCCGAACATACGCCGGTCGGCCGGCGGCTGGCCGGGCACTTCGCCGCGCAGATAGGCGACGGTGAAATCGAAGGCGCCCTGCGCCACGCCCATATAAGTCGGCGAGAGCGTCGCCATCATGTGCGGCCAGTGCGGCAGGGTCTTGATGAAGATGCCGCGCGGCATCATCAGATCCTCTTCGGTGACGAAGACATCCTTCAGGATCAGGTCGCGGCTGTTGGTGCCGCGCATGCCGAGCGGATCCCAGCTGCCCGTCACGGAAAGCCCCGGCGCGTCCTTGTGCACGACGAAGATCATCGTGTCCTCGTGGCGCGGCTCGATGCCCTCGAAATGCTCGGTGCAGACGATGGAATAATAGTCGCAATAGCCGGCGAGCGAGGCGAACTTCTTGAAGCCGTTGATCTTCCACCCGCCCTCCACCTTGCGGCAGGCGGTCTGCGCGGGCTTGGAGGTCCAGTTCTGCCCGGCCTCGGAAATCGGCTGCGAATAGATGCCCTGCTCCTTGACGGCGCGGCGGAACTGGCGCTCGCGCAACGGCGCGAAGGCGGCGCGGTCCTCGTCGGTGAGGTTCGGCAGCTCGTACATGAAGCGCGACCACATCATGGAGGAGTTGTGCATGTTGAAGGTGAGCGCGGTGGCGCCGCAATATTTGCCGATCTCCGCGCCGACCATGGCATATTCGCCGAGGCTGAAGCCGTGGCCGCCGAACTCCTTCGGCACCGTCAGGGTCAGAAAGCCCTCGGCGGCGAGATCCCTGTAGTTCTCGACCGGGAAGGACGCCTCGTCGTCGACGCTTTTGGCGCGCGGGGCGAAACGCTCGCGGCCGAGTTCGTTGATCCTTGTGAGCACATCGAGCACTTCGGGCCGGATGCGGGAGAGGTCATAATAGTCTGCAGGTTCGCTCATGAGCAGTCCTTCTCAAATCCGGTCAGAGGGCGAGGTCACCCTGGAGACGGCCTTCCTTCACCACCACGCGGCCATCGAGCGTGATCGTGCATTTGCGCATCGGCAGGTCGAAATGCCCCTCGGTGAAGCGGCCGGCATATTGGTTGGCGCCCGTCGACCAGAGGAAGTTGCCGGCCCAGGCGCGGAACTCGACCGCCTGCATGTCGCGCTTGTCATAGAGCGCGCCGGAGACCCAGCGGGCGGCGGGGTTCATGCCCCAGCCGACATGGGAGAAACCGTAGGCCAGCGGGTCCTCCCAGGCTTCCATATAGTCGCGGAACAGCTCGGCATCCAAACCGTCGCCTTTGATTTCCTTGACGAAATCGTTCTCGACGGTGAAGTCGATACGGCTCGTCAGGTAGCTCTTGAAGGTCAGGTTCATATCGCCGACATCCATGACGATGCGGCCGTTGACGGTGTTCGGACCCGGGAAGGCCAGGCACAGGCCGCCCGGCCAGTGCGCCACCGCACCCGGCGTCGTGCCGAAGCCCGGCGTGCCGCCGCAGGGTGCATCGCGCAGGTCGATGACGAGATCGGTGCCCGCAGCCGAGGTCACGCGCATTTCCTTCGCCTCGCGCAGCATCTGGATGCCGAGCGCCACCTTTGGGCCGAGTTCGGCCTTGGGCTCGCAGCGTTCGAGGATTTCGGGATGCTCGTTGCAGACGACGAGGATGCGCGCGCCGGCCTCTTCGATTTCAGGCCATTCGGCGGCATGGATCATGCCCTCCACCGTGCAATCGACGATGATCTCGCACTGCTTCATGGCCTCGATCGCCGCGCGGTTGCCCTGGATGGCGAGCGAGGTGCCGGTCGATTTGACCGGAACGGGCGCCGTCTGGCGCGGGGTGGGCATGGTGATCATGCAGTAATCAGCGCCGAGATCGTGGCAGGCGAGATCGGCAAGCTGCACCAGCACCGGCCGCGACTGCGTCTCCGCTACGATCGCCACCCGCGTTCCCAAGCCAATTCCATTGAGCACGAAGACCCGTCGGAAGCAGGCAAGCCACTTCCCTTCAATGCGCTCCTGCAGCATTGAACCCTCCCGATTTTGGATCGCCCCTCAGCGATTTCTTTACTTATGAGTTAAGAATTGTTTGAAGTCTGAAGTTTTGTCAAGTGCTAATTCCGGGCGCGCGAATGCACCGGAGCCGTCCTCTGTACCGGCGTTGAAAATCTTTTATTTTCAGACTGTTAAATCAAGGATGCGCATCAGGAAGGCAGCCTCGGCGGCCAGGAGCGCCAAAGATTTCGGATGTCGTCGCGGACGATCCATCCGGCGGCAGGCGATGCAAACCCGCGGCCATCAGCCGGTAAAATCCGGCGGGAGCCCCGGCCGCACCCATGCAGGCGCGGCCGGGATTGTCTCCGCTTACTTCATCAGATCGGTCCAGATCTTCGTGTAGAGCTGCTGGACTTCCGGCGAGCAGGCAAGGTTGAATTTGCCCGCAGACTTGAACTCCTCGGGAATCTTGACTTCCGGCGCGTCCTTCATGTCGGCGGGCATGAACTCTTCGGAACCCTTGATGCCGTTGCCGTAGCGGGCGAAGGCGGAGATCATGGCGGCGTTTTGCGGGTCCATGACGAAGTTCATGAAGAGTTTTGCGTTCTCGACATTCTTTGCATCCTTGATGATGCCGAGATTGTCCATCCAGACCGGATAGCCTTCCTTCGGATAGCCGTAGACGAGATCGGGATTCTGCAGGCGGGCGCGGAAGGCGGCGCCGCTCCAGTCCGTGCCGCCGGCAAAGTCGCCCTTCACCAGCTGTTCGATGGTGCCGTAGTCGACGGACAGCCATTTCGGCTTGGCGGCGACCAGCACGTCGCGGGCCTTCTTGAGCACGGCGAGGTCGTTCGTGCAGGGCTCTCCGCCGACATAGCGGATGGCGAGGAACATGGTGTCGGACATTTCCGGCACGACGTTCAACTTGTTCTGCAGTTCGGCCGGCGGATCGAGGAAGATGGCCGAGGTGTTCGGATCGCCCTTGTAGATGGACTTGTTGACGATCACGCCCGTCGTACCCCACTGCCACGGAACGGTGTAGTGGCGGCCCGGATCGAAGGCGACGTCGATCCAGCGCTCGTCGACATTCTTGAAGTTCTCCATCTGGTCGGGGCGCGCTTCGAGCAGCAGGCCCTCGTCGATCCAGATCTTCAGAACGTTGGCGGACGGCACGACCATGTCGAAGCCGTGGCCGCCCTGGCGGATCTTCGCCAGCGCCGTATCGTTGGAATCGTAGTCCGTCACGGTGACCTTGACGTCATATTCCTTCTCGAACTTCTTGATGAGCTCGGGGTTGGTGTAGTTGCCCCAGTTGAAGATGTTGAGCTCGCCGGCGGCATGGGCGGCGGTGGAGCCGAGGAGCGCAAGGCCGAGAGCGGCGAGGCCTAAAGTACGGGTCATGGATCAATCCTTTTTACGGCTGATGAAGAAGAAGAGGGTGACGATGGCGATGGAGAGCAGCAGGAACACCGTCGAAATCGCATTCATCTCGGGTGTCACCACGCGGCGCAGCTGGCCGAGCATATAGGTCGGAAGCGTGTCCTGCCCGCCGGATTTGACGAATTCCGTGATGACGACGTCATCAAGAGAAATAACGAAGGCAAGCATCAGGCCGGCAAGGATGCCCGGCCAGAGCAAGGGCAGCGTCACCCGGCGGAAGGCCCTGAACGGCGTCGCATAGAGATCGGCGGCCGCCGTTTCCAGCGAGAGGTCCATGGTCTCCAGCCGTGCGCGGATCGGCAGATAGGCGAAGGGAATGCAGAAGGCCGTGTGCGCGGCGATCAGGTAGCCGAGGCCGGAATAGCCGGTCGCCATCTTGATGCGCGAGAAGAAGATCAGCAGCGCCACGGCGACGACGATTTCCGGCACCATCAGCGGCATGTTGATGAAGGCGTATTTCGCATTGAGCCCGCGATATTTGCGCGTGCGCGTGGTGGCGATGGCGGCCATGGTGGCGGCGACCGTCGCGATGACGGCGGCGACCGCGGCGATCTGCACGGAGCGGATCGAGGCCTCCACCACCTTGTCGTTGTTCCATGCCGCCGCAAACCAGCGCAGCGACAGGCCTTCCCAGGTGGCGATCGACGCGCCGTCGTTGAACGAGAGGACGACGAGGGCGGCAATCGGCAGATAGAGCAGGAAGAAGCAGACGACCGCAATCGTCGGGAAGCCGGCCTGGCGGCGAACGTCGAAGACGCCTGATGTCTCAGCCATGGTTGTGTCCTCCCTGGTTTCCGGCAAACCGCACCTGCACCATCAGCGCGATCATGACGATGGCGAGCAGCGCCATGGAGAGCGAGGCGCCGAGCGGCCAGTTGCGGCCCTGGCCGAATTGCAGCTCGATCAGGTTGCCGAGCATCATCTTGCTGCCGCCGCCCAGCATGCGCGGGGTGACGTAGGAGCCGAGCGAGGGGATGAAGACGAGGATGGAGCCGGCGATCACGCCGGGCTTCACCAGCGGCAGGATGATGCGCTTCAGCACGCGCCAGCGGCTGGCATAGAGATCGTAGCCAGCCTCGACGAGGCGGAAATCGACCTTTTCCAGGCTCGCATAGAGCGGCAGCACCATCAGCGGAAAGAACACATAGGTCATGCCGAGCAGGATGGCGAAGTCGGTGTACATCATCTGGATCGGTGCGGAGATCACGCCGATCTTCATGAGCAGCGTGTTGATCATGCCCTCGTTGCGAATGAGCTCCTGGATCGCGAAGGTGCGGATGAGGAGATTCGTCCAGAACGGGATGGTGATGAGGAAAAGCCAGATTTCGCGCGTGCGCTCGGAGCGCGTGGCGATGAAATAGGCGGTGGGGAAGCCGAGCAGCAGCGTCGTGACCGTGGTCATGAGCGACAGCCAGACGGAGCGCCAGAAGATCGACAGATGCGCATCGGCAATCGACCAGGTGCCGTCGAAAATATCCTTTTCGAAGAGCACGGCGATCCACGCGTCGGGCGAGAAGGTCCAGACGACGTCGCCATAGCTGCCAGGCATCAGGAAGGAATAGACGAAGACGATGGCGAGCGGCCCGATGGCCGCCAGCGCAATGATGAGAAGGGCCGGCGTCGAAAGGAGCCAGCGGTTGCGGATATCCTGCGCCTCGACCCGGCGCGCGGCTTCGCTTGCTGTGCTGGTGACAGTGCTCATCGGGTCAATCCTTTAGCACCTGGGCCGCGCCCGTCTCCAGCACGATGCCGACCACATCGCCTTCGGCAAAAGCCGCGCCCTGTTCGAGGCTGTTCTGGCGGCGCACGCAGAAACGGTCGCCGCTTTCCAGCGCGACGTGGAAATGCGTGTCGGTGCCGACATAGACCACACTCGACAGCTTGCCGGTGAGATGCGCGCCTTCAGGATTGGCGACGATGGCGGCGTGTTCCGGCCGCGTGACCACGGTGACCTTGCCGGCGGGCGAAAAGCCCTCGGGCAGGCGGGCGGAGACGCGCGTGCCGCCGGGCAGCACGACATCCGCCTTGCCGTCCGCGACCGACAAGACGTCGGCCTTCAAGAAATTCGTCTCGCCGATGAATTCGGCGACGAAACGTTCGGCCGGCCGATCGTAGATATCGCGCGGGCCGCCGACCTGAAGGATCTTGCCTGCCGACATGACGGCGATGCGGTCCGACATGGTCAACGCTTCCTCCTGGTCATGGGTGACGAAGATGAAGGTGATGCCGGTCTCGGTCTGCAGGCGCTTCAGCTCGATCTGCATGTCCTTGCGCAGCTTGTAGTCGAGGGCGGACAGCGGCTCGTCGAGCAGCAGCACCTTCGGCTGCGGGGCAAGCGCGCGGGCGAGCGCCACACGCTGCTGCTGGCCACCGGAAATCTGCGCCGTCTTGCGGTCCCTCAGATGCCCCATCTTGACGAGCGCCAGCATCTCCTCGACGCGCTTGGCGATCTCGGCCTTGGGGCGGTCGAGCATTTCGAGGCCGAAGGCGATGTTTTCGCCGACCGTCATATGCGGGAAGAGCGCGTAGTTCTGGAACACCGTGTTGACAGGCCGCTTGAACGGCGGCAGCGCGGCGATGTTCTGGCCGTAGAGCCTGATCTCGCCATCCGTCGGATAGGTGAAACCGGCGATCATGCGCAGCAGCGTGGTCTTGCCGCAGCCGGACGGGCCGAGCAGCGTGAAGAACTCGTTCTCGCGGATATCGACGCTGACATGATCCAGGGCCTTGAACGGGCTGTCGCCCGTGCCGAAAACCTTGCTGACATCGCAGACTTCAATGGCACTCTTATGCGTCCGATCCGGCACTATCGATGGTCCTCCCGTTGGGCCGCACGGAGCGGCTATCCCTGTCAAATGCGTACGGCTTGCCAGCCCGCGGCCGAGGCTGCGGGCTGGCCCACGCTGCTTTTCCTGATGCGCCGCCCCGGAATGTCCGTGGCCGCGCTCCTGCTGCGGCCGACATTGTCTGTGTTGCCACCCATTCCTCCGCTCGCGTATCTCGCAGGCTCGCTCATTAATACATCAGTGAAATATCACTGCAATGCAAGATCGTCAACATGCGCATTTCAGTCGCGGCTTCTTTTGCCGCGCGTCTTCGTTTCCGCTTTCCGGTGATTTGACCTCAGGCTGCGTAGGTGATCCGGCCGCCGCAGATCGTCATCTTGGGGCGGATCTTGTCGATGCTCTCGGGCGCGACGGCCTCGATGTCCTCGTCGAGAATGACGAGGTCGGCGAAGTAGCCTGGCTTCAGCATGCCCTTGCGGTCTTCGGCGAATTCCGCATAGGCGCTGCCGATCGTATAGGCGGCGATGGCATCGTGCAGGCTGACGGAATGGTCCGGATCACCGTCCTGCCAGACTTTGCGCGTCACGGCGGCGTGGATGCCGGCGATGGGGTCGATCGGCGAAACCGGCCAGTCGGAGGAGAAGGCAATCGCTGCCCCCGTCTCCTTGATGCGGCGCCAGGCATAGGCGAGATACCGCCGCTTTTCGCCGATGCGCGAAAGGGTCGGTTCGAGCGGAAAGCACATGCCGCCGGGCGGATGCGGCGGCTGCATGGAGGCGATGACGCCAAGCGCGGCAAAGCGCGGTATATCCTCTTCGGTGATCAATTCGACATGCTCGACGCGGTGGCGGCTGTCGCGCACGCCATTCGCCTTCTGCGCCGCCTCGTAGCCATTGAGCACGCGGCGCACCGCGCCGTCGCCAATCGAATGCACGGCGATCTGCAACCCGCGGCGGTCGATCTCGGTGGCGAGTTCCGAAAACTCCTCATTGCTGAAATAGGGTTCGCCATGCCAGTCCGGCCGATCGGCATAGGGCTCGACGAGAAAGGCCGTGCCGGATTCCAGCACGCCGTCCATGAACACCTTGACCATGCCCGAGGATACCCAGTCGCCGCGATAGCGCCGGTCCATCTCGCTCGCCTTTTCCAGATCGGCAAGCGTCATCGGCTTCTTGAAGTGGAACGGCACCTGGCCGCGCACGGTGATCGTGCCGTCCTTCTCCAGCGCGTCCAGCAGCTGGAGCTGGTAGAGATTGCCGTCCATATTGTGGAACGAGGTGATGCCGTGTTTGGCGGCATGGGCGAGGCCCGCGCGCATGATCTCCTTGTCGGCCTCCCATTCGGCCGCCGTCGGCGCCGGGTCGGGCTCGCCGCCGGTCTCGATGCCGAGATGGCTTCGGTTCGCGCCTGCGAGATGCAGCACGGGTGCCATGGCCTCCCCTTCCCGCAATTCGCCCGTCGCAAGGCCATCCGGCCCCATGACGACCTCGTTGCCCGGATTGACCGCCTTGCCCTTGAGGATGCCGGCCATGTCCAACGCCTTGGTATTGGCCCATGCGGTGTGATGGTCGGCGGCGACGATGACGACAGGACGATCGGCGACGATGCGATCGATGTGGTGACGGGTCAGCGTCTCGCTTTCGGAAATGATCGTATAGCCGGCGCCATGCGCCCTGAGGAGCGCATCTTTCGGCCGGGCGGCGGCATGCGCCGAAAGGCTCGCCTTCAGCGCCTCGAAGCCCTCGATATCGCCGACCTGCAGATGCGGCAGCTCCTCGGCGCCGCCGAACATATGGAGATGGCTTTCGATAAAGCCCGGCAGCACCGAAGTGCGGCCAGCGTCGATCACCCGCGTGGTCTCGCCCTTCAGCGCCAGAACCGCGTCCACGCCGCCGACGGCGACGATCCGGCCGCCGGAAAGTGCAATCGCCTCGGCACGCGGATTGGCGTCATCCATGGTCAGGATGCGCGCATTGGTGACAATCAGATCAGCGGTTACAGGCATGCAAATCTCCTCCTCTTGCTACGCCAGCGTCCATCGATCAGGCATCGATTTCGCCACGACCTTTGACGCAGGCGTACAGGTGAAGGAATACGCCAAAAGGCTAGGATGAGGTCTCATTCAAATCCAGGCGACGACACGGCGTTACTCTCATCGAGATCGGGACGATCGTCGATGTCACGGGCGACCCAGCCGTTACGCTCGACATAGCAACGACCATGCCGATTAAGTGTAACGCCTGTTCAGGTTCGATATGATATGGTGTTTCAGAACGTAGGCATGAGGATTTGCATCCGGCGACGTTCCTGCCGAGTGATGGCTCGTGCCCCGCGAGTTTTCGGTCCTCGAGGGCCATTTCCATGTCCAACAAACCGATCGTCCATTTCGAAGCGGCAAGTATCCTTGCCGTGGTGGTTTCATCGAACGAGTCGCTGCTTTTCCTCTCCAAAGACCAGACGGTCATTGCAGCGAGCACATCGTTCTGCCGGACCTTCGAAATCGATCCGGCGACAATTCCCGGCAGACCACTCGGTTCGCTCGGAAGTGGCGAATGGGCAATGCCCAAGCTCGCCTCACTTCTACCTGTCAATCGGCTTCCAATTTTGGCTCTGCCGCAGATTTGGTGGAATTCTCTCATGTCGCGCCGATCGGGCGGGCTTGAAGAAGATCAAGCTTTCCGCGACCGTAGATGTGGTGTTTCACGAGCTTGAGCTTGGTGATCTGACCTTCGGTTTATCCATTGGGCCACGTCTAGACGATCGCTGCCCGGACTGCCTGTATCGTTTTCGCAACGCCATTGCCAAAGGAGGCAACCAGACTGTCGCAAGCGGGGTCGGCCCACGATGCGAGCTCGTTTTCCGATTTGCGTCGGATCATAAGATGAAAGTCGGCAATGATATTGCGAGCAGCAACGAGCAAGGGAACGCCGCTTTCGATCGCGGCGATGGTGACGGTCTCGGATTTCGTCAGGTTGCCTCTGCTGGTTGTCAAAAGGCGGGCAATCGTTGGAGCAGAGCGGATGCGGATCAATGACTCTGCATCCGCCTTGTCGGCCCGCTTCCGCCGTGTGACCCATTCACCGACGACCCGACGGGAACCACGAAAGCCCAGTGGTCTCAATCGCCGCCATAGCCCAGTGCCGTTCCGCTTGCCGGCAGTCCATTGCGCATCGAGCATTCGAGACAGGGCTCCTTCGAACTTTCTTGACCGAAAGACGTCGTTGCGTCGCCCTCTGAGTACTTTGCGGATTAAGCCGCGGCTATGACCGGTATGGCGCACGATCTCCTGATCGTAACACCGCTCTTTGCGAGCGCTATAATCGTCGAGTTGGTATGCTCGCGCCTGAGATAGCCTTCGTATTGAAGGCGTTCGGCCGCAGTCAGAAGTTTAGGATTGATGCGCGTTGTACCGAGCGCCTTGCGAATTTGCCGCATAGATTTGCGACGGAATCCAGGAATGCACGGCTAGCGTTCTACATCCGATGCCATCAATCAGCGACCTGCGGTGCATCGGCAACGCCTTTGCCGCCGCAGCCCGTAAGCGCCGCCACGGTCGCGTGCCATGATCTGGATTTGAGGATTTCCCTGTAACCAGGCCTCTGCCGTCGCTGGCTCATCTTCGGGCAGCAGACGGATCGGCCGCCGGCGCTCCAGTCACACACGATCGTGTCATAGCGGTGATTGCGCCGCCAGGCCCAGTCGTCGATGCCAATCACCGAGGGCGGGATCGGCGACGGCAATCCTTGCCTGCGGATAACGCGGAGCAAAGTGTCGTTGCTGACGGGAAGCATGAGCCGCTGTGCAAAACGCGCCGCCGGGCGTCCTCCAAGCGCGAGGGCGAGATGGTGGACGAGATGCCCGATACGCCCGGTTCGTCGGGCGTAGGAAGATAGCACATCGCCGAACCGCTCGGCGAATATCTGCCTGCCGCAGTAGCACTGCGTCACAGGTGAGCCTCCGTGTGCGCACGAGACGTCTGACGCGCCTTCCCGACAGGGGGAGGTCCGCGACCTGGCGGCAATATCCGCTTCGAACCGTTCGCGAAATTCGCCCGCATACCGGACATGAGGCGGTAGCGCCGGCTCGGGAAGCAAGATGCAGGTCTCATCGTCAATGTGGGTGATGCGTTCGGCGATGCAACCGGCCGGCACCAAATCTGAGGGGCCAAACTTGGTGCTCATCAGATCATTCCTCTGTGGAAACAAGCAATTCAGCATCGTCACAACGGCATCAAAACTGGGTCAGACTCAAAATTGGTCGCGGAAACGCAGCCACACTAAGCTTTTGCGCGTTGTTGGGTGCCATCTAGGCATCGCAAACGCCAGTGGAGACGCAGCTCCTTTCGATGTTAGATCGAGAAGGAGAAGCCGCCGCAGAGCGAAAAGGAGCACATCTATCCACCGCGATCCCAGCTATGTGCCGAGTGCCGGCGAGGCTGCGACCGTTTTGGTCCGAACAGCTATCCGTCGGCCGGTCGGCGAGAACATGCTTTCGCAAAGGCATTCGGACAGCGTGAATGCCGAACGTCGGCCAGTAAACCTCGTCGACCTCCAGATCCGAACCGTCGACATGGATGATCTGCTGGTCTGGCTGCGGCGCGTCGAAGAGTGTCTAGGCGCCAGTGGCCGTCTCACCGAAGTGTGTGTCGAACGCAATGATGACAGCGGACTCGCGCAGCAGGCTCGTGTTCGACGGGGCACCTATGGGGTTCGTATCGTTACCCATAGGTGGCGATGGGCGTCATAGACACTTTGGGTTGGGCTGAGCCCCTCCTTGTCTTCAAAACAACCGAAGGCGATTGCCGTCATGCCCGGCTTGAAGGCAGGTTTCCAGAAGACGGTTGACCCGCAGGTGGGGCAGAAGTGAAACTCAACCGGCAGACCGCTATCGCCTATCCGGGAAAATAGCGCGTCGGGGCCTGTAACCGCCGTTACCTCCGTTGCAAAAAAGACGGCGACCCCGAAGGCGGAACCGGTGCGGCGCTGACATTCCTGACAGTGACAGGCGGAAATCTTTCCAGGCTCGCCGTGCGCAACGATCGTAAGCGCGCCGCAGGTACACATTGCCTTGCGTTTCATCATGGCGTTCCCCGGTGCATTCACCACGGTTGAATAATTTGTTGCTGTACCCATTCTGGAAGCAGAACCCACCCCTGTGCTCACTGGTCCCTCAGTGTCCTACACCCTGTTTAAGGATGCCCGAATGATCGAGGCCGGCTTCTTTCACCAATTCGAGCAACAGACCAAACCTTCGGTCCCCTTGATGCTGCAGAACCGTCATTTCGATGTTTCAGGATCGTGAGCCCGTGCGACCGATAAGCTCTCGAGCGGATATGGACCCATGCTCATCGAATAATCCGCCACATTCAATGATTTCGTTCGATCGTAGTGGCGCGGTGGCTGCCGTACCAGGCTAGGTAACATTTGAGCGCTGCCAAGCGAGGCCTTCAATATCCTCACGGAAAGAAAAGCGCACCAAGTGGGTTTCGATGGCCGACTGGGCCCAGGCGACGATTTCCTCGGTCGGCGCCTGCACGGACAGATGCAGGCCCTCCGCATTTGCGTCGAAGGTCGCGACACCACCATCAAAACGGCATTCACCGTGGGTCTCGGTGTATTCGACATCCACCTTGTGGGCGAAGTGCTTGCACATCTGGACCAGGTACTTGGCCGCAAATTCGGTCTTCACCACGGCGGTTGTTGCGATCATGTGATTGCTCCTGTCATCGACTTCTGCGCCCTCGAAAGGGCATTATCTCTTGATCGACCTTAGCGAATGACGATCAGCGGTCCGACCCGCGTCATCTTCACGCCAAGCGCCTGACGAACGAAGGAGAGCGCGGCCGTCGTATCGGAGACGGTGATCGTGCCGCTCACCCGGCGATTTGCGAGCCCGCTGCCGGCAAGGATGATCCGGCCGGAGAAGTGGCGGCCTATCTCCTCGATGACATACGAAAGCGGCGCGTTTTCCACAGCGAGTTGGCCGCGCTGCCAGGCGAGGGCCACGACGCCGTCCACGGACTGGATCTGCGTCTTTCCGCTTGCGCGATCGTAGGTGGCCTGCTCGCCCTCGGACACGCGCATGGATGGCGAACTTGCACCACCGGATTCGAGCAGCACGGTGTGCTCGGTGACCGTGACCCCCGTGTCGAGAGCGCCGTAGCGAACATCGAATGCCGTACCGAGAGCCGTCACGCGCGTGTCTCCCGCCTCGACGGTAAAAGGCCTCGAGGGGGCAGATGCAACCTGGAAGAAAGCCTGCCCGCGCAGCAGGCGGATCGTCCGGCGCTTCTCGTCGAAATCCACCGCGATCGCCGACGACGCATTCATCTGCACAATGGATCCGTCCTCAAGCGCGAGAACCGGCATTTCGTCCGCATTGGACATGGCATCGGCCCGCAGGCGCATCGGGCCATCGAGAGCAAGAAACGACGCGGCAGCACAGGCGAGCAGCAGCATGGCCGACAGAACGGGCTTGGCGCGGCTGCGTGTCTCGGTTCTGATGTTTCGCAACGCCGGATCGGACTGAATGGCCGAACGGGCATCTCCCATCAGCGCCTCGGCGATCCGGTATGTACGACAGTTTTCCGGATCGTTCAGCCAATCCGCGAAATGCGCCTTCTCTTCCAACGGTTGTGCGGGATCACGGTTGCGCAACAACCAGTCCGTCGCTTCCCTGTTGCGTTTTCGTTGAACTTGATTGGCACGGTTGCCCCGCATCGACTTCTCCCGGAGCATTGGTCTACCTGGTAGACGATTGGCACCGCCTGTTCGGGACTCTTATTCGATCCAAAGAAGACGGTCGAGGCAATGCGCGAACGCCCGGCGCAGATGCCGGTCGACCATGTTGCGGGAAATCTTGAGCTTTCGCGAAATTTCATCCGGTGAAAGATGGTGCAGCCGGTGAAGGATGAACACCACGCGGCGGCGTTCGGGCAGTTCGGAGATGGCGTGGCGCAAGATGGCGATGCGCGCCTCGATCTCGAGCGCAAGGTCCGGCGCCGGGCCGGTGCTGGCAACAGTAAGCGCCTCCTTCTCCGTGCCGGAGAAAAGGCGCGCTTCCCTGCTTTCGCGCCGCAGACGATCGATCCCCAGATTGATGGCCGAACGGCAGAGGAACGCCTTGATGGATCGCTTTTTCCGCAGGACATCGGGCTGGGCGGCCAGCTTGATGTAGAGGTCGTGCACCACATCCCTGGCGGTAGAGAGTGGGTGCCCCTTGCGCCGTACGGCCTTGGTCATGTCAGCGTAGTGAGCCTCCATCGCGCGATTGAGCAAATCGTTGCTATCGAGAGCATCCCAACCGAGCGGAGAGGAGGAGTTAGACATCAGCACTCTGTTCCCAGTCGCATGACGGCATGCCTGCATTCGGATATCAAAAAACATTTCAGGCCTTCGGAGGAAGGGGTATCGACTCTATAAAATGCCTGCAAGTGCAATAGGTTAGTTTCTCCGAGAGTCATCCGATTAATCAAGACAAAATAACTCATCTTTATGTCTGATTTCGTTGCCAGAATCCTTTTGGCTCTCGGTTTCAGCGGGTTCGGCCTCTGCCCGGAAAACCCACTCGACGTGATATTTCCGCCACACTCCGGAAGCTACAACGGAACGCAGAGGGGCGTTCCAGCGACGGGATCGCGAATGACCACCGACCGCACGCCGAACACTTCTGCAATCGCTTGTTGCGAGATCACATCCGATGGGCGGCCCGCCGCGCTGATCCTTCCGTCTTTCAACAGGACAATATGGTCGGCATAGCGTGCCGCCTGATTGAGGTCGTGCAGCACGGCGACGACAGTCTTTCGGTGATTGCGCACGAGAACCGTGATCAGATTCATCAGCTCAATCTGATGCGCGAGATCAAGATAGGTCGTCGGCTCGTCCAGCAGCAGCACCTCGCCCTGTTGCGCCAGCGTCATCGCGATCCATGCGCGCTGCCGCTGGCCGCCGGACAGTGTGTCGAGAGGCACTTCGGCCAGTGTCGTCGTGCCTGTCAGCTTCAGGGCCTCGTCACAGGCTGCCTGATCGGCTTCGGACCACCGCCCGAAAAGAGACCGATGCGGGTAACGTCCCTGCTGGACGAGATCGCGAACCGTCAGCCCCTCCGGCGCCACGGGTCCCTGAAGGAGAACGCCGACACGCCGCGCCATCTCACGCGCGCCGAGTGTCGCGATACTCCTGCCATCCAGAAGGATCGATCCGCGAAGGAGTGGCATGAGCCCGGCGAAGGTACGCAGGATCGTGGACTTGCCGCTGCCGTTCGGTCCGACAAGCGCCGTGAAACAGCACTTCGGCACAGGAAGATCGAGGTCTTCGACGATCGGGCGGTCGCGATAGGCAATGGACACCCCCTGCCCGTCGAACTTTGCCGACCTATTGCTTTCATCCTCGGACATGGCGACGTTTCCATAAGAGAGAGGCGAAGAAGGGAGCCCCGATCAGCCCCGTCACGATCCCGGCCGGAAGCTGGACCGGTGCAATGACCAGCCGCCCCAGGAGATCGGCGGCCACCACGAGGATCGCCCCGCAGAGGGCGGCCACGGGCAGGATCCTCACATGAGACGGACCGACCAACCGGCCTGCGACATGGGGTGCGACCAGCCCGACGAAGCCGATCAGCCCCGCTGCGGCGACGGCAGCTCCGGAGATGAGCGTGCAGAGAACGATCATGAGGCCGCGGGTCCGATCCACCGGCTGCCCGAAACTTTTTGCCGCGTCGTCCCCGAAACGGATCAGATCAAGTTCGCGTGAGGCCATCCACACCAGGGCCAGCGGAATGACCAGCCAGAGGAACAGGAAACACACCTTGGCAAGGCTGGCGTCATAGACGCTGCCCGCCAGCCAGATCATCGCGCGCTGGACATCGCCGATCTCGCCGAAGGCCGAAAGGAAGGTTGTGGCGGCGCTGGCCAGCGAGCCAAGGCCGATCCCGATCAATATGATGCGCAACGACGACGTCCCGCCGCACCAGGACAACAGGTATACGGCAGCCGCCATCGCCGCCGCGCCCACGAAACCGGCAACGGGAAGCAAGAGAACCGGTGGATCCTGCAGGAGCACGATGACGGCCATCACCGCAACCGCGGCACCGCTGTTGATACCGAGAACGCCCGGTTCGGCGAGCGGATTGCGCATGATCGCGAGCGTGATCGTACCGGCCGTCGCAAGGGCCGCGCCGACGAGGCCTGCGAGCAAAACGCGCGGAAGCCGCAGATCGAAGACGATCATGGCGTTCTGCGAAGTCATGTCGCGCGGTCGGGTGAGCGCTTCCCAGAGATCCTGTCGGGACAACCCGACATCTCCCAACGCAAGGCTGGCAATCACCAATCCGGCAAGCACGAACGCCAGGAAAAGCAGGCAGCGCATCATATCCCGCTCCCTGCCCTGCTGCGCGCCAGCCAGAGGAAGAACGGTGCACCGATCAAGGCCGTCGTCACACCCACGGGAAAGTCCTGGCTACCGAAAATCACACGGCCCGCGAGATCGGCAACCACGACCAGCAGCGCGCCGCCAAGCGCACTGAAAGGCAGGACCCAGCGATAATCGACACCGATCGTAAGCCGCACGATATGAGGAACGACCAGCCCGACAAAGCCGATAGGCCCGGCAAGGGACACCACACTACCGGCCAGCAGGATGACGGTCGCAATGGAAATCGACCGCCAGACCACCTGATTTTGCCCCAGCGACCGCGCGGCATCCGCCCCGAGACTCAGCGTCACGAGATGACGTCCGAGAAGCAGACCCGCCACAAGCCCCGTCAAGACGTAGGGAGCCACCGCAGCATTTTGCGCCATCGTCCGGCCGGTTACGGATCCCGCGGTCCAGAGGCGGACGGCATCGAGCGTGTTCTGGTCGAAGATGAGAACTGCGCTCGTCAGGGCTGTCAGAAACGTTGCGACGATGGCGCCCGCGATGACGAGCCCGATCGTCGAATGCCCTGCCGGGCCGAAGGATCCCATCACATGGACGAGCAGCGCGGCAGCGCCCGCCCCGCCGAAGGCGAACCACATATAGATGTCCCCGGTGCCGGTCCCGAAAAGCGTCATGACCAGAACGACGGCGAAGGCCGCACCGGCATTGATGCCGAGCAGTCCCGGCGAGGCGAGAGGATTGTTCGTGACCGCCTGCATTATGGCGCCGGAAACGGCGAGTGCACTGCCCGCGAGCACGGCTGCAAGCACGCGTGGCAAGCGGATCATCGTGACCAGCAGGTGGTCTCGCGACCTGTCAGGGTCGACAACCGCGCTCCACACGGTCGCAAGCGGTATGCGCGTCGCGCCCGCGACGAGCGACCACAGCACAGCCGCAACAAGCAGGCAGAAAAGCAGAAGCAGGCCCAGAGGCCTGCGTCCGCTCTTCATGGCGCGACGTGCGGTATTCGTGCCGGCTCGACGATTCATCGATCTGCCAGGATGTAGCGCTCGATATCGTCAAGGATGCGGTGCGCGGAGGCGACGCCGTGAAAACTCTGCCAGGTTGCCCGATCGACCCGGTGGGCGCGACCGTTCTGCACCGCGGGCAGAAGCTGCCAGAGCGGATTGCTCGTCACTTCCTTTTCAAGCGCGTCGTCCGGGCCGCTTTCGAAGCCGCTGGCCGATACGTAGAGAAGAACATCACCATCGAGATTGGCAAGTTCCTCCCAGTCCGGCCGCTTGACGATCGTTCCATCCATCACCGTCTCATAGGCGGTGCGCTTCACACCGGCTTCGTGCAGAACCGCAAAGGGCGCATATGCGGCAGGGCCATCGAGGAAGACGACAAACCGGCCCGGCGCAAAACGAACGGTGGACACCGTAATGTCCTTGCCCTTCATGCGCTCGCGGATCGCTGCAACGCGCGTTTCATAGGCTGCAAACGTCTTGTCGGCCATGCCTTCCCGGCCGGTGATCTGCGCGATGCGCCGGCGATATTTCTTCCAGTTCGTGTGGTCGAGGAAAACCGTCGGCGCGATCTTCGACACCGTCTCGTAAATCGCGGCATGGCCCTCTGTGCTGCCGATGATGAGATCGGGTTTCAGAGCCGCGACACGCTCCAGGCTCGGTTCGCGCGGGTTTCCCAGATCCACCATTTTCGCCTGTTTGACGGCATTCAAAACCTCTTCATCCTGGATGGCCATGTAGGGCGTGGCGACGACGGGCGCATCGAGCTCGATGAGAAGGCCGAGCGTCAGCAAGGGATCGAGCGTGACGATCCGCTTGGCCTCCGCCGGAACGCAGACCGGCGGGTTATAGATGCCTTCCGTTATCTCTCGTCCCTGGCAGGCGGCTTTTGCCAGCGAGAGGGAGGAAAGAAGGAGCACGACAATCAGACAAAAGCGCAAGGCGAACACCGTTTCATAGCAATGCAGATGGCGATCGCGGGGCTTTCGCCCCGCAACCCGATCAGAACTTGGCGCGGACATTCAGCCCGAACGACCGCCGTGCGCCGGCCTGGCCGAAGGGTAAGGCGGCGTCCGGATCGACGATGGTGAAGTATTTCTCGTCGGTGAGATTTTCCGCGAAGGCGGTAATCTCCCAGTTGTCCTTCTTGAACCCGGCCTGCGCGTTCACGAGGAAACGAGAGTCGATTGCGTACATGCCCTTCGTGCCGAAGCGCGAATTGTAGTCCGTGGTGTATTTGGCATCCGCGCCGACATAGACGCCGTTCTCGAACTCATATCGGCCACCGAAACCGACGGTCCATTCCGGCGCTTCCGGGAAGGACTTGCCGGCCTGATCGCCGAGGCCACCGTGATTCCATTCGAGGAATTTGGTATTCAGATAACCGATTGACGCAAATGCTGAAAATTGAACGGTGATCTGATAGGTCGGCTCGATTTCGAACCCCCAGGCGCGGGAGGATGCAGCGTTTTCCGTCACGCGGTAGCCGGGAATGTCCGAGCGTGGCCGGATTTCGACCTGTTGATCCGTATACTTCGTATAGAAGAGGTTGGCATTCAGTGTGAGGCGATCGTCCAGCAGCGTGCCCTTGTAGGACAGCTCATAGCTCTGTGAGTATTCCGGGTCATAGGTATCGATCGTATACACCGGTGCCCGGCTTCGGTTGACGTAAGAGCCGCCCGAGCGGAAACCCTGCGAATAGGTGACACCCACCTTATGATTGTCGCCGAACGCCTTCACCAGACCGACTTTCGGCACGAAGTTCACTTCGTTAAATGACGATGTGCCGTTCGGCGGTGACCAGACCGGGTCCATACCGTGGAGAACCATCGAGTTCAGTTCGGTGTTCTTTTCCTTGAGGTAATCGAGGCGCCCGCCGACGGTCGCAAACCATGTGGGCGCGAACTCATAGGTCGCCTCGCCGAATACCGCGAGGTTCGAGGTCCTGCGATTCTGGTCGTCATCAAGCTGATAGATCACGCCCGGCATGAAATCCGGATAGGGCTCCGCGATGAAACGCGATGCGCCATCGAAGACCTGATGGCTGCCGAAGACGCCGGCGACCCATTTCCAGCGGTCGGCCTCGTAATTGAGGCGCAGCTCCTGGGTGATGATGGAATCGTTGTCCGTACCCCAGATGCCCGTCACATAACCGGGCGTATCAGCATCGACGGAGCGCCGTTTGTTGATACCGTACTGGAATCCCGTCTGCGAGGTGAAGCGCAGCGCATCGGAAAAATCATGCGTCAATTCGAGGCCGAGATTGTGGACCTCGGTCCAACGATACTCGGTATAGGTGTCAGGATTGTTGTTGAAATCGCCCCGCCCGTCGTAAAGCCCGACCAAGCGGTCGTTTGGACGGTCCTTAGAATAGGAATAGGTCGCGACTGCGCGCGTCTCCGGCATTTCGGACGGCGTGAACAGCACCTTGGCCCTGATGGTGCCGCTGATATCCGTGGTCAGATCGTCATAACCGGCATAGTGGCTGAAATTCGAGTAGCTGACATCGGAGCGGGACCGCTCGAATGCGCCGGCAATGCGCAGCGCAATCTGGTCCTCGGCCAGCGGGGTGTTCACGACGAATGCGCCGCCGACGAGATTGTTGCTGCCGACGGTGCTGGAAAGCTCCACCTCCTTGTCGAAGGTCGGGTCCTTCGATTTGATATAGACCGCACCCGACATGGCTGCACGGCCGGAAAGCGTCGACTGCGGGCCGCGATACACCTCGACTTGCTCGACGTCCCAGAGGTTTCGGGCGCCGAAGCGCGAGTTATAACGGGTCTGGAGGATGCCATCGACATAGAGCGAGCCGACCGGCGCACCGCCCGGAACGAAGCCTTCCGAGCTCATGCCGCGGATGACGAAGCCGGAATTGACCGTGGCGCTGTCCAGCACGTTGGCAAGACGGCGATAGGCGTCCTGCGTATGCCGGATCTGGCCGTTCTGGATTGCCCGGGCATCGACGATACCAACGCTTGCGGTCGTATCGTTGAGCGTCGTCGCCTCGCGTGCGCCGTAAAGCGTGATCGCTTCCAGCATGGTCGCACCCTCGCCGATCCCACCGGCCGTGGCGCCGGTTTCCGCCCGATCGACGCTTAGCGTCACATGATTGCTGCCGGCAAACCGTGCATCGACACCGGTGCCGGCCAGCACGACTTTCAGCGCCTGCTCGGGCGTCAGGCTGCCACGCGCACCCGCCGTCGATTTTCCGTTTGCCAGCGATGCGTCATAGAGGATCTGGAGGCCCGTCTGAGCGGCCAGGCTGTTGAGCGCCGGGGTAAGCGGACCGCTTGGCACAACGATGGACCGCGCCGCGGACTGCGATTGTGCCGGTGCCTGTGCAACGGCCGGCGCCGCAGTGCCGAACGCAAAAGCGGTAGTCCCGGCCAGGAGCATCGCCTTTGCGGAAAAACTCGTATTCATGAAAATCCCCAATCCATGCGGCGTTCAAGGCGCCGCAGTCCACCAATGGAGCGGATCACACCCACTCACTGGCTTTGACGATTGGGTTTTCCGATTTGGGACTCTTGTCCGCTCGATGTTTTTTGAAACCGTCAGTCCGGTTCGACGCAGGAGCCTGTTCAAGGCCGGCGCGCCCGGCACCTGGTGAAAACGACAGATTACCAGCAAGCCGGCAGGGAACTCCTGGCCCGCGGCAATGGTCACAAGCATCGAATAGCAAACCGCGCTCGCGATGCGTGAAGCCGACGGCCTCGAGAGACCATCCGACATCCACCAGCATCGGGCTGAGAATGTCGAAGATCATGCCGATCCCGGACGGCACGATCATCATCAGTCCCGCCCAGCTCGCCATGACCGGCTGTGCCCAAAAACGCCAAATCCAGCCATAAAGAACAGGATTTGCACCAGGCAGCAGCCGAGCACCGCAGCCATCAGCAGGAAACATCCACCCCAGCCTAGCGTCTGCTCCCAGGAAATGAGTTTGCTGATATTTCAGCTAGACATGAAATGCTCAACAGTGAATTCATCCAGCGCCGCCCTATCAAACTGGAACCCCCAGCCCGCACGATCGGTGAGGATCAGTTGTCCATCTTTATAGACCTGACGCGTTTCTGGTGAGACAAGATGCTCGAAATTATAAATGTCCTTCTCAAGCAGGAAATGTTCGACCGCGATGCAGTTAGGTGTCGCCGCGGCGAGTTGTGCATGCGCGTTAGCATGCCAATGCGGTGCAACAGAGATGCCAAAGCTTTCGGCAGCACGCGTCACTCGGATCCATTCGCTCACGCCACCGAGAACACCCACATCCGGCTGCAGGATATCAGCTGATCGCGATTCGATGAGCCTTCGGAATTCGTGGCGCGTCTGGTGGATTTCACCGGTAGCCACCGGTGTATCCAGCCTGCGTGCCAATTCCGCATGGCCGGCATAGTCATCGGGAGAAAGAGGCTCCTCGAACCACCAGAGACCTGCGTCCCCGGCTGCCTTCTCGAAAGCACGCGCGGCCAGAAGAGCCTCGTTGTAGTCGCGGTAAGCATTGTTTGCGTCGAGCGCCAGGCGGCCCTGCCCGTCCATGGCATCAATCGCCGCTCTCACGCGGTCGGCGTCTTCCTTGATCGAGAGACCGCCGACCTTGATCTTGTGATCGGAAAAGCCATGCGCGATATTGAGGCGGATTTCGCGATGAACCGCCTCTGCCCACGGACCGTCGTCCGGGCGATAATAGCCGCCAGACGCATAGGCTGGTACCGGACGGACCGTGCCGCCAAGCATGACGGCAAGCGGCATGTTCCTGCGCTTGGCCGCGAGGTCCCACAACGCCATGTCGACCGCTGAAATTGCGCGTAGGACGATGCCTTGGCGGCCGGTCAGCAGCGTTTCCTGATACAGCCGGTCCCAAAGGCCCCAGATATCGTCGGCATCGGCACCGGCGAGCACCGGCGTGAGGAGATCGGCAACGACTTGCGCTGCGACCGCACCACCGCGCGTACCAGCATAGATATATCCGAAGCCCTTCGCTTCGCTGCCATCCGCGGCAATTTCCACGACGAGATAATCGCGCTTGTCGAGCAACCGTTTGGCGATACGGGTAGGCTTGGCCACCGGCACGCTGACGGCGCGCGCCTCGATCATCTTGATTTTCATTTTAAAATTCCCTCATTTCCAAAGGCACAGCGGGCGCGGCATAGCCGGGGAACTCAATCGAGCCTGTATGTGGCCGGCCGGCGGTCCTTCCAGGGTGACAGTTCGAACTCGCCAGCCTTGAACGCGATCGTCTTGTTGCGAGCGCGGTCAACATCGGCGGCCGCCACCACGATGCCATCATCTGTTCCCGCGTTGACGATGACATTGCCGAGCGGGTCGATGATCTGGCTCTTGCCGAGGAAATCGGCATCGCCTTCGCTGTCCGCGCGGTTGGCGACGAGGAAGAAGACGAAATTCTCGGCGGCGCGTACGCGCGTGAAGTAGTCGGCGAGAAGGACGGACTGAACCGGCCAGTTCGTCGGCAATGCGATGAAATCGGCGCCCGCCAGCGCCAGCGTCCGCGAGACCTCCGGGAAGCGAATCTCATAGCATATCGCCACGCCCACCTTGCCCAAGGCCGTGTCGAAAACCGAAACGTCGATGCCTTCAGGCTCATCCACGAAGCGATCTGCGCCTAGGAAAGGCAGGTGACGCTTTCGGTGGATGCCGGTCACGCCATTGGGACCGATGACCGCTGCGACGTTATACAGCTTCGGCCCAACCCGCTCCAGGAACCCGACGACGACTTCCAGCGAATGCTCCGCGCAGAGCAGACGCACCTGTTCGAGCTCCAGCCCGCCCTGCTCGATGGCGCTTGCATAGGCGTCGTCGCGGCTCTCGAACATGTATCCGGAGAGATAGCATTCCGGGAAGACCAGAAGCTTGGCCCCTTTTTCGGTGGCCTGCTTCATCCAACCGCCCATGGCGGCGAGATTGTGGGCGACATCACCCAGAACGGCGGGCACTTGGGCGACGGCCACATATGCGCTCTCAGTCATCGAATTTCCTTTCAATGTTCCAAGTGGTGGTCAGGACTTCGGGCGAGCGAAGAGGAAGATGAAAATCGCTGCCATCGTTGGAAGTGTGACCAGCAGAATGAGGGTGGAGAGGGAAAAGACGATCGGTACCTGCGACTGCTGGGCCGATGCCATCGCCCAATTGTAGATCGGCATCGTGGTTTCCGTTCCGCGCAGGAAAGTCGAACGCAGCAATTCGTTGAAGGACAAGAGGAAACTGAAGATGCCGGCACCGGAAATGCCCGGCATCAGAAGCGGCAGTTCGATATCCATGAAGCGGCGGAAGGGCTTGGCACCGAGATCTTCGGCTGCCTGTATCAGTCGCCGGTCGAAGCGTAGCATGACGATCAGGATGAGAAGCAGCGCGAATGGAAACGCCCACACCATGTGCGCGATGAACAGCGACCAAAACCCGAGCCGCAGGTCCAGAACCGTGCGCAACAGCACGAAGAGCGCCGCGCCGATCGTCAGCCCTGGAACGAAAAGCGGCAACACCGCCATCATGACGACCGGCCCCGGCCGCGCCAGCGCGACGATCGACCGTGCCACGAAGGTCCCACAAATCATGCAGGCAACCGAAACCGCCGTACCGAGCAGGACGCTGTTGAGGAATGGCGCATGCCAGTTGGTATTGGCAAACAGCAGTTGGTAGTGATTGAAGGTCAGCGGATAAGGCCGGCCCGAAAGCGGCTCGGCGCTAATGGACATGATCCCCAGCCAGACAACTGGAATGTATATAAGCGCAAGGGCGAAGAAACCGCACAGCCTTGCAATGGGGCTCCACGCTTTGGCAGAGTTGCCTCGCCTTGAAAACCTTATGCCGGAGGCGGCCTGGTCATGGACGATTGCTGACATAGACGTGCCCCTCAATGACCGTGGTTCTGGAAAATGGATGCCATGTTCATCCTGCCTTTGAGGCTGAGCGTCAGGACGGAGAGCAACAGGACAAGAATGACGATGACGATGGTAGAGAGGGCCGCCGCAACCGGATAATTCAGGTTGGAAAGCGCACTCTGGATGGACTGGCCAAGCAGATTGACCTGCCCGCCGCCAAGCAATTGCGGCTCTACCCAGGCGGCCATCAGGGGGACGACGGTAAATATGGCGCCGCCGATGATGCCGGGCATTGCGAGCGGCAGAATGATGTTTAAGAGCGTCTGCCGGGCGCTGGCGCCCAGATCTGCGCTCGCCTTGATGAGATCGTCATCGATCAACGAGATGGTCAGAAAGATCGGGAATACCGCGGAGGGAAAGTAGCTGCCGATCATGCCGAAATGCACGGCAAAGCCCGAATAGAGCAGCCAGGTGATCGGCTGGTCGATCAGGCCTGCATTCATCAGCAATGTGTTGATCAAGCCATTCGTGCCGAGGATCGAGCGCCAGACGATGATGCGCGAGGATGCGTCCAGAAAGAAGGGTATCGTCAGAAGCGTGATGATCAGCGCCCTCACCCGGTCGGACCGGCAGCCCTTGGCGAGCCAGAGCGCGAAGGGGAAGGCAAGCAGAAGCTCTATGATCGTCACCGTCACGGCGAACTGAAGCGTGCGTGCGACCACGGTCCAGCGTCCGGATTCGAAAAGACCGGTCCAGGTCGCGAGCGTCGGCTCGAAGACCATCTGATATTGCTTGATGGAGAAGAAGCTGAACACGGAAATGATCAGCAACGGTACGAGAACTATGCCGACCCAGCCGCTCAGAAAGACCAGCGTGAACCAGCCCGTGGCCGTTTTTGGCAGCGCCAGTTTCCTTTGATTCGAAAACATCGTCATTCCGTCCCTCTCCTTTCTGCCGATCCCGCCGGGCAACCGGCGGGATCGTCTTTTGACCGTATCAAGCACTGAGGAAGCGCTGCCATTCCTGTTCCATCACGTCGGCATTCTCAGCCGTCGGCTTGCTCCAGAAGGCGTTGGGGTTGGACATCTTGCGCTCGATCTTCTTGTCGGTCGCCTGAAGCGCGTCGATCTGCGCCTGATCCCAGCCGGCCTGCTTGGCATACTCGACGCCAAGATCCATGTTCGGGCCGGCATAGCCACGGTCCCGTGCCTGGATGGCGCGGAACTCGCCGCCGAGGAAGTAGTTGAGCACCTTGTAGATGGCGTCCTTATTGCCTCGCTCGATCGCCTGAGCCGGAACATAGGCGCCGTGTCCCCACTTTTTGCCGCCTTCGACGGCAAAAGCGTAGATTGGTGCCTTCTCGCCCATCGTCTTCTCCGCCTCCTTGACCGCCGGCTCCCAGCACTCGAGCACGTCGACTTCGCGATTCTGGATCAGCTGCACCTGCTCCTCGAAGGAGTTATGGAACGTGCGGAATTGTCCCGCCCGCTTGCGCTCGATGGCATAATCGACGACCGCCTTGGCTTCCTCGGGCGTCAGGTTGGCCGGATCGCCGATCTGGAGACGCCCGTTGATCTTCAGGAAGTTGGCCATGCAGGCCATGGCTTGCGACAGGACGCGGTCGAGCGCCACGCGGCCACGGGTGCGGTCGTCTTCGTAGAGCACCGCATAGGGAATTTCGTCCTCACCGTTCGGATTGGCGCCGATAACCTCCGGGAAATAGGCGAAGGTATCGCAGTTGCCAAGGATCGGCGCACCGTAGACCTTGCCGTCAAACATTGAGATGTCGGATTTCTTCCAGAAATCGGGTGTACGGTCCCAGAGGTTCAGTTCCGGGTCGGTGGTGTCGATCTCAGCGTAAAAACCGTTGGGGCCGAGAATGTTCTGCGTCCCGTTGTCAAAGATGAGGATGTCATGCGTCTCGCCGATATTGTTGGCCATGACGTCGCGCATAAAGACGCCGATATCGGCATCGGTTCCCGTGAATTCGAGCTTGACGCCGGTTGCCTTGGTCAGGAGCGAGGGATCGCCCATCTGCGCCGTCGTAACGCCGTAAGCCTTCAGAAGGACTTCGTCCTGCGCAAACGCAGCCGATTTGAAGACGCCACCCGCTGCGATCGCCACACCGACGGCTGCCGTGGATTTCAGGAACGAACGGCGACTGATGTCTCCGCCGGTATGCTGCTGATGAACTGACATGCTGCTCTCCTTTTTTGGTTATCGTGAAGCGTGAAGCGATGTTGCAGGCCGGATCACGGATCCATGACCGTGCAGGCAGACTTCGCCCAGCCGATCTTCCGGACACCGCCGGGCGGCTGTTCGGAATCCCACAGTCGGGCACGTGCAGGCCCGATGGGCGTTTCGAATGCGATATCGAGATATTTGCCCTTGTAGACCGAGTTCTGGATTGTTGCGTCCAGCACGTTTTCCAGTCCATCCTGCGGGTCGAGCCTGACCCTCTCGGCCCGAACGCCGAGAACAGCCTTCTGGCCGGCAACGGGCGCCGACGTTCCCGACCATTGTCCCGTGAGTAGCTGACCGCTGACAGACAACGAAACCGCCGAGCCTTCGATCGCGGTGATCACGCCTTCGAAAACATTGTCCACGCCCATGAAACGGGCAGTAAAGCCGCTGTTGGGCCGGTCGAACAGATCGGTCGGCGCACCCTCCTGAGCAATTCTGCCGTTGCGCATCAACAGGATGCGATCGCTCATAGTCAGCGCCTCTTCCTGACTGTGCGTGATGTAGACGAACGTGATGCCGAGATTGCGCTGGATAGCGATGAGCTCTTCCTGCATGTCCACCCGAAGCTTCTCGTCCAGCGCGCCAAGTGGTTCGTCGAGCAACAGAATGGCCGGCTTGGTGATGAAGGCGCGGGCAAGAGCGATGCGCTGGCGCTCGCCGCCGCTTAGCTGCGTGATCCGGCGTTCCGACTTATGGGCCAGGCGCACCATTTCAAGCGCGTCCATCGCCTGCTTCTTGCGGGCATCCCGCGAGATTCCACGCACCTTCAAACCGTATTCGACATTTTCGCGAACCGACATGTGGGGAAACAGCGCATAGTGCTGGAACACGGTGGTGCAGTTGCGATCGGATGCGCCAAGTGCACGAACGTCCTGGCCACCGATGCGTAACGTCTCCGCCTCGGAAGGCTGCTCCAGCCCCGAGATGATCTTGAGCAGTGTCGTCTTCCCGGAACCACTTTCGCCGAGGATCGTCAGGAACTCACCCTCGCCGGCCACCACCGACACGTTATCCAGGGCCTTGACGCTGCCGTAGTAGAGCGTCGCGCCGAGCACCTCGAGCATATTCGATCGCGGGGAACGCAACATCTCGGCCATGGTATCTTCCTTTGACATCAGATTGCCTTCTTGATTTTGCCCGCTTGTCAGTTCGCAAGCCGACGCGGGTGCGTGATCGCCACATCCGTACTCACGAGGGATGCCGCAGTTGCCGCGGCACGCCGCACCACGTCGATCACCAGATTGCAGGGGTCACGCGGCGAGACTGTCGCGTCAGTGGCGCCATTGACCGAAAGCGCGCGGAACGGTGCCTCGAACGCTCGCCCTGTGATACTTCCATTTCCAAGTGCGCGGCCTGCATCCCGCAGCGCTAGACCACCGCCGGCGATGCTGCCGGACTGGCGGGCAGCCCTTATTGCCTGCACGGCCCGTTGTGCCGACCCAATGCGCAATGCCCTTTCCGGCTCCGTACGCCCACCGAGCGAAAGCGTCACGATACCGGAGAAGAACAGGGCGAGGCGCTTCTCATGTCGCTCACGATCGAGCGAGAGGTAACGCGAGCGGGCGATATCGCCGCGGATTTGCGCCTTGCGAAAGTCCAGTTCAGGCAAACCGCCGGCGCCCCCATAGAAGCGGCTTTCCCTCGCCGTCAGTTCCACTTTTTTCGCGCGACCAATCAGCTCGGGCCGGACGGTCCGTAGCGAATAACCCCCTTCGTCGCCGAAGAGCGTCGCGCCTGTCGCAGCCGCGATATCGCCGAGATGAAAACGTCTCCAGTCGCCCTCTCCCGGCGCGCGCATGGCTGCTATTTTCGCTCCGGTCCTTCGAACCAGCGAGCCAAGTCTTTCTTTCGCGTCCTCCGAGAAGGACGTCGCGACGAAAAGCAACGGCTGATCCATGCGAACGAAGACGTCCAGCATGGGCCCGATCTCGTCGATCGACTGAACGGCTCCGTCGAATGCCACCACATAGGTATTTTCAAGGATGATCCTATCCGCGCCGGAAGCGGCAAAGCTCGGGCTCAACCAGCCACCATCAAAAGCGAGGCCTTGAACAACCTCGAGCGCATCGCTTTCGGCTGCCGGCACGACATCGATGTAACCTTGCGGCCCGGCGCGCAGCGCTGCCTCGAAAAGAAGCGGCGACAGATCAGGACCGCCCGCTGCGGTTTCTATGACACGGCGAAGATCGTCATCCTCCATCACGGGCGTCGCGGATCGGGTCAGTGCCGCAACCACCTCGTCAATCTCAGCGTCGAGCGCCTCCGCAAGGGCGCGCCGCTCACACCCTCTCGTCTCCGCCCGGTCGAGCGACTGCAGCAACGCCGCCGCGAGGCAAACCACGGTTGCCGTGCCATCGCCCCACCGGTCGCTGACCTCCCAGGCGACATTGCGCATCGCCTGCGCACCGATCTGTTCAACCGGACAGACAAGTTCGACATGAAGCGCCACATCATAACCACTGGAGCCGACAAGCGGCCCGGCCGGAGCCCTTTCGATGAGCACAGTTCGGGCAGCCGGTCCGAGTGTCACCTCGACAAGCCGTGCGACCTGAGTGGCCCCCCGCACGATCCTGCGTCTGGCATCATCGGCAAAATGCAAGCGCGTGGTAACCATGATCGCCTCGCTCCGGAAGCCCGTTGGCTAAAGCATCACGTCGCCGCCATTCGGCGACAGCGTTTGGCCGACGAAGTAGGAGCCCGCTTTCGAGGCAAGGAGCAGCGCCGTCGGTGCAATTTCCTCGACGGTGCCAAAGCGGCGGATCGGAAGTTCCGCATGTTTCATCGCCCGCCAGTCTTCCGTCATACCGGCAAGCTGCGCGGTTTCGATCGGCCCGGGCGCGATCGCGTTGACAGTCACACCAAACGGAGCGCCGTCATAGGCGAGCGCCCGAGTGAACCCGACGACACCACCTTTGGACGCGCAGTAATGCGCCATGGCAGGAGCACCCTTATAGGCCAGCTGCGAGGCGAAATTGATGATGCGGCCGTGGCCACGCTCGACCATCTGCTGGAAAAACGCCTGGGTAACGATGAAGGTGCCGCGCAGGTTGACGTCGATCATGCGATCGAAATCTGCGACCTCGACCTCGGCAAACGGCCGGTCGCCGCTGATGCCGGCAGAATTGACGACGATATCGACATGGCCGAGTTTCTCAATGGCAAAATCGCGAAGCCTTTCAACGTCGGCAGCGTCGCCGACGTCGCATTCGATGAAATCAACGGCATGTCCCGCGCTCTTCAGACCATCGGCCAGTCGCTCGGCCTCGGCCCCGTCACGGTAATGGCAGAATGCGACACGCGCACCGGCTTCGAGAAAGAGCTTCACGATGCCGGCTCCGATCCCGCGGCTGCCGCCGGTCACCAGGGCCGTGCGCCCCTCCAGGCTGAAAACATCCAGCATCGCTCAAACTCCTTCAGAATTGCCGTTTTCACGGTTGATTGAAGCGACGAAGCGGCGAATTCCCTGCTCCAGGGAGACGGAAGGCCGATATCCCAATTCTTCCGTTGCCGCCGAAATGTCGAATTCGTGCTGGGCGTCGTCACCCGGATCAGGCCCATCGCCCAGAGATATCTGCGCCTGCGGCAGGATCTGTCGAACGAGAGCTGCCGTCTCTCCCAGCGTCTGATAATTTGCGCCCGTCAGGTTGAAGACGCGCGTCGAGAGCTCTTTCGTATCGAGGCCTGCAATCAAGCCGTCCGCGGCATCATCCGCGTGAATATACTGGCGGTAGAAATCGCTTCCCCACGGCAGTTCTGTCGCCCTGCCAGACAGGGCGTCCCGCAGCATCCGTCCGAGAAGACAGGGCGTGCTCCGGTTGGGGCCATACACCCAGGAAAGACGGAACGATGCGGCATCCACACCATGCTCGCGCGCAAATGCCGTCACAAGCGCTTCGGCTGCAAGCTTGGTAGCGCCGTAGACCGTGGAGGGCGCTAGATGCACATCCTCCTTTACCGGCCCCTTCGCCGTCGAGCCGTAAACGCTGACGGACGAACAGTTGATGAAACGGCGCACCCCGGAAATCCGGGCCAGTTCCAGCACATTTGCCGTTCCCATGACATTGACCGCAACGAGGTCATAGGGGTTGTCGCGCGCGACCATCGGGCCGGAATAGGCGCCACAATGGATGACCGAATCCAGATCGGCGTCTTCGGCCAACGCGTAAAGTCGGTGGATATCCTTGAGATCGCAGGCAATGACATTGCCGAAGGGAAGAAGGGCCGAATTCCTGTCGATGGCGATGACGCGGTCGCCGCGAGCGACGAGTTTGTTAGCCACCGCCTGCCCGACCAGTCCGGCTGCGCCGGTGATAAAATGGGTTCTTGCCACCATGTCATACTCCGCCGTCGGCACGCATGACACCATGCGCCCCCTCGTGAAAGCCGTGAGGAAAAAGCTTACTTCTTGAGCCGCATCGCCACCGGACGCATCGGCGCGCCGGTTGCCCCGCGCAGCTTAATGCAGGCACCGAAGAAGGCGAATTCATACACGCCGTCTTCCGCAAGCTCTTCCAGGTTCACAATCTCAAGGATCGGAACGCCGGCCTCAGCCAGAAGATAGGTATGCACAACCTGCCAGTTTTCCGCATCCGCCGACGGCGCCTGCTCGAGGCAATGATTGTCGGCGCCGATGATGATCGCTCCGGCCTTGGCCAGGAACTCTGCGCCTTCGCGATTGAGGCCCGGAGGGTTCGGTAGGTAGGTCGATCGATCCGGCCAGAGCCGCATCCGACCCGTGCGGATCAGAACGACATCGCCAACCATCAGCTTGGTGCCCTGATGCTTCAGACATCCGCGCAGGTCTGCCTCGCCGATACCGTAGCTTGGCGGAAGCACGTCCACGCCATGCAGGGCGGCAACGTCGAGCATGATGCCGCGCGCGATGATCGGCGGATGCTTGTCCGCGCCGGCCTTGCGCCAGGCACGGCTGCCTAGGTGCTCGTCGACGGAGAAACCATTGAAGATTTTGCCGTCGTAACCAAAGTGATTGAAGGCGTCGATGTGCGTTCCCGTATGGGTGTACATCGAGATCGCATCGCCGGAATAGGATACCAGGTCATTAGCCGCCGGGCCGACATTCATGATGTCGTCGACCTTTTCACCGCGCGGCGTATGCGTCATCCATATCTGATAGGGCTGATCCTCGGCACCGAACCATCCCGGCATGCCGATGAAATTATCGACCGACAGGTCGTACATTCGTGTCGGATCCGCACGGTCCATGATCGCCTTGCGGGTCTCGCCAGTGACGAGATTGAGCATGCCGATCTCGTCATCGGCACCAAAGGGACTGGCCGTCGCCTTGCGGAACGCCGCACCATGGGCTGCGATCTTGTCCTTAATCGCTTCCGTGACCAGACATTCGGAGCACATGGCACACCCTCGCTTTTTCGAGTTCCCGCGGCATTTTCCAAGCCTGAAGCCGGATTGCCGTTTGCTTATGACGCCATCGATAGCACCAACGATATTTCGGCGTCAACAAAATAAACAACATTTTTGTCGACAATCTTGTCGCCTGTATGTATGGTCAATTTCAGATAAGGATGAATGCGGCTTTGGACAGGGGAGGAAACATGAGGGTCCAGAAAGACATGAAGGAACTGCCGTCCGGCGAATCCGAGGCGAAAGCCGTACGCCAGGACCCTGTCGCTGCGGTCGTGATGGCTCTTGAGGAAGATATCGTTCTCGGCCGGCTTCATCCGCGCGAACGCCTCATCGAGGAAGAGCTTGCCGAACGGTTTTCCGTCTCGCGCCATTCCCTGCGACTCGCGCTGGCGGAGCTCGACAAAATGGGCCTGATCGAGCGCTTTCCGAACCGTGGCGCGATGATCCGGGCGTTTTCGGCTTCCGACGTCGAGCAGCTTTATGCGGTTCGCGAACTGCTGGAATCCACCGCTGCCGCGCAGATCGTGTTTCCAGTCGAGGAAACACATATCAACGAACTCAAGGCCATCCAAGCACACCACGATGCGGCAGTCGACACGGACGACCTAGTCGGCGTCTTCCGACACAATCACGAATTCCATCGCAAGCTTTTCGGGCTTTGCCGCAACCACTATCTCGCCAGCGCGATCGAAACCTACTCGCAGCGTGCCCACGGAATCCGCTTTCTCGTGCTTGCCGACAAAGCCGAGCGTGACAAGGCTCGCAAGGAACATCACCAGATGATCGCCGCGCTGGAGCGCGGGGATGGCGACGCGCTGGTGGCATTGTGCCGGCAACATCTTCCGGCGTCGAAAATGGCCTATCTGCGAGCCTTCGGAAAGATCGTCGGCTAGCCCGCCGGTCTTTCTCACCAACTACATTTTCGGAGCATTTTATGACGGACAAGCAAGAGCCGGTCGGGATTTCGCGCGGCCTCACCAATTATGGCGATTTCGATTTCGCGCGTTATCTCCGAATGTCGTTCGCACGATCCATGGGATATTCCACGGAGATGCTCGCACGCCCCGTAGTAGGCATCGCGGGGACATACAGCGAATTCAACAACTGTCACCGTCTGGTTCCGGAGCTGATTGCCGCGGTCAAGCGTGGGGTCATCGCGGCCGGCGGCCTGCCGCTCGAGTTTCCGACGGTCTCGCTCGGCGAGGTTTTCTTGAAGCCGACCAGCCTCTTCTTCCGCAACCTCATGTCCATGGACACCGAGGAGATGCTGAAGGGCCAGCCGATGGATGCTGTTGTCCTGATCGGCGGCTGCGACAAGACTGTTCCGGCACAGCTCATGGGCGCCGTCTCGGCCAATATTCCAGCCATTCAACTCGTCACCGGCCCGATGATGACGGGCCGGTGGCGCGGCGAACGTCTTGGCGCCTGTACGGATTGTCGGCGTTTCTGGGCAAAATACCGCGCCGGCGAGCTCGACAGTGAAAGCATCCAGGAAGTCGAGGGAAGCCTGTCGACGACCGCCGGCACTTGCGCGGTGATGGGAACGGCCAGCACGATGGCGGCGATCGCCGAAGCGCTCGGCATCATGCTCCCGGGCACGGCCGCAATCCCAGCCGTGCATGCGGATCGGCTGCGGGCAGCCGAGGCAAGCGGCGTAGCCGCCATGCGGCTTGCCCACGACAAGCTGACCCCGGATCGGATCATCACCGGACAGTCCGTGGAGAACGCCCTTCGTGTTCTGCTCGCCATCGGCGGATCGACCAACGCGATCATTCATCTTACGGCGATTGCCGGGCGGGCGGGCATCAAGGTCGACCTGCAACGACTTAACGAGCTCTCCGACACGACCCCCGTTCTCGTCGATCTCAAGCCCACCGGCAGCTACTATATGGAGGACCTCCATGCGGCAGGCGGCATTGGCGCCGTCATGCGGGAGCTGAAGGATCTGCTTCATCTCGACTGCATGACCGTATCGGGCGAAACCCTCGGTGAACGCCTCGAGGCGCCGCAGCCCTATATCGACCGCAAGATCATCCATGCCGTATCCGCGCCGCTGCAGCCCGAAGGTGGCCTTGTCGCGCTTTTCGGCTCCCTTGCTCCGAACGGAGCTATCCTGAAGCGCGCGGCCGCCGATCCGCGCCTGTTCGAATACGAGGGCCGCGCGGTGGTCTTCACGAGCATCGAGGATATGGCAGCCCGCGTCGATGATCCCGACCTCGACATCAACGAGGACGACATCATGGTCCTGCAGAATGCCGGGCCGAAGAGCGCATCCTGCATGCCTGAAGCCGGCTATCTGCCGATCCCGACAAAACTTGCTCGCAAGGGCGTAAAGGACATGCTGCGCATTTCCGATGCACGCATGAGCGGCACGGCCTATGGCACCATCGTCCTGCATGTCAGCCCCGACGCCGCCTCGGGCGGCCCTCTCGGGCTCGTAAGGACGGGAGACCGCATAAGGCTTTCCGTCAAGGAGCGCCGCGTCGATCTTCTCGTCGATGCAGACGTGCTTGCCCAGCGCACGCCGGGACAAGCCCCTCCTCTCCCCAAGCGTGGTTACGCTCGTCTCTACGGCCAGGAGGTCCTGCAGGCGGAACAGGGATGCGACTTCGCCTTCCTTGTCCCAGAGCCGTCGGACCCGTAGCGTGGATATTTTCTGAAAAAGCCCGCTTTTCGGCTTAACTGCCTTGATGATCGTCGGCGCTAAGAACGAGACCGAAGCCTTCCGGGAAACGTGCGTCGCCAGCGCAAAAACGCTTCCCGCTTATCTCGCGTTCTTCACGACGTGCTACCTCGGTATTGCCATGTTTTCCGGCTCCAGTCTCCGTCGTCCTGGGTATTTGCGTATGGATGATCTCTGCCTTGATGGCAGGTCAGCACAGTACGGGCGATCTTGTCTCGATCAAACCCGTATTGTTCACAGCCTTGAGGGCCACGAACAGGCCCGCAACCAACGGCAGAACACTTCAGGAAGTCTGGGGGCAACATCGTTCGGCGGGTTCACGACTATTGCCGTAAACCCCGCCGAATATGTTAACGTACGCAAGCGGCGTGGCTGTTACCTCTGCACCGCAATTGCTTGCGGATCGCGTTGCAGACCAAGAATGTTAAGGATTAAGCGCGCAATCACGTGCGCCGTTGCATCGCCCTCGTCCCGGGCCGGCTGATATTCCGTGAAGACGATGCCTGCCAAACGGTTGTTCCGGGCGAGGTGGTTCAGCAGGATGGCAGTTTGCATGAACGTCAATCCGCCAGGCTCTATCGCACCGACACCTGGTGCCACGGACGGATCCATTCCGTCGCAATCGAGCGAGACAACCCACCGTCGGGAAAGATCGAGCGATTCAGCGACCCACTTTGATCCATTCTCATGAACGTCCCAGGCCGTGACGATACGATTGCCCGCCTTGAGTGCAGCTTCGACCTCCTGCCGACGGGCGCTGCCGATCGAGCGCGCACCGACCTGCACGAGATCGCGCACGCAGGCATAGTCGCGGAGACGCCGCATCGGGCTGGAAAAGCCATCCCGACGACCATTGATCTCGTCGCGAAAGTCGATATGCGCGTCGATCTGAAGGACATTGATGTCCTCTTGACCCTCGAAGGGCGCGACGAGCATCGGAGGCACAGAATCCATGCCGCCGATTACGACGGGAACCACGCCCGCCTTAACGAGTGGACCGAGGACGGCGGCGGCATCATCCACGATGCATTCCGGATCCCGCACGTTTCCGGCAATGTTGCCGAGGTCGGTCACGTTCGGCTTGCCGTCCTCGAACTGCGGTTCGCCGATGTCGAAATTCCAGTGCGTGAGGAAACGGGTATAGGCATGTGCCACTGCTGCGGCACGCACCTTGTCCGCGCCGCCGGCCGCCGCAGACAACTCCCAGGCCTCATACGAAGGGCCGTAAGGTATGCCGAGAAAGGCGTAGGGCGTTTTGACACCAGTGGGATCGATGCTGCTTTCAGCGCCGAGGAAGGTCGGAAGGGAAGGAGAGAGCATGCTTGTACTCCAAAGATCTATTCGAGAATTCTGCGCAGGAAGGCGCGGGTACGTTCTTGTTCCGGATTTACCAGCACATCCTTCGGCTTGCCTTGTTCCACCACGACGCCACCGTCCATGAACATGACGCGGTCGGCGACGCTGCGGGCAAAGCCGATCTCATGGGTCACAACGATCATCGACATGGCGTGCGAGTCAGCCAGCGCTCGCATCACGTCGAGAACCTCGCCCACCAGTTCAGGATCGAGCGCCGATGTGGGCTCGTCGAAAAGCATGACCGCCGGCTCCATTGCGAGCGCCCTGGCAATCGCAACGCGCTGTTGCTGACCGCCGGAAAGCGCGCCGGGATAGGTGTCGATCTTATCGGCAAGGCCGACCTGCTTCATCAGGCGCTCCGCGCGCTGCGATGCCTCGGCGGCAGACAGACCGAGAACCCGCCGCGGCGCTTCCATGATGTTCTGGCGCGCCGTTAGATGCGGGAACAAATTGAAGCGCTGGAACACCATGCCCATGGCGGCGCGCTGCTTTTGTATTTCGCGCTCGGGCAGCTCGCGGAACGTCGTGCCCGACAGACGATAGCCTACCGGCACGCCGTTCAGCTCGATCATGCCGCCGTCCGGTCGTTCGAGATGGTTGATGCAGCGCAGCAGCGTACTCTTTCCAGAGCCCGAAGGCCCCAGGATGCACAGCACTTCACCCATGGCCAGATCGAGATCGACGCCTTTCAGGACTTCCAACGCGCCGAATGATTTTCGAATGCCGCGCGCGCGGATCGGATTTACCGCAGAGCCGCTCATGGGCGCACCACCGATTTACCGAAGTGGCGCTCGATGCCGGATTGTATCACCATCAAGAGGGTACTGACCAACAGGTACCATAAGCTGGCGACAAGAAGCATGGGGATGACTTCGAAGGTGCGCGAGGAGATGAGCTGCGTTGAATAAAGCAGGTCCGGCAGTGCGATCACGCTTACCAGCGACGTGTACTTCAACATGGACAGCGTCTCGTTGCCGGTGGGAGGAATTATGACGCGCATCGCCTGTGGCATTACGATGCGTCTGAAGGAGTCCAAAGAGGACATGCCAAGCGCACGGGCAGCCTCACGTTGCCCTGAATCCACCGAGTTGAGGCCCGAACGGACAATCTCGGCCATGTAGGCACCTTCGTTGAGGGACATCGCGATAATTGCCGCGCTGATAGCGGTGATCACGCTGTTGGTATCGAATTCAACGATCGGCGGCAGGAAAGGGATGCCGAAACCGAGTTTAGGATAGAGCGCCGCCAGATTGTACCAGAAGATGATCTGGACCAGCAGCGGAATGGCGCGAAAGATCCAGATGTAGCCCCTGGCGACCGATGACAGCACCGGATTGCGGCTGGCGGCGGCAACCGCGACGATGATGCCGAGCAACAGCGCGAGCGTCATCGAGATCGCTGTCAGCATCAGCGTGGTGAAGAGACCGGCCATCACCTGCGGCGAGAAGAAATATTCGCTGACGACAGGCCATCCAAAACCCCGATTGGTGACAATCGAATAAAGCGCATTTGCGAGCACCAGCGCGACGGCCACGGCCGCAACCCATGTCCACGGTTGCTTGCGCGGCAGCAACTGCGCAGATGCGAGCTGCTCGTCCGTGAGAACGGACGGCAGCCCTGCCTGTTTGCCGATTCCGACCATTATTTGTCTTCACCACCGTTTATTACGGCCTTCGTGACGTAGGACTGTGGGACGAAGCCATTGTGCTCCATGATCTCGGCATAGGTGCCATCGGCAATCATCGAGTCGAGCGTTTCAGCGATCAGCGGACCAAGGGGCGAATCCTTCGGCACTGCGATGCCGCATGGGCCGAAGTTGAACGGCTCGCCGACCATCGTGAACTGTTCGGGCTGTTTCTTGGCAAGCATGCCGACATAGATGAGGTCGCTCATCGCAACATCGGTGCGATTGCTTGAAAGGGCCGTGATCTGCGCACCGGTGTCCGGGAAGAGTTGGGCTTCGATGGCAGGCTTGCCTTCGGCGACGCACTTTTCCGATTGCTTGGCGATAGACAGCGATTCCATGGAACCACGCAATGCCGACGCCTTGAGGCCGCATACGTCATCAAGGGAAGCGATCTTCTTGTCGGAGCCGGTTTTCTGCATCATGGCAGAGCCACCCATGATGTGGTCGACGAAATCGACCTTCTTCTGGCGGACCGGAGTGTCCAGCATGTCGGACATGATGATGTTGATACGGTTGGCTTCAAGGCTCGGGATGAGGGAGTCGAAGCCGAGATTGTTCACTTCGAGCTTCAGGCCCAAACGCTTGGCGATCTCGGCGGCGAGGTCGGGCTCGACGCCAACATAGACGTCGCTGGTGCCTTCCTTGATGCCGGTCCAGGGTAAGCCGATGCTAGATGTCGTGCCGAGCACTAGAACACCTGACGCCTTTATCGGCTCGGGAAGCTTTTCGTTCGGCGCCGCAAGGCTACCCGAGGCAAATACTGCACACGACAGTACAGCGATGGCAGGCAGGACAGCCGCAAATTTCCGCATGATGTTCTCCTCTTGTTGTAGGCCTGGCGAACCAGGTCCCATCGTTTTGTATATTTGAGTGACGTTGAGCAGCGGCGCCCGATGGCGCCGCGGTTATCCCGCTGCTTCAGACGCGGATGAGCGGTTGATGGGCGCAGCGGAAAGAACCACCGGCCATGCAGGGCACGCGATAGGGAATGCGAATGACATCGAACTTGCGGGCTGAAAGCGCTTCTGCCACCGAATCCAGGGCCTCTTCCGAGGGAACCACGACGGTTTGGTCATCGAGCACGAGATTGTTGCAGCCCATATGGCCCTTGGCGAGGCTTTTCGGAACCACAAAGATATCCCAGTCCTTCATGAAGGCTGGCAGCCCTTCGGGAAGCGCCTCCATGCAGGCGACGGCAACCCCTTCTCGCGGCGTCATCAACACGCAATCGAGATGCGGGAACATCGGATCGATTTTGACCGTCTGGACCCGATAGTCCGGCCCAAGCATGTGCTGCAGCCAACGCGCGCCTTCGGGGTTGCTACAGCCGCCTGAATTCCCCACCAGGATGTTCTTGCCGAGCACGAAGACGTCACCGCCTTCCAGATAGCCCCAGCCCGGGCCGTCATTATAGTCGTCAGCCCCGCTGTCGGGTTGGGAGAAATAACGTGCGCCGCGATCCATGGTGCCGGCGAGGATTTCGCGGATTGCAAAGCGCTGACGGCGGTGGAAAAAGCTGCGCGGGGCGAGTTCGATGACGTTGTTGCCGATTGTCACGAAGGGATCGCGCATCCACGGCGTTGAAACGCCATGGTCCTGCCCGCGCGGATACTTACGGTTGTTCGTGCTGATCTCGCCGGCCACATGGACCTTTACGCCGTGCCTTTCCAGAATACCGATCGCACCGTTGATCTGGCTGTTGAATTCGGCAAACAGCTCGGGCGATGCCTCCTTGACGTTCCGACCCTGGTTCTTTGCCCAGAACTCGCCGAACTCGCCCTGAGCGCGTAGCTTCACATCGCTGAGGAAGACTGGCAGCACCCATGTATCAGGCGATCCATAGACACATTCCTTGAGCGGCGCCCATTCGGATTCGACATAGATCTGATCCAGGAATAAGTCCGCGGGCGCCGTGGTCGAAACAACCATGCATTCCTCCATATGTTGCAAGGCTCTTAAACGTTCACTGGAATTGAGCTTGGCAACAGCTCAAAGGGTGAAATCACACTTGCGAAAATTGCAAGTGATGAGCAGGTCCAACAAATGTGGGAGGGATCGCTATCGTTTGCGGAAACAGTCTAGCATCGCCCGGATCGCGCGGCGCTTGGCCGCATCGCGTCGATAGGCGAAGTGGAACTGGACGTCGATGGGCGTATGCCGTGTCCTGATTTCAACAAGATGGCCGCCGCCAGCGCTCAGCACGAGGTGCGAAGGCAACAACGCGCAACCGACGCCGGCAAGCACCGAAGCCAGAATGGCTTCAAGTGTACTGCCACGGGCGACGACCTGCAGCGGATACTCTCGTTCAAATGGCTTGAAAATATCCGTGCGGTAATCCCGTGCGATGTAAGGTACGCGTTGCTGCGCATGTCCCTGGGGTTTGTCGTCGATTTCGAGAGCAAGATCAAAATAGGGGGAATGGCGGGCGATGTAGAGTTGATGGGTCTCCACAAAAGCCGGTTCGTAGACCAGCTGCCCCAACCCTTCAGGCTGACCGGTGATCCCGACATCCAGCTTGCTGTCGCGCACATACATGTCGATTATCGAAACCGTATGCATGCTGACGCTGACCTGCATGTCGGGGAACAAGCGATGCATCCTCGCCAGCGCCGCCACAATTCCCGCGTTTGGATTGGTGATCACGCTGTCGATCGTGCCCAGCATCAAGGTGCCGCCAAGGGCCTGACGTGTGTTCTCCACGGTTTCCTCGAAAGATTGTAGCGCCGACCGCAGGCCAATCGCCGCCTGGTAAACGTCCTCGCCCTGCGGCGTGAGCGAAAAGCCGGAGCGGCCGCGTCGACACAGTTCAAGGCCAAGCCGCGTTTCAAACGCGGCCAGGTCTCGGCTGACGCTGGAAAGGCTTACGCCAAGACGATAGGCGGCGGAAGACAAACCACCATGCTCGACGACGGCAAGAAAGGTACGAAGGTGACGTACATCGTAACTGGAAGTCAGGAAGCGGGCCAATCAAACTCTCACTTGCGCAAAACAACAAGTGAACTAACCATCTTGCAGCTTTCTCCGCAACATCCCGACGGCTAGGTTGGAGCTTGAAGGTTTGCAGCGCGTCGAGGAGAGGGCTGCGGATTCCTCGAGAGGGTCGGAGCGATGATGTCCAGGTTCAGAATAAACACCGAGCGCATGCTGGCGGATCTGGACGCGCTGCGCAGGATCGGCGCGGTGAAAACCGGCGTCATCCGCCCGGCCTATTCCGAAACCGACCGATTGGCGCGGATATGGCTGGCTGAACGCATGGAGCAAGCGGGGCTGGAGGTCTTCGTTGACGCCATAGGAAACGTCTTCGGCGTGCCGCCAGGAAGCGGAAAATCCATTCTGGTTGGCTCGCATTCCGATACCCAGCCTGAAGGCGGCTGGCTGGACGGGGCCTATGGGGTCATCGTCGGGCTTGAGATTGCTCGCGCCAGTCTGGAGCAAGGCGGTCCTCCGGTTGCCTGCGTGTCCTTCCAGGACGAGGAGGGGCGTTTTTCGACCCTCCCAGGCAGCCGGGTCTGGGCAGACCTGATGTCGCTGGAAGAAGCCGATGAGTGTTGCGACAGCGCCGGACTACGCCTTGGGCAGGCCCGGCTGAACCGTGCAGGCCTGCCGGCGCCACGGGAAGTTTCCACGGACCGGTTCTCGGCCTTCCTGGAGATTCATATCGAACAAGGGCCTGTGCTGGATGCGACAGGAGAGCGCATTGGCGTTGTGGAGAATATCGTCGGCATCCGAACCGAAAAAATGAGCTTCCTGGGAGAGCAAAACCATGCCGGCACGACGCCGATGCACTTGCGCCGCGACGCCTTCCAAGGCTTGAATCGTTTCGTTTCCCTCGTGAACGACCGGCTGGCTGAAGTGGCCACATCGGCAACCGTATGGACGGTCGGACATGTCGATCTTTATCCCAACGCCAATTCGATCGTTCCGGGTCGCGCGGATTTCACGATCCAATGGCGGGACGCTGATGAGGCACGGCTCGACCGGATGGCGGAGATTATCTATTCGACCGCGCGTGAGACAGCCGACAGTCTTGGTCTCGAATGGAAGGGGTTCGGCTGCGATCTGATCGCACCGACCCAAGCGCACGCAACATTGGTGGAGGCCATGGCTAAAGCGGCCGAGCATCTGGCTCCGGGCCTTTGGCGCCGAATGCCGTCCGGCGCGCTCCACGATGCGGCGAATGTATCGCACGTCTTACCCATGGCCATGCTGTTCGTGCCTTCCAAGGGCGGCATCAGTCACAATTTCGCGGAAGACACCGATAGGAGCGACCTCGCATTGGGCGCGGAGGTGCTGTGCGAAGTGGTCGCGCGTTTGGGATGAGAATCGCCAGCGCCACGGAGCCGGCGCCCGTAAATCAACAGGCAGAAGCGTGCCGAAAGCCGCAGATATCGGCGCACGCGCCTTGAAGCACCGACGATGCCGCTTGGAACGCAGAGGAAACCGCTGTGGACATAACGCTCATCAGGCATGCCGAGACGACACCGACACCTTGGAAGAATGGCATGGGCGTCGGGCGGAACATCGCGATGTGGTCAAGGCAAGCCGCGGGTGAGTTCGACGTGTTGATTGCGACTGCCGAGATGTCCGGGACAGTCCCCTTCTCCTCCTATCCTGGCGTGGATCGCTCGCTTCTTGTCACCGCCGGAAGGCTCTTGCTCAAGTCGACACATCGCGAAACCTTGCTTTCCAAGGATAGCGAGCCATTGGTATTTGCAGGAGAGGAAAAGATCATAGGTACGGCCATCGGTGGCGAGATAGTGCAAGATTTCAACGTTCTTTCCAAGCGAGGGGTAGTTCACCACACGCTGGCGCGATGGGAAGTTCCTGCTCTGGGTCGAGAAATTAGCGCAAGCGGTAGCCTGCTCGTTCACATTCAGGAGGGACAGGCCAAGGTCTTATGCGAAGCATTCGAAGCGCAGCTTCATACCGGTGACACGGTGATCATTAGTGAACTCAGCGGCCAAACCTGCAGTGTTAAATCGATCGGCCACGCAATCTGCATTGTTGGCGATATCGAGTATCTGTGACGCGTAGCGTTCACTGCGGATACGGCTAACGTCACGTCTCTTCCGCCGACGGTCCGAACAGCAGAGACTGGCCATGTGGTCACCGACGTTAGGCGTGGGTTAGTCTTGGCTGAATCGGAATGTCGGTCGACCGACGTGCCACGACTGAGAAGGGGGCTTGCACCGCCCCCTTCTTGTTGTGCCGTTTCTATTACTTGCCACCCCAGCGCTCAGGATACCCCGGCAGCTCCTGGCAGCCGCAAAGGCTATAGTGCAGCGGGGGCATGCGTTCGTCGATATATTTGGTCAGCACATCCTCCGTGATCGCGGGCTGCGGCAGGACCCATTCCGGGCCGGGAACCTCCTTGCCATCGAGCACGTCAAGGGCGGCAATGACGGCCGTGCGCCACTGGTAGGTCGGATAGGACGGGCCGATCGCCGTCAGCTTTTCCGACTGCCATTTGCGAAGAAAGTCCTGCTGGTCCTCACCGCTGATGACCGGATAAGGAAGGCCAGCATCCTCAAAGGCCTCCAGTGCCGCCGTTGCCGTATCACCGGCATCCATCCAGACGGCATCAATCTTCGTACCGCGGTTGATGTAGTCCTCGACGACGGACTTGGTCTTCGCCCGATCGCTGCCGGTGAACTCCGAGCCGACAACGTTGATGCCAGCCTCGTCGAAGATGTTTTTAGCCGCCGAATAGCGGGTTTCCAATACATCAACGCCGGGCATAATGCGCAGCGCGAGCACGTTATCGCCTTTCTTCAACTTGCTGGCAATGAACTCACCCGAGGTGATGCCGAAGCCATAGCCGCCGACCGGGTGAATGTAGGTTATGGGGCAGCTGGTATTTACCCCGCGATCGAAGACGACCACCGGAAGCTTGGCGCAGGCGGCCTCGACAGCCGGGGTCAGTGCCGCCGTCGTGTTGGGCGAGACGATGAGCGCATCGCACTTGCCGCCACTGACGAGCGCCTCGATGTCGGAGATCTGTTTGTCGTCCTTGCCCTCGGCATCAACGACGATCAGTTCCTTCAGGCGATCCTTGTGCAGTTCGGCCTCTGCATTGAGGTTGTTGAGGCCGACCACGCGCCAGGGGTTGAAGACGCCGGCATTGGAAAAGCAGAGCGTGACCTGCCCGTCCTTTTTGTATTTCGCCGTATTAACCATGCCGTCGCCGAGATGTTGCGCCCAGGGCTGGCCTTCCGGTCCCTGCGGCTTCATGGAAAGCTGCTCGCGCTGCTTCTTGAATTCGGCCGGATCGTTGAAATCCTGTGCCAGCGCCTCACCGGCAAATGTGAGCGCCACGGTCGTAGCCAGTAGTGTCCTCAGTGTCATTGTCTTCCTCCTCCAGAAAGCCGGCCGCGCCGGCGGTTGATATGAATGTCGGGTTCAGGTCCGCCGGCGGGTCCTCCACATGCTGGCGCCAACCGCAGCGATCAGGATCAGGCCCTGAATGCTGTCGCGCAGCGCCTGAGGCAAACCCAAGAGATTGAGCAAGGTGAACAGCGCGAAGAGGCTAAGCGCCCCGAAGACCGCGCTCCAAATGGAGCCGCGCCCGCCCAGGAGCTGCGCGCCTCCGATGACACAGGCAGCAATCGCCTGCAGTTCCAGCCCCTCGCCCGCATTGACGGAGACGCCCGAAAAGCCGCCCAGAACAATACCTGCCGTCACGGCACAGATGGCAGAGACTACGAAGGCCAAGATACGTGTCGCCGCGACAGGCGTTCCGGCAAGCTCAGCCGCCCGTGGATTGTCACCTACGGCGAGCGCTCGCTTGCCATAGACCGTACCATTCAGGCCGAACCAGGCGAGCGCCACGACGCCGGCGAGAACGAGAGCTGCAAGCGGCAGCGTGCCTATAACGGGCACATCGCGCCATACGAGCCGTCCGAGATTGCGGAAATTGTCCGGCAGGTCGCCACGTGCTGCGCCGCCCGACCAGGCGAGCGCCAGCCCGTTAACGAGCAGCATCGTTCCAAGCGTGCCGATGATCGAGGGCACCTTAAGGAAGGCGACGACGAGGCCGTTCACAAGGCCCACGGCGATGCCCATGGCATAAAGTGCGCCGATGACCGCCCAGGTCACATCCGGATCGCCGTTGACGAGAATCGATGCCGCCAACACCACGAACGTCGCGACCGCTCCCATCGAAAGATCGAAGCCCCCGGTCAAGATGACATAGAGCTGCCCGCAGGCAAGGATGACAAGCGGTGCCGCCCGCCGCAGGAAGTTCATGAACAGGCCCGGCTCCAGATAGTTCGGCTGGAGGAAAGCGATGGCGGCATAGAGCGCAACGAAGATCACGAGGCCAGCATTGATGGCGATGCGTGCGGGACGGCGCTGGAGCGAAGAGGTCTGCGGAACGGTCGTCATGCAACATGTCCCTTTGCGCGAACGGCATGAACGGCAACGGCGGCGATCACGATGGCCCCGCGCAGCACCTGCTTCAGGAAGGCGTCGATGCCGAGCATATTGAAACCCGCATCAAGGCTGGCGAAGAGCAGGACGCCGGCAAGCGTGCCCGCAACGCCGCCCTTCCCACCGGCAAGGATCGTGCCACCGATGACGGTGACGGCGATGGATTCGAGGTCGTAGATACCGTCACGGCCGATCCATGGCGTGCCGGATTGCAGCCGAGCGGCGAGATAAAGCCCTGCCGCCCCGGCAAAGAGGCTTGCGACCATATGGGTCGATAGAATGACCCGCTCCGTGCGGATACCGGCAAGTCGCGCGCCGTCGGGGTTGCCGCCGACCGCATAGATACGCGCGCCGAACAGCGTACGGTCGAGTACGAAAGCGGCGACAAGTGACAGCGTGGCGAGAAGCAGCAGAGAATAGGGCAAGCCCAGAACGCCACCATAGGCAATGACCTGAAACTCCCGCGCCACAGAACCCTGAAGCGTGCTGAACGAGGCGGCAAGCACGCCCTGGATGATGAGCCCTGTGCCGAGCGTCGCGATGAGCGGGTTGATGCCGCCATAGGCGACCAGCGCGCCATTGACGAAGCCAACCGCAATACAAAGGCCAAGGCAGAGGAGAACAGCCGGCAGCATCATGACCGGATCGCCCTGCATGACGTGCGAAGCGAGGACGGCGACAGCGCTGATAAGCGCGGCGACCGAAAGATCGATCGAACCGACAAGGACAACGAAGGTCTGGCCGATCGCAACGAGCCCGAGCGCGATCATGCGCTGAAGCAGACCGGTCAGGCCTTGCGCGCTCAGCTGTGAGGTCTCGCCGGTGGCGAGCGCCACTACGACGAAAAATCCAATGGAGAGTCCTGTAAGCAAGACGGCGACGGACAGGCCGGGCTTCGGCTTCACACTATCACTCGTCATGCCGTACTCTCCCCGGATGGCGCATGCGCAAGGCCGAGCGCTAAATGCATGATGTCCTCCTCGCTCGCGCCGCGCGGCACAACGCCGGATATGCGTCCCTGGTGCATGACCAGCACACGGTCGGCGATACCGATCAGTTCCGGCATGTCCGAGGAGACGACGACGATGCCCCGACCGGAATTGGTGAAAGCGCGCATTGTCTCGTAGATCGCGGCCTTGGCCGCGATGTCGATGCCGCGCGTCGGCTCGACGAAGACGAGGATATCGGACGCCTGCGCCAACCAGCGCACGATGATGGCCTTCTGCTGGTTGCCACCGGAGAGTGTCCCTATCTCCTGGCCGAAATCCGCAGCGCGCACATCCATAGCACGCAGCCTTTCGTCTACAGCGTCATGTGCGAGCGCGCCACGTTGTGGCCGTGTGAAAACGCCGGCCATGGAACGCAGCGTCAGGAGCGCATTATCGCGGACAGACTGGCGCAGCACCAACCCCTCGCGCTTTCTGTCGCCCGGCAGGTAGCCGATGCCAGCCGCCGTGGCCTGCCGCGGTGTGCGAACCGCAACCCGACGGCCGCGCAGGGTGAGCGTGCCGCTCGTGAGGGGAACATCCCCGACGAGCGCCTGCGCCAGCGCACCCTTGCCAGAATCCTCAAGCCCCGCCACGCCGACGATCTCGCCGGCACGTACATCGAAGGTAACATCGCGCAAGCTGGCATTCGCACCGCCTTCTATGGCGAGGAGAACTTCGCCGGGAGGAGATACCGGTACAGCCGGATAGAAATCCTTGAGATCGCGACCGACCATGGCTCGCACAATCTCGCTGATGGGGGCGGCATCGCGCGGCCGCGTCCAGATCTTCCGGCCATCCTTGAGAATGGTGATGCGGTCGGCGATCGCCGTGACCTCTGGCATGCGATGCGAAATATAGACGATCGAAACGCCCTCCCCGCGAAGGCCATCGACGAGCTTGAGCAGCGTCCGGCTATCGCGTTCGTCGAGGGCGGCCGTGGGTTCGTCCATGACAAGGATGCGCGCATCGAGAAGGAGCGCCTTAGCGATCTCGACCAATTGCTGCAAAGCGATGGAAAGCGAGGAAACCAGCGCCTGTGGATCGATCGCCGCGCCGATGCGGCGGAGAAGCTCAGCCGCCCTCTCCCGCATTGCCGCCTTGTCCAGGATGCCGCGCCGGGAGATCTCCCGTCCCATGAAAATGTTTTCGGCAACCGTCCGGTGCGGCAAAAGGCTGAGCTCTTGGTGGATGATGGCGATACCCGCTTCCGTCGCCTGCCGTGGATGCGTGAACTGCACCGCCTTTCCGGCGAGATGGATGATGCCGGCATCCTGCCTGTAACTGCCACCGAGGATTTTCATCAGCGTCGACTTTCCGGCGCCGTTTTCGCCGCAGATGGCGTGAATTTCGCCCGGCAGGCATTCGAAATCGACGCCGTCGAGCGCACGGACACCCGGAAAAGCCTTACTGATTCCGGTCATGCTGAGAGCGGGAACGGCCGTCATGCGAGCCGCTCTCCCGCAGCCGCCCATTCCCGGCGGATGAACGCGACGCTTTCGGCAAAGAGGCCATCGAGATCGTCGAAAAGGTCACGCCAGACGCGCGTCGCACCGGCAAGCTCCGGCAAGGCGCGACCGAAGGACTCGACCGTCAGCCAGCCGTCGTAGCCACAGCGGCGCAGGGCATCGAAATGCGCTGCAAACGGCACATGACCGGAACCCGGAACACCGCGATCGTTTTCGGAGACATGGAAATGGTTTATCTCGTCGTGGTAGCGCTCATAGGTCGCCGGCGGATCCTTTTCCTCGATATTGGCGTGGAACGTGTCGAACATATAGCCATAATTGGGATGATTGACGGCGCGGTGGATCGCCGATGCCTGCGCAATGGTCGACATCACGTAGCATTCGAAACGGTTGACGGCCTCCGCCGAAATGCGAATACCCGCGGGCGCCGCATAGTCGGCCATCGCGCGCATCGCCTCGACGCAGCGATCGAATTCATCGGGCGTCGGCCCGAAGCCGGTGAAGACACCAACGGGCGAATGGATGGGACCAGCGATGATCTCGCCACCCATCGCTGCCGTACAGTCAACGATCCAGCGGTGATGATCACGCGCCTTTGCGCGCACGGACGCATCTGGACTTACTGGGTTGGACTCCGACGTCGCGACGGCGGCGGCTCCGGCGACGAGACCAATATCGCCAAGCAGCCGGCCTAGCGCCGCGTAGCGCTGTTCGCTGCCGGAAAAGACGGGAATCTCCACCGCGTCATAGCCAAGTGCCTTCAGCCGCTCGAGCTGGCGCGCATGCTGCAGGCCGATGTCTGCGCCGATGACGAGCAGGTTGAATGCGATTTTCACGTGTGTCCTCCCCTTCGCCGCGCCGGCCAGTCTCCTTCAGGCCATCCGCGACGAAAGCACAATGGCAGGCTTGACTCGGCAATTCTTGCGGATGACAACAGTGGTAAATTTCTTAAGTCATTTTGTGTTGGGAGGCGCAACGTGAACAGACATGCGGTGATTTCTCCGGTCAATTGCCGGCCCTCGGTCTTCCGTCAGCCCGACTCGGTCATGTATGCCGACAACTGCAAGGAATTGCAGGTTGCCGCCCGTCAGGGCGAGGTCGAGCTTCACGCTTGGACGCGCGGCAGCTATCCCGGCATTTCGCTCGGCGAGCGCCTGCCGGGCATCCGCACTGTCGGCTTCTGGGATGCGCGCCACATCCAGTCCTGGGGGCTCGGCCGGCACTGCAACGAAGGCTTCAAGATCGCCTATCTCGCACGCGGCAGCCTCGATCTGACGGTGGACGACCAGACGTATGCACTTAAACAAGGCCAGTTCATCGTCATCCGGCCTTGGCAACTGCACGCCATCGGCAATCCCAATGTCGGCCCTAGCCGACTTCTGTGGATCATTCTCGATGCGGGCCTGCGCCGGCCCAGCGAAACACCGGACTGGCCGGATTGGCTCGTGTTCTCGCCGGACGAGGCCGAACGGCTCGACGATATTCTCACACAGAACAATCAGCCGGTGTGGGACGGCGGAACCGAACTTTGCCGCACCTTTGAGGCCATCCCGCCAATCCTGCTCGATCGCAGCCCCGAGGATGGCGAAACCCGTCTGAAGGTGGCGATCAACGCAATAATGCTCAGCCTAATCGACCGAATGAGTGAGCAGGCACCGACACTCGACCCGGATCTCTCAACCTCGCAACACACCGTCGCAATCTTCCTGCGCCGGCTCGCCTACGCTCTCGAAGAAGATTGGTCACTCGAAGGTATGGCCGAGGAGTGCGGGCTCTCGCGCACACGCTTTTCCGATTACTGCAAGAAGCTCACCAACATGGCGCCTCGCCAATATCTCCAATATCTGCGCCTGGAGCAGGCATCACGCCTCCTCCAGGAACCACGCAGCACTAGCGTCACGGAGATCGCATTGAGTTGTGGCTTCAACTCGAGCCAATACTTCTCAAACGCCTTCAAGAAACGCTATGGGCACTCCCCAAGCAGCTACATGGTCTGCCCCCTGAAAAATGATCCTTTTCGAAGTATGGCTTATGAGCCGAAGAAGGACATT